>NZ_JAED01000002.1 GCF_000518725.1 Mesoplasma seiffertii ATCC 49495 | reverse complement strand
AAAAGCAGCGTGAAACTGCTTTGACTGTTTCTGTTCTATTTAGTTTTCAGAGGTTATTAATTTAATCTCTGAAAAGATTGTTCTTTGAAAACTGAATATTAGATGAAAAAACAATTTTCTTAATTGAATTATATTCAATTATCAAATTTGACATCAGTTATAAAAAAACTAAAATTAATGTTATAAATTGCAAATAGATTTTTTCTAAAAAATAGTAAGAGCATATGGTGAATGCCTTGGAAAATGGAGCCGAAGAAGGACGTGACTACCTGCGAAAAGCATCGGGGAGCTGGAAGTGAGCTTTGATCCGGTGATGTCCGAATGGGGAAACCTAGTACGATTAATCTCGTATTGTCCACAACTGAATACATAGGTTGTGAGATGGGAACCTTGGGAACTGAAACATCTTAGTACCAAGAGGAAAAGAAAATAAATAATGATTCTGTTAGTAGCGGCGAGCGAACGCGGAACAGGCCAAACCAGTCTACGGGCTGGGGTTGTAGGACCATAGTTAGAGTTACAAAATCAATGTATAGTAGAAGCGATTGGGAAGTCGCAGCACAGAGGGTGATACTCCCGTATACGAAATGCATTGATCTCGAAATGGATATCCTGAGTACGGCGAAACACGTGAAATTTTGTCGGAATCCGCCGAGACCACTCGGCAAGCCTAAATACTACCATTTTACCGATAGTGAACCAGTACCGTGAGGGAAAGGTGAAAAGTACCCCGAGAGGGGAGTGAAATAGTTCCTGAAACCATATGCTTACAAGAAGATAGAGCCCGTTAATGGGTGATATCGTGCTTTTTGTAGAAAGAGCCGGCGAGTTACTATAACGTGCAAGGTTAACCAGAATATGGGGAGCCGTAGTGAAAGCGAGCCTTAATAGGGCGTTGAGTACGTTGTAGTAGACACGAAACCGGGTGATCTAGCCATGAGCAGGTTGAAGTTAGGGTAAAACCTAATGGAGGACCGAACCTACGTTCGTTGAAAAGACCGAGGATGACTTGTGGCTAGCGGTGAAATTCCAATCGAACCCGGAGATAGCTAGTTCTCCCCGATATATCTTTAAGGATAGCGTCGTAATTAAAACATTGGAGGTAGAGCACTGAATCTATGATGGCTGCACCTAGCGGTACTGAATAGAATTAAACTCCGAATGCCAATGTCCAATTGTACGGCAGTCAGAACATGGGTGATAAGGTCCATGCTCGTGAGGGAAACAGCCCAGATCGTCAGCTAAGGTCCCCAAATGTATACTAAGTGTGTAAGGATGTGAAATTGCACAGACAGCTAGGATGTTGGCTCAGAAGCAGCCATCATTTAAAGAGTGCGTAACAGCTCACTAGTCGAGTGATTTTGCGCCGAAAATGTACCGGGGCTTAAGTATACTACCGAAGCTACGGATTGTACGTAAGTACAGTGGTAGGGGAGCGTTCTAAGGGCGATGAAGTTGGACCGTGAGGACCAGTGGAGCGCTTAGAAGTGATTATGCCGGCATGAGTAACGTTTGAGGGTGAGAATCCCTCATGCTATTTGATCAAGGTTTCCTGGGCAAGGTTCGTCCACCCAGGGTTAGTCAGGACCTAAGGCGAGGCCGATAGGCGTAGTCGATGGACAACAGGTTGATATTCCTGTACCGATTAGTTAGTGATGGAGTGACGGAGAAAGATAGTGTATCCCAGGCGTTGGTTGTCCTGGGCTAAGCGCAAAGGTGGTAGAGTTGGCAAATCCGCTCTATATTCAACATTGAAGCGTGATGGGGAGTGAACGGTTCGCCTAGTAACGAAGTACATGACTCTATGCTTCCAAGAAAAGCTTCTAACTTAATAACTAATTGCCTGTACCTAGAACGAACACACGTGATCAAGGAGAAAATCCTAAGGCAAGCGAGATAACTATAGCTAAGGAACTCTGCAAAATGACTCCGTAACTTCGGAAGAAGGAGTGCTCAACTATGTTGAGCCGCAGTGAAGAGGGAGGGGCAACTGTTTAACAAAAACACAGCTCTCTGCTAAGTCGCAAGACGATGTATAGGGGGTGACACCTGCCCAGTGCCGGAAGGTTAAAAGGAGAAGTCAGCGCAAGCGAAGCTTTGAATTGAAGCCCCGGTGAACGGCGGCCGTAACTATAACGGTCCTAAGGTAGCGAAATTCCTTGTCAGGTAAGTTCTGACCCGCACGAAAGGTGTAATGATCCCTTCGCTGTCTCGGCTATAGACTCGGTGAAATTTTAGTACCGGTGAAGATGCCGGTTACCCGCAACTAGACGGAAAGACCCCGTGGAGCTTTACTATAACTTGATATTGAAATTTGGTGTAACGTGTAGAGGATAGCTGGGAGACATTGAAGCAGTACCGCCAGGGACTGTGGAGTCAACCTTGGAATACCAGCCTCGTTACATTGACTTTCTAACTTGGACCCATTATCTGGGTTGAGGACAGTGTCTGGTGGGTAGTTTGACTGGGGCGGTCGCCTCCTAAAATGTAACGGAGGCGCTCAAAGGTATTCTCAGTATGGTTGGAAATCATACAAAGAGCGCAAAGGTAGAAGAATGCTTAACTGCGAGACTTACAAGTCGAACAGATACGAAAGTAGGACTTAGTGATCCGGCGGTCCCGAGTGGAAGGGCCGTCGCTCAACGGATAAAAGTTACCCCGGGGATAACAGGCTGATCTCCCCCAAGAGTTCACATCGACGGGGAGGTTTGGCACCTCGATGTCGGCTCATCGCATCCTGGAGCTGAAGTCGGTTCCAAGGGTTGGGCTGTTCGCCCATTAAAGCGGTACGCGAGCTGGGTTCAGAACGTCGTGAGACAGTTTGGTCCCTATCTGTTGTGGGCGTAGGAAAATTGAAGAGAGCTGACTCTAGTACGAGAGGACCGAGTTGGACGCATCCCTGGTGCTCCAGTTGTCATGCCAATGGCACAGCTGGGTAGCTATATGCGGAAAGGATAATCGCTGAAGGCATCTAAGCGAGAAGCCTCCTTTAAGATGAATTTTCCCATTCGTAAGATGTAAGATCCCATGTAGACCACATGGTTGATAGGATGGATGTGTAAGCGCTGCGAGGCGTTAAGCTAACCATTACTAATAGATCGAGAGAATTTTAGAATAAAATCTATTACTCAACGCACATTTATATAAAACAATAAATTTTTCAATCTAGTATTCAGTTTTCAAAGAACAATCAAAAA
>NZ_JAED01000001.1 GCF_000518725.1 Mesoplasma seiffertii ATCC 49495 | reverse complement strand
ATGGAGCCAAAGGTGATAAAGGTGCCAAAGGTGATAAAGGTGACAAAGGTGAAAAAGGTGACAAAGGTGACCAAGGATTACCAGGTAAAGATGGTAAAGACGGAACTAATGGTAAAGACGGAGTTGATGGTAAAGATGCTTATGATCTTGCTGTTGATAAAGGTTATAAAGGTTCATTAGAAGAGTGACTAAAATCTTTAAAAGGAGCTAATGGTAAAAGTGCCTATGATATTGCTGTTGAAAAAGGTTATAAAGGAACAATCAATGAATGATTGAATTCATTTAAAGGTAAGTCTGCATATGAGATTGCTGTGAAAAATGGATTCAAAGGAACTGAACTAGAATGACTAAAATCATTGATTGGAGCCAAAGGTGATAAAGGTGCCAAAGGTGACAAAGGAGATCCAGGTAAAGATGGTAAAGACGGAAAAGACGGAGCCAAAGGTGCCAAAGGTGATAAAGGTGATAAAGGTGACAAAGGTGATAAAGGAGATCAAGGATTACCAGGTAAAGATGGTAAAAATGTTACTAAAGAAGATATCAAAAAAGTTGTTGAAGAGTACTTTAAAGACTACGAACAGCAAGTTAAAAAAAATAAAGATGAAGTGGAATCTTTGAAAAAAATATCATCTATGTTTTTTAATATTGTTGCAGAACAGACAAAACAAAAATTCGAAGATTTTTGTGAAAAAGTCAGAGTTAATATTGTTCCTTTTACTTACAACGAATCTGATAAAGAAAGTTTACAATCAGAAATGAAGAACATTATTGAAGAACTTGGTATGGACGAAAGTTTTGGTTGAGTAGAACCATTTTGGTATCTTACTCATCAACAAAAAATAAAATGATTTATGAATCTAGAATTTAGAATTTTTGATAGAAAGCAAAAAGAAGTTTACATTATTCACAAAAAAACTTTTGATTTTGATTACAATAAAGATAGATAAAAGTTGATTTAAATTTTTAAAGTTATTGAAGACGCTCGAAATTATAATAGTCTATTCAGTAACTGCTCCTTTTGATATAACATCATTTAATGCAAATAAATCATAAAATGAAATTTAATTTTTGGTAAGACTGTTAATAAATGCAAATGCCTAATTCATAAGTGTTTTTTAGTTCTAAAAGTTTCACATATTTATTTATTTTAATTTAACTAAAAAATCTTCTTTGTCGAATTAGAAACTATCACAGTTTCTCGACTTAGAAGATTTTTTAGTATTTTTGTTTTATTTAAATGTTATTCCTCAACATGAAGATTCGTACAAATTTCCTTTAATTCATCCATATCTTTTTGAATTGCAGCAATTTTATCATTTGCATATTGATAAGCATCACGTCCCGCAAAAATATGAATTGGTAATGGTTGATTAAGTTTAGTAATTTTAATAATAAAATCACAGTATTTGTCAGGGTCACCATCTTGTTGTTTATCATAAGCTTTTAGATTATCAAATCATTGTTGACGATCCTTTTGATAATCAGCAATAGAATCTGTTCCTAAGATTAAAGAAGTTGGACTTAAGAAGTTAGTTCTAAATCCTCCAGGTTTAATACATGATACAGTAATTCCCAATGGTTTCAGTTCATGAGCTAAAGATTCTGTTCATCCATCAGTGGCAAATTTTACTGCAGCGTAAGTACTATTATAGGGAACCCCAACATAACCTCAAACTGAACTTGTAGTAAAGATATGTCCTGATTTTTGGCGACGCATTACTGGAAGAACTGCACGAGTTACATTCATTGTTCCAAATAAATTGACTTCAAAACAATCACGAATTTCTTTATCTGTTGATTCTTCAAAAGTTCATAGTTGTCCATAACCAGCATTATTTAATAAAATATCAATTCCGTTAAAAGCTTTAACAGTTTGGGCTACAGCATCATCAATCTCAGTTTGATTTCCAAGATCGACTTTTAAAGCTAAAAGATTAGGATGATTTCCTAATTCTGCGATAAGTTTTTCTGGATTACGAGTTGTCGCAGCAACTTGATGTCCTTGTTCTAGTAAGCGTTTAGTTATTCCTAAACCAAATCCTTGACTAGCACCTGTAATAAATCAGGTATTATTTTTCATAAATGGTACCTCCGTTTTGTACTAAACCTATCTTAAAACATTCTAGTTAGTATAAGGCAAGCAAAAATTTAAAAAACCGGTTTTTATTTAAAATGAAAAGTTTGTTTGGTATAGTAATATTCATTGGAGGATGTATGAATAAAGTAGGAATAAAACAATTAACTAAACTTTTTAATGTCTCAGAGCAAACAATTAGATTTTATGATGCTAAAGGCTTATTTCCCTTTTTTTACCGCGAAGATAATAACTATCGCTTTACATATGAAAAAGATTTGCAATGATTTCGTATGGTCTTTTTATTGAGAAAGTCAGGAATGGAAATTAAAAATATTCAACGTTATATTAATTTATGTATGGAAGGTGATCGAACTTTAGTAGAACGCTTAGAAATTATTCAAAGTCAAAAAGTTAGCTTACAAGCTAAAATTGATGATCTTCAAGATGAAATGCGCGTATTAACTAGTAAAGAAGCTCATTATCAAATGGTGATCGAAACAGGTGTTGTTGATGACTGAAATCCTGTCAACTTTAGGGAATTACTTAATAATTAACTAACAATAGCAAGGCATTAATTATATAAACAGCAAAAGTGAATAAACTTTTCAAATTTAAAAAATTACTTATATTATTTAAGTAATTTTTATTTTGGGGTTGCGTTAAAGTAACTATAATGTTTTATTATTGTATTGTATAGATAAAAAGTTCTATTTTTTCTACACATTAAATCATTGATTGCCAACCAAAACTTAATATAAAAAATATAAAATCAATAACCGCAGTTGTTAATTTATAATTATAAGTAAGGATTCATTTCGCATGGATCTTTTAGAATAGAGGAATAACTATGTATAAATTTAAAGCAATGATCAATAACAAATTTATTGAAACTAAAACCCAATTAGAAATTATTAATCCTGACGGATTAGAAGTTTGTGGGACTGTTAGTGCCCTATCAAAAGAACAAATTAATCATGCCTTTTTAGCAGCTCGTCAAGCACAAAAACGTTGAGAGAAACTTGGTTTGGATGAGCGTATTAAATCTTTAAATCGCTGAAAAGAATTATTATTAGAAAATAAGGCAGAATTAGCAACAATTATCATGACCGAAGTTGGTAAAGGCTACAAAGATGCTTTAGTTGAAGTTGAACGAACAGTTGAATATATGGCTGAAACATTTATGCAAGCTAAAGACCTACAACCTTTAAAATTAGATGGTGCTAAATATGGTGCTCCTAATAAACAAGCAACTTTCACTCGTGTTGCTAAAGGTGTTGGAGTAGCAATTTCACCCTTTAATTATCCAATCAATTTAGCAATTTCAAAAATTGCACCAGCTTTAGTTATGGGAAATACTTTAGTATTCAAACCAGCAACTCAAGGAAGCTTAATTGGAGCTCGTTTAGGAGAATTGGCTGTTGAAGCAGGAATTCCTGAAGGAATCTTTAATGTTGTGACTGGTCGTGGTCGTGAAATTGGTGATGAGATTGTAAAAAATCCTGAAATTGACTTCATTTCTTTTACTGGAAGTGTTGGTGTTGGAAAACACTTATTAGAAGTTGCTTCAAGTAAAGATGTTGTTTTAGAGCTTGGTGGTAAAGATCCCGCAATCGTTATTGATGCTGATAACTTAGAAAAATATGCTAATGAAATTGTTAGTGGAGCATTTAGTTATTCAGGACAACGTTGTACAGCAATCAAACGTGTATTAACAACAAATGAAATTGCTGATCAATTAGTTCCATTATTAGTTAAAAAAATTAATAATTTAACTGTTGGAAAACCAGCTGACAATGCCGACATTACACCATTAATTGATTTAAAATCAGCGGACTTTGTTTGAGAGTTAATTGCTGATGCTAAAGCCAAAGGAGCAATTACCTTAACTGGTGATTCACGAGTTGCCAATTTAATCACTCCAACTTTGGTTGATCATGTAACAACTGAAATGCGTTTGGCATGAGAAGAACCATTTGGACCAGCATTACCAATCATTCGTTTAAACTCAATTGAAGAAATGATCAAAGTCGCAAATGCTTCAAACTTTGGCCTACAAGCTAGTGTTTATGGAACAAACATTGATCAAGCAATTGAAATAGCTCAACAAATTGAGGCTGGAACTATTAACATCAATGGTAAATCACAACGTGGACCAGACCAATTCCCATTCTTAGGAGTTAAAGATTCAGGATTTGGAACTCAAGGAATTGGGGAAACAATTTTATCAGTAACTCGCTATAAAGGAATTGTCATTAATAATTAAAAGTTTACAAAAGATACAAGGCTGAGATTATTAATTTTGAGAATTGCTAACCTAAAAGAGGTTAGCAATTCTTTTTTTTTTTTTTTTGTTGTATTTGAAAAATTTTTTTATTATATGAGTAAGTTTTTAGTAAAACTTTGAAAGGAAAATAATCAAATGAAAAGAATATTAACAATTTTAGGAGCAATTTCATTAGTTACAACGACAACAACAACTGTTGTTAGTTGTGGTAATAAAACTAAAGCGGAAGTTGATAAACTAAAAAATCAGTTAAAAGAACTTCAAAAGCAAAAAGATCATCTACTTGATGAGCATTCCCAAGAGTTGCAACAAAAACAGCAAGAATTAAAAGAACTTCAAAATGAGCTTACAACTAAACAACTTGAAATCACAAAGTTAAATGAGCAGATTTCGCAAAAAGATACCCAAATTGCTGACTTCGAAACTAGGCTTGGAGAGTTGACAATGACGTTAGCAGAAAAGGAAACTTTACTCCAACAAAAAGAACAAGAACATCAAGACTTATCTGAACAACATCAACAAGTTAAATCAGAACTTGAAAGTTTACAAACAGCTTATCAAAATAAAATTAGTGAGGCTAAGATTTATCAAGCAAAAATTGCTGACTTGGAATCTCAAATCGAATCTCAAGCCGCTTTAATTGAGCAAAAAACTTCAGCAATAGAATCACTAGTTAAACAAAACAAACTTGATGAAGCAAGAGTAGAGACTTTGACAGAACTATTACAAGCCGCCAAATTAAAAAATCGGCAACTAGAAACTCAAATTACTAATTTGAACGACCAACTTGATAAAAATGTCAAGTCATCTGATGAACTAAAAAATCTTCTAAAAACCTTAACTAGTGAAAAACACCAACTAGAAAGCCAACTATCTGAATCTCAAGAAAAAGTTAAAAGTTTTGAAATGGAATTACAAAATAGGGTATGAACTGATTTAGATGATTTGCTAGAGCACTATAATAGAGCAGTTAATTTAGAACAAAAAGTTTTAGAAATTCAAACAGAACTTGAAGCAAAAAATAAAGCTTTGATTGAAAAAAACCAGCAGCTTCAAGAAAAGGTTACTGAAAATCAAACTTTACGCGATACGATTCTAGATTTAGAACAACAAAACGATCAAATTATGGCTGATTTTGAAAAAGCTCGAAATGATTTGGAAAAGTTAAATCAGACTGTTGCTCAAAAAACCGCTGAACTAGTTGATTTAAAAGCTAAAAATCAGCAGCTCATAAAATCAAAAGCAAAACTTGAGGCAGATTTGAAAACTTCGCAAGAACAAAATCAACAATTAACAAGTTTGAAACGTCAATTAGAACAAGATTTAAAAACAACAACTGCTAGTTTAGAAAAGAAAAATCTTGAAATAACCAGTTTGAAAACTGAAAAAGAAACTTTAAATTCTCAAGTTACAACTTTAAAAGCTCAATTAGCAGATGCTAATATTCAGAAATCAGCATTGGAACAAGAAATTGAAACCTTAAAGCAACAAAAGCAAGCGTTTGAAAGTCGTTATAATAGCTTAAGCAAAGAATATGAGGAGTTATCAAAGTCTTATGGACTTAAAAAAATTGTTAGAAAAGAAGTAGACCCAGCTTTTTGATCACTATTAGATACTAAACAAAGCGATTTAAAGATTCGACAAGATATTGGAGATTATAGTAGAGAAGAAGACAAACATACTCCTAAAAACTTTTATATGGCTGATCACCAAAGCAAAGCTCAACTTAAAAAACAAGAGTTCTATTACAAAGGAATTAGAGAGTTTTTATTAGAATTCATTGGCAAAAATAATTTAAAAGAGGACTCTAAATACCTGTTGAAAGTTGATAAAAAAGATTATCATAAGTATGAAATTCACCCTTCTATGATATACGATGATATTTACTTATCTGACTTAGCAAATCCCAACAATTTAAAACTGATCCAAACACAAATGCAGTTGTGATTAAACAGTTTGAAAACCAATACAAATTATCATAGAAATTATTTTGGTTTAGCTAAGTATTGAATTAATTTATTAAATCCAGTGGTCAAGGTGTTTCATTTAACTAAAAAAGATTCAAATGTTAGAAATCTAACTAATTATGATTTAGAGGACAATAAGGAATACTTAGATGCCAAATCAACAAGAATTGAAATTTCGCTACAGCCGCAAATTAAAGCAACTGATTCTCCTGAAGATAAATTAATCAAAAAACTGGTTTATGGTGATAAACGTTTTTTTGATTTGGCAATGATTGATTTTACTGACGACTGAAATCAAAATGGAATGTATGCTAGAAATGAAGATGGTCCATGAAATCTGAGTTTTAATGATAAAGCGCTTAATCGTAGTTTATATGAGAGTGGATATTATGGAAGTAAGTACTCAATAAGAATTAAAAAAATTGAAGAGGCATTAAAGAAAAGAATGAAAGGCGATGATTTAAACTTGGATGTGAACGAAGCTACTGACTGGTTTTTCTCAATTAAGCTAAATGAGTATTAAAAAAGTTGTCAAATGATGTTAAAAATTTCAAGTTATGGTTTTGAAACCACAAAATGGTTTCAAAACCATAATTCTTATTTCTGGGGTTAAATATGCATATTTTAAGTGTACCTATTAAAATAATAGATAAGACGTAGGAGGTCTGAATATGAAAAAATTATTAACACTATTAGGAGCAGTAGGATTAACTGCAACTGCAAGTACAGCAGTTGTTGCTTGTGGAGATCCAAAAACTCCAGCAACTAAAGAAGTAAAAGCTGAGGATGTTAAAACAGCAGCAAGTAAAGACATCAAAGATTTAGCAGATTTAGCAGCAGTTAATGCTAAATTAAAAGAAGTTAAAGTAACAGGAGTTAAATCTTTGGTAGCAGCTGCTAAAGGAGAATCAAAAACTGATGTTACTGTAACTATCGAATTAGAAGAAGGTTACACATTAAAAGGAGACAAAACTTTTGATATCACTGGAGCAATTAAAGGTGAAGAAGCAAAAACACCAGTTATTTCTGGAGCAACAGATAAAACAGTTAAAGTTGGAGCAACTGAAGAACAAATAATCACAGTTGCAAATTCTGTTGAGGGAAAAATTTTAACAGCAAAATCATCAGATGACAAAAAAGCAACAGTTGTTGTTGACGGAGATAAAGTTACAGTTACTGGAGTTGAAGAAGGAACTGCAACAATTACTCTTTCTTATGACGGAGCAGAAAATGTAACATTTGAAGTTACAGTACAAGCTGCTGAATAAGTAAAAAAATACAATTATTAATCAAATAACTATTTTTTTAAGAACGAGATTTTCTCGTTTTTTTATTTTGATATTTTCTTTTATATATAGTTCTAAACTTATAAATTTTTATAAATGTATTATCTTATTTACCTTTGATACCTTTGACTTATTCCAACTCCTATATTATTAAGAAAATACTGATACTTAATATTAGTAAAAAAAGAAAATTGCAAAAATTTTTTATTTTTTCAAAAAACCTATTCCATTTTATTTTTTGCTATGCTAATATCTAAAAGTCGCCGAGTTGGCAACACAATGATCTTTGAAAACTAAATAGAACAACAATTGTACAAATCTTGATCAATATCAATTTAATTTGAGTAGACAATATTATATATACAATAAAAAAAGAAACAGTCAGAATCAATTCACATTTTTTCAAATGAGAGTTTGATCCTGGCTCAGGATAAACGCTGGCGGCATGCCTAATACATGCAAGTCGAACGGGGGTGCTTGCACCCCAGTGGCGAACGGGTGAGTAACACGTATCTAATCTACCTTATAGCGGGGGATAGCCTTTGGAAACGAAGGGTAATACCGCATGAGAATTTCATTATCGCATGAGAAGAAATTGAAAGCACCGTTTGGTGCACTATAAGATGAGGATGCGGCGTATTAGCTAGTAGGCGGGGTAAAGGCCCACCTAGGCGATGATACGTAGCCGAACTGAGAGGTTGATCGGCCACATTGGGACTGAGATACGGCCCAGACTCCTACGGGAGGCAGCAGTAGGGAATTTTTCACAATGGACGAAAGTCTGATGAAGCAATGCCGCGTGAGTGATGACGGTCTTCGGATTGTAAAGCTCTGTTGTAAGGGAAGAACACTTAGGAGAGGAAATGCTCTTAAGCTGACGGTACCTTACCAGAAAGCCACGGCTAACTATGTGCCAGCAGCCGCGGTAATACATAGGTGGCAAGCGTTATCCGGATTTATTGGGCGTATAGGGTGCGTAGGCGGATTTGCAAGTTTGAGGTTAAAGCCCGGGGCTCAACTCCGGTTCGCCTTGAAAACTGCAGTTCTAGAATACAAGAGAGGTAAGCGGAATTCCATGTGTAGCGGTGAAATGCGTAGATATATGGAAGAACACCTGTGGCGAAAGCGGCTTACTGGCTTGTTATTGACGCTGAGGCACGAAAGCGTGGGGAGCAAATAGGATTAGATACCCTAGTAGTCCACGCCGTAAACGTTGAGTACTAAGTGTCGGGGGTTATACCTCGGTGCTGCAG
>NZ_JAED01000013.1 GCF_000518725.1 Mesoplasma seiffertii ATCC 49495 | reverse complement strand
GGAAAAGATGGAGCCAAAGGTGACAAGGGTGATCAAGGATTACCTGGTAAAGACGGTAAAGATGGAGCCAAAGGTGATAAAGGTGCCAAAGGTGATAAAGGTGACAAAGGTGAAAAAGGTGACAAAGGTGACCAAGGATTACCAGGTAAAGATGGAACTAATGGTAAAGATATAACTGAAGAAGATATGAGAGCAATACTTGATAAATACTTCAAGAAATATGAAGAGACTATAAGTAATTTAAGTTCAAAGTTGTATCGCTTGCGAGAAGTAAGATTTGATTACATCGTTGCAGAAATTGAAGAATTTATTAGTAAACAAAATACCAGTTATAGCTTTGCCAATGAAGGAAAAGAGTTTGAAGAAAAAGTTGTTAATGTTTTTTTTGGAAAGCAAGGAAAATTTTCAAGAGAAGCTTCTTTATTAGACATTACGAATGTATTCTATACAAAACAAGAGAAAGGAACCAAGTTTGTATTTAGAATAATTTTGTGAGAAAATGGTCAATGAGGAAAAAGAAAAGATATTCTTGTTAATGGTCATGATTAACTTAATAAAAATAAAAACGCTGTTATTATAACAGCGTTTTTATTTTAGTTTTTTATAGATCGATGCTAAGGGTTGAATATTCACAGTTTTAATACCATGAGCATAACCTTCAGTTTCTTTATATTTAGGAATGATATGCTCATGATAATGGAAAACCATTTGTCCAGCAATACCATTTTGATTAGCAATAAAGTTATAACCTGCAGGTGCTAAGTTTTTATTAAGCAATTTAACAATTTCTTGCTTAGATTTAACCACCTCAATAATATCTTCTTTGCTTGCTTCTGAAAAATCCTTACTATGATTTTTTGGAATCACTAATGTATGACCATCAGCTGCAGGATTAATATCTAGAAAAGCATAAACGAACTCGTTTTCATAAATTTTGTAAGACGGAATTTCTTGGTTAATTATTTTACAAAATAAACAATCCATTAGTCAGTTGTATCTTCACTATCTTTAATATATTTAGAAATAGCGTCGTACAATCCTTGGTACTTAATTCCATCTTCACTTAGATATTCTTTGTATAATACTGTTTTAGCATTATCAATAGCTTGATCTTCTTTTGAAGCAATAAATTGTAATTGCGACAATAAAGTTTGTTTTTTCTTACTATCTAAATTAGTAATATCAAGACTTTGTTTACGAGTATCATTTCAATTCATATAGTAATCAGCATTTTGATAAGGATCTTTTGTTCCTGTAATTGAAACATTATAAGTCAGAGTATCGTCTTTTGTTGCTCCTGGCAATTGTTTCAAAGCGCTTTCATCCAACTTATCAACTAACTCGAATGAATTCATTGAGTCATTTGCAGTTACAGTAACTGTCTTATCACCAATTCTGAAACTTCCAGTATCATCTGTTAGTTTAAAGTATGGTGCGTTACCAATTTTAGCAACTTCCAAACCATTAAGCTTAGTAACTTCAGCAGATCAATCAAATGTTTCATAGCTGTTGTTAATGAATTTATCACTTAGTGACACTCAACTATTTTTACGAGCTTGCATTGAGTAGTCTTGCCCAGTTTTAGTAATTTGTGAATCAGATGAATTTAACAAGTCTTGCATGTAAATTGGCACTGCCAAAATAAAGTCAACATTATTATCAGTATCTGATGAATAACCATTACCATTGTTTGTTAACACTAAAGGACGGTCATTATAAGTATTTTTTGCTAAAGCAGCTTTAGCATCGTCTTTAAGAATTAAGTTACCACTAATACTTGAAAGTGTTTCTCCATCGGGCTTAACAAACCCATTAAATCCTGTCAAGTTAAAGTAAGGGTCTAATCCAGCTTTACTATTGTTATTTTTGTCACCAGTTTTTTCTAAGGCTTCTCAAACATCAGTAACTGATTTATTAGTGTTTAATGCTCCGTTATTATTAATAATTCCGTTTAAAGCTTTTTGAGCAGCTTCTTTATCGGCTTTTTTATTATTAACTGAAAAGTTTCAAACCATCATTACTTTTGATGTCATTTTTCGAACGTCAGAATTTCATGTTTGTACAGTTTTTGCTAATTCTGATGATGTATCAAAAGCAACCATTTTTCTTGATAGGTCACTTGAAGTTGAAGGTGACTTGTAGATTCGGCCATTAATATATGAAGCAGCTAGTAAGTTGTCATAATATTTTGGGCGAATACTTGAAGTGAAGTAATCTTGGAAACGATATTGTAAGATTTCTGAAGCTGATAAATTTTTTAATATCGCTTTTGATTCATCTCATTGAACATTATCAGTATTATCATTTCCACCAATCATTACGGCAAAGTTTTTATTGCTTTGATCTGACATTAAAGCCATTGTTGGAACGTTAGTTGTAATAGCTTGTCTTCCAAATTCATATGACGTTTGTCATCTTTTTCAAGTTCCAGTTCCATCAACTTTATCATTAAATCAAACAGTGTAGTTATTAGCGTTTTTATCAACACCGTTTTCTCCTAAATCAAGATTAAAAGGATTTAACTTATATTTGTTTCGAACATTATTATCGAATGAAGCATTATCGCTTCCTTTTGTTAATGAAGCTGTATATTCATTAAATAACTCATCTGAAACAATTCGGTTCATAATTTGATCACTTGTTAATTTTGAACTTGCTTGTAAACCTAATTTAGCATATAAATCGGTTTGTTGAGAATCCACGTATTGTTTACTAATTTCTTCATTAATCATTTTTAATAAAATCTCTTTAAAGTCTAATGAGTCAAATCCTTGACCTTGAGTTCAACTTAATCCTGAATCATTTTTTAAACCAGCAATAACTTTATTATATAACTCAGTTGTAATATCTGGTTTTTCAAAACGTTTAACATTTGATGAACAGGCAATAACTGTTCCAGAAGAAGCCATAATTGTAACTGCTCCTAAAATTGAAAGTAATTTCTTCATATTATTTACCTGCCTTTCTTAATGAGTCAACATTAACAGCTGAATATTGAAATTCTACTTGTTGACTAATTTTTTTCATTCATGTTGCAGCTCTAACTGCTTTAGAATCAGATTTTTTATAAGCATCAAATTTAGCTGATGACAACAATGCATTTGTTTTTTCTTGATTATTCAAAATTGTTGAATTAGGAGTAAATTTTAGCTTTTCAGAATTGATTTCTGAATTCTCGATTGCTTTATAAGCACTCAAGACAGTTTTATTTCATTCATTCATTCCTGAAGTATATGCATCAGCGGGATTTTTATAATTATTAATAGAAACTTTAGAAACTGCTTCTTTAATTTTTAAAGCAGTTGTTGAATCAGGAATATCAAAGTAGCGAGTTAATAAATCTTCAGTTTGTTTTCCATCACCCATAATTTCAGCAAAGTAATCTCACATTCATGAAGCATAACTTGGTAATGAACTATCCCCATCAGCTGTTAAAGATTTTGTGACATCATCAAAAATATTAAAATCATAAAATGATCCAACTGTTGATGATTTAGCATATTCAGTTGCAATTGAACTATTAACTAAGAATTTTTCATATTTGTTTGAGATTGATTGATTAATATTAGCAATATTTTTAATTCCGTATGTTCCGTAAACATTATCCTTCAAGTCGCTTGGTCCTGCTTCTGGTTGCGGAGTTTCACCACTGCCACCACCTTCGTTACCATTTCCCTCGTCATTAACAACAGGAGCTGCTTTTGATGAAGAATTTGTCCCTAATAAAGAACCGTTAACTAAAAATGGTAAAGCTTCTTGGCCATTATTATTTTTTGAAAGAGCTTCTAAATTTTTAAAACTTTCAACTTCTTTTAAATAAGCTGCTTCGTTTGATTTAAATGTAACTTGTTTTTGGTCTTCAACAATATTTTCATCATTTAATAATTTGTATCCATCAATTCGTGAGAAATGTAATCCGGCATTATCAATAAAAGCAATAATTCCTTCTTCAGCATTTACAACCACATAGTTTTTATGTTCTACAGGTGTTTCATCAACTTTTGATGCTGGATCTTTAGCTGCTTCAACATGTTGATTAATTTCTTTTAATAAATTATCTAAGAAACTAATTGCTTTGGCTGCTTCTTTACGACGATTTTGAAGTTTTTCAGATTCATCTGGATTATTGTTACCAACAATTGCATTCGCAATTGATTTGGCGTCTTCAGCCCCAAATGCATTAGCTGTTAAAATTGCTTCAATGTCAGCTTCAGCAAGATCTTTAGCTTCAATTGTTTTAGCTTGAGGGTTTTCAGTATTGATAAAATCATAAATAGAGTATTTATACTCATTACTATAATCTTCAACGCTACTATCTAAAGTTAACAATTTAGTTTTTTTAGCAGCAGTATAGTATTCACTGTTTCATTTACTTTCTAAATCGTCAGTTAAAGAGTTCTTATCAATAATTCCACGATCATCACTTTTACCGCGCATAATGGTATCTCATTGAGTCATTCCTGCTTGCGCTAATGTTAGACTAGCTCCATTAACAGTTGTTGTTTCACCATCACGTTGTTCAGAACTACCAACACTAGTGCTAATATAATTTTCATATAATTTAACAATTCCAGCTAAACGATCAATATGTCCTTTAGTTTCATCACTTGTTCCATCTAATTTATTAGGAATAAAGTTTTTTAATGAGATTGTCTGTGAATCTGCAACTGAACCTTTAAAAGGAATTAAAACTTCACTTAAAGCCACTGGTTTTTTATTTTGGTAATAGTTATCAACTAAGAATTTTTGAGAGTTTTTCATAAATCCAAAAACTCCTGAATCAGTAATTTGTTGTTCGATTCCGTTAGTAATTCTAGGGACATTAACTAATAATTCAAAATAATGACTAACTTCCACATTTTTAGTATTCAAGAAAGGTTTTTCTCCTTGTGCTTGATCATAAGTAATTCGTTTTAAAGTCGCGCGTAACCCTTTAAAGAAATTTGTTCCTTGAAGAGTTCCCTTTTCTTGTGTTTCATCAAAAGTTTCATCCATATGGTTTAATAAAACTTTAATATCAGCAGCTGTTAAAGCTTTTGCTTGTTCGGCACTAATAAACTCTATTTCTGATAAATCTAATGTTGATGTTTTAATTTTAGTTTCAAAGTTTGCTTCATCTGTAATCGCTTTTAAACCACCACCAGCATTTACTAACTGAGAAATTAAACTAGCAGCCCCAGTATCTGTTTGAATTGCTGTTGCGATATCAGTTGACAATGTACTCATTTCAAAAGTTTTAAAAGTGTCCATAAAGTTAGCAAATAATTCTATATGTTTAATTTCTTGAAACTCAACACCATTTTCTCAACTTGATGCTGCGTATGAACTATTGAATCCAACAATACGCTTTAAGGTTGCAAAAGCACTATTGTCATTGTCAGTAAGAATGAAGTTATTTTTAAAGGCTTTTTCCAATGCATCATTTTTAACATTAGGGAATAAACCTTTTAAGTATTTTCTTAACCCTTTTTCATCGTCTTTATAAGTAACATTTTTTAATGTTTTATACTTTTCGTTAGCACGTCCTCAAATTGATGTTGAGTCGGTGCTGTTTTCATTTCCTAAAAGAGTTTTTAATTTATCTTGAAGTCCTTCGTTGATATATAAACTTTTGTTAGTGTCAGTAAGCAATTTACCATCAGCAGCATCTTGTAAAACTGCCACAGCAAAAAGATTATAAATATTTTTTAAATATTGATTTGAATCGTTAACAAATCCTCCATTGTTTTGGTATCATTCCAACAACTTCTCTGAATCAATTTTTAAATTCCCATTTTCGTCAATAAAAATTGAGTTTTTATTTTCTTCCTTTTCTGGTCCACAAGCAACAACAAGAGCACTGGCTGAGGCAGTGATTGATAAGGCTCCTAAAATAGTTAATAGTTTCTTCATATTAAAACACCATTTTACTTTCTACAATATATAAAAAGATTATAAAGTATTTTTAACTAAAAAGTCTAGTTTATTAATAATTGGTTATAATTACTTTATAAGAATATATAACACTCTTAGGTGAGAAAAATTCAAACGATTATTACCGATTTAAGAAGCAAAAAAACCAAAAGAAGAAGACAAAGAAAGGAACTATATATTATATATGAACAATTTTCGTAAACATTTTCCAATGCTAACCAATAATCCTGATTTTGTTTATTTTGACAACGGAGCCACAACTTTAAAACCAAAAACTGTGATTGAAGCTGAAGAATTTTATCTAAAATCAATTAGTGCTAATCCGCATACAAATGATTATCAAGCAGCCTATCAAGCTAACGAAATTATTAGAGAAACTCGCCAACAAACCGCCCAATTTATTAATGCTGCAAGTCCAAATGAAATTGTGTTTACTAGTGGAACAACGTTTGCAATTAATCAAATTGCTCATGGATTGCGTAAAAAAATCAACCCTGGAGATGAAATCTTAACGACAAGTGTCGAACATTCGGCAAACTTACTACCATGAATTGTAATGGCCAATCAAACTCAAGCAAAAGTTAAAACTCTGCCCTTAACTGCTGCTGGAGCAATTGATCTTGAACAATTATCGCAAGCGATTAATGCTCAAACTAAGATTGTGAGTTTTGCCCATGTTTCTAATACCTTTGGTTATGAAAATAACATTGAAGAAATTGTCAAAGTAATTCGTAAGTGTAATCCTAGAGTCATTATTGTAGTTGATGCAGCCCAATCTGTGGCTCATACCGAAATTGACGTTCAACAATGAGATATTGATTTTTTAGCGCTTTCTGCTCATAAAATGTATGGTCCTTTTGGTCTAGGGATTTTATGAGGAAAACTAGCGTTATTAGACGAATTAGAACCATTATTATATGGTGGGGGTATGAGTTTATCAATTGCTGATAACCTTCAAGATTATCAACTTGCTTCAACCCCTGATAAATTTGAGGGAGGAACACCGAACATTTCAGCAATTTATGCCTTTCAAAAAGCTTTAGAATTTATTACCAAGATTGGAATAAAAAATATTAAAACTCATGAGCTAAATCTAAAAAAATATTTTATTGAACAAGTTAAGAAGCATAATTTACAATCTAAAATTGAGTTTTATAATTTAAATAATGCTTCGCCATTAATAATTTTAAATGTTAAAGGAATTAACCCGCAAGATATTGCCACTTTTTTAGACTTAAAATATCAGATTGCAACTCGTTCAGGATCACATTGTGCCCGTCGAACTGTTGATTTAATTGAAACTAAGGTATCATTAAGAATAAGTTTTGCAATTTATAATACGATTGCAGAAATTGATCGCTTAATTGAAGCCCTTAACCATAGTGAAGAATTTTTAGATGTATTATTTTAGAAAAGAGAGACCGATATGATTGATATAACAAATGATCAACTTTTACGTGAAATTATCATGAAACATTTTGTCAATTCCACAAATAAGGGATTTCAAAATAAACCACTAAGCGTATATCAAGAATTACGCTCTGAAAGCTGTAGTGATGAATTAACTTTAGAAGTTATAAAAACTCCAACAGACTTTTGAGAAATCCGGTTTGAAGGGAGTGCATGTGCTATATCTACAGCCTCAACAGACATTTTAATTTCGTTGATTTTACAAAAGTCAGAAGTAGAAATTAAAGCTTTAATAAACGCATATGAATTGATGATTGAAACTGGTGAAATTACTGATGCAAACTTACTTGAAGAGTTGGTAGCATTCAAAAATATCTTTCGCCAAAAAAATCGTAAAGCATGTGCCTTATTAGGCAGCAACGGATTGAAAACTTTGTTTAATGTTTAATTATCAAAAGAATTTTGAAATAAGTGTTTTTTAGATAAGAAAATTTATTATAATATTACTTATTATCACAGCAATATAAGGAGTAATTTTACATGACAAATAAACCACAATTAAGAGAGCGCTATTTAAAGGTTCGCTCAATGTTGTCACAAAAGTATTTAGAAGAATGCAATAAGAAAATTACTCGTAAAGTAATTTTCTTTATTGAACATTACAAGTTAAAACGTATTGGAATTTTTTTGTCATCAAAAAATGAACCTGAAACTCGAAATATTATTAACTGATGTTTTGAAAACAACATTGCTGTGTATGTTCCTCGTTGTTTAACAGGCAAAGTTGAAATGAATTTTCATTTAATTAAAAACTTGGATACTGATATTGAATATAATTCAGAATATAAAATTTATGATGGTGCGGTTGATACCCCAATTCTTAAAAATGCTAATGAGTTAGATGCCTTATTTATGCCATTAGTAACTTATGATAATAAATTAGCACGAATTGGTAATGGGAAAAGTTTTTATGATATTTGAATTGAAAATATGAACTATCAAGGGTATAAGATTGGGTTAAGTCAGTCAACGCAATTAACCAATACTCCAATAATTACTGAAGCTCATGACTTTAATATGAATTTTGTGATTACTGAAAAAGAAGTTAATGTCGCAATGATTGAAGAGGTTGAAGAGGAATTTGATTATGATGTTACTCTTTGAAGATTTAACGACGAGACAATTGATAATTAAATTATGAAATGCACAAGTAGTGCATTTTTTTTGTTTTGGAATATAATTTAATAGTATAAAAAAGTAAAGAAAGAAGAAAATAAGGATGATTAAAGTTGATTTACAATATAGTGGGTTAAATGACCTAAAAACTGAAATTAATGAAAGTAAAATTAGTGAAATTCATAACATGATTCAAAATAAAACAGGTCGTGGTAATGACTTTTTAGGATGAGTTGAATGACCAGAAACTTTTGATAAAACTGAATATCAAGCAATGAAACAAGCCGCAAGTCAATTACGTTCAAAAATTGATACTTTAGTAGTTATTGGAATTGGGGGATCATATTTGGGTGCTCGTGCAGCTGACGAAATGATTCGTGGATTAAATCACAGTGATAAAGTTAAAGTAATTTATGCTGGACACACAATGAGTTCAACATATGTTGCGCAACTAACTGAATATTTAAAAGATAAAAACTTTGGAATTTGTGTAGTTTCAAAATCAGGAACAACAACTGAACCAGGAATTGCTTTTAGAAGATTAGAAGAACAACTAATTGCTCAAGTAGGGTTAGCAAAATCTAAAGAGTTAATTGTGGCAGTAACTGATGCAAGTCGTGGAGCTTTAAAAACTTTAGCTGACCAAAAAGGTTACCAAACATTTACAATTCCTGATGATATTGGTGGGCGTTTTTCTGTGTTGACACCAGTAGGAATTTTTCCATTATTAGTCGCTGGAGTTAATACTGATAATATTTTTGCAGGAGCATTAGCAGCTAAACAAGCCTTATCTGCTAATGATTTATCAAATCCAGCTTACCAATATGCTGCAGCACGTTATTTAATGAACCAAAAAGGTTATAAAGCTGAAGCATTAGTAACTTATGAATTACAAATGCAATTATTAAATGAATGATGAAAACAACTATTTGGTGAATGTGAAGGTAAAGAAGGTAAAGGATTGTATCCAACTTCAATGGTCTTTTCAACTGATTTACATTCTTTAGGTCAATGAATTCAAGAGGGAACTCGTAATGTTTTATTTGAAACTGTAATAAAAGTTAAAACTCCAGTAATGGATGCTAATGTTCCTGTTGATCAAGCCAATTATGATGGTTTAAATTATTTAACAAATAAAACTTTCCATGAAATCAACTCAATTGCGATTGAAGGAGTTATTGATGCCCATGTTAATGCTGGTAAAATGCCTAATATCGTTTTAGAATTTGAAAAAATGGATGATGTACAGTTTGGATACTTAGTTTACTTTTTTGAATTAGCAGTAGCAATGAGTGGATATTTATTAGAAATTAATCCCTTTGATCAACCAGGAGTTGAAGTTTACAAATATAATATGTTTAAACTTTTAGGAAAACCTGGAGTTAAATAATAAATAGAATAAATTAGAGTGCGAATTATTCGCACTCTTTTTTTGTTTCTAAAAACATTTTTTAAAAGGGGAACTCTTTTTTGTTTAAACAATAGTTTGTTCTCTAAATATATGTTTTTACTTATTATGAAGAGGACTAAGGAGGAAAAATGCGTAAATTTACAATGTCAATGCAAGCAGTTTTGTTAGGTTCAATTGTATCAGCAAGTGTGGTTGGTTGTATTCGTCCCAAATATGCTTATGGTCCAGTTGGCCAACGAGTCTTATTAGTAACAGATGGGGGGAATTTGAAGGATAAATCTTTTAATGAAAGTGCCCATAATGCGATTATTAAATATGCCAATGAAATTGATCAATGAAATCATACTCAGGGGTTAAATTATAATGCTGAACCAAATTATGTAGAAGCATCTGATCATAATGCTAGTGCTTTTATTGCAGGTTACAAAATGGCAGTTTTTAAAGGCGCTGATGCGATGGTTTTAGCCGGTTTTATGCATGCAGGAACGATTGAAACAGCATCGGAATTAATGGGAGATAAAACAATTATTTTAGCTGATGGAATTGCGGATTATTCCAAAGGTAAAAATAAAAATGTTATTAGTATTAGTTTTAATTCAGAATTGGCTGGATTTGCTGCTGCTTATGATGCTGCAATTTGAGCTAATCAAAACCTAGACAAAGTTGATCGTCATAACAAGGGAGCAATCGCAATTGGTACTTTTGGGGGAATGTCTTCAAAATATTCAGTTGATAACTATTTGTGAGGATTAATGTTGGGGATTGAAGTTTTCAACCGAATTCATCAACAAGGTATTGAGAATAAAAAATATAAAAAAGTTGTTTTAGCAAATAACTATATTAATAATAAATATGCTGATATTAGAGATACTAAAGTTATGGGGCCCAATGATTCGCGTTGATTTACACAAAGTTTTGAATTAGGAGGAGCCACACGTTCAGGAATTTTGAATCGTCTAATTGAACATCAAAAAGCTGACGTGATTTTTCCAGTTGCAGGACCCCAAATTTTAGATGTTATGAGTTATAGCAATACTAAACATTTACCATATATTATTGGGGTTGATACTGATCAAGTCAATTCATTTCCTGGCTATAAAAATCGTTTTATTAATAGTGCTGTTAAGCATCTACCAAATGCTATTAGTGATGAGTTGAAACGTAGTGCTTCATTGAAAACAGCTCAAGTTAAACGCGGGACAATAGTAAAAGTTAACCAAACTGATATTGATAATTTAACTGATTTTCCAGTAGATGATGGAAATATTGCCAAAACGCGTGCTTCATGGTCAGTATCCTCTTTTGGGGGTGCCAATTTATCTCAAAGAACTTATATTAAATATTCTGAAGTTGCCGAACAAGATGCTGATCAAAAGCCAATTATGTTGCTTTCGCAAGCGATTAAAAATGCCTTTGCCGAAACTGGCAACGAAACTTCACAATATTTGGATGGAAGTACAGTTGCCAAAGCCGCTGATACAATTTTGCAGCTTAAAAATTATCAAAAGTATATTCGTACAATAACTGAAACAGGTTTTGATGCCTAAGAAAGGAAGATGATAATGAAAAAAATTTTAACACTTTTAGGAGCAGTTAGTTTAGTAACCACGACTGGGCTTGCAGTTGTAGCATGTAGTAACTCAAGTCAAAAAACTAAAGAACTAGAAAAAGAGATTCAAACACTTAAAGATAAAATCAAAGAGTTAAACCAAAATCTTGGTAATACCAAAACTGATTTGGAACAAATCAAATCGCAATTAGATAGTCTGAAAACTAAACTAGATGAAAAACTAGATGAATTAAAAGGTAAGCAAATTGGTGGTACTGGAAAAATTGATCCGGTAGCAAGTGAGGCTAGAAAAAAGGCCATTGCCAACCAAGAATGACAAAAAGTTCTTAACCATGATTATTCTTTAAGTCGTAAATCACGCAGTGCTTTACAATATTCACCCCAAGTTCATAATGCGTTAAACAATGACCTTAATTTAAAAGCAAGCTCTAAGAATATCTCAACTTTAGCCCATAAAGATGTGATTGAAATCAAAGATCGTTTAGAATTTACTCCGTACGCTGATATCGGAATTGTTGAAGATACAGTGGAGTATTTACTTAAAGAAAAAGGTCGCGCTGGAGCTTATCGAAAAAATGCTGAAGAAGAGTTACAAAAAAATAACTCAGCAAATATAAATTATAATCATTTAGGAAAAATTGCTGCCGACAGTGAAGTTATTACAGAAGCTAGCGAAGTAACTTTAGGATTTATGCAAAATGCTTCAGATACTGGAGAACTAGTACCAATGTGAAATGCTGCTCCTGCTAAAGATAATTTAGGAGTTCTTGCTGATGAAAAAAATGAGACTGAATATGCAAAATGATTTAATGATCGTTACCGCAGTTGAACTGATCAAAGTGAAACTGGTAAGTTACAACCAAATAATGTCAGAATTTCATTTGGTCCATTTGCCAATGCTTTGTGACATACAGCTTGACTAAATAATAAAACTCCAGAGCAATTAGCAGATACATTTGCAAAAATTGCTGATAAATATAACACTAAAAAGTTTGACTTTTATTTTGCAGCACCATATTTATCAAAAAAAGGAGATCATGCCTCATCACAAAGACTATTAGCAAGTGCTTTAAAAATCTTAATTGAGCGTGATAATAAGTTTGATGTGCAATTATCATTAGTTGTTTCAACAGAGTGAGGAATTTCGATTAATCCGGGGTTAGCTTCTTCAAGAAATTTAAAACTTTTAGGAGATGAAGCCTATCCATTGTATAACTTCACAAAATACTTAGGATTAAACTTTAGATTAAATTTAGTAACAGGGTACTTGACACAACCAGGAAATCTTGAGCTTGGTCAAAAATGAGAAGTGGAAATTATGAAAAAGGCAGTTATTAGTTCTCGTAAAAACTGAATTGAAATGCATAAAGCATTTAATAAAGTCAAAGACAAAGAACTGCCTTCAGAAAAATTAATTTCTCGAAGAATTAAAGTTACCCCATGAATTGGTCGTAGACCTGAAAAAGCAGTTTACAACTTTACTCCTGAAAGCGCCATTGAATTGCGTGAATTTGCCGAACAACAAAATTTAGGTGGTATTGGAATGTTTTACATTTCTCGTGATGTTCCAAGTGAATTCCAACAAAAAGGCGATTCAATTCATAACTTAAATGACAATAATGCCTTAAACCCAAACATTCGTTCTGGTTCAGGATTTAAACAATTTACTTATGCCAAAGCTTTAAATGGAACTTTAACTCGTGATCAATTAGTTCCTGAAGCTAAAACTAAGGCTGAAATTAAAGCAATCGGAGGAATTGATTATCAAGAAGATATTGAAAAAATTAAAGGTTTAGATAACCTTGGAAATGATGAAACTTCAATTATTCCTGAAGTTGGTGGAGGAATTAATGATGACAAGGCCGACAAATCAAACTGAGAACCACCAAGTGGTAAAAATACTAGCATGTATAAAAACTGAGAGGATGCTAACCCAAATAGAACTGCCAAGATTACTAAAAAAGAGCAAGCCAATTCTCAAACTTACTATTCGCCTTATTTAGATGCTGGTTTATATCAAGGAAATGATATCGCTCAAATTGTTAAAGAAGTTCCTTCTATGAATCATTTAACATTGGCTTTTGTGCAACAAGTTAATGAACATGGCGACAAGTTAGAACTATCAATTGCTGGTCAAGCAAAAGGCAATGAGGGTTATAAATGATGAGAAGAAACTCAATTATGAGAAAAAATGTTAAAACCTATTGTCGAGAAAAATGCTTTTAATAATATTAAAGTTGCTTATGGAGGAGCTACAACTGGTGGCTTCACTGAAAAAAATCCTTGAACTTTAGCAAATAAACTTAACCCAAATGATCCAGTTAAAGCTCAGCAAGATTTAAAAGAAGCCTTAATCGGTTATCAACAAGAACTAGTTGATATTGTTCAAAAATACGGTCAACAATCTGTTGAAATGCCAAAAGCAATTGACTTTGATATTGAGGGGCATGCCCAGAATTTAGATGATGATAACCGTCTATTAGCTAAAACATTAGCAGAAATGAAAAAGACAGATTCTGCTTGAGACTTTTCAATTACTTTACCAGTATTACCAACTGGATTAACTGTTGTTGGTTACAAAGTCATGGATATTTTCATTGAAGAATATCAAAAAGCAGGTCTTAGCCAAAAAGATTTACCAATTATTAACTTAATGCTAATGGATTATGGTGATGGAATTTATCGTGATGCTCGTGACGTTCGTAAAGTAACTAACTTCCAATTAGCTAAAGAAGCAGTTGAGGCTACAAAAAATAATTTAGAAAATAGTATTACTAAACATTATAAAACTATTGATGATATCAACTTATATTCTAAAATAGCAGGTACTCCAATGATTGGAGTAAATGATACAATACAAGGAGTGTTTACTTTAGAAGATGCTAAAGAGTTATATAACTGAGCACATACAATGGGATTAGGATATCTTTCAATATGATCAATGAACGATGACCGTGGATTTAATTTAGATTCTAAAAAACCAAGTGCCAAAACTTTGACAAGTCATGGACTAACATATCTTAAAGAATATGATTTCTCAAAAGCTTTAGCAGGAAACTGAAAGAAAATTGGAAAATAAGTCTTAAAAAATCAGGTACCCCTGATTTTTTATTATAATCTTGTTAAGAGGTGGAAGCATGATTACAAAAGAAACAATAATTTGATTAAGTGAAAAGCAAAAAGTCTTAGATAACTATATTGCCGAGAAGTGAAGTTTATTAAATGACGACACTATTTTAAAAAAACGCATGGTAGCATTTTTAGTGGAGTTGGGAGAATATGCTAACGAAGAACGTAGTTTCAAATTTTGATCACAAAAACCAGAAGCTGATTTGAATATTCAATTAGATGAATATATTGACGGAATTCATTTCTTAATTAGTATTGGAAATCAAATTGGTTATGACTTTACAAATTACCAAAATACTGATTTTGGAATTGATAATAACATTGATATTTATTTGACGTTGATTAATATGTTTAGTGAGTTTATTAAAACTCGTGATTTTGAAACTTATGAGGATTTGTTAAATATATATTTTCAAATTTGTGAAGCAAAAATGTATAGTGAAGCTGAAATCATTGAAGCCTACAAACAAAAAAATGCTATTAATTTTCAACGTCAAGATAATAATTATTAACCTTTTCCTTTTAAATAAAAACTTTTTAAAAGTAGTGAAAAACTACTTTTTTTAATTTATTACTTGCATTAAACCTACTTGAATCTCATATACTTTAAGTGTCAACAAGCATTGTGCCAATGTTGTCAATTTATTACTATTAAACAATATTCAAATATAACTGTTTGAATTAAGGAGAACAATGAAAAAACGTATTTTGGGAAACCAATTAGAAGTTAATGAAATCGGTTTGGGATGTATGGGATTAAGTATGTCATTTCCCCCGTTTCCTAGCAAAGAAGAAGGCATAACTTTTTTAAGACAAGCTCATGAACAAGGAGTTAACTTTTTTGACACAGCGGAAATTTATGGACCGTTTGAAAATGAAAAATTAGTAGGAGAAGCCTTCAAGGACATTCGATCAGAAGTTATTATTGCGACTAAATTTGGGTTTAAATATGAAGACAATAAAGTGGTTGGATTAGATAGTTCACGAGAAAATATCTTACGAGCTTTAGAAGGCAGTTTAGCACGTTTGCAAACATCATATATTGACTTATTTTATCAACATCGAGTTGATCCGCAAACACCAATTGAAGAAGTAGCAATGGTTATGAAAGAACTAATTGCTGCAGGAAAAATTAAGTATTGAGGCTTAAGTGAAGCTTCAGCTGCAACAATTCGTCGTGCTCACAAGATTTGCCCAGTAACTGCAGTACAAAGTGAATACTCAATGTTTTGAAGAGAACCAGAAACTAAAATTTTCCCAACACTAAAAGAATTAAAAATTGGCTTTGTTCCATTTTCACCTTTAGGAAAAGGATTTCTAACAGGGAGCGTTAAACCAGGACAAATATTTGGTGAAGGAGATTTTAGAAACACAATTCCACGTTTTAATAATCCGGAATATTTAGCTGCTAATATGAAGCTTGTTGAGTTTGTAAAAGACCTTGCAATTCAGAAACAAACAACTCCAGCAGCAATTGCAATTGGGTGAGTTTTAGCACAGGGAGAATGAATTGTGCCAATTCCGGGAACTAAAAAACTTTCTCGCCTTGTAGAGAATCTTAGCGCAAGTGAAGTTAATTTTAGTGCTTCAGAAATTACAATGATTAATCAAAAATTAAATGAAATTCAAATTATTGGACATCGCTATTCAGACCAAAGCGAAAGTCAAATTGACAAGTAGAAAATATATAATTTATAAAGTTTAAAAAATAGCTCATAAAGGTTTACCTTATGAGCTATTTTTTATTTGTCAGTTTATTTTCGTAAAATGCTTTTTTATAGTTAATGAAATCGATTTGTGTTTGTAAATCCTGTTGTTTTTCCAAAACCACTTGCTCTTGTTTCAAAATCATTGCTTGGCGGGTTTGTAAAGTTGCTTCTCCTTGATCGACTAGTTCAATGTAAGTGATAATTTCTTTTAAAGGCATACTCGTTTTTTTCAAACATAACACCGTATTAACATAAACTAAATCCTCTTCAAACAAATAACGATAACCATTCTCATCACGCCTAAATTTAGTAATGACACCCTTTTCATCATAATAACGAAGTAAAGATTCTGGAACATTAAACTGTTCTGCTATTTCTTTGATGTAATATTTTTTGGTCATAAATCCTCCGAACTAATTAACTTAATTATAAAACTTTATTTTATAGTTAATTTTTTAAAAGACTTTTTAGTGCTAAAAACTTTATTATTTAAATGTTTTGTTATGGTTTTTTTGTGAAAGCTTTGAAATTATAAAAAGTAACACTTTCAAAAGAAAATCACAACAGTATTTATTTGCAAAAAACTATGTATAATAAAATAATAAATATTTTGGAGTAGTATGAAAAACAGTAAATTAAAACCAATCATGGCCGCAACATTGATTTTTATATCAGCAGGGCTATCAGTATTTGCCAGCAGTTGTAGTTTATCAAAATGAACAACAGATTTTCCTAAAAATGGTAAAACTATTACTAACAAAGAGTTCATTAAAGGAGTAGATATTTCTTCGTATGCTGAAATTGTTGAGCAGAGTACCTTGAAAGAAGGCAAAACAAAAACATATAAAGAACTAACAGAAGATGACCAAAAGATTTACTATAATTTTAATGGTGAGCAAGAAAACTTATTTAAAATTCTTTCTCAAAATGAAGTTAATTCAATCAGATTAAGAGTTTGAAATGATCCATATGATAGCACCGGGAAAAGTTATGGTGGAGGGCATAATGATATTGATACTAATATCTGAATTGCTAATCAAGCGAAAAAAAATGGAATCACTAACGTCTTACTTGATTTTCATTATTCTGATTTTTGAGCAGATCCAAGTCGTCAATGACTACCTAAGCAGTGGGCTGGGATATCTGATGAGCAAAAGTTGAGCGAGCTAGTTTATCAATATACTTTTGAAAGTCTTAAAAAGTTTTATGATGAAACCAATTTAATTCCTGCAAAAGTGCAACTAGGAAATGAAATAACTAATGGAAGTTTTTGAGACTGAAAAAGTTCTAATACACAATATAAAAATTATCAATATACTTCAAGATTGCTTAAGCAGGGTCTTTTAGCAGTTGATGATTTTGCTGAAACTATAAAAGCTGATTTGCCGGTGAAAATTGCCAAATCAATTCATATTGACGGAAACATTAGTTTAAAAAAATGAAAGCAACTGCTGGATAACTATTTAATTCAAGGCGAACTAATTGATTTAGTAGACGAAATAGGAATTACTCATTATCCGGATTGAAATGGGGATAGTAAACACCTTTATGATGTAATGTCATTAATTAAACGTGAATATAATCTGCCATCATTTGTTTCAGAAACGGCAGCTGTTTCAACTTTTACAGAAACAAACTTAGCAGGAGATATTACAACTTCCCAACATAATCCGGGATCTTATTATAATACTCCAGATGCTGGAACCCAGATAACACTAATAAATTCAATTATGGAAGCAGCTTCTCAAGCATTGCCCGATGATGAAACTGGAATCTATTGATGAGAACCAGCATGGATTTTAGCAAATAAGTCAGGATGAGCAACTAGAGAAGGAATTATTTATTCAGAACCGTTTGATAAACAAAAACAAAAAGATTTTAAAACAGGAAACTCATGATGAAATAGCGGAGTATTTACCAGCGAAGCAAAACCATTACCAGTTTTGAAAGCGCTGAAAAACTTTAAGCGTATTAATCAAAGCAGTGATAAATTAGCGGGAGATCAAATTTCTAATAAAACCATTTTCAAAGCCTTTAAAAATGATCCAATCTTGAAGTTTGCCAAAATTACAGGATTTAAAAAAGCGCTTGATATTAACGAATCAATTGATCATCAAGATTTAACAATTAAACAAAATCAAAAACCAGAAGATATTTACAAAGCCTTTTTGGAAGCTAATCCGCGAATTATAGAACAACATGTTAAATATGATGGAGTTGAGTGAAATCAGGAACAAGAAACCGGAATTCTAAAAGTTACAAACTCACAATCTAATACTATCTATCAAGATTTTCAACTTAGAGTTCCCTACACAATTGTTAAAGAAGAAGAAAATACTTACAAAATCAATGAGACTATTGAAATTGCAGCTAATGACACCAACTGGCTTTCTCAAATAATTGAGGCGATTTCTAGAGATATAAATAAATCTAAAGAAGTCGAGAATTTTATATATGAATCAATCAAACCGGAATTCTATAAATCTGAGTGATATTCATGAGCTGGAATAGCTAATAAGGCTTTAGTCTTTTATGATAATAAAATTGGGGAAAACCGTTTTTTGGATACAAAAATTTTAAAAACAAATAACACTAAAATCTTTAGAAACAAAAAAGTTGATTTTGATTATTTAACTAAAAATTCTAAGCCTTGACAAAATACTTTACAAACTGGTCAATACGAGTTAAGTTTAGTATTTACCAAAAGTATTGATTTTGATAAGTACGGGTTAGAGAACTGAAAAGAACTTGGTGGGTTTGCAATTACAGTTAAAGTAAATGTATCTTAATAATAAGTGATCTAACTAATCATCAATTTGTCACTTAGAAAGATTACTCAAAAATAGCTCGTAAAAGAGCTATTTTTGTTAAAATAAAGTAAAGACTAAAAAGGATACTCATGGAAAAAATTACTTCAGTTGCCAATCTTAAAATTAAGGAACTTTTAAAATTAAAAGAATCAAAATATCGTAATCAGCAAAAACAGTTTATTGTTGAAGGAATTCATTTAGTTACAGAAGCTTTAAAGAAAGGAATAGTTCTAACAATTTTGGGAACAAGTCACGGAATTGCTACGTTAACAAAGACTTCTAAAAATGATTGTCAAATTATTGAAATTTCTGACAATGTTGCCGACAAGCTAAGCGATACTGTTAAAACACAAGCTGTTTTTGCAGTTTGTCAAATGTCAGAACCATATATTGATTTAGAAAATAATATTTTATTATTAGATCGAGTTCAAGATCCCGGAAATATTGGAACTTTAATTCGAAGTGCAGCAAGTTTTAATTTTAAAACAATTATTAGCGCTCCCAACTCGGTTAGCTTTTACAATGACAAGGTTTTGCGTTCAACTCAAGGAAATTTTTTTGATGTTAATTTAGTTAATCAAGAGTTGATTCCTGTCATCAAACTTTTAAAAGAAAATGGGTATACAATTATTGGGACTGCCCTTCATCATGGTTATCAGAAATTAGCAGATTTACAGCAGCAACAAAATTTCAAGGTTGCGTTAATTATTGGGAATGAAGCACAAGGAATTAGTGAACCATTATTTGAACATATTGACTTGAATGTAATTATCGAAATGGCAGATAATGTAGAATCATTGAATGCAGCAGTAGCAGGATCTATTATCATGTATCAATTCAATAGTAAAAAATAGGAGATATATATGAATACTTTTACACTTGTGTTTTTATTAATGATGGCATTGTCGTTACTAGCATCACTATTAACTTTTTTAGCCGCCCTTTACTTAAGATTTTCAAAAATTACTGAAACAAGTTTTTCAAAGCAAGTAATCAAACGTAAACAACATGCCGAACGTCGAATTAGTTGTGAAATTGCCGCAACAATTTTGGGAATTGTCGCAATCTTTATTTTCTTACCGATATTTATTCTATTTTTAGATAGTGTAAGTATCGAAAGCTTTATTGGAATTGTGATTACCTGTTTAACTTTTGCAATTACATCAATTATTGCAGTGTTCTTATATTTTACAAAGCTCATTAATCGTGATGAAAAAAAGTATACTTTTGAAGCTTGAAAAAAATTAGAAATTGATAATGAATGATATCGTAAGTTTTGTGAAAATTCTCAAGATGAAATTAAAATTAAATATTTCAATAAAAAGATTAAAATGAATGATCGCCGAATTCAAGAAATTATTAAATATTTTGAAGAATTTAATAAATAAGAAGATTTTTTAAAAATGGGAACCCAAAAATTGGGTTCCCATTTTTTTTTTTTTTTT
>NZ_JAED01000012.1 GCF_000518725.1 Mesoplasma seiffertii ATCC 49495 | reverse complement strand
TTTGTTGTCTCAATTGCTCTTGCCTTAGTAATTTGAACTTTAATGTAATCTTTTTTTAGACTAGGATTCTTTTCAACTAACTTATTAACAACAGTTTCTTGATTAGAATTTTCTAGTTTGCCCAAATCTCTATTAGTAATAACATCACTTAAATTATCTGCTTGTCCAAAAGTTACACTAATTGTTAACGATTCATTATTATCTAAAATCAACATTTCACTAGTTGAGCTCAAATCAACTTGATAGCTATGTTTACTAATTGCTCTTGATTTTGCTATTTCAGTAACTTTTGCTGTTATCAACTCATTTTTAATAAGTCCATCAATTTCATTTTTTAAAGCACTTTCATCTTTAAAATTTTGATTTTCTAACTTAGCAATTTTATCTAAAATTGGTGTGACATCAAGATGATCAGCAACAACAGTTTCAGTTGCAAATTTGACATCAGTAACTTCGCCAATATAAATATCTGGATTTGTTGAACTAACTTTAACAATATAGTTTGTTGTCTCAATTGCTTTTGCCATAGTGACTTCAACTTTAATATATTCTTCTTTCAATTCAGGATTCTTTTCAACTAATTTGCTTTTAACAGTCGTTTCATTTGCACTTTCTAAAATTCCTAAATTTCTTGTTTTAATAACATCTTCTAGTTTTTTGGGAATATAAGGATCAGGTTTTTCTTTTCCTTTGTTAACTATTTGACAAGAAGCCACAGATACAAGTACGACAAATAAGGTCACAGCAAATACTGTACAAAAAACTATCGTTTTTTTACGTTTTTTCTCCATTTTTCTCCTTAAAACAACTTTTTATTGATTAATTTTATTTGCTCATTTTTTATTCTTTTTGATATTTTATGCTAAAAAAAAAAAAAAAAACAAGACCTTTTTACAAAAAAAGGTCTTATTTTGAAACATTTATTGTTTTTGTTGTTTTTCAATTTTAACTTGAACTTCAATCGTAATATCAACGCGATCTTGTTTATGAGCGACCATAATTTCATCACCATCAACTTGATTTAATAACGCCTCAACACTATTAGAATCAACTCCTGCAAAATCTTCAATATTGTTTCATTGATGAAATTCCTGAGCGTATTGTTTGACTAATTGTTGTTTAAGTCCCTGGTCGTGAGCTTTTGTTTCAATCAACTTAGTAATTTGATAAGTATTTGTAATTCCTGGATTTTCTTGAAAAACTTGGTACATTAAATACTTTACAAAATTTCTAATTAACAAACGATCAGTTTTAATTTCTGAGTCAACTTCAATTTGTTGTACTTCTATTGTTTCGACTTGTCGTTGTTTTTTAAGAGCTTTTTTAGCAGCCTTCTCAGCAATAAGTTGTTTTTCTCAATCAGGAATGAAAACATCCTCACTTATTTGAACTGCAACTTTTTGTTTGTACCTGTTGTTGTCCTTAATTTGTTGTTGCTTGTTTTGAGCATTGACTGCAATTGCTTGAGCAATCAGCCAGTAAGCGATAAAATTAAATGAAATAAAAATAATTAATTTTACAAACAAATCATTTGTTGCTAGTGAATTCATTTTACAAGCTCATCAAATTAAGACAAACAAACAATAAAACGCTGCTGCAAAACAAACGACTAGAATTCAGTACATGTATGGTGGCATTGCTTCACTAATTGACTGATTAAAAGCACCTGTAGCTGCTCCAATTCCAAATCCAATTCCATGGAATAAAATAACTCAAACAACTAGGGGAACAAACGCTCATGCTTTATAATAGTTTTTCATGTTTCCTCCAATTTGTTATTTTCTCTATATAAATAATACTTTATTTTTGAATAAAATGTAGTCATCATGGTTGTAACAAGATATAATATATATGTAATTGCCCTCTTGGCGGAATTGGCAGACGCATCAGACTCAAAATCTGACGAGGCAACTCGTATCGGTTCGACCCCGATAGAGGGCACCAGTTATAAATCAAAAAAATAAAAGCATGGAAACATGCTTTTTATTTATTTTATAAAACATATTCAAAATGGAAATTATATAATATAAATATATTGGAGGGCTCATAATGGAAACAAACCGTTGAAGTGTCGAACGCGACAAAAAAGGCTTTATTCATGTCAGACTTAACCAAAAAACAGGTAATTTTAAGACAAAAGCCGAAGCAATTGATATGGCCCGAAAAATGGCTAAAGGTAACCGCACAATCTTAAGAATTCATTCTGACAAGTCTGGATATGATGTGGTTGACTATACTAGTATTCAAACCTCTAATGAAATTTTTGATAAGACTTTAAGTGACGTTAAACTTGCTCGTGCCGAATTGACTGTTGCTAAAGTTGAAAAACAAAAGCGCAAGGTTGAACTAAAAGCTGCTCATGAAACTGAGCGCTATATTGCTAAACGAAAATATGAATTAGCAAAAGAACGTTTAAAGAAATCAAAAATGAATTTACGAAATGCTCTGAAAAATAATAAACGAGCTTTAAAAACTATCCAAGATTAAAAAAGTTAAAAATGGAAGCATACCTATGAGAATATTTTCTCACATGTGTTGTACTTCCATTTTTAATTTGTACTTTTTACAAAGACTTGTTATAGATAAAATAAGTTTGCTAATCTTCTGCAGTTTCACTCATTAATTGCGATGGACGAGTTTTTCTTGCAGATTTAGAAGATACCATTAAAGATCCAATAAATGATCCTACCATTAGCAATACGCACAATCCTGGAACCCATCAATAAATTCCAAAAGGAATTGCTATTCCTGCAGTTATTAAAATATGAACAATGGCATATGCAAGTCAAAAAGCAATTAATGCTCCAGCAATTCATGCCCCGATTGACAAAATGGTTGGAATTGTTAACACAAACGGCATAATCTGTTTGTTTTCATAACCCAATGCTCGAAGCATAATAATAAATCTTCGGTACTGATTGATATAGATATCTCCTACAAGCATAATTAACAATGATGAAGCTGTTAATACTGAAACAATAATAATTCCTCCAACATAAATTGAGGTTTCCACTAATTGATCTACTAGAGCTTTCATTTCTGAAAGTAATTCAATACCTGTAATCGTAATTTTATATGCTTCTGGTGTATCAGAAGTTCGAATATTTTGTATTCCAGATTTATATTGACTAACAATTGATATTCCTGAGGTTATTTGTGTTGGTTCTACTTGGTTAGAAAGAATTGTATTGTAAAAGTAATGTGGAGAATAGGCATAAGCATCAGTTGTTGCTATGTAAGAATCTTTATAACCATCAACTAAGTTTACAGGTTGCCTTGTTTTTAAATTATAACGATCAAATTGCGAAACAATCCCATTGCTATCTGCAACACCAGCTTTAAGCATAGTTGCTCGATCAAAATCATCATAATTATACTGAGTCATTCTCGCTGTTGATAATCCGGAAATTAAGTTTGCCAAATCAGAATCCATAATTGCTAATTCTGATCCATAAGTTTCAATATTATCGACAACTTCGGCATTAATTTTTAAATCTGAATTATCATATACAATTTCTCCGCTTGTATACTTAAGCAGGTTATTTTTTGACTTACGACTTAATGTATTTGAAAAAAAGTTATTCGTATCATTAAATAAAAACCCAGCTTCATGTCCTTCTTGAAGTCCATCAGAAACGGCCCCAGAAATTGAAATATCATAAGGTCTAATAGCAATAAATGTTTCTGAAGAATTTTTATCAATTTTATAACCGTTTAAAACTGAGTCTGGAACATTAGCAGCAGATATTTTTTCAGTATAGGCAGTAATATTTTTATACTCGTTTTCTCCTGTTGCCATTTCTTTATAAATTTCTGTATCGATTTTTGATTCTGGCAAATATAAAAGCAAGTTGTTGAAACTGTAGTAAGGTCTTAGAAAAGCCTTACTAATAGTTTCATCTTCGGCGATTTCAAAATCTCCAAACATATAAGCTTTATCATTTAACTTATCATTAGAAAATTGCTTGTTATTTGTAAATTTATTAGCATCCAAAGTGAAAGGATTTAAATAACGGTTTTTGTTATATCCGTAAGCATTTGTCATTTCTTGTTTAGCATGAGGATTTTGTTTGATGTAATCTGAATTTAGATAATCATAATCATCATAAGCTCAAGCTCCATTTGGAATAACTTCTTGGGCTGTTCCACCTTTTGTTAAATAAGTTAACTGAAGTCCATTTGTTGCTAAGCTATTAACTTTTCGACCTGGTGTCATGTTTTGAGCAAATTTTAATTGTTGGTTTGCAAGAATTGGTAAAGTTACAGTATTAGAATCTTTGTCGTAAACTTTAAAACCATTTTTAGTGACAATTGAGTTATCAAGTTTTTCATTATTAAAGACTTTTTCCAATTGTGCTTTTGCTTGAGGATCAATATAAAGTTTTGCTTTTTGAGCGTTGCTCAAATTATAAGCTGACTGAGATTTATCAAGACCTAGCAAGTTCAAGGTTTTGTTAGACTCTTTAACATGGGCACTAACAGAAGTTGCTAGTGTTTCTTGTTTAGCAACTAAATTAATTGATTGATACCCAAAGGCCATTTGACTAATACGAGAATCAGAACTTAAATATGCTTTGGCATATGGAGGAGCAAAACCTAATAAAATATTAGCAATTTGCTCTCTTCATCCGACTCCTTCAACTAAATTTACATTGTTTCCAGCAATCGCTTTAACAATTTCTGGAATCGCTGTTAGTAAGCTTCCTGTAGTATTACGGCTAAGTTCCATTCGTTCATCATCATTCAAATTTTCAAAATCTTTTAATGACGAATTATTATTTAAAATGTATCCATAAAATTGTTCAAAGACTCCTACTCCCAAAATTTTCGATGTCATATTGATAAATTGATTTCCCACTGCTGAAATAATTTGGTTATATAAAATATCTTCTCCAAGTTTGGCTTCACGAATAATTCGCTCATATATAGATTCAAACTGTTTATAGTCTTGCTGATTTTTGACATATAAATAACGCGGTAACAGTGATGAATTTGAAGTTGAAGCAGAATAAGAAAACGGATTTTCATAATACCCTGATTTTCCAGTTACTGATTCTAATGGTAATTTTGCATCAATGTATGTAGAGTCAATAACTTCATGACCATTTCACATAGTGATTGCATCTTTTCCTAAGGGAGCATTTGCAACATTTTTGATTACATTAAATTTATTGGCATAGTTAATATTTTCATAATACTTTTCTTTGGCATTTAAAGCAACTGCTGGAATTGATAGTCCGACCATAATTAAAACAGATCCAATAAATACGAATGATACTAATAATGCAATTGGTTTTTTACCAGAACTTGATAATTGTAAAATTAGTCTTGTTCTAAATGAAAAGTTTTTGAAGATTGTATTTTTCAGTATTTCTAACATTCATGAGCGACTTCATTTTTTGGTTTGATGAGTAATTTGTAAAACTGGTTTATTAACTAAAATGAACGCTGCAATAAAAGATACTAACGCCATGAAAATTCCAAAAATTGCAATGGCAATTACTATTGAAATTCAATCAAAAAAGATTTCATTTGTAGGAAAACTAAAATAAGCAATAAATATTTTTGAAAATAATAATTGCAACATGGTTCCTGCGATTCATCCTAAAGGGACTCCTACCAAAACAATTACGAAGCTATATGACGTATACGATGAGGCAATCAACCTTGAAGTGGCTCCATTTGCTTTCAAGATTCCTATTTGCTTAGCATTAAAGTTAATTGTTTTAATAATGCAAACTACTAGGGACATTACTGCAATCATTGTGATTAACGCTGCCGAAATATATGTAATTAATGTATAAATTTTAAAGACAGCCAAATATAGTGTTCAGCTAAGAGAGTAACTTGAATCAGCAAAATTTGTTTTTGAAAAAAATGTTTTTGGAGTTTGCTCATTGTCAACATCAAGCATATTTTTATTTTTTGCAATATTTGTTGAAGAAGCATTATTATCAAAAAATAATTGTTTGCGAGAGAGACGAATTTGTGTTTCATCTTCGCTAATACTTGCTTTTGGAATTGTGAAAAAGTTTAAAATTTCACTAGTTGTATCTTCACTTGACCCTTGCCCTTTGTTTATCAAACTTTTCATTGTATCTTCGTAAGTATAAACTATGGCACCAGTTTTTGATTTTGGTAACGGAACATCTGGGTCTGCAGTTGGATAAAATGAGTAAGTATCAACAGCAAAACCACTAACATAAAATAATCCATCAGCAATTTCTATAAGATCTCCAACATTAATGTCATTGGCTCTTGCATATTGTTCGGAAATGACAATTTCATTAAGTGCCATCGGAGCATTCCCTCTTAAGATTTTAAAAGTTGTCTTTGAAGTATCATCTATTGAAACAAAACGATATTTGATTTGAGTTTTAGGATCACTTACAATAATTTCTTTTCTTGTATATAAATCAAAATTATTTGTTTCAGCTGCCAAAATTTGATGAGTTAAAAATGCCGAAGTGATTGGCAAATCATCAGCAGTATTTGATTCTGAAGTTCCAAAAAATTTAACTCCATTTTCTCCAATGTTAGCTCACTCGCTTGCATGAATTGTTAGTGCTTGAGCAAGATTATTAGTTCGTAAAACTTCAGCAACTCTTCGACTTGGAGAACTAGAAGTTCCTTGCAGTTCAAAAAAAGTATTCGAATTTTTAATTTCAGAAACTTTAATTTTTTTTGCTAAACTTTCTGATTTTTCTGTTGTATCGGTTGAATCAATCACTAATGTTAAAGGATTCAAAATTCCTCGATACCCTTTTTTAAAAATTTGCTCTTCAAAATTATTTTTTGTGGAATCTTCAATTATATTAAAGTATTTGTCTTTTTGAGAGCTATCAATTTCAGAATTTACTATCTTAGTTTCATAAGCGGTATTATTTTCAATTAAAAATTCTGACCCTTGAATTTGGTTTTCTTTATTAAAAGGCTTACCAAATAAAAATTGATAAAGCACAACTTCTTTTGAATTTTTTGAATATTTTGCTGCTAAGCCATCACCATAGATGTCAATTTTTCTAACTATATATTCAGAAACAGACTGAACAGTATAGTATAAATACTGATACAAGCGAACATTAAAAGTTCGATTATCTTCGTTTGCCTCATTATTATTGTTTTTAGCTGCAAACGCTTTTCAATCTGATTTTTGATCACTATTTAAAAATTCTGCAAATCAGTCCGGATTTGCCTGTGTATATTTACCAATTAAAGTGTTTTGTAAATATTCTTCATTTGCTCTCAAATCTTGAAACAATTGGTTAACAAATAAATCATCAAATATAATCATGTTTTTTCGATGTTCTAAATTTTGTAATCGTCAATCAGTATGATAATCTTTTAACTTTGTAAAAGTGTCTTTGAACTCTTTAGTTTCAATTACCTTATTAATGAAAGTCTTCGATTTTCTTGAATCATTTTGATATGAAAAGTCCATATTTGCAAATGATTGACCGTCACTATATCCAGTATAGTCAATTCCAACAAAATCTGCGATTGGCATGAAAAATTCATCATCAGAAGTTGATTGAGTCTTTCCTGCAATATTAAGTTTATAGTGATAATCGAAACGTTCAGCTGTTCTAACAATTTCAGAATATGACTTGTCAAGTCTTCTATTCGTTGAAATTGCTACTGTTATTATCGATGTAGCTAAAAATGACAATAACAAAATTATTGTAAATTGAACTCTAAATTTAAAAACTCCTTTAATGCCTTGTTTTAGCATTAACAAAAAATTGCTTTGCATACTCTCCTCTTTTTACTATATGACTAACATTAACACTTTTAAAAACTTAGTATTACTATTATAAAACTCAAAAAATATATTAACTGAATTCAAGATGATTACAAATATTTTGGTTTTTTTTAGTATATAATAAATTTTGCATAAAAAAATAATTTTGGAGGAAATATGAAAAAGATTTTGCTTATCTTAAGTTCAATATCGATTTCGGCGTCCTCAATTACCACTGTAAGCTGTTCGTTTGGAAATCAAGTAAAGGTTTCAATCACTAATAAAATTAATGCTCTAATGCTTGGTAGTTCTTATGCTGCTAAAACTGCAATCTTAAACTCAGAAAAAAGTTTTGATGCTTCCTGAATGGATTCAAAATATAAATCATTATCTTTAGAAAGTGAAGTTGGATATGACCCAATTAATCATCAAGGAAATGTAGCTTCTTCTAAAAGTACTATAAAGGATTTATCAAAATTTGTTTTTGGTAATCAGGGAAAATACATTTTTACACCAACTGATACTAATTCGTCTGCAAATATTCAAAATAATACAGAAAATACAATTAAACCTACATCAGACAATACTAAAAGTATTTCACTAATCGTCAAGGCAGTTCAAACATTATTAGGTTCAGGTTTTGGAGCTTCAAAGGCTTCAATGTTTGTTTATTTACTAGAAGATCAATGAAGTAAAATAAAAGATAATTTGGATGAAATTTTGGGTGATGTGTCAAAAGTTTTAGATAAAGAAATCAGCGGTGGGGTAACTACAAAAACGTTAATTACTGAAGTTTTAACTGCCCTAACAACAGACCAATGAGTTATTTCAAATTCGGAAGTTACTTTTGAAGAAGCAATCAATTATTACTATCAAGAATTAAGTAAAATGCTTGCTGGAATTTTAAAACTTAATCTTGACGAGAATAGCTATGATATTGGAAATATCACTAAGCAAGTTATACAATTAGCTTTAAAAGATAAAACATACTTTAAAAGTTTGAACATAACATTAAAAACTCTAATTGATCACAACGAAAAAGGTGATTCATTATTGAAACTATTAGTTAATTATTTTAAATTTGAAATTCTAACCGCATTAAAATATGCCACTTCAGATATGCAATCTATTGAAGAAATTTATAATTATAAGGTTCATGACGCTACTAACATCTATTTTAATAATTTAGATTTAATGGCAATTGTAAAAACTTTAGCAAGTTTATTTGATTTAAGAACCCCTGGAAACGAAAACGGGCAACACTTACAAAAATTCTTTGAATTTATGTTTGGGCGTGTTGATGAAGCAAGTTTGATGAGTACTAAAAAGTACACACCTTCAAATAGTTTTATCCTTGACTTTATAAACGGAGCATTTTGAGGATTAAAAGATGGTCTACGAGACCTTATTAAAGATAAGCTTGGTGGTATACTCGCAAGTTTTATTGGAGCAATAACTGGAAGCTTAGATACTTTTATTTTAAATTTGGGAAATACACTAAAAGGAATCTTCTTTTTTTCAGGCAAAGATTTAAGCAATACAAATCACTACTTAGCAGAAAGTTTAAAATCATTGTCGAGTCTATTAGGGATTATTATCGGTCGCTTACCACCCATATGACCCGTATTAGGTGGACAAATATGAAAACTGATTGAAAATAACTCTAGTTTAAAATTTGCTTTTGCCAATGCAGGGATTACTAAGGCTGGAAACGTACCAGTAATTGGAAATCCAAAAGACGATACAACTCTTGTAAAGTTTTTATTTGACTGTAAGGAATCTTTAACATTTGCAGCAAAATCTTTAGAAACTAATGAGAAATTTTTAAACTCATTAAGTTATAACAACTTAATTATTGGTTCACCTTGAGCAGATGTTGCTAAGGGAATTATTAGCCCCAAAGGTTTGAAAGCAAATGAAAAAACATTAGTGAAGCTGATGAATATAATTTTTCCATTAATTGGGAAGAACGAATCTCATGATTGACAATATATTGAAGATAAATTAGCATATTTTGGAAATAGTCAAACAGGTGAAGGCAATGAAAATATTGATTTATGAATTGGAAGTGGTACTCCAATCGGGAATATCAAGAAACTCTTTACTTCTACTTTTGGAGAAATATTGGACTATTTAAATAACTTGAAAAAAAGTAATAACGCACCTTTAAATTCATCAATGTCATATTCACCAGATTGAAGTTCGTATTCTGTAGCATCTCTACCATCACTTCTAGAAAGTCAAATTCCTAAGGAGTTTAAAGATAAACAATTATCATTAGATACAATTTTTAATTTGATTAGAGGTTTTATTACTGACTATAAAATTTGAAATCAAGGCAGTCAAACTCCAATCTTAAAAAATATTTTTGAAATTCTTGATGAAGCGGTTAAAAATCCAGAAGGTCTTGATGGTCTTAAGTACCAAAAAATTCAATACTCATCTAGTGGAAAAATTTATCAACTGGGTAAAGATATTGATAATATATCAAACCTGCTTTTCGGAATAATTCGAACAAGCGAAGGAACACGATATGCACCTGATGGTTTATTCCAGCAAATAGGAATGATATTCGGTGGAGCTACAGTTGACAAAAATAGTGATCAAGAAAAAATGGTAAACCAAAATAGGCGCTTTTCTCAAGAGTTAATTAATAGCGCTGCAAAATACGTGGACCATTTGACAGATCAAGAAAATCAAGTTGATGAAAAAGAATTTCAGCCTCTATATATTAATAAGGCTTGAGAAGTTCCTAGATTATTATCAAGTGATTTAAACTATCACTTTACAAAATTGGATTATCTTTTAACTTGACGTTATAATAATGCAAAATATAAGGTATCTCTTGCAAAGAAAAGCAGTGCTCCTTCAGCAGCATGAGAAATTTCTTACTTAGAAAAACTATAAAAAAACTTTGGTCACCCAAAGTTTTTTTATACTTTTTTAAATTATTATTAAAATTACTTAGTCATAATACAGATAACATCTTCATCAACTGTGATGTGTCCATCTTGATTAGGTATAAATGCATTTGAAGCACATGTAATATCGTATTGATTAAGCAATAATTGCTTTGTCTCATACTTTAAACCTTCAATTGTGATCAAGGTTGGAACTCGTGAAAAAAAGCTTATATAAGTCTTTTCTTGGTAGTCATCATATTTTAAAGTATGAGCACCTTTTTTAATTAAAAAAATATTTGTATCTTCATTCATAAAGTGAATATTATATTTAAATATTAAGCTAAAAATAGAAAAGTTTTTATCATAACGTTTTGTCGGATTTGCTACAAAAATGATTTTCTGAGGACTATATTCTAAAGCTTTCATGATTGCTACTTCCCCATCAAAGTAATCTTTTTCCGTATTTAAAATTTCAATTTGAGTAACTTTTGATTTGATTAACTCCAGTTCTTCTTTTGAAACTTTATCGAAATCTCCAACTGCATAATCAATTTTATAATTGCGTTCAATTAAATCTAAACAACCTCGTTCAACTCCAATAATAATATTTTCATGATTATTGAACATATCATAGTTAATTTTTGTTTTTGCCGTAACAATTAAAACATTTTTAGTCATTATGAATTAAGTCCTTTGCACGATCAACAAAATCTTCTTGACCAAATAAATAACTGCCAGCAACAATCAAATCAACTCCGTATTTTTTAACAATTTTTGATGTTTCTTGATTAATTCCACCGTCAACTTCAATTGAATACTTATAATTATTGGCTTGACGCATTTCGGCTAAAGTTTGAATTTTCAAAGCCGCTTGTTCAATAAATGATTGTCCACCAAAACCAGGTTCAACTGTCATAACAAGTACATTATCAATAATCGGAAGATAATTTTTAATTTGTTCAATATTTGTCTTAGGTGATATTGCTAAAGAAGCTTTAATGTTATGATTTTGACATAATTTTATAAATTTTTTTGTCTCTGTTTCTGTCATTGATTCAATATGCATAGTCATCATTTCTGGTTTGCTTTTTAGATAGTCTTTAAAAAAATCTTCAAAAACTAATGTTTTTACTTTAACCATAAAATGAATATCTACTTTGATACTAAAATTTGCTTTAATATCATTCAAAATTTTTGCTCCAAATGTTAAATTAGGAACAAAATCATAATCCATGACATCATAATGAATTCATTCAATACCCGCTTGCTCACATAGTTCTAGTTCTTGTTTTAAATTAACAAAGTTTGCACTTAAAACACTTGGTAAAATTGTATATTTTTTCATCTTAGTACTTAACCTTTCGACTCTTAATTTCCTCAATCATTTTTAAATAATCTTCATAAACAAATTGCGGTATCATTTTGCTTAAAACTGCTTCTTTAATTGCACATTTAGTTTCGTTATTGTGCTGACAATTTGCGAACTTACATTGATTTCGATATTTTTCAAAAAATTTAAAATTAAATAATAAGTCTTCAACTTCAATATCTTGTAATTCAAATGAAGAAAAACCTGGAGTATCAGCAATTAAAATATTTTCTGGTAACTTATATAACTCAACTGCTGTAGTTGTATGCTTTCCCCGATTTAAATTTTTAGAAATCTCTTGCGTTTTTATTTGTTCTTCATGTGCCAAAAAATTATTTAGTGTCGAGGATTTTCCTGCTCCTGTTTGTCCAGTAAAAACTGATATCTTATTTTCTAAAATATTTTTAAGTTCATCTAATGAGCTTTGTTCAGGCATAGAGTTATTCATGATAATTACTTTATAATTTTGCGATTGATAACTCTTAATTTTTTCTATAACTTCTAAATATTTGTTTGATTGAACTAACAGATCCATTTTTGTAAAAACCAAAATTGGTTCTATATGTTTAGTTTCTAGCATTGCAATGTATTTATTTAAAATATAGGAAGCAAACAGTGGTTCAAATAAGGCTGTAACAATAACTACTTGATCAACGTTAACAATTTTTGGACGATAAAGCTCAGTTTTGCGATCATTTATTTTAACAATATTAACGATTTTGTTTGCTTGATCGATTACCTCAAAAAAAACAAAATCACCTACACAGGGTTTTGCTTCTCTTTTTAAATTTCCCTTAGCATGAGCGGTGTATACTACTTCATCATGTAAGACATAGCTTGTTGAACTATCAATTCTAATAATTATTCCATTCACTAGTATCGCCTCCTTTTTATCCTGCTAAAATAACAAACGCAAATCCAACAATTAAAATTACCATCGCTATAATTGTTGGAATTGTATAACGATATCGAAATCTTTTAAAAAACATTTCGTTTTGATAAGGACGATATTGCATCGCACTTTTCACAAATAATTCCGACTTAAATTTTTTAGGTATTACAATTTCTTTAACATTATGATTTTCTTTAACTCGTCTTAAATCTTCTAAAAACTCATCAATATTTTGATAACGATCTTCAGGTTCTTTAGCTAAACATTTTAAAATAATATTTTCTAACCCCTGAGGAATCTTACGATTATAACTTGTTGGCTTATCAATATCTTTAAAAGCATGATAATAAGTTACACGTTTATTTGCAAAAAGTTTTTGCTTATCATCTAGTTTTTTAAAATTTGCACCTTCAAAATTATTGTATAGATCTGTGCCCGTCGCTGATTGATACATCATCACTCCTAATGAATAAATGTCAGTTGTAAATTCTGTGCTCTCTTGAGTAAATAATCCTTGTTCTGGTGATGCATATCTTGCTGTTCCTGGTGACAAGGTTGCTCCATTTTTTTGATTACGGCTATCTAAAATTGTAGAAATTCCAAAGTCACTAATTTTGGCAATTTCATGTTGTGCAATCATAACATTTTCAGGTTTCAAATCCCTGTGAACTACTTTTTCTGCATGAATCGCTTTTAATCCAATAGCAATCATTTCATAATAATATAAAATTTCTTGCAGACTCATTTCAGTTTGAAATTTTGCCATTTTTTTACCAAGGTCCAAACCACCTTCAATTAATTCTAAAACAATGTAAAAGTAACTTTCTCATTCATCAAAATCCAAAATCGAAACTACATTCTGAACTTTAGATAATTTTGCAAAAGTATCTCGCTCTAATTTTGAGCTTATCTTTTGAGCGCTTGTTCCCCCAGAAAATAAAGATATTTTTAAAGCAATCATTTTTGTAGCTTCATCAGTATATTTTAAGTTTTCTGCTAAATAAACCGAACCAAAACCACCACTTCCAAGTAAGCTGACTATTTTATAACGATCTCCCACGATTGTTCCAATTGGCAAATCGACTTTTCTTGATTGCTTGACTTCTGGCTTAACTTCAGGATTATTGACTTGCTTATTTTGGTTCATTTTGTTCAACCTCCAACATTAATATTGTTAAGTTATCTGTTGAAAAATTTGATTTCGCTAAATCAATTAATTCAGCACATTTTTTCTTAGGTTTTATATCAGCATTTAATATTTCAATTGCCGTTTCATCATCAATATAATCATGAACTCCATCTGATGTTAAAAAGTAAAGTCCTTCAGGCTCATTAATAATGTATGTATCAATTTTTAAAGATTTTGTAGGTCCCAACGCACTTGTTAAAACTTTTCAGTAAGTAACTTCATTAAAGCGGTCTCCATAACGTTTGTGTAAGTCAATTTCACGACGCTCTTCTTCAGTTGTTGCATTTCATAAATTTTGATCTTTAGTAATATTATAAATTTTATTATTCTGAAATTTATGAGTACGAGAATCACCAATATTGATGACATAACCTTTGTCTCCAGTAAACAAAATTGCTGTTAGCGTAGTTCCCATATCTTTTGCTTGTGGGTTCAACTCTGCGTATATTTTCATAGATATCAAAATATCTTCAACAGCTAAGCGCATTCAACGGTTAATTCATTCCTTATTTTGATTTTTAAATGAAGCATTATTAAAAATTTCTACAAATTTATCAACAGCAAGCTTAGATGCAATTTCCCCATGAGCATGTCCACCCATTCCATCACAAACGATCGCAAAAAAATCTCCAGCCTTGTTTTTAACAAAGCTAGAATAATCTTGATTAGTTTTTCTAAAGTTTCCCTTATCTGTCATTTTAAATGCTTTATACTTCATAGACACCTTTTTAAATTTTCTATAATAATTTTATCATTATTAACCTTTTTTCTTTGATTTTTTAAGTTTTTTAATAAAAGCTCATAAAAAGATAATAAACAGTAGGCCTAATGAAATTACCGCTAATCCTAACCCTATTTGTCAATCAGAAAAAGTTGCTTTTTGATTCGAAACTTCATCATTTGACTTATCTTCATCAATCTTATCAATTAGCGGAGTTTCATCAATAGGATCTGGTGTTACTTTAGGAACCACAATTTCTTCTTTAAAAGTAGATTTTAAATGAAGTTCTTGATGACCTTTGATAACTTTAAGATATGGTTTTTGCACAATAATTTTTCAATGTGCATCGGAAATTTTAACTAAGTCCAGATATTTGAAAAACATAAATTTATAGTCTTCCAATAACTCAATCACATCTGTTTTTGTAAGTTTTGACAACTTTTTTGGAGTAACTAAACGAGTATTTTTAAACATTTTAGGAATCTCATAAATCGGTTGATAATTAATTACTAGTTTTGGAACGTTCATAGCATTCAAATATGGATTTTTTTGGGTTAATGAAGTCTTTAAAAAGAGTTTGGTGACAGTAACTGGATTTTCAAAATTTAGCGCTGAAAAATGCCTTAAGTCTTCAACACTGAATTGCGGAGTTTGATAAAACTTTTTAAACCCCTGTAGATTTTGAGTTTGGTTTTTTAATAACTCATCTACTCTTGAGTTAATTAAATCATTAAAATTAGTTTCATAACGATCAAAATAGTTAGTTGCTAGGTTAACTACTAACTGGTTATCTTTTAAGCTAGTATATGGTTTTAGAAATGATATCTTAACATCTTTTAAAGTTATTTTACGAGCTTTAAAAGCAAATGTTGAGTGCTCCACTAAGTCCTTTGGTTTATATATTGATATTAGTAAGTGTCTTTGTTGATTGATCTCAACTGCAAAGAAATATTTTAAATTGCGGACAAATGTTTCAATATCACCAGGATGAACATGAACAATTGGAAGGTCTTTAAGATTTTGTGTTTCTCGCCGATTAAGTTCATCAACTTTTAAATCAATTTCATTAACCGATTTAATGTAGCGATACTGTTTATATCAAAAATCATAGTCATTTTCAATTTCATCAATAAATGTGGCTTGAATTCTGCTAATCGCTCCTGCTTGAATTAATTCTTGGTCAAACTTAGTCAAATTAATCGTAAAAGAATAGTTGAAGTATGTATTTCATAAGGGTCAACGCTTGGGAACACTAAATGTTTTAACAATTGGCTGGTCAATTTTCTTAGTGGCAATTTCAGAACTATCAGTTTTTTGAATTGATGATACTGATAAAGGCGAAAAGCTCAATAGTTTGAACAAACAAGTAATAAATAATAAAAATTTTGTCATATTTCCTCCACAAAGGATTAGAAAAAAAAAAAAAAGTTGCCCGAAAGTTAATCTTTCTCAGCCACTTTTTTTAGTTTACAAATATAAAACCCATCTGTATTATTTTCATAACCAAAAATTTGTTCTTCAGACACAATTTTCATTTCAGGATATTTTTTAAGAAAATTATTTATTTGTGCACTATTTTCATCTTTATTAATTGTGCATGTTGAATAAACCATTTCTCCACCAGTCTTTAGATTGTCATAAGCAGTTGATAGTAACTCAGCTTGAAGATTAACAATTTCTGCTAAAGCTTGCTGATCTACATTGTTAAATTTAATTTCTGGTTTACGTTTCAAGACCCCAAACCCTGAACAAGGGGCATCTAATAAAATATAATCAAAAGATTGAGGATGATTAATTAACCGAGCATCACCTGCATGAAGTTCAACATTTTGAACATTTAGACGGTCAATGTTTTGTTGAATTAGTTTCAGCTTATTTTCGTTTAATTCATAAGCCACTAATTTCCCAGTATTTCGCATAATTGCAGCTAAATGAGTTAACTTACCCCCTGGAGCTGAACACATATCTAAAACGCTTGAATTTGGCATTGGTTGCAATCTTTCTGCTACCAAAATTGAAGCCGCATCTTGAATTGTAATTTTTCCTGAAGTATATAATTCACTTTTTACGATTGCCCGATCGGCAATTAAACAATCTTTTATATCACTTTTTTGCAATCCAAATTCTTTTTGATAATTAGTTAAGAGGTCTTCAACTGTTGTTAATAAGGTATTAACCCGAACGCTAATTAACGGACGTTGGGTAGAATCCAAGCAAAGTTTTCTTGCAACATCAACACCATAACTATGACTAATTTTTTCAAATAAAAATCATGGATAACCATTTTCTACACAAAGTTTGCGATCAGGATGATTTATTTTTACTTCAAAAAAACTAACCTTATCACGAAGAACTTTTTGTAAACAAGCATTTACTAGACCTGTAAATTTAGGATTTACTTGGCGGGCAAGTTGCACTGCTTCATTAACAATCGCATATGCTGGAATTGCTTCTAAAAATTTAATTTGATAAATGCTCATTCATAGTAATACTTGAATTTCAATCGGTGTTTTACGATTATCAATTAATTTTGATGTTAAGTAATCTAAATAAATTTTATAAGTAATTGTTCCATGCACAATTGCAAAAATTAAATTTTTAAACTTTTCATCAATATTTTTGTTTGAGACTTCATTTAATAACACATTCGAAAAAGCCTTATTAGTAAAAACTTTTTTAAGAATCTCTCAGCTTTCTAAACGTGAATTAATCATCACAGTCTGATTTTTGTTCAATACTAAAGAAATTAATTTTGAACATTAATTTTTGAATTCCTAGTACGACAAATTCCTTATCTAGTAATTTTTTAAAGTCCCCATGAGCTAATACTTTTCGGTAAAGATTATCAGTTAAAATTTCAATTAAGTTTTTTTCAGCATCAAATTTTTCTTGTTCTTCTTCACTAACTTTATTGGTATCCAATAAACGTACATTAGTTTCTCAATTTTCTACAAAAAATTGGTAAGTTTCTTTAACAATTTCTGTGACAATTTCTTTTAATTGAGAATAGACAGTCGGTTTTAGCGGTTCTGCTGCACCTTCAATTTCCAAAATATCAGTAATTTTAGCAACGGCATTTTCAACAGAATCGTTTTCTACAATATATTGGTAATTATGTTTTAACGGAATTTCTAGCATTGCCTTATCTAAACGTTGCTTAATAATTTCTTCTGACTCTGATTGACGACCACTAATACGGTTTTTTAATTCCATTAATGTTGGTGGCATTAAGAAAATTGACAAAACATTTTTTTCGTTACGAAGCACTTGAGTTGCTCCATCAACTTCAATTTCTAAAATGACATTTTTTCCCTTGGCCATTTGTTCTTCAACATACTTGCGCGGAGTTCCATAGTAATTTCCGACAAAGTTAGCAAATTCAATTAACTCATTATTAACAATTGCTTCGGCAAATTCTTCGGGAGTTACAAAAAAATAGTGTACTCCGTCTTGTTCTCCATTACGAGGTTTTCTTGTAGTCATTGAAACTGAATATTCTAAATTTAAATGTTCGTCATCACGTAATACGTTATTAACACTTCCCTTTCCAACTCCACTTGGTCCAGAAATAATAACCATTCTTCCTTTTCTTTGCGCCATTTTTACTCTCTTTCTAATCTAAAAAAATATAGATATTTATTTTTATACTCTTTGGTTTTCAATAATGTCAAATCTTTGATTACAGTTAAATCAAGTTTTTCTGGAGATTCAACAATAATAATCCCCCAGTTATTCAACAAGTTATTTTGCTGAATTTTTTCAAAAACTGTGTAATAATATTCTAACTTATTAAACGGTGGATCTAAATAAATTAAATCAAAACTATCACCCTTTAATGTCAATAATTCAATAAGATCCAAATAGTCTTTTTGATAAATTACATATTCTTGTTGACTAACTTTCTGAAAGTTTTCTTTGATAACTTCCACAGCAGGTTTGTAATGGTCATTTATAACTGCAAACTTAAGACCTCGTGATAATCCCTCAAGTGATAGTGCTCCTGAACCTGCAAAAAGATCTAAAGATTTTTTATCATCATAAACAAAGTAATTGCTTAAAATATTAAACATATCTTCTTTCATTCGAGCTGTTGTTGGGCGAGTATTAGTACTGTCTAAAGTAACTAGTTTTCGAGCCCGATATTTTCCGCTAATGACGATCATAAAACCTCCTCTAAATAATAGTAATTATATCAAATTTACCTTATTGATAAAATTTTTTATTTTTAATAAACTTGATATTTGCTATACTTTTAATAGAAAACGGGAGAATATTATGAAATTAGACATTAATAAAGATTTATTACAACCAGAAATTCCAACTAACAAATGGTTGGTTAAAGATGATAACCTTAAAGTTATTCGCTCAGTGAGCCCTGATGTAGCAGATCCTAAAAATCTAACTAGCGAACAAAAAATTTGTATGCAACGTTTAATTGATTTTGTCCGCTACTCACAAGACCCAATTTTAAATAACGAAGAAAACCAGGATTATTTACGTCCAGCTGTTGGATTAGCTGCTCCCCAAATTGGTTATAACTACAATATGTTTTTTGTCAGATTTGAGTTTGAAAAAAATGGGGTTGGCGAAGAATATGCTATGATTAACCCAAAAATTATTGCTAAAAGTGAACAAATTACAGCTTTAGAAGATGGCGAAGGATGCTTAAGTGTCGATGTTGACCATGAAGGTATTGTTCCACGAAGTTTTAAAATTGTTGTCGAAGCTTATGACTACTTTACAAATGAACTTGTTGAATTAACCCTTCGTGGGTATCGTGCAATTGTTTTTCAACATGAAATTGACCATAATCAGGGTCATTTATATTACGATCTAATTAATCCCACAGATCCACAATATGCCGAAGAAAAATGAATTTTAATTTAATTTTGTAGTAACAAAGAATTTTTGAGGTTTCAAAACCATAATAAAGATTTAAAAATTAACACTTTTAGGTGTTATTTTTTATTTTTTATAATAAAATACTAATAATAAAAATCTGGCACCAAATTTGTAAATCTGAAAGGAGAATCCTATGAAGCAAATTTTTACTAAAAAATCACTGTGACTTGTTTCATCTGCAAGCGTTTACTTACTTGTTCAAATGCTCTTGCTATATTTAAACAAATTAACAATTGCTGATCATTCAATTAACCGAGCAATTAACGTAATTAATTTCTTTGTTGTTGGAACATTATTAGCAGTTACAATTGGAAATTTTGTAAAATTTATTTATCATGCTGATTTAGTTCTTAACCACAAAGTTAGTGTTAAAACAATTACTAAAAGTCAGACCCTTTTTGATTTTGTTAAAAGTGTTGTCGCTTTATTTCCGATTCTTTTAACAAAAGGTTTATATTTACTTTTTGAAGATTTATCAACTAATTTTAAATTTTCTTTTTATACTCAAGTAATTATCTTAGTATTAATAATAATTGTGCTAATCAGTACGATTATTTTTGGCTACATGTTGGTAATTTACTTTCAAAATGGCGAGTATTTTGAAGATGAAGATTCTCAAATAACAATTTTACAATGACTACGATGCTATCGTCCCAAAACTAAAGATAAGGACAAACTTGCCGCTGAACAAGCTGTTATTACAACATTTATTATCAAAGTTATAATCTTACTAATCCATTTAAAAAATACTGTTGAACTAGTGTTTAAAATTCGTCTTACAAATTGACAAATTTTAACAAAAAAAACGGTTTCACCTTGATCATTAATCGCCTAATTATTTAAAAAAATAAGGAGGTTATGATTACCATATGAAAAAACTATTAACAGCATTAAGTGCTATTACTTTGACCGCCACTACTACAACCGCAGTTGTCAGTTGTGGTCCTTCAAGCAAAATGAAAACTAAAAAAATCACTCAAGCAGGAATTAAGACTGAAGTTGAAGAATTTTTAAGCAGTCAAACTTTTAATTCTCGTGAGCAAGCAATTAAGGCTTTGTCAGACAAACAATGAAAAGCTGAAGGAATTAATGCTTTACAATCTTCTGCGATGTCTGATATCTTACCAAGATCAATTTATATTACTCCCCTATTAAAACCCAACTATAGTTGAGAAAATGAATACGATAAAAGTTTTTCAGCTATGTTTCAATTAGACATTACTCAAACTGTTCAAAATAAATATCAAGAACTTACATCAATAAAGTACTTAAGTATTGATGACGCTAAAACTAAAATTAGCCAAGGTCTTGAATCACTTTATGGTATTAAAAGTGTTAATTTCACATGAATTGACTCAACCAATATGAAATTTACAGTTGCATTCAATTATGAAACAAATATTATTGGTCCTAAGTCGCTATCTGGAACAGCTCTTCAAAAAGTCAATCTGACTAACCAAATCACAGAGGTTATTGAAAGCTTTGAAGCGACAAAATTTGATTCAGAAAAACAATTACAAGAAGCTCTAAATAAATCATTAAAAGAAATTAATGGAGTATCAAGTGTTAAATTGATTTTAGATTCAACAAATTCGAAAACATCTTCAACTACTTATAAAATTGAAGTGACTTACAAAGATGGTTTTGGAGGACTAAATTACTATAAGCAATCATTTTTAATGAAAACTGATTTGACTAATCAAATTAAAGATTTATTAGATAGTTTTGCAACTACTTACTTTGATACTAGATTAGCAGCAGAAGCAGCAATTGAGCAAAAATTGAAAACAATTGGTGGAATTAGTGAAGTTCGCATTTCGGCAACCCCATTAGAAAATACAACCGATATTTACAACTATACCATTACTCCTAAATATGACAGTAATGACTATACTGGTGCTGAAACATATCAAAATCAGTTTAAAGTAAAAACTAATATCACTACATTAGTTAACGACAAGCAACAAGCATTTGAAACTCAGGAGTTTGCAAATTACTTTGACGCTGAAAGTAAAGCTAAAGAATTACTAGAAAGTATTAATGGGATTTTTAGTGTTAAAGTTAACGAAGTTAATAAAGAAGCATCAACAATTACTTTAAAACTAGTTTGTGATGATAAATTTGTTGTTGATGCTACTGAAGTTCAATGAAACTTTAAAGTTGCCTTTCCAAAAATTAATAAAATTGAAAACCAACAACTAAGTTATCGTGATCAATCAATCACTAAAACAATTGCCATTACAGGCTCTAAATTAGATAATAAAACTTTAATTGCAACGGCTGCCAAACCTGACCTTTTAGCTGTTAAAGTTGAAAACCAAAATTTAACAATTACGGCATTAACAAATGTTAGCGGCGCTGTCACTTCTCAAATAACTTTACAAGTCGCTAATGCTCCAGAAACTATGATTAGTTTTAACGTTACAATTCAAGGACAACCTGAAGTAGAAATCTTAACTCCTTCATTACCAAAGTTACTTAAAATGCGTATTGGTTGAGAACAAGAAATTGATTTCAAACTAAATTACTTTGATCCTGCAACCGATAAAATCGCTGCAGCACCTTCTGATAATGATGGCCAAACAGCAGGAGAAATTGTTGCTAAAGATGCAAGCTTAAATATTTATACCCTAAAGATTAAAGCTTTAAAAGGTAACAATATTGCTAATAATGGGCAACAACAAATGAATATTTTAGTTAATGATGCAGTTGCTAAAAGTTTTGGAACTCAAATATATACTTTACCTATTCTTTCTTCTTCAATTAGCAATAGCTCTCAATTAGCAATTAAAACTTACTCAACAGCAACTATGGAACTTAAACTAGAATTAAGTGATCCTAATGATAAAGTATCTGTTAGAGTTAGCGATAATGATGGCATTGTTGTTCCTACTTTAACAAAAATTGATGATGCTAACTATAAGCTAGATATTTATGGAGCTAAAAGCAATAGTTTTTTTCCAATAGGAGGAAACCAGGACGTAGTCATTAGTATTAATGGTACTGATGTTTGAAAAATTAATACTCGCGTAAGATAAATTAAACTTAGTTTCAAACAGTCTAACGAAATATATCATTAATAATAAAAATGGAAGTGCAATACTTATAGAGATTATTCTCATAAGACGCCTTCCATTTTTAATTTGGATTTCATTATTTAGTAATTAAACATTTTCAAGACTTTTATTTTAAAATTAAATATTATCTAATTTTTATTTCAAATTAATTTTTGTAATAAAATCAGAAATTGAGCGATAGTCGCGTTGCATAATGTATTTCAATACTAGATAGCCTTTTTCCTCTTTACATTGATATTCCTTAATTCCAGCAATCAATGGAACTTTCTTAATTTCTGCAAATAGCTCATCATAGGAACTAAAGCTTCTTGAACTTGCCATCGTTGCTACCATGTCTTGAAATTGTTTAATTTCAGTCGTATTAACATTTTTACTAGGTTCTTTAAATTTTGGTTCAATATCAAAGTTACTTCAATCTCCTCGATATCCGTCTTTATAGTTAGAATAAAATCTTACATAGTAGCTATACTTCGTAAAACTTGGTTTTACTCCAACTGGCAATTGTATTTCGAAAATTTTTTCATAGTACTCGTCGATGTCATAGCATTGATAATCGGCAAGTTTAAGAGCTTTGGCTTTGAAGCTGCTTCAATCAACAGTTTTTCGCATTTTCAATCTTCAAGTTCCTAAAGTATCTTCATAGTCTTCTTTAACAACCAATGTAAGTAAAAATTCATCTTTAATTTGTTTATATTCAAAGTCTTTGATTGATTTTGGTAATTGAACCAATTTAATTTCACTAATAAGTTCAGCAAATGAATCATCATCAGTAAACTCACTATTTGAACTATTTAGTAATATATTCTGAACTTCTTCAACATAGTTGTTGATCTCTTCAACATCATGACTTTTTATTGGAACAAATTGATAAGTTTGAGGTTCAACTTGAACATAACCTTGTTTCATTACAAACACAATGGTAATTGTTGTTCCAGAACTTGTTGCCGTAATTGTTTTAACACCTACTGGTAGTTTAATTGCTTTAATTTTAGTAATTGCTGCTTCAATAGTTATAACTTGACGATTAACAATTTTGTTAACTTCATTGACAAAAGTAGTTGTATCAACATCACGAATTGGATAAAAATTGTAAGCTTGCCCAGGAACTGCAACATATCCTGGTTCAACTGTAAATGCTATATAAATTGTTTTGTCGGAATTAGTAACTACAATTGACTTCACTCCTGTTGGTAAGGCTAGTTCTTTAATCTTAGCAACTGCTTCACCAATTGTTTTATATTGATGTTCATTGGCAATATAAGCTGCTTGAGCTGAAAATGCTGTTGTATCAACATCACGAATTGGATAAAAATTGTAAGCTTGTCCAGGAACTGCAACGTACCCTGGTTCAACTGTAAATGCTATATAAATTGTTTTGTCGGAATTAGTAACTACAATTGACTTCACTCCTGTTGGTAAGGGTAGTTCTTTAATCTTAGCAACTGCTTCACCAATTGTTTTATATTGATGTTCATTGGCAATATAAGCTGCTTGAGCTGAAAATGCTGTTGTATCAACTTCTTGAATTGGGAAAAACTCATACGTTTGATTTTGAACTTTGCTGTAACCTGTTTTTACTGTAAAGGCAACTGTAATTGTTGAATTTGAACTAGTCACCACGATAGAATTTACTCCGGTTGGTAATAATAATTGTTTAATCTTAGTAATTGCTTCGCCAATAGTTTTGTACTGACGATTTGTTATTTTACTTGCTTCAACTTGAAATTGTGAAGTATCAACATCTTGAATTCGTAAAAATTGATAAGATTGATTAGAAAGTTGCACATAACCAAATTCCATTTCAAAAGCAACAATAATTGTTGATTGTGAATTTGTCGCATTAATAGATTTTACTCCGGTTGGTAATGATAATTCTTTAATCTTAGCAATAGCTTCTTCAATGGTTTTATATTGACGATTGACAATTTTATTAGCTTCCTCGGTAAATGTTGTAATATCTACATCTTGAATTGCTAAGAACTCATAAGTTTGATCAGAATGTAAAATATATCCTGATTCAACTGTGAATACCACAGTGATTGTTGTCCCTGAACCTGTGACATCAATTGTTTTGACCCCAGTTGGTAAATCTAATCCCTGAATCTTAAGTACTGCTTCTCCAATAGTTTTATACTGACGATTTACGATACTTTTGGCTTTAGCATCGAATAGTGAAATATCAACACCTCGAATTGGTAAAAATTGATAAGTTTGATTAGAAAGCTGAACATAACCAAATTCCATTTCAAAGGCAACAGTAATTGTTGACTCTATGTTTGTCACAGTAGTTCCTTTGACCCCTGTTGGTAATTTCACTTCTCTAATCTTTGTGACCGCTTCATCAACAGTCTTATACTGACGATTTACTAATTGGTCAACTTCTTGAGTGAATTTTTCAAGATTTGCTTCTTGAATTGGTAAAAACTCATAAGTTTGATTTGGAACTTGAACATACCCTGGTTTGCTTGTAAAGGCCACGGTAATTGTTAATTCTGAGTTTGTCACGGCAATTGTTTCGATTCCAATTGGCAACGAGATTTCTTTAATTTTAGCAATCGCTTGCTCAACAGTCTTATACTGGCGATTAACAATTTTTGAGGCATTGTTTGCAAACTCTGCTGTGTCTATTTCTTGAATAGGATAAAAGTCATAGTTTTGTTCTGGAATTTGAACGTAACCAAATTCCATTTCAAAGGAAACTATAATTAGTGATTCTCCTGTTTCATCTGGTTCAGAACATATTACATCAATTTCCTTAACCCCTGTTGGTAATTCCAGTGCTCTAATTTTATCAAGAGCTTCATCAACATCTTTAAGCTGACGATTTACCATTTGCTTAATTTCTTCGGTAAACGCTGAGATATCAGCTTCGCGAATTGGTAAAAATTCGTAAGTCTGATCAGACACTTCGACATAACCGGGTTTACTTGTGAAAATGATTGTTATCATTGAAGTTGAATTTGAAATCTTAATTGCTTCAACTCCAATTGGTAACTCTAACTCGTTAATTTTAGCAACCGCTTGCTCAACTGTCTTATACTGGCGATTAACAATTTTGTTAGTCTCTTGTACAAATGTGGTCATGTCTATTTCACGAATTGGTAAAAATTTATAAGTTTGGTTGGCAATTTGAACGTAACCAAATTCAACTTCAAAAGCGACTGTAATTGTTAACTCAAAATTTGTGACTGTAATTGTTTTAACTCCAACTGGTAATGATAATTCTTTAATTTTAATGACACCTTCCGCAACAGTTTTATATTGACGATTTACAATTTGATCAACTTTTTGAGCAAATTCTGTAGTATCTATTTTTTGAATTGGTAAAAACTCATAAGTCTGATCATTAACTTTGCTATAACCTGTTTTTACTGTAAAGGCAACTGTAATTGTTCAATTTGAATTTGTCACAGCAATTGCTTTAACTCCAACTGGTAATGACAGTTCTTCAATTTTAGTGATTGCTTCAGCAACAGTACTATATTGGCGATTCACAATTTTTGTAGCATTGTTTGCAAATTCTCTTGTATCTACTTCCTGAATTGGTAAAAATTGGTAAGTTTGATTAGAAAGTTGAACATAACCAAATTCCATTTCAAAAGCAACAGTAATTGTTGACTCTATGTTTGTCACAGTAATTCCTTTAACCCCTGTTGGTAATTTAGCTTCTCTAATCTTTGTGATTGCTTCAGCAACTGTTTCATATTGACGATTTACAATTTGATCAACTTCTTGAGTAAACTTTTCAAGATTTGCTTCTTGAATTGGTAAAAATTCAAAAGTTTCGTTTGGAAGTTGTAGATATTCTCGTTCCATTGTAAATTCTATTGTTATGATCACGTCAACGTTTGTTACTGCAATTGTCTTAACTCCTGTAGGTAGATCTAAAGTATTGATTTTAGTAATTGCTTCTTTAACAGCTTTAAACTGACGATTGACAATTTTATTAACTTCATTAATAAAGTCGGAAGGATTAGCATCTTTAACTGGTAAAAAAGTGAATACTAAATTAGGTATCTCCATGTATCCCGGTTTAACTTTGAAAGAAATTGTAATTTTGGGATTATTAACGATAATTTCAAAGCCCACAACTCCCGCTGGTGCTGCTAACTTAACAATTTCTCGCTTGACATCTTCAATTGATTTAAATTTATACTCTACTAAATTTTTAACCTTAGTCTTAAAGTCAGCAATGCTTACTTTTTTAATCGGTGTAAATACCAAGACTATATCCTCTATTGCAGCGTAACCTTTTGATACTTCAAATTGGAGTTTAATTTCACTATCACTTGCTTTAGATACCACAACTTTCACAACTCCTTGTGGAAGCTCAGAAATTGCTTGAATTTGTTTAATTGCTTCATCAATTGTTAAGTGTTTTTCTTGAGCTTCTTGTCTGGCAGCTGCTAAATAATTTTCAAGATTAATTTGTTTGGGCTTAGTGTTCCCGCAAGCAACAACGCTAATTCCTGTAGTTGTTGCTAGACTTAGCGCTCCTAAAATCGCTAATAGTTTTTTCATATAAAAAATCCTCTTTCTTTCCCACATTCAAATTTATTATTTGAATATAATTTATATATAAAAAATAACTCTTTTTTCAAATGGCAAGAAAAAAAAAAAAAAAAAAGTTCATAAACCACCAAGTGGTTTATGAACCGAATCAAACAGTCTTAGAAATTTATTTTCTCCGAACATTTTAAACTAGCTTTTTAATTTGTTATTAATATCTAATATTTCAAATTTCTTAGTCGTTTCCAACACTTTAATTATCACTAAGCTTGTATTTAGGACGAATGTCAAATAGAAATCAAGGTCCTCTATAACCGTCAATGTATCTTGCATAGAAAATTATACGGCCTTCGATGTATTTTTTTTCAAATTTTGCTATTGCTCCTTTTGGAAGCGGAATTTTGTTGATTTTATCAAAGTACTCATGAATATCATAAGTTTTTTCATTGGCTAAGTCTTTAGCTTTTCTTATAAAATCACTTCAATTAACTGTCTTTCGAGTTTTGAAGGCGTGACCCATCGTTTTTCCTACAAAACCTGATTTAAAAATTAAAGTCACTGTTATATAATCATTTTTACTTTCAAAAATTTTAACGGTAGCAACTGAGTCTGGCAGATCTAAATCTTTGATTTTGTCAGCTAAACTACTCTCATCATCGGTAAATTCATTATCCATAATAATATTTCTAATTTGATCAAGATATCTATTTATTTCACTTATATCATATTGTTTTCCTGGAACAAATACGAAACTTTTATCTCCAATATGAGCATAGCCTTTTTCCATTGTAAATTTAATTATAATGCGATCAGAAACACTTGTTACGTCAATTTTAGCAACTCCCTCTGGAAGTTCCATTTCCTTAACGGCCTCAACAAATTTTTCAATTTTTACAAATGAATGCATTCTCATTTCGTTAATTTTGTCAATAAATTCTGATATATTAGCATCACGAATCTTGCTAAATTCTAAGACAAAGTCTGCAGGTTTGGCATAACCTTTTTCACTAACAAACGTAATTCTAATAAAATCACTACCAGGTAATCTTTCAACATTAAATGATCTAACACCAACGGGTTTTGATAATTTTTTAATACCATTTATGGCTTCGTCAATTGTTTCATATTTATACTCTGCTTCTTCTTTTACTGCTGCTTTAAAACTTACCAAGTCAACATCTTGGATTGCCACAAAAGTGTAGTCTTGACTTGGAACTTGGACATAACCTGGTTTCATTGTAAATTTAATAGTTATTTTTGATCCAGCATTAGAGACAGTAATTGATGCCACTCCGGTTGGTAAGCTCAACGCCTTAATCTTGGTAATTGCTTCACCAACAGTTTTAAATTGGCCATTAACAATTTCGTTAACTTTTGTTCTAAATGCTGAAGTATCCACTTCTTGGATTGCCACAAAAGTGTAGTCTTGACTTGGAACTTGGACATAACCT
>NZ_JAED01000011.1 GCF_000518725.1 Mesoplasma seiffertii ATCC 49495 | reverse complement strand
TATTGGCGAAGTTACTGATGTCAAATTTGCAATTGAAACTGTTGTTGCTGATCATCTTGATGTCACACCAATTTTAGATAAAATTGCTAAGTTAGAAAATCAAAATTTTAAAGATGAAAGTGCTTTGAAAAATGAAATTGATGGACTTATTGAAAATGAGTTGATAACAGCAAAAGTTACTGAAATAGCAAAATCAAGAGCAATTAGTAAACATAGCTATCAAGTTGATTTGAGCTCAACTAGTGAAATGTTGATTTTAGATAATAATGAATCGTTAACAATTAGTGTAACTTTTGGACAAGCAGATAATTTAAGTGATGTTATTACTAATAGGGATTTAGGTAAACTAGAAAATTCTAATCAAGAAACTGTTGTCAATAAGTTAGTTGAAAAGAATTCTGAATTGAAAAAGGAATATATTAAAGTTGAAATTACTACAGTAAAAGCGACTGAAACAACAAATTATATTGTTAAGGTCAGTTCAACAAATCCAGATATTTACAGTGGAGAAGTTAGCGACGTTAAGTTCTTTACTGAAAAAAAATCTTATCAAGGAGGTCTAACACATTATATAGATGTAACTACCAATGAAGTAAAAACCGTTCAAGGACCAGCACCTTACGGGGTAACTGAAATTACTCAAATTGGATACGATAGTAATTTCAAGGCATATCAAATGCCTTCAACTATTGTTAAAGTGCCAAATTGAATATCTTCAGAAATTACGAGTTTGAAAGCTATGTTTGATAGTTGTCAAAATTTCAATCAAAGCATTTCAACTTGAGATGTATCGAATGTAACTGATATGAGTTATATGTTTAGTCGAGCTGAGAAATTTAATAAAAATATTTCAACTTGGAATGTATCGAATGTAACTAATATGACTTATATGTTTCATTCTGCCAAAAATTTTAAGCAAGATCTTTCAACTTGGAATGTATCGAATGTAACTGATATGAGTTATATGTTTTATGAAGCATTGATATTTAATGATGATCTTTCAACTTGAAATGTATCAAATGTGACTAACATGAATTCTATGTTTGCATATACTCAAAAATTTAATCAAGATCTTTCGAATTGAGATGTTTCAAGTGTAACTATAATGGCTAGTATGTTCTTCAGAGCACAAGTTTTTAATCAAGATATTTCAAAATGAGATGTATCGAATGTGACTAACATGTATGGTATGTTTTATGAAGCTATAAGTTTTAATAAAGCTCTTTCGAATTGAGATGTTTCGAATGTAACTGATATGAATTCTATGTTTTATGGTGCTAAAATTTTTAATCAGGATCTTTCATCTTGAGTTGTTTCCAATGTAACTAATATGAGCTATATGTTTTTCAATGCTGAAAAGTTCAACCAAAATATTTCCAATTGAAATGTATTAAATGTAAATAAATACGAAAATTTTAACACTAATGCGAATTCTAAGTGAGTTGCAAATACTGCTTATCAACCAAAATTTAAACAATAAGTTCACTGGAAAAGTAACATATTAAACTTCAAATTGAATTTGCTTGCTTTAAAATTTAAAAAAAGCAAAAATCTAAACAATGTTGATTGCTAATAATCTTAGCAATCAACATTTAAAGGAGAAGTATGAAAAACACTAATTTTATTAGCAACAATTGGATTATCAGCAACGACAACAACTTCAGTTGTAGCTTGTGGAAGCTCTAAGCTGATACCATTGAATTTGAAAAACTAGCCTTTACCGAAGCCCAAGATTTTTTTTACTATTGAACTAGCAGTTAATTCTAAAATATTCAAAACTTAGATAATTTATAAGCAGTTAAGCAGAAGTAAAACGGCAATCAAATGCTGATGTCTATATTATCTACTACAAACTTTTAAGTTTGTAGCTTTTTTTCTTTTTAAGTTACTGTGTCAAATCGTATTCTTTTAGAACAATTTAGGTCTATAAAAGTTTTTTTAATTTCTAATACTTTTTGAAGAAAGCTATCCGTATTTTTGGTATACATATATATAATAAAAATTACCCTCACAAAGAGATTAACTAACTTTTTGCCGAGGCTATTTCATAACTTACATTTGACACTTTTTGTAAAAAAACAGTTTAAAATACCTATTAATACTATGGATACTTTCGAAAATTAAAAATAGAAAGAATGTATCTTAAGTGTACATATAGGTAAAGATTATGGATGAAATCAATAAAGAGTTTCTTCGATTAAATTTAAAAGATGATTTTCATGTTTCATTTACAGTTAACGAAGAGATTACTAAAGAACTTTCTCGCTTAGATGACAAAAATAAAAAAAGAGTTATCAAGGAGATCAAAAAAATTGTTGAAAATTTTTGTAAACTAAATTTAAATATCGAGGGGAAAATTATGACTCAAAATGAATTTCAAGTTAAAGTGCTAAGTGAATTAAAAACTATCTCTTTGAGACTACTAAACGTTGAACAACGTTTAGACAAAGTAGAACAACGTTTAGACAAAGTAGAACAACGACTAGACAAAGTAGAACAACGACTAGACAAAGTAGAACAACGACTAGATAGGGTTGAGCAGCATTTAGACAAAGTAGAACAACGACTAGATAGGGTTGAGCAGCGTTTAGATATTCTTGAAGAGGATGTTAAAAAACTTAAAGCGGATGTTAAAAAACTTAAAGCGGCAGTCTTTAAATAGTATTAAAATATAAGTATCAATTTAAAAGAAATTTGCGTTTCTTAAAAAGAGCATTAATGCTCTTTTTTTTACTAAAGTTTGTGACATTATTTTTTAAAATTAATTCACAAAGTAGTTAGGCAATAAAAAAAGAGCTTTCGCTCAATTATTTTTTTATTAACCTACAACTTTATCTTGCTTTTTAAGAGTTCTTAAAGTTCTAGCTGAAACTTTAATTGTGAAAACTCTACCGTCTTCGTCCATTACTTTAATTTTTTGTAAATTTAAATTTCATTTTCTTCTGTTAGCGTTTAAAGCGTGTGATCTAGAGTTCCCTGAAAGAGCACCTTTACCAGTTAATGTATCTTTTCTTGCCATGTTGTTTCACCTACACTTTTCCTTTTATATACTTGTAAATATTACTAAATATATTTAATAAATACAATACTTAAACCGCTCTTTGTAAATATTTTTTCAAAAAAAATAAAATCCCGACATTTTAGAACTATTTCATATTATTTAATATATAGAAATATGCTAAAATAAATAAATGAAAGTCAGGTGATTTTGTGAATAATATTGATAAGTCAGTTATAAAGGTTATCAAGGACGCTGTTGTAACAGTTCCTGGGGTAGCATCGTTTGCTAATTATAATGCCGAAAATACTTCAGAACTTCCTTCACGTGATATTGATAATGCCATTGAATTCACAAACACAGACAACGTAACACGTTTTAGAATCCATGTGGTTTTAATTCAAGGAGTTAACATTAGAGATGTAATGAATGAAATTCAAATTCGTGTGAAATATGAATTGGAAAAAATTTCAAAATTTACTGTTAAATATATGGTCGATGTAGCCATTGATGATTTAATGTAATTTTAGTTTGTAAAATGTAAAAATAAAATAAATATTTAGGTGAAGAGAAAATGGAAAAAATAAATTTATTAAAGGATATGATTACGAGTGGTGTAAATAACTTGTACAACAATTATCCTCATATTGACAAGTTAAATGTTTTCCCAGTACCAGATGGAGATACAGGGACTAATATGAATCTAACTGCCAATAATGGTTATGATGATGTTAAAGATAATCATTATGAATCTATTGGGGCGTACTTATCAGCTTTTTCAAGAGGACTTATTATGGGAGCAAGGGGTAACTCAGGAGTTATCTTTTCGCAAATCGTTAAAGGACTATCAAGAGGAATGCAAGATTCAACAGAATTAAATGTTGAAGAATGACAAAATGGATTTAGAGAAGCTAAGGAGATTGCTTATAAGGCAGTTATGAAACCTGTTGAGGGAACAATCTTAACTGTAATTCGAGAAATTAGCGAAGCAGCTGATCAAATTGATTCAACAATCGACTTAAAAGATTTTTGAAATCAAATTATTGAAGCTGGAAATGTCTCACTTGAAAATACTCCTAATCTTTTACAAGCTTTAAAAGATGTTGGAGTAGTTGATTCAGGAGCTTATGGGCTAGTTAAATTTTTAGAAGGAATGAATAGTGTTGTTCAAACTGGAGAAATTATTGAACGTCTTTCAAAACTAGAAACTAATGAAGGTGGAAACATCGACATGGAAATTGAAGGAGAATTTGGATATTGTACTGAGGGAGTAATTATTTTAAATCCTGAGTGAATTGATAAGTTACAAATTAATACCATTCGTGATCAATTACAAGTTTACGGAAATACTTCAATGGTAGTTGTTATTGATGAAGATATTTTGAAAGTTCATACACATGCTTTATCTCCAGGACAAGTACTGATGTTTTTACAACAATACGGAGATTTTAAAACAGTTAAAGTTGAAAATATGAATTTACAAGCTGATAAACAAGTTCAAGGGGGGAACCCTAATGTCAATAAAGCATGAAAAGAAACTACAAGCATTAAAATTGAACGTAATCTTAAAAATGCTGTTGCGACAATTGCAGTTGTTTCTTCAGAAGAAATGAAACGTTACTTTGAAAATGAACTAGGAGTTGATTTAGCAATCAATGGAGGTTCAAAAATGAACCCGTCGACAAATGATTTCATTAAAGCAATTGAAGAAGTTGATGCTAAAACAGTCTTTATTATGCCAAATAATAGCAACGTTTTATTAACTGCTAAACAAGCAGAAAAAGAAGAAACTAAATCAAAGATTTATGTTATTCCAACAAAAACAATTCAACAAGGAATGGCTTCAGCTTTAAGCTTTGATCCAAGTGCTTCATCAATTAGAAATAGTACAGCATTATCAAAAGCAATTAAGAACGTAACTTCATTTAGCGTTTCTAAAGCAGCTAAAGATTCTGTTGTTGACGGAATTAAAGTTAAGAAAAATTCACAAATGGCAATTGTTGATGGGAAAATTGTGGGAACTGCATTAACTCTTAAAGCATTGTTTGAAAAAGAGTTAGGAAAATGTATTACTTCTAAAACAGAAATCTTAACAATTTTCATTGGTCAAGACGCTGATGCAAAAAGTGTAAGTGAACTAAGAAAATATCTTGATGAAAACTTTGATGTTGAATATGAAATCGTTGAAGGTGGTCAAAAAATTTATAGTTTCATTATTGGAATTGAATAATTTAAAACCCCTATTTTTTAGGGGTTTTCCTATATAATAAAAAAGAGAAAGAAGGGTCTAATATGTACAAAATTGCATTCGACGTAATGGGTTCAGATAAGGGAGCAGCAGTTGCCATTCAAGCAGCAGTTGAATTCTTGAAAACCAAAGAAAACTTAAAATTAATCTTTATTGGAAATGAACAAGAAATTAAGGAAGCTTTAGCTGCAAACGGAGGTTTAGATGAATCTCGTTATGAAATTTTACCAACTACAGAAGTGATTGACATGGATGGTTCAATCATGGATGTTCGTCGTAAAAAAGATGCATCACTTGTTAGAGCATTAGAACTTGTCAAAGCTGAAAAAGTAGACGCCATGTTAACTGGTGGAAATTCAGCTGCCTTTATTGCGGGGGCACACTTTATTTTAGGAGAATTTGAAGGAGTAAATCGTCCAGGATTTATGCCAACAATGCCAACCTTAACTCCTGGAGTAACAACTTTAATGTTAGATGTTGGAGCAAATGTCGAAAATACTGCTGAAGACTTATTAGCATATGCTAAAATGGCCTCAATTTATTCTCGTGAAGTCCAAGGCATTAAAAATCCTCGTGTAGGATTAATGAATATTGGGGAAGAAGCTTCAAAAGGTCGTGATTTACAAAAAGAAGCTTATCAACTATTAAAAGCAGATAAAACTTTGAACTTTGTAGGAAACATTGAATCACGAGAAATGACAACTGGTGTAGTTGAAGTTTTAGTAGCTGATGGTTATTCAGGAAATATTGCTTTAAAAGCGATGGAAGGTATGGGTAAAAATATTTTAAGAGGGATCAAAGAGTCACTAACAAAAAATTTATATCGTAAATTACATGCTTTAGCATTAAAAAAAGCTTTTAAAGAATTCGGTAATCGTTTTGATTATAAAAATTATGCTGGGGCAATCTTAATTGGTGTTAACGGAATCATTTTTAAATCACATGGTTCAAGTGATGTACAATCATTTAAAGCAACTTTGAGAATGACTTTAGAAGCAGTTGAAAATGACGTTTTAACAAAAATGAAAAAAGGTATGGCTGAGTAAGATATGACAATTCAAGAGTTTTTATTGAAGTATGGGATTGTTCCTAAAAATAATCGCTTATATGAAGAAGCAGTAACACATAATTCTTATGCTAATGAAAGTCATTTGAAATATACTTACCAACGTTTAGAATTTTTAGGTGATGCAATCTTACAAATGTATGTTAGCAAGTATTTCTTTTTAAACTATCCTAAAAGTGCTGAAGGAATTCTAACTAAGAGCCGTTCTAATGTTGTTCGAGAAGAATCACTAGCAACTGTTGCTCGGGAAATTAACTTAGGTAGAATCATTCGTTTGGGTCAAGGTGAAATAAATTCAAAGGGTTATGACAAGGATTCAATTTTAGCAGATGTTTTTGAAGCTTTCACAGCCGCAATTTATTTAGATCAGGGTGAAGAAGTATTGTTAAAGTGATTAACAACAACTTTATTTGTGTATATTTCACGACCAGATTTTATGAAGCAAGTTAAAGATCATAAGTCAGAATTGCAAGAACTCTTGCAAGCAGATAATCGTCGTGATTTAAAATACATTGTTGAAAAAGAACGTCATATCGAAAAAGACAATCGGACAGAATACACCGTATCAGTTAATTTATCAGGGCAAAAGTTTGGCTCAGGAAAAGGATTTTCTAAACAAGAAGCTGAACAAAATGCTGCCAAAGACTGTTTATTAAAAATGAAAAAGGGTTAATTTCTCAAAGGAGTCTTATGAAAATTTTATTTATTGGAGTTGGGCATATGGCTGGAAGCTTGATTAAAGGAATTAGTAAAGCTACAGACAAGTATGAAATTTATATCAATAATCGTGAATCAACGCTTGCTAAAGCTAATGAATTAAATGTCAAGCCATTAATTAATTTAGCAGATATTGTAACTGAAGGAATTGGGATAATTGTTTTAGGTGTTCGTCCAGCGCAGTTAGCAGATATTGCTAATACTTTAGATAATCTGGACTTAAACAATGTAACACTAGTTTCAATGTTAAGTGGAGTTTCAACAACTAAAATTTCTCAAACATTTACAAAACATTCTAACTTAAAAATAGTTCGTATTATGCCAAATATTAATGCAAATATTGTAAAATCGGTAACAGGAATTTGTGCTAATCAACAAGGAGAACAATCTCTTGAAATAGTTGTCGATATTTTTAACAACTGTGGAAGTGTTGAAAAAATTGCTGAAGATGTGTTCTCAGAGTTTACAATTAGTGGAGGTTGTACACCCGCATACATCTTGTATTATTTAAAGGCTTTTGTTGACGCAGCTGTTCAGTCAGGTTTAGAGTATGAAACAGCTTTAAGAACTGTTATCGGATCGTTTGAAGGAACAATTGCTAATTTAAAAACATCTTCAAAATCCCCTGAAACAATAATTAATGAAATTTGTGTTCCCAATGGAGTAACAATTGAAGGAATTAAGGTTTTTGAAAATAATGGTTTAGAAAAAATCGTTTTAGAAGCTTTTAAACAAGCTTTAGAAAAAGATAAAAACCACTAAATATAAAGGGTTACACCTTTGTATTTTTTTTCGCCAAAATTGCTATATACAATAGATGTTTTGATATAATTAAAACAATAAGTTGAATTTTTTGTTTGACTAAGTATAGGAGATTTTTACATGTTATTTTTACGACAAATTAGAGCACACGGATTTAAATCATTTGCTGATCCGACAACATTAGACTTTACACATGACATGATCGGGGTTGTAGGACCCAATGGATCAGGAAAATCAAATATTACCGACGCGATTAAATGAACTCTTGCTGAGCAATCAGCAAAATCATTGCGTGGATCAAGAACAGATGATTTTGTCTTTTCAGGAAGTTCAGATCGTAAAGCTGCAGATTTTGCAGAAGTTACGTTAGTTTTTGATAACCAAAAAGATACATTTTCAACAATTGATACTGAAATTGTTGAGATTACACGTAAGTTTGTCAAAAAAACTCGTGAAAATGAATATTACATTAATGGTCAAAGAGTTAAAACACGTGATATTCAAGACATCGCCTTAGAAACAGGGTTAACAAAATCAAGTTTAGCAATTATTTCACAAGGAACAATTTCTAATTTTGCCGAAGCAAAACCTGAAGCACGTCGTGAAATTTTTGATGATGCTGCTGGAGTTGCAAAATATAAAAAACGTAAAAAAGAAACATTAATTAAATTGATTAGAACTCAAGAAAATTTAAATCGTTTAGAGGATATCACTTCAGAAATTGGCCGTCGTTTACCTTCTTTGGAAAAACAAGCTAAAAAAGCTGAACTATACAAAGAAAAAATTCAGGAATTACAATCAATTGAAATTTCAATTTTAGTAAAAGATATTAAAACAATTAAGGCGCGAATTCAAGAATTAAGTTCTCAACGTAATGTAGTTCAAGAAAAAATTAAAACATTATCAAATGAAATTAACTTATCACAAGAAGAGTTTGATTTAATGGTTAATGATTCATCTTCATCAGAATTAGAAATTAATCAATTAAATAATAAGTTTCAAGAAATTATTCAACGCATTGGAAACTTAAAAGTTAAAAAGCAAGAAGTTGAAGCTCGTGAAGCATCAAAAGTTGATACTAAAGATGCTGATGAATTTAAGGCGATTCAAATTAAAAAACAATTTGAAGAAACAAGAGTTCAAATGTCTTCAGAAAAAGATAAGGCTTTTAGATTAGAAGCTCAAACAAATGAATTAAAAGAACAATACGATTATTTATCAGCTAAATATAACAATGTTTATGATGAAATTGAAACAATCAGAAAAAATATTAGTCGAATTCAAATTCAAAAAGAACATAATGAAAATCAACGTCAATCAAGTCAATATGGAGCCAATCAAGGAGCCGATAATGTTATTAAACATGCTAATAACATTGGTGGAGTTATTGGAACATTATTAAGCTTAGTTAAAGTTGAACAAAATTATCAAACTGCGATTTCAGTTGTTGCAGGAGCATCAATGAATTCAGTTGTTATGAAATCAAATGCTGATGTTAAGCGTGCAGTTGAATTTTTAAAACGTAATAATGCTGGACGTTGTACATTCTTACCATTGGATTCTTTAAATCCTTCAGTGATTCAAGGAGCTCAAAGAGCTGCAATTGAAAATGCTCGTGGATTTATTGGAATCGCTAATGAGTTAGTTTCAATTGATGCTAAATACCAGACAGCATTGGATTATGCTTTAGGAACAATTATTGTTGTTGATACTTATGATTCAGCAATGGCTTTAGCAAAAAGTATTAATTATCGTTTTAATATTGTTACTTTAGAAGGTGAAAGAGTTTTACCTCATGGAGCAATTGTTGGGGGAAAAAGTCGCTCACAAAATATTTTCAGTAATCAATCTCAAGCTCAATCAAACTCTGAAGAATTAGAACAAACTTTAGCAAGATTAGATGCTAAGGAAATTGAAAAAACTCGTGAGCTAAATGATTTGAAACTTCAACGTGATCAATTACGTGATAATTTAAATGATAATCAGGCAATCATTAGAAATGCTAAACAAAATATTGAACAATACCGAATGAAAGCTAATGAGTTTTCTGAAGATTACCGTATTTTGACTGGAAAAGATTTATTAGGAAATGCTCAAGATGATTCAAACGAATCTGAATCAATTAAGCTTTCACGTCAAATTGCCAAATTAGAAAATGAACGAGATGAAATTCAAACACGATTGAACTCATTATCAACTTCTCGTAATAAGTATGTTGATCGTCAACGTGAATTGAATGAACAAAATTCTGGAAAACGTGCTGAGTTAGATCAATTAAAAGATCAATCAGCTGCTGTTAGCTCAGAATTAAGTGCTTTACAAGAACGCTACGTTGTAATTTTAAAACGTCTAGCAGAAGGTTATGGATTGACTGAAGATGCAGCCTTGGAAATGGAAACTAATGCAATTGAAAACGAACAATTCGCTCGTGAACGAATTTTAGTTTTAGCATCAGAATTAAAAGATATTGGTAATATCAATATTGATGCAATTGAAGAATTTAAAGCTGAAAAAGAACGTTTTGACTACTATGACTTACAAGTTAAAGAAATTCGTGAAGCAGCTGAGAAACTTCAAAGTATTATTATGGATATTGATATCGCAATGGAAACTCAATTTAAAAAAGTTGTTGATGATGTAAATGCAGCTTTACCAGAAGCATTTGCCAAATTATTTGGTGGGGGAACTGCAGAATTAATTTATACAGATCCTGAAAACATTTTGGAAACTGGAATTGATATTAAAGTTAACCCTCCAGGTAAAAAAATTAGTAACTTGAACTTGCTATCAGGGGGAGAAAAATCACTAGTAGCATTATCAGTGTTATTCTCAATTCTAAAAGTTAGACCGTTACCATTAGTTATTTTAGATGAGGCTGAAGCACCGTTAGATCCAGCAAACGTTGAACGTTTTGCGCGTTATATTAAACTATTTACAAGTGAAACTCAATTTATTGTGGTAACTCACCGTGAAGGAACAATGGAAAATTGTGACGTTCTATTTGGAGTTACTATGGAAACCAAAGGGATTACTAAAATCGTTAAAATTAAACTTGTAGATGCCAAAGAAATGGCAACAAAAGAAGACTAAGCAATTGCTTAGTTTTCATTTTTTTTGGGTATAAAATTTATATTTTTGATATAATAAACAAGTATGAAATTACAGGAGATCAGACATGAGTAAGAAAATATTTTTAGTGATTGTCGCTTTTTTAAGTGCAATTATTGGATTATGAGTCTGGACATTTGTAGCACCAAGCAACTCAATTAGTATTGGGGGCTCAGCTTCAGTTGACCCGCTAATGCAACGACTAACTAATAATTATAAAAAGAATAATAAGACAAAGTTTTCGTATAGTTCTACTGGATCTGGTTCAGGAATTAAAAACGTTAAAAATGGAGTTTATAAGGCAGGATTTATTTCAAAAGCAGTTCCATCAACTGATAATACTTTCGAAGAATACAATTTGATCAATGATAATTTGGAATTCTTCTTAAATGAGCAGCAAACTGATAAAACCCAAGATGGCTATTATAACTACATAGTTGAAAGTCGCGAAAGTAAATCTAATGATAAGGAAAATATGCATTACGTAACTTTTGCTAGGGATTCAATTGTGTTTATCTATAATATCAAAGGTTTAAATTTTGAACCATTTGTTCAAAAACTGGAATTTGCAATTGCTTCACCGAAAGTTCTTGAAGGACACCAAGATGAGACTTTGCCAAAACTTGATTCACAGGCAATTGAAATATTGAAGCGAATTTATGAAAATGAATCACCAAATACTTTGTGTACATGACAAGAACTAGCATATATTTTAGCTGGAGAAGATGAAACTTTAAAAGCTAAAGCAGCAAATGTTTCAACAAAAAGAATTATTCCGTATACAACTACTCCAGGTTCAGGAACACGGTCATCATTTCAAACAATTACTAATAATCAAGTAACTCCAGGAATGGCGTCACATGCATATAATTCAAATGGGGCAATTTTTTCACAAATTAACTATTCGGCAGGATCATTTGGATACTTATCAATGAACTATGCAATTAATACTCGTGATTACAAAAAGTTTTCAAATTTAAAAACGGTAATAATTAATAAAGATGGTGTCGAATATAACATTGCTGATATTAATCAAAATAACTGAGAAAACTATCCTTTATACCGCCCATTTATTGGTTTGTTTAAAAGTTCTTATCAAGAATTAGAATTAAAAACAATCACTAACTTTATGTACTGAATGTCAAATTCAAAAGATGTTGAAGACATTTATGAACATGAATATTTAATTAAGGTATTAAATGCCCAACCGATTAAACAAAATGAAAACGTATTACTGAATGAAAAAAATTAAATCGTTTTCATAGAAAGAGGACAGAATGACGGAAACAACGAAACTCCCTGATAATAATCTCTCGATTTCAGGAAAGCGCAAAAACCCTCGTACAAAAACTCCATTTGCTGGTAAAGTAACACAAACATTTGTCTACACTTTCACCGCAGTTGTTGCAATTATTTTATTAATATTAGTGGTTTTTGTGGCTTTAAAGTCATCAAAGCTATTTGAAAATACGAGTTTTTGAGATTTTATTTTTAAAGGGAAATGAGATCCTGAAAATAATATTTTTGGAATTGGAACGATTATTGCAATGACAATCATGTTGCTTTTAGTAGCAATGGTATTTGCAATTCCGATTACAATTTTTTCAACATTGTTTATTTCAGAATACTTGTCGAAAAAACATCAAAAAACTGTAATGACAATTGTTAAATTACTAGCAGGAATTCCTTCAGTAGTATTTGGATTATTTGCTAGAGAACATGTAGGAGCACTCTTCCGTTTGATGGGAGCACCTTCAAATGATAATTTAATGGTCGCAGGATTAACCATGGCCTTTATGGCAATTCCAACAATGGTCAGCTTAAGTTATAATGCTGTTCAAGCTGTTCCTGAAGGATACCGTTTTGGGTCTTTAGGATTGGGAATATCAAAAGAAAAAACAACTTTTTCAATTGTTAGAAAATCTGCTTGAGCAAAAATTATTTCGGCAATCATCATGGGAATGAGCCGAGTAATTGGAGAAACCATGGCAATTATGATGATTGCTGGTAATTCAACTGGTGGTTTTAATACTACTGAAGGAATTAGTGGATTTTTATTCTCATCAATTAGAACACTAGCAGCAACTATTGGGTTGGAAATGCTAGAAAACAAAGGTCAACTTCATGAAGCTGCATTGTATGCAATTGGATTATTCTTATTCATATTAGTTTTCATAATTAACTTATCAATTTTGGTAATCTCAAATATTGATAATTGAAAACGTAGTCGTCGTGCAAAACAAGAAGAAAAAATGGTTGCAGCCGGAAGAGTTTCAAAAGTTGCCCGTAATTATCGTAAGTATTCTTCATATGAGCTAATTGAAATTGTTAACAACAGGTCAGAAAATAAAATGTGTAAAAAACTTTATTCTGGATCATTAATGGTAGCAATGTGAATTTCAACCGCATTAGTGATTTCGTTTACATTTTGAATTTTAGGAACAGTGGCCATTCGTGGACTAAGTGGGTTAGTTTATGCTGATGCCTTTGTGTCAATTAACGGCCAAGCAGGAATTTTTGCAGCCTTGTTAACAACTGTTATGCTAATTATTGCAACGTTAGTATTTGCAGTTCCTTTAGCATTAGGGACCGCGATTTATTTATCAGAGTATTCACGTTCAAGTTCTAAAGTTGTTAAAGTTCTAAGATTTTCAATTGGATTATTGGCATCTACTCCATCGATTGTATTTGGGATTTTTGGACTATCGGTATTCATTGTTTGAATGAAAATTCCGTTTAGTATTTTAGCAGCAGCTTTGACGATGACAATTGTTGTTTTACCGATGCTAATTTCTAACTTTGAAGATGCTTTAACATCAGTTCCTCCGTCATATCGTGAAGCTGGAGCAGCTTTAGGAATGTCAAAAGTTAAGCGATTATTTAAAATTGTTTTACCAAATGCAATGGAAGGTATTATTACCGGAACAATATTGGCAATGGCAAGAATCATTGGAGAATCAGCACCAGTGTATCTAACTTTAGGAACCGCAATGCAAATGCCAACTGAAGGATTCTTATCAAGCGGAGCAACTTTAACTACAGGAATCTATATGTTGTCAGCTGAAGCTGGACCAGGTCGGGGAGAGGCAATTGCTTATTTAATGTCATTAATGACAATTGTTTTAGTACTAACATTGAATTTTACTAGTGGTCGAATTTCAGCTTTAGTAACAGGAGCAAAAAGAACGCCATTAATAATCATTATACGTGGGCAGATTTCAGCAATTAAGCATTATGATTACAAAGTATCATTTAAACGCAAGTTTAATAAAGTTAAAGCTGTATACATAGTGTTTAGTAATCGCCTTAAACCAAATGTGATTAAACAAAAATGAAGTAAGTGAAAGACACGTCGAAAAGCTTATAAAAAATTGAAAAAGGGAGACAAATCGTAATGAAAGATAATGCTACAGAAATGCTAGATCAAACTTTAGTAGTACCAACTCCAGAAAAAAAACGTCCAATTGCCTTATCAAAGCGAGAAGATGTCATTAAAGTTAAGGATTTTAATTTCTTTTACAATAAAGGAAAAAAACAAGCATTGTTTAATATTAATATGAATATTAAAGAAAACTCAATTACAACTTTTATTGGACCATCAGGGTGCGGAAAGTCAACATTACTCCGTTCAATTAATCGAATGAATGATTTAGTTGATGGTTCAATGATTAGTGGTGAAATCAAAGTTTTTGATCAAGATATTTATGAACCAGGAATCGATGTTGCAAAGTTGAGAACTGAAGTTGGAATGGTTTTTCAAAAAGCAAATCCGTTCCCATTATCAATTTATGAAAATATTGCTTATGGGCCAAAAACTCAAGGAGTTCGTAACAAAAAAATGCTTGATCAAATTGTTGAAGACTCGCTAACAAAAGCAGCGCTTTGAGATGAAGTTAAAGATATTTTGAGTTCACCAGCACTAGGATTAAGTGGTGGGCAACAACAACGTTTGTGTATTGCTCGAGCAATCGCAATGCATCCCAAAATTTTATTAATGGATGAACCAACATCAGCATTAGACCCAATTGCAACATTAAAGGTTGAAGAATTGGTATTAGAACTTAAAAAAGAATATACTATTGTTATGGTAACTCATTCATTGCAACAAGCAACAAGAATTAGTGACATGACAGGTTATTTCTTAAAAGGAGAGTTAGTTGAGTATTCAACAACTAAGCGTTTGTTCACTAACCCCAAAGATGAAAGAACCGAAGATTATATTTCAGGAAGATATGGATAGGAGGAGTTTATATGTCATATAATAAAATATTAGACCGTGATTTGAAGCAGTTAAAAGACAGTATTGAAGATATGATTTTAGAAACTAAAGTCCAATATGCCGAAGCTTTTGAAGTTATCAAAAGTGGAGATCCAAACTCAGCTGAAATGATTTTAGATCATGACAAAATTATTGATAACATGCAAAATGAATTTACATCAACAGCGTTATGAAAAATTGCTAAACAACAATTAGTAGCAAAAGATTTACGATTAGCAGTTGGGGGAATTTTAATTTCTCGTGAAATTGAGCGAATTGCTGATTACGCTAAAAAAATTACCAAGTTTTATGTTCAATATAAACCAACTAAAAAGTATACCAACTCAATTGTTAAAATGTTTCAAATTATTATTGATATGCTAGATGCAATTTCAGCAATCTTTGAAGCTTATTCAGTTGATAATGCACGAGTTGTATATGAATTAGAACAATCATTAAACAATGAGTTTAAAGAAGTTTATAAGTATTTAATTAAAACTTTACGTAAAGTTGAAACTAATGAGGAAGCTGAAGAAATTGGAGAAGCGATGAAGCAAGTTAAAAACTTGGAACGTGCTGGAGATCATCTCTTAAATGTTCAAGAAATTGTAACTTTTGTAAGAACCGGAAAATTTGAAGATGCTTCACAAATTCAAGAATTGATTGAAGAACAAATGAGTTTTACAGCTATCTTGGAAAAATAGTCGCTAATAAAAATTTAAAAAAGTTAAACCTTGTGTTTAATTTTTTTTGTTTTTAAATCTTAGTAAAATTTTTAAATCTTATCAAGTAAAATATTTATAATAGCAAGGAAATAGGTGAGCCATGAGTAAATATCAAGAAATCGAAGATCCTGTTAAATCTTACCGATCTCAATATCAACAACAAGCAGACAATAATACTAAAGACTACTTTGATAACTTGGTAAAGATATCCCAAGTTGATATCGAAGCTAATCGTCAAACTGTTGATAAAATTAACAAACTAATTGAAAGCATTTCGCAAATTGAACGTAAGACTGCTAAACTACGTACCCAAAAAACATTGTTAACAGTATTAAATATTCTCCTACTAATTGGGGGAATTGTCGGAATTGTCTTGGGAGTTGTAAATCGTACCACTTGAGCACCCGGATTAATTGCGGGAGTTATTGCAGGGAGTGCGCTAGCACTGATTAGTATTTTAGGATTTTGAAGCATAATTAAAAAGAAAATTAATCCTAGAATTTACGACAATAATCTTCAACGCGAAAAACTTGAAAGTCAAAGACAAGAACTTGAAAATGAAGCTTGAAAACAAATGTATAATTTAAATGCTTTGTTTGAATATGATGATACTGCTAAAATTTTTAATAAAACTTTACCCTCAATTGCATTTGATGGTTATTTGACAACTAACCGCTTACAACAATTTCTTAATCGTGGTGTTGAAGATTATGCTGCTGATCCAGACACAAGCGTAATTTTAGCGCAATCAGGAACAATTGGAGATAACCCGTTTTTAATTTTAAAAACTTTGGCAAGAGAAATCATTGGCAAAACTTATAAGGGAACATTAGTAATTACTTACACAGTATGAGTTCGTAATTCAGAGGGAAAAATGGTTTCCCAATTAAGAACGCAAACGTTGGTAGCTTCGGTTGTTAAACCTTACCCAAATTACAATGTTGAAAGTCAATTAATTTTTGCCAATGATGCTGCACCCAAATTAAATTTCTCAAGAACGCCAAATAAAAAAGTTAATTCAGAAGACAATAAGAGTTATCAGAAGTTTATTGAAAAACATGCTAAAAAAATTGATAAGGCTGCGGCTTCAGCATCATTGAAGGGATCAAATTTCAATGTTATGGCTAATAAGGAATTTGAAGTAATGTTTAATGCACTAGACCGTAATCATGAAATTCAATTCCGATTATTATTTACTGCTTTAGCCCAACAACAAGTGCTTAACTTAATTAAAAATTCTGATCATGCTTATGGAGATCACTTTTCTTGAAATAAAGTGGGAAATTTAAATTATCTATTTAGTCCAATCTTGGAAAAAGATTTGGCAATTTATCCAAATCGTTATGTTTCTTATGATTATGAATATACTAAAAAAACCTTTATTGATTTTAATAATCAATATTTTAAAGATGTGTACTTTGCTTTGGCACCACTATTAGCAGTGCCATTGTATCAACAACTAGCAATTGATGATAAATATGCGTTTAAGTTTAGTGATCAAATGTCTAGCTGAGAATTAGAAATTTTAGCAAATGGTCATGACAGTGAACTTAAACGAGCAATTGCAAGTGACACGAGTGTAATTATTAAAACTCAGGTTATTGACTCAAACCAGAATGGTCAGGAAATTGAAGCATATGTTAGTGGTTATGAAGCTCATAATCGAGTTGACTATATTCCAATGATGGGAAGAGATGGTTTCATTCATAATGTTCCCGTTCCATGAATTGAATATATTCCAGTTTCAACAGTTAAAAATATTGTTCTTCAAACAATGCCAGATTTAAAACGTAGTGAATACATTAAAATTCTTGACAATGATCAACAGCAAGCAAATGAACAATATAACATTAGACGAGAAGATATTAAAATATACAACAAACGCATTTCAGTAATTAAAACTGACGATAATAGCGAAAATATTTATGATTACTTTAATAAGACATTTAAGTCTTAATAAATAATTGTATAATCAAGATAACATTTAAAAGGAGAAGAAACTATATGGCAAATGAATTAGATGAATTAACAGGTCCTACTAATCAAGAGGGACGTGAAATTAATGTTATTAATAAACAACTTAAAATGGAAGTTGGAACAGGATCATTAATATTTGAGATTGTTTTATGAGTATTATTTATAATTCCGGGATTAATTTTCTTAATGAAAAAAGTTAAGGCAAGAAACTATTTAAGCCAATTGCAACAACGTATCAATGGAGCAGCTTCAGAAATTGATTCAATTATGGAGCAAAAAGTAATTATTTTAAGTGACGTGGTTAACCTAGTTAATCGCTCAGTTGATTTGGATAAGTCAACATTTATTGAAATTGCTAAACAACGTTCAGGAAATCATTCTGATGCTGAAAGAAATGAACTTTCAAAACAACTAGATGTTAACCAAAGAAACATTAACTTAGCTTTTGAAAATTACCCTCAATTAAAATCTCAAGATACTATTATGAATGCAATGCAACAAAATAGTTATTTACAAAGAGAAATTACTGCAGCTAGAACTAACTATAATGATTTAGTAACAACTTGAAATGAAAAAGTTAATACTTGACCTTCATATAAAATTGTTGCAGCTAAAAAAGGATACACAACAAGAATTCCGTTCATTACTTCAGCTGAAATGAAAGAACGCTCAAGAGAAACTTTCTTTTAAGAAGTTTATTGATATAACTATAAAAATCATGACACCAGGAAGCTGGTGTTTTTTTTGATTTCAAACGATATCTATTAGTAGTAAAAATCAAAGTCCCTTTTCAATAACGCTAATTAATCACTAAGATTAAGCATAAATGCATGTGCTTGTTTAATATAAGTTTTAGCAATATGAAAGATAATATCGGTTAGAGAAAAGATTTACTCTCATAATGATAGAATTACATTGTCAGGATTAAATTCATAAGTTTTTAAAAGCCTTTAAAAGTTGAGAAAGTTATGTCTTAGCAATATTTAGAGTTATTAAAGAGCAGTTTATGTATTGCTTCCATAGTCATTTTGCTCCGTTGTTAGGAAATTCAAATACTTTGGCCCAATAAGCTGTAATAAAAATAAAAATATGAATTGTTATAATAAATTCGTAAGGAGACGAACATGATTATTAAAAATGGGAAACTTGTATTAGAAAATGCCATAATTGAAAACGGAACAATTTTAATTAAAGATAATAAAATAGTTGATATTACAAATTCTAGGATTGATGTTATTGACGAAGAAATTATCGATGCTGAAGGGAATTGAGTCTTACCAGGGTTTATTGACTGTCACGTTCATGGTGGTTATGGTGTGGATTTTGAAACGGGAAATGAACACCGTTTTGAAACTTTTGCTCAAAGTGTTGCTCAAGAGGGGATTACTAAATATATTCAAGCTTCAGTCACAAATTCGTTAGAAGATAATCTTAAATACTACGCTGAGTTTGGTAAGTTTATGAAGAACGGTAATCATGTCGGTGCTAAATGTTTGGGGGCTCATATGGAAGGTCCATTCATATCTCCAGAAAGAAAAGGGGCACATGATGCTAAATTTTTAATGCTACCAAATATTGAACTTACCAAAAAGTGAAATGATTTATGTGGAGGAAATATAAAAATAGTTACCTATGCTGCGGATTTACAAAATGGGGATTACACGACTTATTTAGTTAAAAATAATATTCTTCCATCAGTAGGACATACCGATTTAATAGCTGCAGAGTTTGAAAAAGATCGACTTTTAGGCGCAAAGCATGTAACGCATTTATTTAATGGGATGAGCGGTGTTGATCAACATAGACCGGGACTTGCGACAGCGACTTTAATTAATGATGATGTAATTGCCGAAGTAATTTCTGATGGCATACACTTAAAGCCTGAAATACTGAAATTAATTTATAAAGTAAAAACAGCGGATGGCATTTGCATCATTACAGATTCAATGAATGCCAAAGGGTTAAAAGATGGTGAATATAAAATTGGGAATTTGGATGTAATTAAAAAAGGTATTGAAGTTAGATTAATTTCAAATGGTTCACTTGCAGGAGCAGGTGCAACATATGATCATAATGTTAGAACTTTTAAAGAAATTGCAAATATTCCAATGACAGAATTAATTAAAATGACTTCAATAAATATTGCTAAACAATTAAATATTTTTGCTGAGACGGGCAGTTTAGCTAAAAATAAGCTTGCCGATATTGTTATTTTAGATAAAGACTTGAAAGTTAAAAGAACGATTGTTGAAGGTTGCACTGTTTTTAAAAGCTAAAGGAGATAAAAATGAAAAACGAAGATTTTATGTTAAAAATGAAAGAAATTGCCAACAATGATTTTGGAACAATCAATTATGCAATTTATGACGCCATTTTAAAACATACAAATGAAATTGCCAATATGAGTTTAGAACAGTTTGCAAAATTATGCTACACATCAAAACCGTCAATTTTAAAATTTTGTTATAAGATTGGCTTATCAGGATATTCTGAATTAAAATTTATTATTAAAAATAATATTGATGCTAAGGAAAGTTTTAACAAAGAACTAACTGTAGTTAAAGAGTTTAAAGAGATTGATAAATTTAGATTGAAATATACTAATTTAAATAAAAAGTATTTGGATTTATTGTTAGAAAATTATGATCAGGCTAATGATAAAATTCAAACGCTTGTAGAAAAAATAATTAATGCTGATGTTGTTTATATATTTTGTGCTAATCTAGCATATTATGCTTCTAAAAACTTTTTGCAAAAAGTCAGATGACTAAAGAAAAACATTATTCTAGAAAACGATATTAATTTAATTGAAAGTTACATTACGCAAATGCCTAAAAATAGTGTCACTATCATTATTTCATTGTCGGGATTAAATCCTCATATGCTACAAATTTCTAATTGATTGGGTAGTGAACAATATAGCTTTGCCATTTCAGGAAATGATGGTAAGTTAATTAAACAAACAACAGATTATTTAAGCATTCCCGAAATTGAAAATGAGTTATGAGATAATTACTCATTAAGAGCACAATATGTAGCAAATTTTTTTGATTTCTTGTTTGTGCAAATTGAAAAACAGTTTACTTTGGTAAAGTAGTTTTACTCTAGTAAATATAAGCTTTTCAATACAATAAAGTCCTATTTTCGAAAACTATAATCAAGTTGAGAAAAGAGGACAGAAAATGAAAGCAAACTTTAAAGAAGAACTTTTAAAGGCAAAGGCCGGCAAGTATGCAATTCCAGCGTTTAATTTTGATAATTTAGAAATGGCTAAAGGAATTATTGCAGCAGCAGAAGCAGAAAACTTTCCTGTAATTTTAATGGTTACCGAATCAGCTGCAAAATATATTGGATTAGAGTATGTTTACGCAATTGGAAAGATAGCTGTTGAACAATCGCAAGTGCCTTTGATTTTTCATTGAGATCATGGTTTTGATATTGAGTTAATTAAAAGAGCCTGCGACAATGGTTTTAGTTCAGTCATGTTAGATGCATCAACAAAATCATTTAAAGAAAACGTTAAACTAACAAACGAAATTGTTGACTATGCCCATGCTCGTGGAGTATATGTTGAATCAGAAATTGGGCATGTTGGCGGAAAAGAAGATGATAGAGATTCTAAAGAAACTAGTTTCACTGATGTCAACGAAGCTATTGAATTTAATAAATTAACAGGTATCGATGCACTAGCTATTGCAGCTGGAACAGCACATGGAGTTTTCAAATCAAAACCCAAATTGCAATATGATTTGATTGAAGAAATTGTCAATAAACTATCTACTCCAATTGTGCTGCATGGCTCATCAGGAGTTCCTCATGAGGATTTACAAAAAGCAATTAGTTTAGGAATCACTAAAATCAATATTGGAACTGATTTAAAAATTGCTTATGCAGAGGCTTTAAAAACTTGATTTGTTAAAAATCCCCAAAAGTTTGATGCCAGACAATTTGGTAGTTTTGCAATAGAGGCTGTTAAGAAAGTTGCAATTGAAAAAATCAAGGTTTTTAAAAATCAATAATCAATAACAATGTAGCTAGAATTGGCTACATTTTTTGTTTTATGTTTACTTTGGTAAAAAAGAATTACTTTAGTATGTATGGTTTTAATAAACATTTTTTAAAAGAAGTTTCCTTTTAAAATAAAAAAGCAGGAGGAAAAATATAAAGGAGAAATTAAAGATGTTATTAAACTTTGAAAAAACTTGATTAGAAGAAAATAATTCATTTAACACACTAAATGAAATTTGACAGCAACCTAGTGTTTGAAGGAAAGTGACAGAACTTGTCAAAAATAAAGAGGCGGAAATAAAAAAGTTTATTTCAAAAAATATAAATAAAAAAACCAAGATCATTTTGACGGGAGCAGGAACTAGTGAATTTGTTGGCAACTCAATATTTAATTATTTTATTAAACAAGGCTACAATATTGCGTCAATTGCCACGACTGATATTACAACTAACCCATTGGAATATTTTAATCCTGATGATGATATTGTCTTGGTCTCATTTGCAAGATCAGGAAATTCACCAGAATCAGTCATAGCTTATGAATTGGTGAATTCTTTAGGTAAGAACGTCAAAAATATTGTCATTATTTGTAATCCCGAGGGAGCGCTTAGATACAAAATTAAAAATAGCAAAACAGACTTACTATTTTTATTACCAGAAGAAGCAAATGATAAAGCATTTGCGATGACTTCTAGTTTTACAGGAATGATAGTTGCTTGTTATTTAATTTTAGATATTAATAACTTGATTCAAAATGCTATTCAAGTAGAAAAAATTGCTGACAGTGTTGATAAAAATATTACGACTCTTTACCCACAAATCAAAAAAATTGCTGAAATGAATCATAAGAGAATAATTTTTTTAGGCTCTGGAAGTTTAAAAGGTTATAGTCAAGAATCACATTTGAAAATCTTAGAGTTAACTGCGGGCAAAGTAGCAACATTTTATAATTCGCCTGTTGGATTTAGACATGGTCCCAAATCAATTCTAAATGACGAAAGCATTGTGATTATGCTAATGAGTAATAATGACTATTCCAGACAATATGATATTGATTTGTTAGAAGAATTGAATACCCAACAGCAAATTGATAGACTAGTCGTTCTAGATTATAAAAATGATGCCAACATTAATACTAAATGTGATGATTACATAAATTTTGAGTTTGATGAAGAACCATTATTAGGATTGAACTACATTATATTTGCCCAATTGTATGCTTTTTACAAATCGTTACAGTTAGGATTAACTCCTGATAATCCGTGGCCATCTGGCTTAGTAAATAGAGTTGTTCAAGGCGTAAAAACATATAAATATAACAAATAACAAAAGGAGTAAAGATACATTATGGAAACCAACGATATTTTATATATAGTGGGAATTGGCATATCATTTATTTTCTTCACTTTATCTATATGATATTTCATTTTGCGATACAAAAATAAACACTTAGATACTTTTAAAACTAAAGATACTCATTTAAGTAAAATCATCGTTAAGAATTTCTCAACTTGAGTAGCAGTATTTACATTATTTACGGCAATTGTGATTTTTATATTCTGTGTATCAATGCTTGCAGTATAAGCAATAAAAATTTATATAAAGGAAAGGATTTTTTATGCAATGACATTTGACTAAAAAGACAAAAAAAGCTGAGCAGTCGAATTTTTCTACTTTATCTGGATCTGGCTTTAAAAATAGTATGAAAAGAGCGATGGTTGGTTTGCAGAATTTGGGTAAATCGTTATTATTTCCAATAGCGGTGCTTCCATTTGCTGCCCTTTTAAACCGATTCGGTACATTAGCGATGGATTTAAATCCAGTAGTTGATGGAGTAAAAAATGCTGGTTGATGAGTTGGCTATATTTTACAAACACCAGGTAAATTAGTTTTTGATAATATTGCCCTATTATTCGCAATTGGAACAGCATTCGGTTTATCAAAAGATCAACGTGGAGAAGTTGCCTTAGTAGGAGCAGTATTATATATTGCGTTAACAGTATTTTTAATGGAAGGGGGACTAACTGATTTATTTTATAAACAAGTTAATCAACTAGTGATTTGAGTTCAGGACGCTGACGGAAACTGAATTCAAAATCCTAAATCAGGATTGTCTCAACTATTTTATGTTCCATCATTCGCTCAAATAGACATTCTTGGCGATGGAAATAAAACATTAGAAGTAGTCGGCGGAAAATATATTTTAAATATTGGAGTTTTAGGGGGAATTGTTTCTGGAGTATTTGCAGCAAAAATGTATAACAAATATTCAGAAATTAAAATTCCTTCAGCGTTATCATTTTTTGGTGGAAGAAGATTTGTTCCAATGGTAATTATGGTAATTTCTTTACCAATTGCCTTCGCATTTGCAATTATTTGACCTTGAATTCAATTTGCCTTAGTGAAATTTGGACAGCTGTTATCACTTAGTGATGCTTGAGCAGTTCCAGGTTCATTCTTATATGCGTTGATCAATAGATTTGCTCAACCATTTGGAGTACATCACATTTTAAACACTTTTTTATGATTCCAATTACCAATTGAGGGTAACCTTGTTACTTCTGTTGATGGAAAAGTGATTTTAGGAGAGGACATCTTTGGGTCATTAAAAGATATTTATGTAAATGGTGTCTTTACACCTGATGCAGTTTCAATCCTGAATAATATTACAAGCGATTGAGCAACAGCAGTTGTATTTGGAGATGATCAAGTAAAAAATATGGAGCTATTTAATCAATATTTCCAATATAAAGACAATTTATTAGCAGATTCCAATGGAACTATCTTATCTATGGGAAATGCCAGATATGCTGTTATGGGAGATATTAATGCCTTCCAAAAAGGACTAATCTCAGGTAATTTCCAAACAGGATTCTTCCCACTATATTGAGGGGGATTAACAGGTGCATCATTAGCAATGATTATGGCTGCCGATAAAGGAAAACGTAAAGACTTAATTACCTTTTTCTTAGGAATCGGGGTTGTAGCTTTATTAACAGGAATTGATGAACCAATCTTTTTCACATTTACATTTGTAGCCCCAATCTTATGAGTATTTAATGCAGTCTTTACAGCAATATTTGCTTCAATTGCCATTGCAATGCATATTCACGTAGGATTTGGATTTAGTGGAGGATTAATCGATTACATTATTTCCTTTGCTAATGGATGAGGAATGAGTAATTGAGAAGGAGTTGTAAATGGTGGTGTATATGGAGTGATGTCTAACCCACTATGATTATTAGTATTAGCAGCAATTATGTTTCCAACATACTACTTCTCATTCTACTTCACAATTAAAAAATTCGATTTGCAAACACCAGGTCGTGAACCTGAATACCCAGCGCAAACATCAACAGTTGTTTTAAAAGAGATTAAAGGTGAAGACAAATATGAGGTTATTGCTGATAATATTATTGCAATTGTAGGAGAAGAAAATATTCTAGCAATTGGAAATTGTTCAACTCGTTTACGTTTAAATGTAAGAAATAATAAAGTTGGTGCTGTTAGTGACTACCGAAAAGCAGGATGTAGTGGAGTTGTCAGAATTGGAGACAAGGGGTTACAAATTATTATTGGAACAGATGTTCAACACGTAGCTGATGCTGTTGAAAGAAAAGTCAATGTAATTAAAAACAATGAGAAACTCAAAGAAGTAGCCAAAGGAGGACAATAGCATGAAAAAACTATTAACAGTATTAGGAGCAGTTAGTTTAAGTGTTGCTACTGGAGTCACAGTAGTAGCATGTACTGAAACTCCTACTAAGTCTTCAAATGAAGTTCATATTATGGCAAAAGCTTTTAATGCCATTGTTCAAAAAGCATTAAAAGAAAATCCTGTTGATCCAGTTGCAGAAGGAGCGGCATATAACACTAGTGAAATTAAAAAAGTCATCGTTAGTGAGCTAAAATCATATGAACAAGAGTTTAAGGAAAAAGGGATTATCTTTGACGATGACAACAAAAACTCATATAAATCGACAACAGAGTTTTCAAAACTAACCGATCAAGAAAAAGAAAATCATCAAAACTATTTAGCAAGTGTAGGTTACAAGGAAAACAACATCATTGTTTTTGTAAACGAAATTACGATTACGGCTTCTTTAGATAATCCAACACAAATTAAAGTTTATTTGCCAAGAATGAATATTGTTAAATATGAAAAATATCTTGTACTAATTAATGATTCAAAAAAAATTACTCAAAGTGGGACTTTAATTGTTAAAGAGAAATAATAAATGATATTCTAGCAATTTAAATTATCTTTTGGTCTTAATTAACTAAAGAATTTAGGAAAGAAAGTTTTTCTTTCCTTTTTGTTTTTTTAAGCTTTATGGCTTTGCAACATTTTGGTTTAAAAAAAATAGTTATTTATATTAATCAACTTTCTAGCTTATTAAAGTTCTTTTTATTTGCCAAAATTGTCTGTCTTTAATCAGTAATAGATTTGGTATAATATAAAAAGTAGTAAAAGAGGGTATTTTATGGGATTTTGATCAAAACTAAAAGAAAAAGTTTCGAAAAAAGAGAATAATGTTAACGAAACAACAGAAGCACAAGAACAGCAATTAATTGCTGAATTTGAGCATAAGCATAATTTAGAACCTGAAGCATTAATTAAAGAACCACCATTGATGGAAGAATGCGAACCGCCAACCCCAGAATTTGGGACACCACCAAAAATTGTTGTTTGCCCTCCAAAACCTAATTCAAAAGAGCCTCAAGAAGTAGTTATTGAAGTAACCCCCACATATGACTCAATTATATTAGATACTGTGCCAACATATCATTTAGAAGATGAATCATCAGAACTGGTTTTACAAGTTGAGCATTCTAGTGATAAACCTGCCGAATTTGAAGAAACTCAGTTTAATGAGCCAACGTTTGAACCAAGCAAAAAAGCTATTAAAAAAGCTCAAAAGGATTTAAAACGCAAACAAAAAGAGGCAGCTAAAAAAGAGAAAGCTGAAAAAGCTATGCTAAAATCAGCATTGGATTTTTCAAAAGATATTAAAAAATTATCAAAGAAGTATAAAGAAGCTGATGACGAATTTTTTGAAGAATTAGAAGAAGTGCTTATTAAAACTGACATGGGAATGAAAATGGTTTTACAAATTTCTAAAGCAATGCAAAAACGTGTTAAAAAGACCACTGATTTTAATGAGATTAAAGAGTTACTAATTGAAGAACTTTATGAGGCATACTTAGATAAAGATAAAAAACCTTATCATTTAAATTTTGTTGAAGGACGTTTGAATATTTTTATGGTGGTTGGAGTTAATGGAACTGGGAAAACTACATCATTGTCAAAAATTGCCAATTTTTACGCGGAGCAAGGTTACAAAGTATTGATTGCTGCGGGAGATACCTTCAGAGCAGGAGCAGTTGAACAATTAGAAGAGTGAGTTAAAACTCGTTTAGATAATAAAGTTGACTTAATTAAAGGAAAAAAAGCTCATCAAGATCCTGCGAGTGTAATTTTTGATGCAATTGAGCAAGCTCAAGCAGGTGAATATGACTTATTATTAATTGATACAGCGGGACGTCTACAAAACAAAGTTAATTTAATGAAAGAACTTGAAAAAATGCACCAAATCGTTCATCGTTTTGACAAGTCAGCACCACACGAGTTATTATTAGTTATCGATGCAACTACTGGTCAAAATGGAGTTATTCAAGCTCAACAATTTGGAGAAGTTACTAAAGTTAGTGGAATTGTTTTAACTAAAATGGATGGAACCAGCAAAGGTGGAATTGCGTTAGCAATTAAAGATCAATTAAACATTCCTGTTAAATTAATGGGAATTGGAGAGCAAGTAGATGATATTATTGAGTTTGATTTGGAACAATATATCTATGGATTAGTCGCTGGATTTATGGAAGAAACCGAAGAATAGAGGGATATAATGACAAATGGACTAAACAATAAAGTCGAAGTATCAATGTTATTTCGTTTGTATAAAAATTTACTAACGCCAAAACAAGTCGAGTATTTTGAATTGTATAATGAAGAAGATTTGTCGCTCCAAGAAATTGCTTCAGAATTAAATGTTTCTCGAGCAGCTGTCCATGATTCAATCACTAAAACAACAAAACTTTTGTATGAGTTTGAAGAGAAACTAAAATTGCAGCAACAAGCTGATATCATTCAAGAAATTGTTAAATCTGCTAAGCAATCTAATAATGAAGAAGTTAAACAAATTATTGAGAAATTGGAGAAAATTTTAGAATGAATATACTAATGATAGGTGATATTTACGCCAGAGCTGGAAGAGATTGTTTTGAATCAAACATTGCTAAAATTGTTGCTGACCACAAAATCAATTTTGTGGTCGTAAATGGGGAAAATACTTCTCATGGAAAATCGTTATTAAAAGAGCATTATCACTTTTATAAAAATTTAGGAGTTGATGTGATTACAAGTGGAAATCATATTTTTAAACACAAACAAGTTTTAGAATATATTGATGAAACTCCGGATTTATTAAAACCACTTAATATGAGTGCCTATACTCCAGGAAATGGATATGTTATTGTTGAAAAAAATAACAAAAAAATTTGTGTTTTAAATTTGATGGGGACAACATTTATGGATAAGGCTAATAGCACTTATGAAGTGATGGATCAGTTCTTAGAATTAAACTTAGAATATGATATTTTGTTAGTTGATTTTCATGCTGAAGCAAGTGCTGAAAAACTGGCATTTGCTTGAAATTATGATGGAATTATTACAGCTTTTGTAGGAACTCATACTCATGTTCAAACTGCTGATGAACGAATTCTTCCTAAAGGGACAGCATATATTACTGATTTAGGAATGACAGGGCCAATTAATTCAATTATTGGAGCAGAACCTGAACCAGTTATTTGAAAAGAAAAAACAGGTTTGCCAACGCGTTTTGAGCCTGCTAAAGGGCCAAGTAGTTTAACTGGGGTTGTTATAAATATTGATCAGACCACTAACAAAGCGGTTACAATTACAAGAATCAAATACTAAAAGTTAGTTAGCTAACTTTTATTTTTTTTCTAAACCTTAATGCTAAGATAATCAGCTAATTAAACTTATTTATATAGTTAGTTATTTTAGGTTAAGGTATAATAATAAAGTATGAAAATACGCATTAACGTAAAAGGAAAAATATAGAAATATGAGAAATTTATTTACAAGTGAAAGTGTGTCTGAGGGACACCCTGATAAAATTTGCGATCAAATATCAGATGCAATTTTAGATGAAGTTTTAAAACAAGATCCAAATGCAAAAGTGGCATGTGAGACTTTTGCAACGACTAATTACTTATTAATTGGGGGGCAAATATCAACAACTGCAGTTGTCGATTATGAAACTATTGCTCGTGATATTTTACGAAAAATTGGTTACAACAATGATGATTATGGAATCAATGCAGAAACATGTAAAATTGAGCTAAGAATCGAAGAGCAATCACATGATATTGCTTTAGGAATTGATCAAACAGAACAATTAATTGGTGCTGGAGATCAAGGAATTATGTTTGGATATGCAACAAATGAGTCAAAAACTTTTTTACCATTGGCAATTACAATTGCTCATGAGTTAGTTTATACAGCTTCAAAGTTGCGTAAGCAAAAAACTTTTAAATGAGCTCGACCTGATATGAAATCACAAGTAACAATAGACTATACTGATTTAGAAAATCCTAAAATTGATACAATATTAATGTCAATCCAACATGATGCTGATTTTAATGAAAAAGAATTTAAAGCTTACATTAAAACAAATATCATGGATAAAGTAGCATTAGAATTTGGATTGAATACAGATTTTAAGGTTTTAATTAACCCAACAGGAAGATTTGTTATTGGAGGACCTCAAGGCGATACTGGGTTAACTGGACGTAAAATTATTGTTGATACTTATGGAGGTTATGCTCGACATGGTGGAGGAGCATTTTCTGGAAAAGATTCAACAAAAGTTGATCGTTCAGCCGCGTATATGGCACGTTATGCAGCAAAAAATTTAGTTGCTGCAGGATTAGCAGATAAATTAGAAATTCAAGTAAGTTATGCAATTGGAGTTGCTGAACCTGTTTCAATTTTTGTTGAAACATTTGGAACTGAAAAAGTTGCCAAAGCAGTAATTTTGAAGGCACTTGAAGAAAACTTTGATTTTTCAGTTTATAACTTAATCAAAGAATTAGATTTAAGAAAGCCTGTTTTCTTAAAAACATCAACTTATGGACATTTTGGTAAGGCTGATTTTAGTTGAGAAAAACTAGATAAAGTTGAAGAGTTACAAAAATATCTATAATATACTATGAAAGGGGACAGAAATATGAAATTAGAAGTGATAGCTGCGAGTATTGAAGATATCGAAATTATTAATCAATCATCAGCAGATAGAATTGAGTTTTGCAAGAATTTGGAGGTAGGAGGATTAACTCCATCATATACTGACATTGAAATTGCCGGAAACATTTCGAAATTACCAGTGAATATTATGTTACGCCCAACAGCAAGAGACTTCTTTTATACTGAAGAAGAATTTCAAACAATGCTGCAAGATCTAGAATTTATCGTAACAACAAAAGTTGCCGGAGTGGTTGTAGGAATTATTACTCCTGAAGGTGAAATTAATGTTGAACGAATGAAACAAATTACTGCTAAGCGCGGTAATAAAACAATTACTTTCCATAAGGCATTTGATAACCTAAAAGACTTTAAAAAATCGTTAGATATTTTACAAGAATTAGGAATTGAAACTGTCTTGACATCAGCTGGAGATGACCTTAATAAAAATCTAGAAATTTTGAAAGAGTTAAAAGATTATAATAAGGTTACTGTTTTAGTAGGTGGTGGAGTTAACCTTACAAATATTGAAAAAGTTGTTGAGGTTGCTAATGAAGTTCATGTTGGAACTGCAGTTAGAGAAAAAAGCTCATGAACCTCACCAGTTTCAGTTGAGAAAATTAATGAAATGAAAACATTTTTAGCAGATAATTAATTAGAATAAATTTAGAATTTTTAAAGGCACTTTAGGTGCTTTTTTATATACAATAATCAAAAGAGGTAATTATGGAAAAAATTGTTAAAATTGTTGGAGCCGGACTTGCAGGAACTGAAGCTGCTTATCAACTGGCTAAGCGCGGAGTCAAGGTTAAATTATATGAGTCAAAATTTCTTAATCCCAATCCCGTTCAAAAAACTGATCAGTTAGCTGAGCTAGTATGCTCAAATACTTTACGCAGTCGTTCAAAAACTAATGCAGTCGGAATTCTGAAATCCGAATTAGAAGCATTTGATTCGTTAATAATCAAGGCGGCATATGCTAATCAAATTCCGGGTGATGATGCTTTAGCAGTTGATCGTTTAGGATTTTCACAATACATTACTCAAGCAATCGCAGCTGAACCAAACATTGAATTAATTTCTGAAGATGTTTTAACAATTGACGATGAAAATGAACTTACAATTATTGCTTCGGGACCATTAACTACTGATAATTTAAAAGCAGAAATTCAACGTTTAATTGGTAATCAAAAACTTTACTTTATGGATGCTTCAGCTCCAATTGTAGAAAAAGCTTCAATTGACTTTTCCCAGGTTTATTTAAATTCACGTCACAAAACAGGTGATGGCGAGTATATTTGCATTCCTTTAAATGAAGAGCAATTTAATGACTTTCATCAGTTATTAATAACTGGAGAGGTTGTTAAACCAAAAGACTTTGAAAAAGAAGTTTTCTTTCGTGGTTGTCAACCAATTGAACAAATGGCTAAACAAGGTAAAAAGGTGCTATTAAATGGACCAATGTCACCTAATAACTTAGCAATGCCAAATGGAGAAGTGCCGTATGCTGTTGTTCAACTTCGTCAAGATAATGCAATTGATACGTTATATAACTTTGTAGGATTTCAAACTAATTTAAAATGACCAGAGCAAAAGCGCATTTTGAAAACTCTTCCGGGAATGGCAAACTTGGAAATTGTTCGCTTTGGAGTTATGCATAAAAACTATTATATTAATTCTCCAAAAATCTTAAATCATAGGCTACAAGTAATGCGTAAGAAAAACGTTTTCTTTGCTGGTCAAATCACGGGAGTTGAAGGATATGTTGAATCAACAGCATTAGGGGTTGTAGCGGCTTTGGGAGTCTTAAGTGTGTTAAATAACAAGAAACTTCCAAAAATGCCAAATACGACCGTTATTGGGGCATTAACCAACTATGTAACAAATGAGAAACTTAAGAAATTTAATCCAATGAAGGCAAATATGGGAATTGTTGATCGTAGTGGTAATGATCATAGTGAATTGTATTCATATAATCAGTCAGTTAAAGATTTGACAGCTTATCTTGAGCAAATAAGAGATATAATAAAGCCAGTGAACTAATATAGACAAAGGGTGAAAAATATGCAAATTGTTAAGTTAAAACCATATTATTCAGAAAAAATTTGAGGTTCTTCAAAGTTGAAAGAACTGGGATTTCCAATTCCGGAAAATAAAAAAATTGGTGAAGCTTGAGTTATTTCTGCTCATAATAATGGAATGAGTTATTTAACAGCAGGAACATTTAAAGATCAACCTTTAAAAACGGTTTTTGAAAATAATCGAAATTTATTTGGCAATTATCAAGGAGAATATCCTTTACTAGCCAAAATTATCACAGCAGCTGATTATTTATCAGTTCAAGTGCATCCTAATGATGAATATGCAATGGCTAAACATCATCAGTTAGGAAAACCTGAAAGCTGATATATTTTAGATTGTCCAGAAAATGCCAAACTTATTTATGGTCATAACGCCCAATCAAAAGCGGAATTAGAGGCATTGATTGCTAATGGGAATTGACAGCAACTACTAAAAGAACAACCTATCAAACCGGGAGATTTTTTATTTGTTGATACTGGTAAAGTACATGCAATTACTCCCGGAGTAACAGTCTATGAGTTACAACGCTCAAGTGATATTACTTATCGCTTATATGACTATGATCGCTTAGATGAACAAAAGCAACCACGAAGATTAGATTTAATTGATTCAATTAATTGCACAAGTGTTCCAGACACTTCAGACTTAGTTATTAAAAATGCTGAAAAAAAAGTTTTTTCATCATCTGTATTTTCAATTTATCTTTTAAAAGCTAAAGCTGAAAAACAGTTTATTGTTGATGAATCAACCGGATGATTGCAATTCACAATAATTAGGGGACAAGGAACTATCAATAATCAAAAGTTTACGGCTGGAGAATCTGCGATCTCACTGGGCGAGCTAGAACCAATTGAGGTTACTGGTGATTTAGAAGTAATCATTTCATGAATAAAAAAATAGAGTTGAAACTTGTAGGAAAATAATCGTATAAGAAAGTTTTTTCTTTTGCAAACAATTTAAAAGATAAACTTTTAGATAAAATAAAACTTATATTGTTCAAAAATTTTTCCAAATTATTTAGGAATTTTTTTAAATAAAAATAAGACATTCTTTTGACAGAATGTCTTTAAAATTCATAAAGGTTTGATAGTCAATACCTTACGTTTTACTTATACCAATACATAATTATAATAACACTAGTTTTACTTTTTTTGAACTTTTTTTGAATTTTTTTTGAATTTTTTTGAACACTTCATTATGCTATAATTTTTATGTGGAGTAGAAATACTTCACACTGTATTCTAGGTGCAAAACATAAAGTCAATGCTTTACGTTTTACTTAATACCAATACATTTTTATTTAAAACGGAAAGCGTCTGCCTTTAGATTAAAAAATAAGGGAGGCTTTCATGAGAAAAATAATACATAAATATTTTAGCATGAGTGACTCTTCAATATATCTACGGAGGGTCATGAATAAATATACATTTATCTTGGTATTGGTATTCTTAATAATAGTAGTAGCCTAATTCATTAAGGCAAAGAGCAATCCTAGATGAGCAATTATTATTAATTGTATCTACTAAGATACAAATATGAAGAAGTGGTTCTATGAACCACTTTTTTATTAAGCAGATTATAAATAACAATTTTAGTAATTTTTTGGCAATGCCGCTATTAAAAACAGAAACCCAGCACTAAGATGTATATTTTTATAATTATTGCCAATGAACACTATAAGTGTTATTTAATGTTATAATTATATTAGATAATTTATTATATTTTTTACTTTATGTTTTCATGAATAAATTTTATAAGTATCTTATCTCGCTTGCTGCTGAGTGTTAGTTACGCATGTAATAAAATATTGTTTTTAGTGATTAAGTGCAAGCCACGAATGTTTAAAGCAATTAGCAGATGGAAAGGAGAAAATCTATTACTATGAACAAAATTAATGCAAATAAAAAAATGTTCAAAGTTGAAAAAGAAACTTCAACAGGGACAGACCTAATTTGAAAAAATAAAGATGGCGAAACTTTGACACGAAGTCAAGCAATGAGAACAAGTAAAGCTGACTTGAGTAAATTAGGACTTGAAAAAGTGACTGGTTCTAAAAACCAAGCCAGCTATATAAGATCAAAGGCAGATTCTACTAAGAAAAATAATTTGGATTATACTAAAAAATAGCTGATAGTTTGCAGCACAATAAAAATAAAAATAGAAACGCTTAAAATAGTTACACTGCGAATCAAAAACAAACACATACAAAATAAAATAAAAAAGGAGGTAACAAATTAAACATGATGTGAATTTAGTTTTTAAAAGATTATGCCTCAGTAAACACTTAAATTAGCGATGTTTATTCGATACGTTCGATAAACTTGTCTATTGAAAAATAAGAAAGGAAAAAAAGATGAGTGATTATTACAATATATGCGATCATTGTGAAGACTCAAGTTGTAGTGCGTGTGATGAAAAATCATACGGTTGTATAGCAAGCTGTGGTTGCGGCTGTGGAGGACTGCAATAATAAAAGAATAAAAAAATATATAATGAATCTGTATTTTGTGAACTTTCTCAAAATACAGTTTTTTTTTAAGCCAAACAACATACTCTTAATAGATATTAAAAGCTAATAAAGGGTATCCCAATAGTAACTTTCTGAAGTACTAAAAACTCTTAAAAATCGAAACTCTTTTGTTAAAATATCACTAGTATTTAAATTTAATTTATAATAAACCAAAAGGTTTATTTTTTTATTGTTAATTTAAATGTAAAATTATATTTAAAGGAAGTGCAAGAAATGTTAAAACTTAAAGATATTTCAGCTGAATTAAATTCAGTTGAGCTTTTAGCAAGAGTTGAACGAGTAATTATTTCAACTGGAAGCAATGGAAGTAATTATATGATTGTTCATTTAGCGGATTCAACTGGTAGAGTTGAAGCCCGTAAGTGAATTGTAACTGACCAAGATCGTGAGATTATTAAACCAAATACTTATATTTATTTTAGAGACATTGTTCCTAACGAGTTTCGAGGAATTTTGCAGTTAAAAATTAATGATTACGAAATTTGAGATGAAGAAAAAGTCACACAAAAAGGTTTTAAAAATGCTGATTTTTTTGTAGTAGCGCCAGTTAATATTGAAAAACAATATGCTAACCTAATGGAACTATTAGAACAAGTTTCAAATCCAACGTTTAAAGCTTTGACAATCGGATTAATCAAAAAATATGAAAAAGAGTTTTTAGTTTATCCCGCAGCAATGTCAATCCATCATAATGTTACTGGGGGTTTATTTTGACATAGTTATACCCTAGTTAAAAATTGTTTGGCAATTAAAGAAAATTACTTATATGCTGATATTGATTGAGACTTATTGATTTGTGGAGCTATTCTTCATGACATAGGAAAAATTATTGAATTGAATGATCAAACTGCAAGTGACTATAGTTTAGAAGGAAAATTATTAGGACATATTAGCATTGGAAATGCTGAACTATATAAATTAGCTGAAGAACTGGACCTTGCAAAAGATGAATTAGGAAATCAAAATCCTGATTTAACATTATTACAACATATGATCTTAGCAAGTCATGGTAAGAAAGAATATGGTTCTCCAACAGAACCAAATATTATCGAAGCGGTAATTTTATCAACCTTTGATAACTTAGACGCAAGAATCTTTAAAATTAATGAAGAACTTGGTAAAGTTGAGCATAATGCATGATCTGGAAGAATTCCTAGTGAAGAAGGAAAAATGTATTTAAAACATTTTAAAAAGTAAAAAGCGTTGGTGATTGAGTGTTTTTAAAAAAAGGTGGAAACCCGAATTTTGGGTTTCCACCTTTTTTTTTTTTTTTTTTGTTCGCAAGATAATATTTTTGTATCATTTTGATTGTAATAGTAAAAAGTAAAAAAGAAAGTGAGAGATTATGAAAAAGTTATTAACAATTTTGGGAGCAATGACACTGACTGCATCAGCTAGTGTCAGTGCTATCAGTTGTACTACAGGTAAAGATGGAATTAACGGTAAGTCAGCTTATGATTTGGCTATAGACAAGGGTTTTAAGGGTTCAATATATGATTGACTAAAATCCTTAAAAGGTGCTGATGGTAAATCAGCGTATGATTTAGCAGTTGAAGGTGGATATCAAGGAACATTAGGACAATGAATTGATTCACTTAAAGGTGA
>NZ_JAED01000010.1 GCF_000518725.1 Mesoplasma seiffertii ATCC 49495 | reverse complement strand
CTTAACGCGTTAATCTTGGTAATTGCTTCACCAACAGTTTTAAATTGGCCATTAACAATTTCGTTAACTTTTGTTCTAAATGCTGAAGTATCCACATCTCGAATCGCAATGAATTGGAAAACCTGATTAGAAATTGGTAAATAACCCTCTTTCATTTTAAAAGTTACAACAATTTTGTTATCAATAATCGTTGCTGTAAAAGAACTTACTCCTTCAGGAGGTGCTAAAGTTGCAATAGCATCTCTTGCTTCTTTAATAGTTTTAAAACTATACTCAGCCAAGCTTTTAGCTTGGTCGTTAAAACTAGTTATTCTGGTAACTTTTGCCGGCACAAATTTCACAACTAAACTATCAACTTTTGCATAATCTTTTGCTGTCGTAAAAGTAAGTTTTATTTCATCATCGCTTGCTTTGGATACGTCTACTTTCGAAACTCCCGCTGGCAATTGTTCAATTGCTTGAATACTTTTAATCGCTTGTTCAATTGATAAATGTTTTTGATAAGTTTCCTTTGAAACAAGTTCTAGATAGTTTGTCAAATCGACTTTTTTTAATTTATTAGAGCAAGCAGCCGCAGTTGAAACCGACGTTGCTACTAATGTAACAGAACCTAATAATCCTAATAATTTCTTCATTTGAATCTTCCTTTCTTTAATTAAAACTTTAAAAAATGTTGTAGTTCACTATTTAAAAAATGACCTACATATTAAAAATATATGTGTCTCATAAAAAAGGTCAAAAAAAAAAAAAAAAAAAAGTTGAAAACCCACATTTTGGGTTTTCAACTTAACAAATAGTTTAAATTACACAAGCATCACATTCATAGTTTTCACTATCCTCAAGTACTTCTTGACGTACTCGAACATAGTAGATTGAGGCACAGCCACTTTTGAAAGCACGAATATAAGCCTTATTTAAATCACGTGTTGTTGCCTGATCAGTCATAAATAAAGTTAGCGAAATTGCTTGATCAACATGTTGTTGAGCAGCTGCAACAATATCAATAATTGGATTAGGTCCAACTTCATAAGCACCCATTGCATAATAGCCCATGTTGTCAAAATCAATTTTATAAGCTGGAACATAAACTCTTCCTAGTTTTCCTTCTTTGCGGACTTCAACAGGAGCTACTACTGGTTGTAAACTTGGAGTACATGATGACAGATAACTAATTGATCCTGTTGGAGCTACTGCCATTAAGTGTGAATTAGCAATTCCCTCTTGTTGGATTTTTTTGCTTAAAGCAATTCAATCAGCTTGAGTTGGAATTTCAATATTATATTGAGCAAAAATTTCTTGAATGCGAGAAGTTTCTGGAGTTCATTTTGTTGGCTCACATTTAGTATATTTCTCAAAATAAGTTCCATCAGCAAACTGAGTTTTTTCAAAATCAGTAAAGGCTCCAAAAGTTTTTACTAATTCATTTGAAGCTTTAAAAGCATGATAGGCCATAACATAGAAAAAGATGTTAGTAAAATCAATTGCTTCAGGTGAGTTATAAAAGATTTTATTGGTTGCTAAGAACCCATGTAGGTTCATGGCTCCTAATCCCACAGCACGGTTTTTACGATTCCCTTGTTCAACAGATGGAGCACAAGCAAGATCACTATTTCTTGAAACATGATTCAAGGCTCAAATTGAATTAAAGATCGCTTCGGAAAATTCATTGCCACTTTCCATCATTTTGGCAATATTAACACTTCCTAAATTACAACAAATGTCATCTCCGACAGTTTTATAAGTTAAATCAACATTAAACTCACTTGGAGTACTTACTTGAACAATTTCACTACATAAATTACTCATAACAATTCGTCCTTGATTTGCATGAGCATTACGATTGTTAACTGTATCATCAAACAATAAGTATGGATAACCACTTTCAAAGTGTAGTTCAGCAATTGTTTGAAATAATTTACGAGCACTAATAAAGGTTTTCTTAATTTCGGGATTATTTAGTAAATTGTAGTATTCCTCTGTAATTGAAATATCACTCATTGCTTTTTTATAAACTCGCTCAACATCATAAGGACTAAATAGTGCCATATCTTCATTGTTTTTTGCTAGTTCAAAAGTAATGTCGGGAACAACTACTCCTAATGAAAGAGATTTAATACGAACTTTTTCGTCAGCATTTTCACGTTTAGTATCTAAAAAGCTCATGATATCAGGGTGGTGGACATTTAAATAAACTGCTCCAGCTCCTTGACGTTGACCTAATTGATTAGCATAAGAAAACGAGTCTTCTAAGATTTTCATTACCGGAATAACTCCTGTCGCTTGATTTTGAACTTGTTTAATTGGTGCTGAAAACTCACGTAAATTTGTTAAACATAAGGCAACTCCCCCTCCACGTTTTGATAATTGTAACGATGTGGTAATTGCTCTTCCGATTGATTCAATATTATCTTCTACTCGTAATAAATAACAAGAAATAAATTCTCCACGTTGTTTTTTTCCAGCATTTAAAAATGTTGGCGTTGCTGGTTGAAATCTTCCTAACATCATTTGATTTAAAACACTTGTTGCCTTTTTAAGATCACCATCTCCTAAAAATAAAGCACACATTAATACTCGTAATTCATAATCTTCTAAGTATTGTTTTCCATCAAAAGTTTTTAGTCCATAAGCGTTAAAAAACTTTAATGCTCCCATGAAACTTGGAAATTCATGATTGTAGGCCAAAGCTTTCGCATATAACTCAGCAATCGCGTTCAAATCATAGCTGTTAACTAAATCGGCTTCATAATAATTGTTATCAACTAATCATGTAATTTTTTCTTTAATATCTTTAAAAACTTTTGTATTCGGAACAACATGATGTTTCATATATGATCGTGCTGCGTCTAAATCTAATTTAAAATTATCTTTCCCCACACTAAACAGTTTTGATTTTGCATTTAATGCAATGTACTCATCAGATTCATTTGTTCCTGATAAAGTTAAAATTTTATTTTTGCTCATAATTATTTTCTCCTCAAAAATTTCTAATAATTTCATTGATTGTTTCAACGTCATGATTTGTTCCTAATAATTCAAATTGGTATAACAATGGGACATTTAAGCGTTTAGAAATTATTGGTCCTGCTAAAGCAAATGTATCTCCAAAGTTTGTGTTGCCTGAGGCAATTACTCCACGACAAAAATCGCGATTTTGTTTATTATTTAAAAATTTAATAACTTGTTTAGGGACTGCCCCATCAGTTAAATTACCACCACCACTGTAAGTTGGTGTAATTAAAATATAATCACTATTAACAGTAATTTCTTCACTTAATTCATAAGGAATACGTGAGTTATTAACCCCCAATTTTTGAATAAAGCGATGAGTATTATTTGAAGTCGATGAAAAATACACTACATGAATTGGTCCTGTTGGTTTAACAACTTGATCAGTTGTCACTTTAATCACATCTTTATGCATTTGCTAAAACTCTCAATCTTCATCTTCAGTTTCTTCAGATAGTCCCATCACATATGAAGATCCATTACCTGAGAAAAAGTCATGATTTTCATCAGCTCTAGCAGATAGTTGAGTAAAGATTTCTGGTTCAATACGAGTTTCTTCTTCTGTAAATGGTGAATCATACCCTAAATTTTGTAAGAACTTTCCAGCATTATAAACACTAAACTTAATCGCATCTTCAGCTAGACCAAAATCAGCATATAATTCAGTCAAATAAGCTTTTTCCAAATCAATTAGTTCATATAAAAGATCAAAAACAAATGTTTTCATTTCTGCTTGTTTTTCTGGAGAAAGTTTTTCAACTTTACGTTGATATTTATAACCACTGTAATAATTATGAATAACTTTATCTCGTAAAATTAAACGAATAATATCAGAAGTGTTAGGCATTTTCCCACGAGCTGATAAGTAAAATGGTAAGTAAAATCCTCCATATAATAAGAACCCTGGCATCATTGCCGCTGCCACTTTAGATTTTAATGGATCATTGCCCACGTAATATGGGATCAATGCACGGGCACGGGCTTGTAAACTTTCAGTCTCAATAACTCATTCATGAGCTTCTTCAATTTGGTCACTTGAACACAAAGTTGAAAATATTGATCCATATGAACGAGCGTGAACCCCTACCATAAAGGCAAAGTTAGTATAAATAACTTGCTCATGATCTGTTAAGGCATTATTAATTTGGGCTGTATCTCCAACAGTTGCTTGAATAGTGTCTAACAACGTCAGCCCAGTAAAAGTTCGAGTAACTAACTGTTGTCATTCTGGGGTTAATGTTTTTCATGAGACTAAATCATTAGAAACAGGGATTTTTTCTGGCAATCAAAAGTTTTGTGTAACACGAGTTCAAACTTCCAAATCTTTTTCATCATTGATGAAGTTTCAGTTAACTGAACGTAATTTGTTTTGAAAACCATTTAAAGCGTACTCTAAAGGTGATACCGATTCTTGGTAATATTTATTGTTATTTGACATAAAAAACCTCTCTCTTTTTATATATATGACAAATTTTAAATAAGGTCAGTCTTAAAGACTTCTACAATATTTATTATTGGCTTATTTAGATTGCTATTTTTAAAAGTAAAACAGTATTAGATCACTGTGAATATAATTTTTTCAACTTTTGCATTCATCTAACACTTTTTCTTTTTTCAACAGAAACCCATTTTGTGTATGCAAAAGTTCTAACCTATAGTCCCTACGTTTGGCAAGGGGTGGAGTCTGTAGCCCATTTTGCTACACTATATAAGTTTCTATTTGTTTATCATTATAACCAAAGTTTTTTGCAAAAAGTAATAAAGTCATTTACAAATGTAGTTAGTATTTTTTTCCAAACAAATTATTTTTTTTCCAAACACAAAACATAGGTTTTAAAAGGATTTTTTCAAAAAAATTTCCAATCTTACTAAAAATATTTTTTAAAAGCTTTTTTACTTCAAAAATTGTTTTTTAAAAATTTTGCTTTTCTCAGTCATAATGTTTTAAAAAACTCAAAAAATGGTTAGTTTTTATGGTATAAATTATTTAAGAAAATATATTTAGGCCTAAAAAAGGTAATTGCTGACAATTAATAGAAATGATTAATAACTTAATTTGAATTAACACAAATCAAATATAATATTAGGATTTTTATGTAAAACAGGGCACTTTATATCAAATTGAAAGGTATTTTATTATGGAAAAAGATTTAAAAACAACTGAAACTAAACCTTCACCAATTAAACCGGTTGAAGAAGAAATTAAACCCTTTGTATTTAAGCAGAAAGCGGTTAAACGTCAATATGCAACTACACAGATCCCAACTAAAGTTTTTGCTTTAGGTGGACTAGAAGAAATTGGAAAAAACACTTACGTTGTTGAATATGATAACGAAATTATTATTATTGATGCTGGAGTTAAGTTTCCTGACGCAACAATGTTGGGAGTTAATGCTGTTATTCCGGATTATTCTTATTTAGTCGAAAATCAAAAGAAAATTAAAGCATTATTTATTACTCACGGTCATGAAGACCATATTGGAGGAATTCACTACTTATTAAAACAAGTTGATATTCCCGTAATTTATGCTCCAGAACTAGCTTCTGCTTTGGTTCGTGATCGCTTAAAAGAAAACAAACTAACTGGTAAAACAGTTGTTAAAGAATATGTTGCTGATGATATTTGAAAATCAAGCAACTTACGCGTTAGTTTTGCTGCATTAAACCATTCAATTCCTGATGCTTTTGGAATTTTAGTAGAAACTCCCAACGGAAACATTTTTTCAACTGGGGATTACAAATTTGACTGAACTCCATTGGGACACTATACCGAACTAAATAAACTAGCAGCAATGGGTGATAAAGGAATCGAACTTTTAATGGCTGATTCAACTAATGCTGAAGTTGAAGGATACACTCCAAGTGAAAAAGGTATTATTGAAAATATTGATCAACTATTTTTAAAAGCTAAAGGTCGCATCATGATTACAACTTTTGCTTCAAACGTTCACCGTATTCAACATATTATTGAAACTGCGAACCGTTACGGTCGTAAAATTGTGATTCTTGGCCGTTCAATTGAACGTATCATTAAAATTATTCGTCAAATGGGTCACTTAAAAATTTCTGAAAAAGAATTTATCAAACCAAATGATATTGACAAATATCCTGATAACCAAATCATGGTAATTACTACTGGTTCTCAAGGTGAACCAATGGCAGCTTTATCAAGAATTGCTACTGGTAAACACCAATCAGTAAACATTAAACCTGGTGATACTGTGATCTTTTCATCATCACCAATTCCTGGTAACCGTGCTGATGTTGAGCGTTTAACTAATCGTTTAACTCGTGTTGGAGCAATTGTTATTGAAAACTCAACAAACAACAAAATCCACTCTTCAGGACATGCCAGTCAAGAAGAACAAAAATTATTATTCAGCTTATTACGTCCAAATTACTTTATGCCAATGCATGGAGAATTTAGAATGTTGAAAAAACATGTTGAAACAGCTGAATCAGTTAACTTAGAACCAGGTCACGGATTTGTTATGGCTAACGGAGATGTTTTAGAATTATTAAACGGAAAAGCTAAAGTTGAAAAACGTGTTGAAGCTGATGCAATTTATGTTGATGGAAAAGATATGACTGGTCAAGCTTCAAATGTAATTCGTGAACGTGATATTTTAAGTCGTGATGGATTAATTTCTGTTGTGGTGTCAATTGATTCACAAACTAATAAATTATTGAGTCAACCTAAAATTATTTCTCGTGGAAGCTTCTATGTTCGTGATTCAGGAAATGTAATTGGAGAATCAATTAACATTGTTACTAATGCTGTCTTAGAAGTTCTTAATTCTCCTAAACCAACTTTTGGAGCAATTAAGCAAGCAATTAAGCAATCTTTATCACCATACATTTTTAAAACTAAACGTCGTAATCCATTGATTATTCCGGTTATCTTAAACAAAAAGCCAAGTGATAAATAAACTTTAAATATTCGAACTAAAATAACCTGTCTTATCGATAGGTTATTTTTTTATGTTTGATATATAATTAGTATGATTACGAAAGGAGAGAAAATATGAGAAATCAAAGTATAGTTCCACGTGGGTTTATTATTTTTGCCCAAATTATTGGAACCGTAATTGCCGTAATCGGACTAATTGTAGCTTTTTACTTTATTAACGACGAGTTAAAACGTTTAAGCATAGAGGACCCAAATTTTGTGCAAACCAAAATTTTATGAAGTATTGTTTTAGCAATATGTTTATACATGGTATGAAAAACAGTTTATACAGCTATTGTTATTTGTAAATTTGTTAAAGAAAACGATGATCAAGAAATAATTGCCAATCGTTATATCTTAGCAGTTTTATCATTAACTCTAGGAGGATTCTTAACTCCTTTTGTATTAACTCAATTTAGAAATATGGAAACTGTTTCAACAGTTAAACCTCGTTGATTCTTATCAAGAGTTTTAGGACTAACAATGTTGGTTGGTGGAGCTCTTGGACTAGGAGGATTCTTGTTAGCAACATTGACAAGTACTCTTGGAGCAAGCGGAATTAGTTTTGCTGACTTATTAGCAAACACTGGTGGATTAGTAACTTTCATAATTTTGATTGCTTTAACAACTTTAGGAGCAATTGGAGTATTGACATTTTATGGTGGAAATAAACAAGAAATTTTTGACGGTAATACTACTGCAAGTAAACTAATGAACGCTGTTGCAATTATGTTTTTAGTTGTAGCAACATTAGAATTAGTATGATTAATTGTTATTTCAATTATTAGACTTTTAGGGGCAATTGCTGATCTATTCCAAAAAATCGGTCAAGAAAGTGGATTCATGAAAGCATTCGCTATCATGTGAGCTTTAGCAAACGTTGTCTTTACATTCTACTATGTGATGATGATTGTTAGAATTTCAGTTGAATGTATTGCAGGAATTTGAGCTCGCGACGGTCGTGTTGTTATTAAATACAATGAAAACATTGCCAGAGTTGAAGATCAAAAACAAGCAAGATAGTTATAAAAATTAAAAATACTCCGAGTCATGCTTTACTGCATTCTTGGAGTATTTTTGTTGTATAGTTACCTTCTACGCATAGACTTTGCAAAGTCATTCCATGTTTTTACGAATTTTTTTCTTCATATCATGAACTTGCTCTAATGTATAATGCTCTTTTTGTTCCTCAATGTTAAGTAATCCTTTATTACTTTCATTCTTTAATAAAAGCAAGAGTTCATCTTTTTTCATTCCTATATCTAAGAAAAAATCAATAATTTCTTTTTTTTCATCATCATTATTAGAGCAATAAACCAACTCTCAAAATAAGTCACTAAATTTAAATCTATGATCAGAGTATTCATAAAATCTGTGAACGACATCTAACCACTTTTGTTCATTTGAGCTGAGAGATTTTACTTTTTTGATAAGTTCCCCTTTTTTTACACATGCTTCCGCAGGTAAAGTATATCCATATTTAATGGTTTCATATTTGATAATAGGGAAATCTTTGACTTCTATTTCTGTTATTCTTTTTCATGTTTTTGCGAAGTATAAGGAAAGAAAAAACTCTACCAATCCAATATCATATTTGGTTTTTGAAAAAACATCAAACATATTTTTTACAAAGTTAATCTCTTCGATTGAATCAGAACAACTGTTGAATTTATGAAAAATTCATGCAAAAATTCAATAATCTTGGTTTTTTCTGTTTTCTATTACTGATTCAAAATTGTCAATTTTAATTAGCTTTAAAAAATACTCAAAATTATAGATAATAAAGTGAGAATATCCCCTTTCAAATGAATAGATTTTTTTAGCGAAAGGATCATATTCATCTAAAAAACTCATAGACTTAGGAATACTATACGATGCTATTTTATTTTTCATAAGCACAGAATAAACTTTTCTAATTTTTTCAACTTTTTCGCTACTTTCAAAATTAGACGATTTGTAATCTTGCATCAAACTTATCAAATACTTGCTTTTTGTGAAACAATTATTTTGTGATGAATTTGAAAAAGAAGCTTTTGCTTTGTTCGCATCAGTAAAATTTTTTCAATCTTGTTCAATAGAACTCCAAGATTGCATAGCATAATAAATTTTGTCATAAAAAACCTCAGATATCATTGCAATATCATTAATATTTAAAAAAGAATTATAGCTATAAAATGTAGTCATCTTTTTATTTACTATACCAAAGTTCGTACTTGTATAATTAAGAGACTTTAATATGTGAATAATAACAAAAGAGTGCAAGTCAAAATATTTAGTATTTATCTCTTCATATTGGATATTATCAAAATGTGTTAAACACATCTTTAATAGCCTATAGTTTAAATTTTCAAATACATTTACAAGTAGCGAAGTAATTTCATCTTCTATACTTTTATATAAACTACGGCTTTTGATGTTTTCTTCAACTAATTTTTGAATAATTTTATCGCTTTTTTCCACTTTAAATACTTTTCAAAAATATTTGAAAGAAAAATCGGATTCTTCGTTATCTATGTCCTCAATAACCTTTTCAGAAGTCACAAAAACAAAAATTAAGTTTTTGCTTTTGATAGAACTTATTTCCTTTATGAATTTTTTTTCTACTTCCACTAGAGATTGATTTTTTAGAAGAACTAAGCGGTTAATTTCGTCAAAAATAACTATGGTCTTACTGTTTTTACTTTTACTTGTAGCTTTTTTCAACTGCTCTCGATAATCAGACCAGTTTTTAATTCTCCAAATTTCACGAATAAAAAAGATAGTATTTATAAAAAGGAATATTAATATAAGGCTTAGTAAAGTACAATATAGTTCGATAACATCTTCTCTTAAATCTGAAAGCAAAACGTCCACAAATGCCGATATCAAGCTAAACTCAATTAGTGAGAGAATTGAAGTAAGAACAAACTTTCGATCTACATAGTCAGTGCTTCGCTTTTGAGATCCCTTGATTTGACCTACAACTTTACTCATAAATACTTTAAAATAGTCCTCTTTTTGTTCATTGATTGTATCTAAAAAAGACTTGCAGCTGATATACTCAACATTGATTTTAACTTCTTCATTATTATCTCGAATCTCTTTTAAACTACCCCGAGTCTTTTCTAAAAATCTATTAATAATATGTGTTTTACCTAAACCTGGCTCACCAGAAATAAGTATAGGTCTACCAAGACTATCTCCTTGAAAATCATCAATCGATAATTGATAGTCTGAATCAATCGATAATATTGGAACAGAGGGCTCCAGTTCTACTTGACTATCCCAATTATCATCTTTGGCCTTATTACAAATTTTTCACATACTTTTTAGTTAATCCTTCTATACATTTCTACTGTTACACCAAAACTCTTGATGACATTGGAACATACAATCAAATTGATAACATTTTTCTAAACTTGATATATTCAGTAGTTGTCAGAATTGGTTTTGCCATTTCTAAAAGATTATTCTTTTTATTTTGAATAATATTAATTCATCATAAAAACACTAATACCGAAACCATTCATCCAAACACTGATAAAACCTCTAAAGCGAATGCCCATCCAAAAGGTATTGCTGTATTAACTTTATTAGGGTTATTTTCATGAGGCACAAAGATAATAATCAAGGCAACTCCAATCAAAGTTAAAATTGCCAAGCTAAATAAACCGATAAGTCCTTTTAGTTGTCATGAACTTTCTTTGCTATTAGTTTTGTACTCTTCCATTTGATCAAAGGCATTAAGAATTTCAAAAACACTTTGTAAATTTGTTTGCTTATAATTTGTTTGAGAAACTTTCAAAGTATCAGTTTGACGTTTGTATCTAAACAAAGCGCTAACATAGTTTCGTTTGGTAACTTCTACAGTTAATCTTTCTTGACTACGAGCATGCTTTAAACGCTCTAAAACCTCTTCTCCTGATAATGCAGTTTTGCTCATCTTTCCATAAATATAAATTATTAGCTTACCTACTATCATTGATAAAATTAGCAGAGCAATAAATATTATTAAAATAATTACGATCGCTCCGTCTTCGGCTTTTAGCTTACCATTAAACATTTTATTCACTCCATTCAATAATTAATTATACAAGAATAACTCTCGTCTTTAAGTATCTAAAATAAGATTTCTTAATTCTAAGATCCTTCAATTCCAAAGATTAAAAAAATGAATTTCGTAAGAAATTCATTTTTTGGTTAATATGATAATTACTTGTTAGAAATTGCTTCAATACCTGGTAAAGCTTTACCTTCCATATATTGTAGTGAAGCTCCCCCTCCTGTTGAGATTCATGAGAAATCATCTCTGAATCCTAACTTAATTGCAGCAGCAGCAGAATCTCCTCCACCAATTAAAGTAAAGGCGTTGTCTAATTTAGCAGCTGATTCACAAACAGCAACAGTTCCAGCTTTAAAGTTTTCAAATTCTGAAACTCCCATTGGTCCATTTCAAACAACAGTTTTTGCTCCAGCTAATTCTTTTTGGAATAATTCAATTGTTTTAGGTCCAATATCTAATCCCATTAATCCTGCAGGAACATCTAATCCACAAAATGTTGGTTCAACATCAGCAAATGATGGTGCACATGCTGAATCGATTGGTAAGATAATTTTTCCATTAGCTTTTTCTAAATAAGTTTTTGCTAATTCAACTTTATCTTCTTCTAATAATGAAGCTCCGATTTCGTGTCCCAATGCTTTCATGAATGTATAAGTCATTCCTCCACCAACTAAAATTTTGTCAACTTTAGTTAATAAGTGATCAATAACTCCAATTTTATCAGAAACTTTTGCTCCTCCTAAAATTGCTACGAAAGGACGTTCAGGAGTATCAATTCCTTTACCTAACATTTCAATTTCAGATTGAACTAAAAATCCTAATGCAGATTCACTAATGTTTTCTGAAATTCCTACGTTTGAAGCATGCGCACGGTGAGCAGTTCCAAAAGCATCATTTACAAAAACATCTCCTAATGAAGCTCAGTATTTTCCTAATTCTGGAGCATTTTTAGATTCAGCTTTAACAACTTCACCATCTTTAACATCTTCAAAACGAGTGTTTTCAAATAGTAATACTTGTCCAGCTTCTAAACCTTTAATAGCTGCTTCTAATTCGCTTCCTCTTGTTTGAGGCACAAATTTAACTGCTTGTCCTAAAACTTCAGCTAATCTTTTTGCAACTGGTGCTAAAGATTTAGTTGCTTTATCTTCTTCACTTTTAATTCTTGATAAGTGTGAAAATAATACAATTTTAGCTCCGTTTTTAACTAAGTGTTTGATTGTTGGTAACGCCGCTTGAATACGGTTATCGTCAGTAATCACACCATCTTTTAATGGCACGTTAAAATCAACACGAACTAAAACAGTTTTACCATTAACTTCAATATCATTTAAAGTTTTCTTTTGGTTATAATTCATATTTTGTCCTTCTTTCTTAAAAATATCATTCTTAATAATTTTAACTCATTTAAGGTCTTTTTTGATAAATAACTTTAATTCAAATTAACAAATCTTGTTCTCTAGATTTAAAAATAAAAAAACAGCCGTAGCTGTTAATTTTATTAATTGTAATCTTTGGAAATTATAATCCCATGAAGTACATAGTTGTTCTAACTAATTGAGAAACGTATGAACTTTCATTGTCATATCATGAGAATACTTTAGCCATTTGTTTTCCATTAACTGTAGTAACTTTTGTTAAAGTAGCATCAAAGATTGATCCAAATGATGAACCGATTGTATCATTTGAAACGATTGGTTGATCACAGTATTTAATTGCTAATTTTAAATCAGCATCTGCTTCAATAGCTTTTTTCATTGTTGAGTTAATTAATTCAACTGAAACTTCTTTATTGAATTCAACTGTTAAATCAGTAATTGATCCTGTAATTGTAGGAACACGTAATGCTAAACCATCTAATTTACCTTTTAATTGAGGTAATACTAAAGAAACTGCTACTGCTGCTCCTGTAGTTGATGGAATAATGTTTCATGCTGCTGCACGTCCACGACGTAAGTCAGCGTGTGGTAAATCTAATAATTTTTGATCGTTTGTTACAGCATGAACTGTAGTCATTAATCCTTTTTCAATTCCAAAGTGTTCATCTAAAATTTTAGCCATTGGTGCTAAACAGTTAGTTGTACATGAAGCTCCTGAAATAATTACGTCTTCAGCAGTTAAGTCTTTATGGTTAACTCCGTAAACAACAGTTTTCATTTCTCCAGTAGCTGGTGCTGAAATAACAACTTTTTTAGCTCCTGCAGTAAGGTGTGCTGATGCTTTTTCTTTTGAAGTGTAGAATCCTGTTGATTCAATAACTAAATCAATTCCTAGTTCTCCTCAAGGTAATGCGCTAGCATCTCTTTCTGCGAAAACTTTTACTTCTTTACCATCAATAATGATAGCTCCTTCTTTAGCTGAAATTTGTCCTTCATGGAATTTTCCTTGAGCTGAATCAAATTCTAATAAATAAGCTAAAGTTTTTGTATCTGTTAAATCGTTAATAGCAACAATTTCAACACCTTTATCAAATAATTGTCTAAATGTAAGACGACCGATTCTTCCGAATCCGTTAATTGCAATTTTTTTTGCCATTTTGTGTTTTTCCCTCTCTTATATATAAATTAATTATATGCTTTTTTTGAAAAAAAAGGAAATATTTGAGTAAATATCCCCCTTACTTTCTATGGTTCTTACCCTTTAATTCAAAGCTAACTGCTAAAGTACGAATTCGTTCCATAAAGCGATTTTGCTTAATTTTTTCAATAGCTGAGTTATCACTTTTAATAACATAGTTTTCTTTTAATTCTTCCATTGAAAAATTTGAAGTGAAAAATGTTATTTTTTTGTGTTCCATACGATAATTTAAAATTGTAAACAAAAAATCATCTCTTCATCAGTTAGACACTGATTCACCACCGATATCATCTAAAAACAAAACATCGGTTTTTTTAAATTTAGCAATGAACTGATTATTCTTCGCTTTCTTATTTGTTTCTGATCAAGAGTTTTTCTCTGAATTAATTAAATTTCCAACATTGGCAAAAGCAACACTATAGTTTTTAAAAGCTGCATGGTTAGCAAGAACCTTAATTAAAGTCGTCTTCCCAATTCCTGGTTCTCCGTATAAATAAACTCCCTTTGAATACCCTTTTTGCAAACGTGTTAACGCGTCTTTTAAAAAAATCTTACGTTTTTCAATTTCATCTTTAGTAAATAACTCGGCGTTTTTTTCAACATCTAATAAATATTCCGGAATTGTAAAATCAAAACCATCCAAATCATAATCAAGATAAATAAAGTGTTGTTTCATTTCATAATTTTTATTTTCAGTTAACCAATGCGCACATTTCTTAAGTTTGATATAAAAACGTCCATTTGTAAACTCTAATGTTTTTGTATATCCTTTTGTAGCTTGACGACACTTCTTTAAAGGGCCTGGTTCACATTGAATATAAGTATTTACAAAATCATCTAAGATTGGTTCATTTAACGACAAAATTTCATCGCTTATTTGATGCGATGAAATTAATTCTTGAATAACTGCATTTTTTTTGAAAACTGCTAGTTGATTATTCATACTTACTCCTTTACATATTATTGGCAATTATTAAAATATCATTATCAGTTAATTCTTCATTTTCATATTGTTTAAAATCAAACTTTTCAAATTCCATATCGGTTGTTTGAGAAGTTAAAACAGTTGATGTTTTAACAATTGTCTCTGACTTTTTAACTCGCTTAGCAGTTTTATTAGCTCCCTTTAAAAAGGCCATTACTTGCTGCGCTGAATTTAAGTTTTCTTCATAAAGAGTTTGCGCAATTTTAGAAATATAGTTGACAATAACTTTTCCTTCATTTTTTAAAAACGAAAATTCCATTAAGCAATTGATTACTCCTTTAGTTGATTTGTACTTATTTATTATATCTCTAATTCCATTTTTAATAATTGAACTTGGTAAAGAATTTGTTAACATTTCATAATAAGTTTCTCAATCATAAAAACTCATCTCTTCAGCTTTTTTAACTTCAGCTGGAGATAATCCTAAAGTTATTTCTCGTAAACCTTTTGAGGCCTTTAAAGCTTTTAAAACTTCAATTTCAAAAATCTTCTCATTAATTTCACGATTTTCAAAGCTATAACTAGTAATAATCATCTCGGCAATTTGTGATTCACTAAATGATCGTACTGCTAAAGCAGTACTTAGTAAATTAGCGGTATATTCATCTTCAAAATCCATCACAATATTTTCTTGATAAATTAGTTCAGCAACTTTGTCTAAATCTAACAGCTTTTGGCATAACTTAGCTCTTTTTGATTTTGAACTCGGTGCAGTAAATAACGCCATGTTATTGGTTGTCTTAGTAATTGTATTAAACTCTTCTTCAAAGATCTCAGCAAAGTCAACTGAAACTTCTTCAAAGTCTTCTTCATTGCGTTTTGAAGAACGTTCTTTAAAAATAAATTTTGTCGCCTCATAATTTTCTTCACCCAGTTTTTTACTTAATGTTTTATTAAATACTTCATTAGCAAAAAAGTCTTTTGGCGATAGCGGTGCTAGAATATTAAATTTGCAATCACCTGTTGCTTTTGCAATTAACGTTTTGACTAATTTTAAAGCTTCTAGTTTTTTAAGGTTTCGTTCAAATTGTTTATCTGTTGTAGAAGTCAAATTAAACAAACGTTCAATTGTAAATGGCATCGAATTGATTTTTTGTGATAGTTCAAATTCTTGAATTAAAGTTAAATACAACCCAGTAGCAGAACTTCCGATTATTGGTTGATACAAATTTAAAAGAATAGTACGGTCAAACTCATCAATTCGCTCGGTAATATTGATTGTATATTTCTTATCTATAAAAATCATTTTATTACCTCCGATATAGATTGATATTATTATTTTTTTGTCTAAAAATGTTGATAAATTGAAAACTTTTTTTGATATTTTTTTGCCATTTTTTACTAACCCTTTACCCCATTGACTTTATGTGACTTTTCCACTTTTCCACTTTGGTGTTTTTGGGGGTGAAATTTTGCTAAATAAAAAAAATAACTCACTAATAAGTGTGAGTCAAAATTATTTTTTAAAAATTTGGCAATTAGGGCAGTAATATGTTCCTCGTCCATTAACAAAATTTTTGGCAATTTTGAAACCGCAATTAACACATTCTTGACCAGCACGAAGATGTACTTTTAAATGTTCTTGATAATTTCCTTCAACTTCGACACTAGATTTAAATGTGTGAATTGTTGTTCCTCCAAGTTCAATCGCTTTTGTTAAAATTTTTGTTGATGCTTGCATTAAGTTTTCACAATCTTGCAATGTCATAGTATTAGCAGGTTGCTCGGGATGAATTTTTGTTGCAAATAAAACTTCATTAACATAAATGTTTCCTAAACCAGCAATAACCGTTTGATCTAATAAAACAGTTTTAATGGCCTTACGACTACGTTGGGTTTTACCATATAAATATTCTGCAGTTGCTCTAATTTCTCCAGGGATTGGTCCTAATTTGGCTAAAGAAGGGCTATTTTGGTAAGTTTCAGAAGTATATAACTCTAATGTTCCAAATTTACGAGTATCATAGTAACGGGCAAATTTACCATTGCTTAAAACCAATTGGGCTTCTAAATGTTTTTGATCATAACTATATAATTCCGGTTCTTCGATCATTCATTTTCCTTCCATGCGTAAATGAGAAATTAACACATGATTTTCCAACTTAATTACAATATATTTTGCTTGATTAGTAACTTCAAGAATTTTTTGATTTTTTACTGCTGCTTTAAAACCAGCAACATCAACATTTTTTAAAAGTTTTGTATAAAAAATCATACTGTCGGTAATAGTAAGATTTTTAATCTCACGATTTAAAATTCTTGCAACCGTGGTGACTTCTGGTAGTTCTGGCATATTTCCTCCTATTTAAGTTTAAATCAGTTTTCACCTGCTGCTTGTGAAACACTTAATTTAACTTTAATTTCATTATTTAGGTCTAATAATTCAAACATCTTCTGCATAGCTGATTCCATTTCTTCAATAATAATTTCCACAGCTTGCTGAGATTCAGTATTTGGAATTTCAAAGATAATTTCATCGTGAATTTGAGCAACAATTTTAGTTCCTAACTTAGCTTTATTTATTTCATTATAAATATTGATCATCGCTACTTTTAAAATATCAGCTGCTGTTCCTTGAATTGGCATATTAACCGCCACTCTTTCACCAAATTGACGTAATTGATAATTAGTTGATTTTAATTCATCAATTTTACGTTTTCGGTTCGCCAATGTTAAAGCATAACCGTTAGCTTTAGCGAACTCAATTTCTTTAGTTTTAAATGTTGCAATTTCAGGAAAGGCTTCATAATATGCAGTAATAAAATTCTTGGCTTCTGGAATTGAGATATTTAAATCGTTAGACAATCCAAAATCACTTAGTCCATAAATAATTCCAAAATTAAAAACTTTAGCAACTCGACGCATTTCTGAAGATACTTCATCAGTTTCTTTCAACTTATAAATCATTTTAGCGGCTTCTGAGTGGACATCGCGCTGATTATTGAAAATATCAATCAACGTTTGTTCATTTCCCATTTGTGCAAGTACTCGTAGTTCAATTTGTGAATAATCAAAACTATAAAATAATGTGTCTTCTTTGGTTACAAAAATTTTACGAACTTCTTTTTGTGCAGGATCATGAATTGATATATTTTGAATATTTGGTTCAGAACTACTTAGTCTACCGGTATTAGTTAATGTCTGATTAAAAATAGTGTGAATTTTACCGTCTTCAAAAATAAATCTTTCAAATCCGCGTAAGTATGTTGAATACAGTTTTGAATATTTACGGTGTTCTAATAATAAGTTAACAACCGCATGTTCGGTACGAAGTTTTTCTAAGACTTCTTTACCTGTACTTCCTTTTGCTAAGTTTGGCAATCCCAACTTTTCAAATAAAAGGTCTTGAATTTGTTTTGGTGATGCGAAGTTAAAACTTTCTTCAATTTGTTCTCCTAAAATATCACGCATATGTAATTCTAGCTCATTAACTTTATTAAGAATGTTTAAAGTTTGAGTTTTTAATTCTTGGCGATCAATTAAGATTCCATTTTGTTCAGTCGTAAATAAGACCTCTACAAAAGGTAAATCAATTTTTTCATAAAGGTCAATTTGATTAGTTTCTGTCAGCTTTTCAATCACATCAGATTTTGTCTTTTTGATATACAACGCCTTTTTAGTAATAAACTCAGCTTTGACTTCTAAATCGATTTCTCCAGTACGTTTAACACCTTTACCATAAATATACTCATCTTCAGTAATATTTAATTCTGGAGATACCAGTCTTAAATGATCGACAAATGTTGATTTAACATTGGCATTCAAAGCATAACTAGCAACCATCATGTCATAATTGAAACCTTCATAAGAAACATCATATCCAGCAGTTTTTAATAGTGTGACTGTACGTTTAATGTCATAAGTTGCTTTTTTATATAAAGATGTTTTTAAGAATTCATTAAGTTGTTTATCAAAAACCTTTTGAGGTTCTTCAAAATCAAAAATACTTAATTGTTTGGCCCCGTTTGAAACATTAATAAAGAAATTTCCTTTTTCGTTACTAATTGCAATTCCAATAATTTGGCCACGGTGATAATTTTCCTCTAATGCTTCAACATAAACTGAGTTTTCTTCACAAGCAAACTCATTATTTCAAAAATCTAAAATTTGGTATGGGTGTTTTTCTTCATTATTAATTTGTTCAGCTCTATTACTTACACGATTAATAATTGAAAACATTTCGTATTTTCGTAAAAATTCGACTAACGAATTAATTGACAAGTTTAACTTACGAAATTCAAGATTATCAACATGAGTATCAGTTGCGATTGTAGCAATTTTTTTACATAAGAATGCTGATTCTTTATCAACTTCTAATCTAGTTTTAACTGCCCCTTTGATATTTTCAAGATTTTCATAAATTTTTTCAATTGAGCCATATTCAGTAATTAATTTAATTGCTGTTTTTTCTCCAATTCCAGCAACTCCTTTTAAGTTATCTGAGGCATCCCCCATTAAACCTTTTAAATCTACAACTTGTTCAGGAGTACAAGATCATTTTTCAAATAGCTCTGCTTTCCCAAAAGTTTTTAAATCACTCATTCCTTTTACCGGAATTAAAACAACTGTTTTGTCTGAAATCAGTTGAAACATATCTTTATCACTAGTCAAAATTTCTACATCGCAATCAGCAATTTCAGTTTCAATAGTTTTTGCCAATGAACCAATAATATCATCTGCTTCAATATTTTCTAATTCGTATCATGAAATATTGGCAGCATCTAAAAATTCCCGAACTATTGGAAATTGTTGTACTAGTTCATCAGGAGTTTTTGTTCTACCTGCTTTATAATCTTCTAGCATCTCATGTCTAAAAGTTTTTTTACCCTTATCAAATGCTACCTTAACATCATAGTATTCACGATTAGATAACAAACTTGTAAGCATACTAGCAAATGAAAAAACTGCATTTGTAGGAATTCCTGCTGAAGTTGATAAAATTGACCCTTGATATGCCGCTCCATAATATGCTCGAAAAATTAAAGAATTTCCGTCTACTAATAGTATTTTTTTATTTGCCATTATTCTCTCCTATTTTTTAATCACTTTAATGATGCGATTTAGCTTACCACTAATTTTACCTTGATATTCTTCAGTTACAATTTCTAATGCTAAAATCGTTCCTGGCTGTAGTTCATATTTGATTGTTTCATAAGTTCTTGCAAAAATTGTAATATCGATTTCATCAGTATCATCAATTAAATTTAAAAAGGCCATTTCTTGGTTATTTTTGTCCTTTTTAGTTCTTACTATTGCTACATACCCAATTACTGTGCTATATCCTTTAAATGATTTAACTTTACTTATATCAGCTGGTTTTAAACTTGCATTATCAATTTTAATTTTAGTAATCGGATGGGCTGTTAAATAGAATCCATAAATTTCTTTTTCGTATTCCGAAATAACTTCATTCTGAATTGGTGATTCTTCTAATAACGGATAAGTTATCGGATCAAGTTTTTTAACACCATAATTAAATTCTGCAAAAGCAATAATTAATTCCATATTATCAATCAAGGTTTGACGGTTATAACCAAAACCATCAAAAGCTCCCGCTTTAGCTAAAACTAAATAATTTGTCTTATTTAAACCATTCTTGATCATTCGAGTTGCAAACGAGAAAATTGAATCAAATGCTGAATGATCCTCTTCAAATAAACTACGTAGTTTTTTAATAAAATCTTTTCCAATACCTTTAATTAAAATTAAGGGCATAAAAATTTGTTTATTTTTACCAACATAACTATAATTAACGTTTTTAACACTTGGTAATTTGATTTGAACTCCATACTGGGTGATCTCTTTTAAATACTGTGAAGTTTTTTCAACATTTCCAATGACTCCATTTAATAATGAGCAATAAAATTCTTCAGTATAATGAGTTTTAAAATATGCTAATCAATAACTAATATATGAATAAGCAATTGAGTGAGATTTATTAAACCCATAAGCAGCAAAACGATCAATTCAATTTCAAATTTCTTCTGCCTTTTCAATAGTATAGTTATTTGCTACTGCTCCTTGTAAAAATTCTGTTTTCATTGATAACATATATTCATGATTCTTTTTCCCCATTGCCCGACGAATAACATCGGCTTTAGCTAACGAGAACTTTGCAACTCGTTGAAGAATTTGAATAACTTGTTCTTGATAAACAATAATTCCGTAAGTGGAATTTAGAATATCTCCTAAACTTGAATCAATTAAATAATTTTGATTACGTGAGTTTTTACGTTTGATATATTCTGGAATCATTTCTTGTGGACCTGGTCGGAATAGTGCCGAAGCAGCTGAAATATCTTCAATACTTGCAACTTGCATATTCTTAACAACCTTTGTCATTCCCGGCGATTCTAATTGAAAAATTCCTGAAGTGTTACCTTGAGCCAACATTGCAAAAGTTTGATGATCGTTTAAAGGAATTTTAGTAAACGTAATATTTTGTTTACGATTTCGGTAAATTGCATAACGAATTTCTTGCAAGGTTGTCAAGTTACGTAACCCCAATAAATCCATTTTAATTAATCCAATATCTTCTAAATGATTCATATCAAACTGAGTTTGATAAATTCCATTATAACCAACCTTAATTGGCACATAATCACGTAAATCAGTATCAACAAGAATTACTCCTGCTGCATGAGTTCCAGTTTGACGTGGCAATCCAATTAACTTTTTGACAGTTTTAAAAATGTAAGCATATTCTTGGAAATATTGTTTTAATTTGCCACTATTTGCAATTGCTCCCTCAAGGTCATTTAAAAAAACTCCCGGAATTTGTTTTGTTATTGCATTAACAATATTTAAATCTAATCCATAAGTTCTGGCAACATCACGAATTGCAGATTTAACCCCAATTGATTGATAAGTGGTAATAGTTGCTACATTATATAAACCATATTTTTCAAATAAATATTCAATAACTTCTTCTCGACGATCATCTTGAAAATCAAGATCAATATCAGGCATTGTTACTCTTTCGGGATTTAAAAATCGTTCAAACAGCAAGTTAAATTCTAAAGGGTCAACTTGTGTTATTTGTAATAAAAAAGCCACCAACGAACCCGCTGCACTTCCACGACCTGGGCCAACTAAAATATTTTTTTCTTTAGCAAATTTGACATAATCTCAAACTACTAAAAAATAGTTTTCAAATCCCATATCAATAATGATCTTTAATTCATAATTTAAACGTTCAATATAAGCATTGGGAATTTGTTGATGCTTAACTAATTTAAAATAACTTTCCAATGATGAAAAACATAATTTTTCTAAATACTTATCAGCTGGAATATTTTGCGGTGTTTTAAAAGCAATTAAATGGCGTTCACTATCATCAAATAACTCAAAAGTAACTTTTTGAGCAATCTCTTGAGTTATTCGTTGAGTATTTTCTAAAGAATACATTTGTGCGATTTCTGAATCATCTCAGTAATTTGTTGGTTCCAAAAGCGGAACTTCGCTTACCAATAAATTATTCTTTAATGCCACTAAAACTTGATAATCTTCTTCATCTTCAATGTCAAAATAATTAATTTCTTTAAAAAATACTTTTAGCTTTTTAACATCATAAAAATCGGCTTCTAAAATTTTCTTTGTCAGTTTTAAATTTTCTGTATTATCTAAATCAGCAACTACAATAATTTCGGAACTCAGGTTTTCTTCAAGCATTTCTCAAAGCATCTGTTCGTTATACTCTTTACCATTATTCAAATTTGCTGAAATACGATTAATTTGTTGGTAACCTATACGAGTTTTTGGATAGAGGTTAACCATTCCTTGGGTTGTGTTAATTGACAATCCAATAATTGGTTGAATTTTAGCTGCTTTGGCTTTTTTAATAAACTCAGCTACTCCAAACATCGTTGATATTTCTGAATAAAATAGATACTCAAAATTATGAGTTTGGGCAAAGGAAATATAATCATCAATTTTAATAAATGATTGTTGAAAATTATAGGCGCTACGAATATTAAATTGCGGTGAATATTTCATTTGACTCCTTTACTAAATTATAAAATAACGGTTACCCGTTATTTTCTTCTTCTTGGCGATTTTGCTTTTCTTCTTTAATAAATTTTTTATCTTTGAAAACATAAACATCAATTAAGTTTTCAACTGTGTATTTCAGAATCTCTTCTCACATAATTGCTTGTTCTTGTTGTTCAGCAATTCATGGTTTTGGTTTGGTTACTGGTTGTTTAGGGACAAACATTGAGCACACATCATCAAATGGTAAAATTGATGTCTCATAAGTATCAATAAATTTGGAAATTGCAATAATTTCTTCTTTATCATAAGTTAATACGGGGCGTAAAATTGCCAGTTCACTAGTTGAATTGATTACATTAATACTATCAATTGTTTGAGAAGCCACTTGTCCAAGTGATTCTCCAGTGATTAGCGCTTTAGCATTAATTTTACGAGCAACTTGATTAGCAATACGCATGAACATACGACGCATAATTGTAATCTTGTAACTATCATCTGGCATGTGTTGTAATTCTTGTAATAGCATTGCAAAATCACAAACATATAACTTAAACTGTTGATGATTATAACGCGCTGTTTTTTCAGCTAATTGGAAAACTTTTTCTAATGCCTCAGGAGAAGTATGTGGTGGTGTCATAAAATGAATGAAATCCACTTGCATTCCTCGTTTCATTGTTAAAAATGAAGCAACTGGTGAATCAATTCCTCCACTTAATAATGAAAGACCTTTTCCTGATACTCCAACTGGAAGACCTTTTAATGCGGCAACTCTAGTATCAAAAATATCAACATGGCCTTTTTTAATAACGATCTCAATTTTCAAATCCGGATTATGAACATCAACAATTAAATCACCAATATCACGTAATACTATTGGGGCCAGTTTTTGTTTAATCTCAGTACTTGACATTGGAAAAGTTTTATCTTTACGAGTAACCTCAAGTTTAAAACGTTTTTTAGAAGACTTACGCGCTATTTTTAAAACTGCTTGAGTGATTTCTTCAAAATCTAAGGCTGTTTTTTCAACAATCGACAAAGAATAAATTCCGAAAACAGTTTGTAACTCTTTAACTACGTCTTCAACGTATTGGTCAGTTACTTCCAAAGTTAAAGAATTATTATCACGAATATATACAACATAATCTTTAAAGGGTTTCAATTTAAATTTAATATTTTGAATTAACTTCGCAATGAAATGATTACGGTTATTACCTTTTAAAGTTAGTTCTCCATATCTTATAAGAATATTTTTCATATTTTAGTTCCTGTCTACTTGTTGGTTTAACAATTCAATTGTTTTGTTAATCGCATGTTTAAACTCACGCTTGTTATAAAACTCCATAATGTCAGCAATTTGATGATCATTTAGCGAATTATTAATATTTAACGAAGTTAAATAAACAATCGCTTTTTGACTAATTTGTTCTAATAAAATGACATTAAAAATCTCTTCTTTAATGCGAATTGCTTGTTCAAGATAAGCATTTAAAGATTTCATCGCACGCTTATAGTTTTCTGGTTCAGTTAAACGCACACGCGTGGCTTGGTCAGTCTCAATAGAGTTAATAAATTCATAAATAACATTAATTTCTCTTAAGTATTTACTTAACTCAGTTAATTGAGTATTTTTAGCCATAATAACTTCTGTTGTTGACAGGACCTTGCGGATATCATGAATTCTTGCGCCCAATCTTTCATCAATACTTTTAGTACTTTGTAATTTAAGAGACATTTCATAAATCCGAGTGTAATAGGTTTGTAGGGTCTTTAGTAATTCTGCCAACCTTTCACTTAATTTATCTTGCTCCAAACTTTCGTTATTTTGCTTTTTAGCATCAATGTTTTGAAAAAATCCAACAACGCTATCACTAAATAGTTCCACTGGCTGTCTCATTGATTCATAATGAACTCTAATACTATCAACATCATTATTAAGCCTGTAGTTATATTCAATAACTTCTTCGAGTTTTTTATAATCTACAAAAAACTGGTGGAACAAATACTTTACTTCATCATAATTATGTTTAATAAACATTTTCATGCTGCGTTCAGCTTCAAGCTTTATTTCAAAAGATTTTACTATCTCGACTAGCAGATTATATTTTACCATTGCATCTTGATATTTTAGACCAAAGATTGCCTCATAAAAATTTTTTTTATGAGTTTCAAATTCATTAATAAAAGTGGTAAACATTTTTTGAATTTTATTATGATCTTCGTTACTCAAAGCATAACGATCTAAATCATTTTTAATTTCCTTAATTCGCGTTGAAAAAACTTTTTCAATTTCTTCTTCAGCTCGCTTGTTAAGATCAATAACTTTTAATACTTCAATTAGTTCCTCAATCATTAATGCTTGAATTCGACGTGCATTCGCTAATTGTCCATCAGCAATTTTCTTTTCAACAATTCCATTAACTAATTCCAAGCGCTTAATTTTATTTATTAATATCGGGTGACTTATTTTACTGTCAGGTCTTTTTAAAATCACGTTAACATTATCAAGAATTTTATTAAATTCAATTCGAGTTAAAATTCGCGCATCACGGTCATTTTTTTCAAATGTAATGATTTTTTCAGTTTCATTATATATTTGCATTACCGCCATGTAAATATCTGAGATTTGTCGACGAGTCTGGCGAATTTTTAATAAGTTTGAAATATATGGTCGGCGGTTTTGAGAATTTTTAAAAAATAATTCAAGGTTTTTTGACGGAGTTCGTAAGTGATCAAATACTTCGGCAAAATAATTAACACTTCAAATATTTAAGCAATGCTTTAACTCTTTGTTTTCAGGATTAGCTGCCAAAATAACATCGAAACGACGAATACGAGAATAAACGGGAATTTTAGTAATTTTTTGAAGAGTTTTTTCAGCTTCATAAGCATGATTAAGGATTGCTCGATAAAGTATCAGCAACCCAAAAACTACAAGCAAGGCTCCAAAAGCAAGAAAAAAAACAATTATGCCAATTTTATTAGACAGAGATAACTTATTTTGGATATTTCATGCTAATAAGTTTGTAAAAATCACGTTATCCCACCTTTTTTATCTTTTAAAATTATATCAAATTAGTAAGGGGTTATTTTAGATAGTGCTTTAAAACAAAAAAGGTTTTGATTTTCAATATTTATTTTTACTTTGATTGTAGAATATCTCTAAATCTAAAAGATAAATATATTGCTTGCACCGCTTCTAAAATAAGATATAATATTATAGTTATTTATAAGATGTTCTGCATATAGATATATTCTAAAAGCTGTCTATTAATTTTATACCAAGTAACTCTTTGCAGTAAGGGCGAATAAGTAGACTGGTTAGGATAGAATCTATTCATGATATTTTTAATTAACGCTGAAATAAAATATATAGGAGAAATGAATATGTCTAGATATACTGGATCAACATTCAAAAAATCTCGTAGATATGGTTTTTCAATTCTTGAAAATGGTAAAGAATTCAGCAAAGGTAAAAAAAGAGTAACTACTCCTGGTCAACACGGAAAAGATAAAGCTAAAACTAAATTATCTGGTTACGGAACTCAATTACAAGAAAAACAAAAAGTTAAATTCATGTATGGGTTAACAGAAAGACAATTTAGAAACACTTTTGCTAAAGCTAAAAAAGTTCACGGGATTGTTGGGACAAACTTTTTAGTAATGTTGGAATCAAGATTAGATAACATTACTTACCGTCTTGGATTTGCAATGACAAGACAAGGTGCTCGTCAATTAGTAAACCACGGTCACATTTTAGTAAATGGTAAAAAAGTTGATATCCCTTCTTACCAATTAAAACCTGGAGACATCTTAGAAGTTAAAGAATCAATGAGAAAAAACGATAAAATTGCTGAAGCATTACAAAACAATGAATCAACAGTTGAATTTGTTAAAGTTGATAAAAATAACCTAAAAGGTGAATTCGTTCGCTTACCAGAACGTCAAGAATTAAACAACGAAATCAACGAAGCATTAATAGTTGAATGATACAACCGTTTAATTAAATAATTAAACCAAGCAAAAACCGCAGTTTCCTGCGGTTTTTTTATTTTGAATAGTTAATAGAATCACATTCTATTTTAAGTGTCTTTCAAAAATAAGATTGAGAGAAAATTCGTTTTTGAAAGTTGAATAAATATGTTCATACACGATGTATGAAGTGTAAAAAGAACGATCAGTTAATATACACTAAGTATAATAAATTCTGTCAAATATTGATTTTTATGGCCAAGAAGCTAAATAAATAAGGGCATATTTAACTTCTTACTTATATTATAAAATTTTTCCAAAAAAAATCTACACTTTTAGAATAAATTCCAAAAATAATAGATTTTATTTTTTAAGATTTCTTGTCTACACAGATCGTTATCTAAACAATTTTAATTCCAAAGTATTTTCGTTTTCCTCGTTTAATTAAAATATATTGATTTTCTAATAATGGAATTGAACTTAATTTCGCATTTTCATCTTCAACAATAGCATCATTAAAAGTAATTGCTTTTGCTGCAATAAATTCACGAGCTTCACGTTTTGAGCTTGCACATTGAGACGCTACAATTGCTTCAATGATTGTTGCATCAGATGCTAAATTAGTTGATGGAATTGCCGCTAAGGCATCTTTTAACAATGCTTTATCTAAGTTCGCAATATTTCCTTGGAAAAAAGCTTCTGTTAGTTTAATTGCTTTATCTAAACCAGCTTGTTGGTGAACAAAACGTGTAATTTCAGCAGCTAACTGTTTTTGCATAATACGTTGAGTTGGTGCTTGTTGATGTTCAGCTTGTAATTTACTAATTTCAGCTTCTGATAAGAATGTTAAATATTTCATCATACGTTCACAATCAGCATCATCTTGATTTAATCAAAATTGGTAAAATTCATATTCACTTGTTTTTGTTGAATCTAACCAAACAGCTCCTGACTCAGTTTTCCCAAATTTTTTCCCATCAGATTTAACTAGTAAAGGAATAGTAAATCCAGCTGCTTGGGAATTATCACGACCAACTTTAGAATTAATGTAATCGGTTCCTGAAGTAATATTTCCTCATTGATCAGATCCTCCAATTTGAACTTTACAATCCATATTTGAATATAAATGTCAAAAGTCATATGCTTGAAGCATTGTGTATGAAAATTCAGTAATTGACAACCCTGTTTGAATTCTAGTAGCAATTGATTCTTTAGCTAATAAATAACTTAAAGTAAAATCTTTTCCGACATCACGTAAAAAGTCAATTAACGTCATATTATTCAATCAATCAGCATTATTAGCAAATTGCACATTAGGAATAATTGCACGTAATTGTTTTTCAATTGCTTGGACATTTGCTAAAACTTGTTCATTTGTTTGTAAAACTCGCTCATCAGATTTGAATGAAGGATCTCCAATCATTCCTGTTCCTCCACCAATTAGGGCAATCGGGTTAAACCCGGCTTTTCCAAAACGTTGCAAAGTTACGATCATCATTAAATGACCGACATGTAGTGATGCTGCAGTGGGATCAAAACCACAATAAACTGCTTTATTAGCTTGTTGAGCTTGTAATAACTTTTCTTCATTGGTAATTTGTTTAACTAATCCTCTTCAATTTAACTCGTTTATTATATTCATAAATATACCTCTTCTTATCTTTTTATTAATCGTTGTGATTCTTGATTCTCACGGCCAAATTTTGACTCCTTTTTACCATCAATTAAAACTGCATCACCAGTAAAACCAATTGTTACTTTAGCAAGTGAATCTCCCATTCCATAAATATCAACTGGAGCATTTTCACTTTCAAAATAAGCAATTTTTTCCGCATTAAAACCTGATGAAACAATAATTTTAACGTGGTGGTGTCCGGCTGCGTCTAGTGCTTTACGAACTTCTTTAACTAAGGGAACGCTTACACCATTAAGACTATAGCCTGGATATTCTTCTTTATTTTGTTCTACAGTTTTGTCAATTAAATTTCCTGCAGTGTCTAAACGAACTGCTCATAATTTTTCTTTAAAGTAATTGGCTACCTTAACAGCATCATTAACACAATCATTGTGATAATCAACAAGTGAAACTAAATTAACTTCAGGAAAGGTTGTAGCAAATGCTTTAGTAGCTTCAAGAATATTTCCATCAAATGATTGAATTAGCGCATGGGGCATTGTTCCACTTGGTTTTGCAACAGTCTCATCATTGATATACTCCACAGCTGCTTCAGAAACAAAGTGACGAAATCCCCCAATATATGAGGCATAACCATCACTTGGCAATGTTCAAAAAGAGTCGGCACGATCTAGCATGTTTAATAACGGTTTACCCTTTGCTGCTTGCACAATTTGCATTGAATTAGTTGCAATTGAACTATTACGTGCTAAGATACCATCAATCATTCCTTCTAATCATCCAAAATCTTGGTAACGTCCTTTAATTTTTAAAACAGGTTCTAATGGTTGAACAATGTCTCCATCATTTAAAGCTCAAATTTCTAAACCTTCAAAATTTTTTGAAGCAAATTTAAGTAATGCCAAACTTTCTTCAATTCCACACAATACCGTATTTTGCTTACGTTGAAAAAATTGCATAGTAACAATTTGCTGGGGTTTATATTTTTCTAAGATAGCAGTTGTTTTTTTAAAATAATCAGCGACAAAAAATCCATCTTTTACTCGAGGATCAAATTGAAATTTATTGGTGGTTTTCATAATGAGTTCCTCAAAAACTTTCTCCAACTTTACTTGTAAATTTATCATCTAACTCAATAATTCCTTGATCATTATAAATTCCCGGAGCAATTTCTAATTCACGAGCACTACATAGCATTCCATATGAATCAATCCCACGTAGTTTTCCCGCTTCAATTTTTAAACCATTTGGTAAAAAACTTCCTGGAGTTGCCACAACTACTAATAAATCTTGACGAACATTTTTAGCGCCACAAACAATTTGTTTAACTTCATCGCCTAAATTAACTTCACACAAACTCAAATGAGTTCCTTCAATTGGTTGACAACTTAAAACTTTTCCAATTTTAAATTGAACATCTTGTTCAACTTCAACTAAGTCAGCAATAACTTTTTGAACATAGCCATAAGCTTTGGGATCTTCAGAAACCAATCCTCGTTCAAACTTTAACTCAGGATTAAAAATATTAATTGCAACAATCTCATTGTCATGTTTTAAAACAGTTAAGTTATTAACTTCAGCAACTTCAGTAACTGCTAAATCATTATTAAAACTCACCATTAGCACATTAAACTGCTGATTATAATAAATACCGTATTTTCGCTTTTGCATAATAATAATTTATTCTCCTTTATCATTTGCTTTTTATTATACCAATTATATATAATTAAATAAATAATACCGGGAGGGAAACATATGAAAATAGCAATCTTAACTGACTCTGCCTATGACGGCAAAGCATCCGATTTTAAAGATCTGTATATTATTCCATTAATGATTACACCAGAAGAAGGTAATCAAATTTATGATGATGATTCTTTAACTAAAGATGAGTTTTATAAGTTATTAGACTCGCAAAGTTTGAAAACCTCACAAACAGCCCCAGGAGATATGATGGCGATGTGAGACAAATTGTTAGTTGACTATGATCAAGTTATTTTTGCTCCAATCTCAAGCGGTTTAAGTGGTCAGTTTAACTTGGCACGTATGCTAAGTGAAACTGAAGAAGCATATAAAGGCAAAGTCTTTGTATGTGACACAAAAGGAGTTTCAATTATTTTACAAACAGTTATTAGGCACATTGCCTTTTGAATTGCTGAAAATAAAACGGGATTTGAAATATTAGAATTAGTAAAAGAACTATCAACTAAATTTACAACCTTCATTATTCCTAAGAATCTTGAAACTTTAAAGCGCGGTGGGCGTATATCTTCAACTGCTGCTGCTTTAGCTAAAATGCTAAAAATTACCCCAATCTTACGCTACAACGGTTCGATTGATAAAGAAGATACTGCCCGAACATATAAAAAGGCAATTGTTCATGCTTTAAGTATGATTAAAAAAGAATGTAAAAATATTAAGGTCGTTGATGTTGCTTACTCTCGTTTTGATCAAGAAGATTTAGACTTAATCATTAAATTAATTCATGACGAAGGATTAACTGTAGGATTATACAGTGAACTTACAAATGTTATTTGCTCACATACTGGCCGCGAAACTGTTGCGTTAGTCGGATGAAGAAACTAGAAAAGGAACTCAAAAATAATGAAAATAGGAATTTTAATTGACAGTGCTGCAACAAGCAACCCCAAAGAAATCGAAGGAACTCAAATTGAGTGAATTCCACTACATGTTACTTTCCCCAATAATACTGATATGTTAGATACATTAGAAAATATTGAAAAACATGATGTTTTAAACCGTATTGCTAATGGAGAAATGTTAAAAACATCACAAGCAAGTCCCGGAGAATTGGAAGCTAAATATGATGAAATGCTGACAAAGTATGATCATGTTGTACATATTCCAATCCCAGGAAACTTATCATCAATGTTACAAACTGCTTTTATGACAGCTAGAGATGAAAAATATGCTGGTAAAGTTAGTGTTTACGACAATAATGATATTGCAGCAATGGGAATTACCGAAATGGCCCTTGCTTTGAATGAAAAAACTATTTCTGGAGAGTTAGATACTCCCGAAAAAATGTTAAACTACATTGAAGAAAACAAACATGCAACTTATGTAGGAATTATTCCTGGTGATCTTAAAAAATTAGCTAGTGGTGGTCGTGCTACTGGGATTATCGCTACTGTTTTAAATATTTTTAAAACTAAATTATTAATTCGTTGAGCGGCTAAACCTGAAAAAGAAGCAATTGGTCGTACTTATTCAGGATTAACTGAAAAAGTTATTGCTCACATTGAAAAAGACTACAAAGATTCATATCGTTTGGTATTTATGAGTACACCTTTAACAAGTGCTAAAACTTGTGCAAATATTCGCGAAACTTTAAACAACAGTAACATTAAATTTACTGAAGCTATGGTTCCATCAATTTATACAGTTCATGCTGGAGTTGAATCAGTTGCTTTCGCAATTATGAAAAAATAAACTACTATCATTAAAATTAAAATTATTAAGAACGTCTAAAGTAAAAATTATCAAACATAGAATACCATTCTATGTTTGATAATTGCTTTTATTACCAGTTGTTCTTTTTTTTATACTCAAAATTGATAAACGCCTTGATAGTTTAAATAATTGCCAAAGCCAAATAACTTTCTTTAAAAAATAAAACTAAAATAGAGCCTTTCATGAGATTGTTTTCTCAAAAGCGCTCTATTTTAGTTTTAGATTAAATTGACAAATTAGCTATTTTTTTAAGTTTTTTTGTCATTTTGGATAAATTAGGAAAATCACCAAACATCCAATAGCAAAATAAAATAAATATACAAAAGATACGTTTAGTAATGGCTTAATTTGTTCGACTAAATACATTTGACCTTTTTTACCAATTACTTTTGAATTGTAGCTTTTATTATAAAACATTGAGTTGTAATTGTAATAATCTATAAGCCCATTATTTTTTTTATAGTTAATCGAATTAAACATTAAATTAAAATGGGTTATGGGATTTAAAAGGTTAGCAAATAGGTATGAATTTTGTTGTTCTTGAAGGACAACTACTGGATTAACCCCTATAACATTTTTATTAGTTGGTTCAGGGATAACTTCCATTGCTTCACAAACATCAAACAACATCGATTCAAAAGATTTTCTAAACAGAAACTTTGTTGCCGTAGTTTGGCTTTTAACTGTCATTTTATTGATCGAATTAGTGATAACTCCATTAACAGGATTATCTTGACTTATGTCTCTTCAAATATTTCAATTAGTAGCAAAATCTTGATATATGGTTAGAATTTTTTTATACTTGGAATCAATACTAAAATTTACTTTATCCAATATCTTACCAGGGGTTTCTTTTATCGCTACAGTTTTATTTGATCACTCTTGAATCTCAGTTCATGAAATCAAATTAGCTTGACTAACATCAATTTGTTGTTCGATATCATTTATAAAGTTTCAGTATTGCGAATCTTCAGCTTGTTTATTATCATATCCGGACATGATAAATCTTTCTTTTTCAAAAGCATATTTATATCGTTCTTGAGCTTCATTATAAATTATTGTGCTAAATTCATCAGCATCAATTTGCTTCTTAATACTGTACAAGTATTGATTTTTCAAAGCATCCGCAAATGCTTGTTGCTTGTTAAAATCATTTGACGATGCTGCAAGAACAGAAAATATTGAGAACGCTGGAAGCAGTAAAATGAAAATTGCAAAAAGCGTTGATGTAATCATTGATAAATTACTTTTGATTAAAACACTAAACACTAAAACTATAATAGGGATGAAAAACGCGAATATACTATATCATCCAAATGGAGCTATGATAAACGAATATGCTCACAAACTATCATACTTATTAATTGAAAAATAAATTATTAAATCAACTATCAATTTTGAAACTATCAAGACTAAACTTAAAAAGTACGACAGCAAAACTCTTGACAAAAAAATATTTTTTCCGGAATACCCAAAATTCAAATCAATTTTTCATAAGCCTTCATTTTTTTGTAAAATAAATAATTGCGAACAATGTGTCAGCAATAAAAATGCAATTACTACAGAGTTACAAATTACAACTAGCTTATTTAGTACCATAAGTTGACCTTGATTAGTTGATGTTAAAATTCAGTAAACTGACAAGAAATCTAATCCTAGTAAAAGGATAAAAGTGATTAGTGTGAAACTCATAAGCTTAACATTTTTTATTTGATTTATCAGGACTGTTTTAAACAAGTTAAGCGATAAACTACTTTTCATTTATATAATTCTCCATTTCAATTTTTTTACTATCTGCTTTAGCTGTATATAACTCAAATAATGCTTTTAAGCGCCCATCCTTTTTGAGATCATATTGTTGATCCAATTTAATTGCTCCATCTTCTAAAATAAAGATATGATCCAAAATATGTTCAACTTCATCAACTAAATGCGTAATTACAACAATAATAATTCCCTGTTTTTTCAAAGTCTCAATTGTCTCTATCATCATTCTTTTTGTTTGAATATCTACATTAGCAGTTGGCTCATCTAAAAATAAAACCTTCGGCTTTAATATCAAGCAAACAAAAAGTAATAAAATTTTCTTTTGTCCTGCAGATAAATCTTCAATTTTTAATTTTAATCACTTAGAAATATCGAGAATTCGAATTACTTCGTTATATTTTGAAACAAATTCTTTTTTAGAAATTCGATTTAAATTTTTAATATATTCGAGATACGCTTTGACTTTAATTTCTTGCGGTAAATTAGCACTTTCCAAAAAGTAATATCATTCTTGATAATCAATCACCGTTTGTTCATTATTTTTTAAATATATGATTTCACCACTATCATAAGTTAGCTCGTTAAAAATTAATTTGACTAATGTGGTTTTACCAACTCCATTATTTCCTAAAAGTCCATAAATTTTGCCGGCTTTTATTTCAAGATTTATGTCTCTTAATACTATTTGATCTTTGAATTTTTTAGAAATGTTTTTTAATTTAATCATTTGTGACATACATTAATTCTCCTACCCCAACCATATTCATTCCTGTAGATACCAAAACTTGATTAGAATTTTCTACAAATCCATAATCATTTTTATATTGAAAAGACCCCAAACTCCCTGTTCTTACAAAGTTTAAATTGCGAGAAATTGTCAAAGGCAAAGGTTGATTTGATGCATTTAAATTTAATGTTGTATCAATATTTACTAGAGAGGTTGGAAGACATATTAACATTGAAAAACTTCAATAAAAAGTATTTCCTACAATCTTCGACCCTGTTGCACTTTGAGAATAAAACGCACTAAAATTGAACTTATCACCCGGCTTTGCATGCTTATCAACAATTTCAAAATCAGTAACCATTCCACTATAACTTGAATTATAGCTAACAGGTTCTAATAATACTTTATTTTTCATTTTACCTTTTCAGGGTTCTCCTTCAGAATTTCTTGGAGAAATTAAATAATAAGTGTCATCGGTAAATTGAGCTACTGAACCATGATGATAAATACTTCCAGATGCTCAGGTATATCACGTTCCTAAATGATAATTAATAACTAATTTATCATTTTCTCAGTATTGTTTTATTACTACTCGACTTTTTTCTTTATTATTTGAGCTACTTTCTTCGTAAATTGTTGCTTCTGAATTATCAGAGGATAACGCCAAATTGTAGGCAAGGCCAACAGGAGCAAATTGGAGATCTAAGTAACGTTTTTCTCATCCTTTCTTACTATCTCAATAATTTGTAGAAAGCATATACGAAATATAGATCGATGGATAAAGTGCAAGAAACTCTTCTTTAGATGTTGCATACTTTTTAGTATCGATGACAATTCCTGTAACTAAGTGTTCGCTTCATTCATTTCTATTGGCTTTTTTTACATAATCAATTGTTTCGTAATTTTCATTTTTTGGCAATGACTGACCTTTTTTTGAATTAGAATACATTCGATATAATTTATCACTATTTTGTCCCTTCAAAACTAAATCATCTTGGTTATCTAATGAGTCACCTAAAATAGTTTGATCATAGTTTATTTCAATATTTTCTATATTGGTGCTAGCTTTTTTTAGTAACGGTGTAAATGGCAAACTTGAAACAATGAAAAAAGGTAAAGTGAAGTTAATTAGTCTTTTCATAAATATTGTTTCCTTTCTTGGTTTTATATTCACTATTATATAGATATTTAAAAAGTATCAGTTTGGGAGTTTAGGTTTTTAAATAAAAACTCTTTTCTTTGGCTTTAATAGTTTAGATATCTCAAGATATCAAGCTTGTATTGAATTTTAGATATTAAAATAAGATATACTATATATTTATAAATCATGTGTAAAATAATCTAGATAATCATAATCATAATTTTAATTTAAAATTCAGATTGCAGCTTTTTCGTAATTTTCAATTGTTTAAAATTATGTTAGTTGTTTGACTTCATACTTTAACTTTTGAATTCAAAACCTCCTACTAATTAATATTTGTGTGCTATAATAATTAAATGTAGTTGTGAAATAAATGCTCTTTTTATCTCATATAAACATACAAAGATAGGAAATAAAATGACATTTAAAGAATTACAATTAAACGAACATATTTTAAAAGCGTTGGAAATTAACAAATTTGACCAACCGACAGAAATTCAAGAAAAAGCGATTCCCGTATTTTTGAATAACCAAAACCTTTTTGGAAAATCAAGTACTGGAACAGGGAAAACCGCAGCTTTTGTCTTACCAATATTACATAACTTGACTGTTAAACTAAGAAGACCTCAAGTTATTATTTTAGCCCCAACTAGAGAATTAGCATTACAAATTGTTGATCAAGTGAGAAAATTTTCATCAAGAATCAATGGTATTGGTGTTGCTCCCTTAATTGGAGGAGCACAAATGCGTGACCAAATTAATCGTTTGCGCGACGCCCAAATTATTGTTGGAACTCCAGGAAGAGTTAACGATCATCTTAACCGTGGAACATTAAAGTTAAATGATTTGAGAACAATTATTCTTGATGAAGCTGACGAAATGTTAAAAATGGGATTTAAAAACGAAATTGATGCCGTATTTAAAGCAGCTCCTGAAGGAGTTCAAGTAGGATTATTCTCAGCTACAAATACACCAAAGGTTATGCAAATTGCTAATAACTATATGAAAGATTATGAACTTGTTGAAATTCATAATGAACTAAAAGTAAATAGTAATATTACTAACACTTTTATTTTTACTAAAGGAATTGACAAAGAAGAGTTGATTTTAAAAGTATTTGAAAAACATGCTCCACAACGTGCAATTGTTTTTACTAATACAAAATCACAAACTGATAAAATTGCTCGTAACTTAAAAACAATTGGAGTTAAAGCTGTTGTTATCAATGGAGACAAACGCCAATCACAACGAACAAAATCTATTAAAATGTTCAAAAATGATGAATATCAAGTATTAGTAGCAACTGATGTAGTTGCTCGTGGAATTGATATTTCGGGAGTTGATTATGTTATTAACTACGACATTTCTCGCGAAAATGAACACTTTGTTCACCGTATCGGAAGAACTGGAAGAAATAACGAAACTGGAAACTCAATTTCATTTATTGCTAACCAAGGAACATTACGTCAAATTCAAGATATTGAAAAAACATACAAAATTATTATTGATGAAATGGGACACGAAGAATATGGTGTAACTAAAACTCAACGTTCAGAAAGATCGTCTGGATCACGTGATTCAAGTTTTGGAAGAAATCGTTCAAACAGTAGTTCTCGCAGTAATGGTGGAAGTTCTCGTAGTGGCCGTGGAAATTATAGTTCAGCTAATAAACCTGGAGCAAGAAAAACAAGTAACGCTAGCACATCTCGTAAACGTGATGATAGTGCCAACTCTGGAACAGGTGCTTTTAGTAACAAACCTTATAAAGATCGTAATAAAGAAAGTCGCGCAAGTGGCTTCAAAAAATCTGAAAAAGCTAACTATGGCAAAAACAAAAAATCATCTGGAATTAATTGAAACTAAAAAAACTCACTTGCTAAGTTGCAAGTGAGTTTTTTATAATTCTATTGGCAGGGACGAAAGGAATCGAACCCTCAACGCTCGGTTTTGGAGACCGACGTTCTACCATTGAACTACGTCCCTATTTAAAATAAAATCGCACCAAAGTGCGACATAATTTCTTTATGGCAGGGGCAGCAAGACTCGAACTCGCGACACTCGGTTTTGAAGACCGATGTTCTGCCAACTGAACTATGCCCCTATTTAATTACCTTAATAATTATAACCAAATTTGTGAGTTTTTTCAAAAGAATTATAAAACAATAAATGGTTAGGCGTTTTTGGGATATAATGTATAATTTTTTTAATAACAGAATATGGAGGTAAATTGTGAAAATCATTGAAATAACAAATTTGACAAAAGCATTTTCAAGTGGCTATGGTATTTTTGATGTTAACTTAAATATCAAAGAAGGTAAAATTTTTGGCTATTTAGGTCCAAATGGAGCTGGTAAGTCAACTACTATTAGAGCTCTTATGGGTTACATAAAACCAACTAAGGGTAAGTGCTTGGTCAATGGTTTAGACGCTTGAACTCAAGCGGCATTAGTACAAACAGATACAGGTTATTTACCAGGAGAAATATCTTTTCCAGATACTATGACTGGTTATAATTTTATTAAACTAATATATAATCTGCGAAGCCAAAAGAATTGAAATGAAGTTGAACAGTTAATTGCTTATTGGGAGTTTAATCCTAATTTAAAAATTAAGAAAATGTCTAAAGGAATGAAACAAAAAATTGCTTTAGTAATTGCCTTTATGCATAACCCTAAATTAGTTATCCTTGATGAACCAACAGCTGGGTTAGATCCATTAATGCAACAAAAATTTGTGACAATGATTAAGCGTGCAAAGGCTAACGGGCAAACAATCCTAATGAGTTCACACATTTTTGAAGAAGTAGAAAAAACTTGTGACGAAGTAGCAATTATTAAAAACGGTCGTATCATATCAAGTTTTGACTTGCATGAACTTCGCAATAAGAATAAACGCTATTATAAAATTAAATATCGTGAAAAGAACTTTATGGAATGACCTGAAGTTTATGAAGATACTAATGAGCTTACTTTTACTTACAATGTTGAACCTCAAGATGTTGAAAAGTTTTTTAAAGAACTAAGCAACTATAAAATTGAAATGGTATCTGAAATTCCCTTTTCATTAGAAAAGCATTTTATGAAATTTTACAAAGACGAAGGAGGTTCTAATGATTAATCTACACTTAGTTAAAAAAGCTATTTATAGTAATTGAATTGCTTGAGTTGCTGCTTTAGGAGCATCGCTTTTGGTTTTTATCATATTTTTATCAAGTTTAAGAAGTCATAATACAAGCGAAAATGTTATAGGAATATTTGGTGGATTCTTGACGACTCTTGGAGTGAGTCTACCACTAATATATTTAATTGTTACTGCGAATAAACTAGTCGTTATTGAAGTTGAAAAAGGTGACATGGCATACTATTTATCAACACCATTATCTCGTGTAAAAATTTTGGTTAGCAAAATGACCTTCTTTGGTGGCAGTATTGTTTGTTGAACCTTAATACATTTCATTGTTGGGTGTTTGTTTATTGGTGTTATGGGACTTTCAATGCCAATAGATTTATGATTAATAATGTTTTTGAATTGAACTTTAATTTTATTAAGTTTGGGAGGAATTTCATGACTAGCATCATGTTATTTTAATAAAAACTCTTTTGCTCTTATTATTGGAGCAGGAATTCCAACTGCATTTATTATCATAGCAACATTGGCTTCAGTTCCTGAACTAAAGATGGAATATCTGAAGTATTTGACATTATTAAGCTTATTTAAGCCCGATAAAATGGAAACAACAACTTTGACCACATGATTACCGCAAGTCTTAGTATTAATACCAATTTCTGCGGTTTTATACGGGGCAGGAATTTATATCTTTAAAAATCGTGATCTGCCTTTGTAGAACTGAAATTTAAAACAGACAAGTTTTAAAAAAATAAATATAAAAAAGTTTTCTCTTTTTAACAAAGAGAAAACTTTTTTATATTTCTAACAATTTCTAACAAACAAAACTCAAGTATCATAAAGTTGGTTTCATCAGCTAAAGTATAAAAAATCAAATTTAAAAGAAAGAGTACAATGAGGTATAAACACTAAGATAATACCTTTTAATAACAAAACTAAATAACTTAACCTTTAAATAATTTTTAAATATTTTAAACTTTTTGCAAAGTCCTTTATTATTTTAATCATATTTTTTTGTTCATTCTTTGCTTTCTAAAAATAAAATTCCAGCAGAATCATCTTTTAAATATAGATTAAGTTGTAATCTAATTTCTTTTCTTTTTTCAAAAACGGATACATTGATTCAAATATATCCTCAATTTTTTAGTAATCGAAATTCTTCTTCATCAAGAATTGATTGAGCTTGTTTTTCAATTCATTGTTTGTCATTTTTATCTCAACTATAACTATCCACTAATTCGTTTTTCACTTTATCTACAAATAAGCTAAAAAGGGATATGACTGCTTTTTTATTTGCAGTTATTAGAATATTCAGTTTTTTTTCTAATTCTTTAATTTTCTTAATATCCTCAGCACTTAAATCTTTTCCGTCTTTACCATTAGTTCCATCTTTACCTGGTAATCCTTGGTCACCTTTGTCACCTTTTTCACCTTTGTCACCTTTATCACCTTTGGCACCTTTATCACCTTTGGCTCCATCTTTACCGTCTTTACCAGGTAATCCTTGATCACCCTTGTCACCTTTGGCTCCATCTTTTCC
>NZ_JAED01000009.1 GCF_000518725.1 Mesoplasma seiffertii ATCC 49495 | reverse complement strand
TCTTTACCTGTAGTACAACTGATAGCACTGACACTAGCTGATGCCGTCAATGTCATTGCCCCTAAAATTGCTAATAGTTTCTTCATTTAACTTCCTCCTTCTAAAACATTTTGTTTATGTATTTCTGTGTACAGGTTAAATAATACAAGGCAACAAAAAATTTTTTTTCAAAAAAAAAAAAAAAAAATGGGAACCCAAATTTTGGGTTCCCATTTTCTATTGTTTTATTCGACAGACTTGTCTTTTGACGGCTTCTTTGTTTGTATTTAATAATATATTTAACTCTGGTCTAGAAACCTTAATTTTTTTAATGTGTTTATCAATTTTATGTTCAAAACTATTATTATATCTAAATGTTTTTAAGTTTCATACTGCTCCATATTTTTCAATAGCTAATAATGCTCGACTGCTACTAAAAATTAAATTGGCTTCCACATTATCATTAACATCATTATGTTTTTTTGTATGACGAAAACTCATTTTCAAACAGATCTTTTCTGTTTTTAATGCAATAAAATACATTCCAGGAATCGCAGCCATACAGCTAAAGAATACATCACTTAATCAATGACTTCTAGCGACACATAAGGTGGTCATCATAATTAACAAATTTGGAATTCAAAGATAAGTAACAAATATTGTTTTTTTAGAAACCGTAGGTTTATTTTTTCCTACAAAGTAAAAAATATTTGACAGTAAACAAAACATTGCTAACGTATGTCCTGATGGAAAATCAACATCTCTTCATCCACCGGGAGCTTCAGAAATATCAGCAAGTCCGGGAATTCAAAATCTTAAATTGTAAAATCAATTACCATTAATTTGATATCAAGGTAAATATGATTCTGCATTACCTCATAAATTTTTTGCTTGTGCTTCATAAAATTTAGCAATCGAATCTGGGTCATTTATATTAATAACACCCTCCTTAATTGCTTCTTGTCAGATGGTTGTTTCATAAACTGATTTCAAATTCATATAATATGGTCTTCCAAAGCTATGTTTTATAAAAAGTAACGCTGTATAAGAAATTACAATAAACGCTACGGCCTTAACTCCATCAATTCAATATCCCCGATTATATAAATAATTCGTCTTTGCCAGTCTAAATCTAAAGTAGTATATTACTAGCATATAAAGTGCTGTTTCAGAAATAAATGAAATCATTCTAGAGATAAAACCATAAACTCAAGTAGTTACATAGTCAACGTTAATTCCTATTCCTCATCCTTGATCAATAAATCGTGCTTTACACAATAATTGTATATTAGCAAATACTCAAACAATAAATCACGATCCGTAACCTACTCAAATTGTTTTACTATTAACTTTAAATCATGAATGTTTTTTAGTCTTTTTATAAGAATAAAAAGTTTCCAACCAAATAAATAGACCAATGCATATTGGAACTAATCAAATTGTCATTCCAATGTAACTATAAAAAACTACAATAAATTTAACTGTTTGATACTTCATTCCCTTTCCTAATCATTCAGCAGCTTCCAGGTCGTAGAAAGTTGAAATAACAAACCCAATCGAAGCAAAAACCAGCAATAAAATTGCTGGAACTAAAATTCATTTATAAGTTTTAAGAGTTAACATCCTTTTAAGCTTTCTAATTTATTTAGTTTTTCTACAACTCTGACAAATTCCATGAGCTTCAATTTTGAAATGATCTAATTTGATTCCTTTGCTTTCAGCTAACTGAACGACTTCTTCAAAATCAAATTTATCCGAAGTGATTGGATTAATATGAATTACATCTCCACATTCATCACATTTTAAGTGAATTGATTTTTCTGAAGCAATTTCATATCAAATGCTTTTACCGTTAAATGTGTTTGCAAAAAGAATGTGCTGAGATAGTAATAGATCCAAAGTATTATAAACACTAGTGACATTTACATTAGCAAAATCCAATTCTAAGTTTTTAATAATTTCTTGGGTCGTTAAATGTTCAGCACGAATCAACATTGCAATAATGGCTAAGCGAATGTCTGTCATTCGAATATTTTTATTTTTTAACTTTTCAATGATTTGCTGATACTTTTTTTCTTCTTGTTTAGAAAACTTCATACTATTTTTTTAATTCTTCAACAAGTTTTACTAAATCATTGATAGTTTCAAGACCCATTAATTTATCATCTGGAACTCTAATTTCTAAACGATCTTCTAAAGTAATTATCATATCCATTAAATCTAACGAATCAATTCCAATTGATGATATTTTGACTTCTTTTCCTAACGATCCTTTAGCACCTTTAGCTTTTAATTCTTTAACAATTTCTTCGTAAATATTCATATTTTAATCACCTTACTATATTTTATAATTTTTATAATTTATAGTATCAATTATACTTGTTTTTTTGAAATTTGAAAGAAACTACAATTTGTTTTTTACTAAAATAAATTTCAATTTCATAAATTTTTAAATTTAGTTTCTTCAAAAATCATGTTTTAAACAAGGTCTTATTGAATTCTTGATTTTTATCAAGAACCATTGCTAATTCATTTTTACTGAAATAAGGTTGTTCAAGCTTTTTAGAACTACTAGTTGACTTGGAATTAAAAAGTTCAGCATACTTAATACTAAAAAGTGTTAAAGTAACTGACGATAATCCAATAACACCAACTAGCAACAGTTTCAAAGTTTTTTTAGATAACTTCATATTTTTTAAAAAGTTTTTCCAACTCCATTTCAGTTTTAGTTATTAGGAAAGTTTTTCAAAATTGATCATTAAAATGATACTTAAATTTTGGAAGATTTTTAAAGTTGAACTCTTGATAATCTACAACTTGTTCTTTTTTTGGAAAAATTGTTTGGGAAACGATAACTTCCTGATTATTAATCACTAAAGTTAAAATTAAATATTGAAGACTACCAGTATTTAAAAAAAGCAGCCCTTTAGGTTTTTGATCATCATCAACAAGTTTATGGCCTTGTAATGCAATTCGATTATGGTTTGTTATCAGAAATATGCGCGATTTCTGATAAACTTCAAAAAATCATTTTTTAATCGAACTTTGTAAATCATTAACTCCTACGAGACTAACTTTTTTAATTTGAACTTGCGTTCCGTACAAATCTTTAATAATAATATTGACCAAATTTTGTATCAAAGGATAATTAAACAGTCACAATTTTTGTTCAACCTGATAATGAGTTTTAATAATTCCTATTTCATAATAACGTCGTTCAGGAATAAAATTGAATAATTCAATCTTACTAGTCATTGTTACTAAGTTTGAACAGTAAAAGTATTGTTTTGCTTCTAAACTATATTGTTGATATCTCATCAGTAAAACTTGGTTAACTACTGAGTCACTTGTAATTGGACTAAGCTTTATGTGAATTGCCCCTTGATTTTGATAGTTTTGCAAATTATGTAAGTGACTAAAAGTATAAATGAATTGTTGGTCTGTTAAGTCAAAATCCTTTGGAATTCAATGAAACTCCAATAGCGGTCAAGAAAACGCTGTTTGAAATTCAAAGTTTGTTAATAAAGAATTTTGAAGTTTCAATTCAATTATTTCCGTTCGAGTTTTGGAATATAATTTTAAAACTAAGTTTTTAATTGAATGCTGATGCAGGGCATTTAATATTTGTGGATGTCTGATTGTCGGAGTAATTTGCAAAAAAATTTTAAAATAATTTTGTTTATTTGCTCTGAATAAATAATTACTGAAAATTACATCAACTCCATAAGGAGATTGATTAGAAATTGAATATTCTTCAACTGCTAAATTTTGAAAGTAGCTACTCATTATTACCCCTCCATAAAGGATTAGAAAAAAATAAAAAAAATAGCCCAAAATGGACTATTATTGTTTTTCTTAATGGGGCGCCGAACGGGAATTGAACCCGCGAATGCTAGAGCCACAACCTAGTGTGTTAACCACTTCACCACCGGCGCCATATAAATGTTGAATTAACAACAATGTAATTATCTTAAATAATTACTTTAAAGTCAAGACAACATTATAATGTTTTCGCGATTATTCTTTAGAACCTGAGTTTCTTGTAATTCCTCTAACAAGGTATTTTTTAGTAAACAAGAAAATAATGAACATTGGTAAAATCGCCACTACTGCTCCCGCCATTTTTAAGTTTTGCGGATCTTGTAGTTTTGTTCCATCTGGGAATGTATTTCAAATTCCATTAACATCTCCAGTTGAATTCATTATTTGTCACAATAGCATTGGTAATGTAACTCATTCTGAATTAGATTTTAAAACCATTGTTGGTCATAAAACTGAGTTTCATGAACCAATAAATGACATTAATGTCGCTGTAAAAATTGTTGATCTAACTAGCGGAATCGCTACTTTTCAGAAAAACTTAAAGCGTGATAGACCATCAATTTTGGCAGCTTTTTTAATTGAATCATTTAAAGTATCAAAAGCATTTTTAAATAAGAAAATTGTAAAGGCATTTCCAATGAAAGGAACAAATAGAGCAAAAATCGTATTTTGCATATTAATTTTTGTTGCAAAGATATATTGTCCAATTAATAGGGCTTCTCCTGGCAACATCATTGTTGATAGCATAATGATGATTAGTCATTCTTTACCACGAGTATTATATTGTGATAATCCATATCCTGCAAATAACGAAACAGTAATTTGTGTTACAGTCGAAATTCCAGCAATTAAGAATGAATTTCGAATATATTGTCCAACAGCCACTTTTGAACTAGGGTTATTAAACAAGAAGCTATAGGCTTGAATTGACCATTCTTTTGGTCAAATTGGTAGCATTCCTGTAACTCCCTCTTGAATTTCTGTTGAAGTTCTAAATGAAATTGATAACATTCAGTAAAATGGGAAAATTACAATAATTCCCATAAAGGCTAAAAAGATTCCTCTAACAGTATTGATTCCCAATTTTTGTCATCAGATTTCTCCAGCCATTGATGCTGTAAATACTCGTTTATTATTAACATAACGGTTAAAACCAAAGTTTCTTACAAAATCATTAGTTCGACGAATTTTTGCTAACAAGGCAAATCTAATTCCATAACGCATGTGAATTAATTTGTTATTTGTAACATCACTAATTCCTGCTTGTCATTCATGATCGTTATTGTTTAATGCCAAAAACTTTTCATGGCGGAACAAACGTTTTTCAGCTTTAGTGTTAGCATTATGCATTTTTTCATTTCACAAATTAATAATGTTAGTTTTTAAAAATGAATATTTAGCATGAACTTCGCTTAATGTATATTCATCACTTAGTTCATCATGATTATGAATGCTAAAGTTTTTAGCATTTTTAAAACCAATTGATTTAGTTGTAAAAAATACTACTAATCACACTGCTGCAATAACCATTACGATTAATGCTAACAGTGATCGATTGCTAATATAAGCGGGAATGCTAATAACCAATAAAATAATTGGTACAAAGCCTACTAAAACTCCTAGAAGGACTTTGATAAGTGATTTTTTTGTTTTCATTATTTTCCTCCTATTTGTATCGTTTTGATAAGACTTTAGTTGTCTGACGAGAAACTATTGTAATGACTAAAATAATTCCCATTAAGACAATCGAAGCAGCTCCTGCTTGTTGGTGAGAAACTGTTCCTTGACTAGCTCCAGTTGTTTTTTCATAAATTCATAAAACAACTGTTTGTGCTTTTACAAGTTCAGCTCCTGATTCACTTGAGAACAATCCTAATGGCATTGCTTTAAAGGCCCCAATAATTCCAATTGTTGAAAGATAAATTATTGTGGGCATAATTCCGGGCATGCTAATTCTTCAAAATTGTTTTCATTTTTTCATTCCATCGATTGATGCAGCTGAATAATATTGAGGATTAACTCTCATAAATGCAGCCGTTAGCATAACAATACTAAATGGTAATGAACGTCAGATTCCAAAAATTAGTAACATCCAAATTCCTGCTCGTGGATCTTGAGTTCAGTGAATGGCATTGATTCCAAATGCTGACAACATTCTATTGAATAGTCCATATTCTGAAGGACTGAACATGAATGCAAATGCCATCGCAATTGCCATTGCACTAGTAACATATGGTAAGAAAAATACCCCTTGTAAAAATGAAAAGATACGTTTATTTAAAACTGAAGATAGTGCTTTTGCAACTCCAATTGAAATAATTAATCCAATTGGAACAACCACCACCACATAGACCAATGAGTTTCGCATTGCCACTATGAAAGTTGGATCTTCAAATAAGTCTCTAAAGTTTAAAGTAGAAAAGACTCATTCAATTAAAAATCTTCCTGATCCATTGAATCCATTTTTAAAAACAATGAATGCAGCATAAAATGTAAAAATAATTAGGAAAAAGAATGCTGGAGCAATTCAAATTAGTTGTAAGAAAAAGCTATCATCTTTTTTAACTGTTTTTTTATTTTTGACAGTTTTAACTGTTTTAGTTCGATTATCTCAGTACTTTAATTTAAAGCCGTTTTTTTCAGGTGTCTGAGAACTATTTTGATTTCCTTGTACTGTTGAATTCATTACACAATCCCCAATAATTCTTGTTCGGCTTCATTGTTAAAGATGTAAATTTTTCCTTTAAGAATATTTAATCCTACTGCTTGGCTAGTATTATTGTTATCAACATTTTTTGCATCATAAATAACTCTAACTTCACGGTCTTGAACTAAAACTTTTAAATAATCAGATCTTCCTAGACGTTCTACAACATCAATTTGCGCCATAATTGGTTCTTGATTAGCATACTCAAGTGTTGACTTAGTACCTACTAATTCGATATGTTCAGGACGAACTCCAATTGTTACAGTTTGACCTCTAAATTGATCGGCTTGTCCAATAATCTGACCATTAAAGATAATGTTTCCTTGATTATTAATTTCAACATCTTCAAAAATATTCATTGATGGTGTTCCAATAAAGTTAGCGACAAAACGGTTTGCTGGACGTTCATAAACTTCCATTGGAGCAGCCCCTTGTTGAAGAACTCCTTTATTCATAATAAAGATCTTATCAGAAATACTCATTGCTTCTTCTTGATCGTGGGTAACAAAAATTGTAGTAATTTTAGTATCTTTTTGGAACTTCTTAATTCACTCACGAGTTGAAACTCTCAATTTTGCATCCAAGTTTGATAAAGGTTCATCTAGTAATAAAACTTTCGGTTTTTTAACAATTGCTCGGGCAATTGCCACACGTTGTTGCTGACCTCCTGATAACTCTGAAGGTTTCTTTTTAAGTTGACTAGTAATTTCAACTTTTTCAGCAACTTCGTTAACTGCCATACGAACTTCTCTTCTGAATGATTTAATATTTTTAGTTTGAACAGCAATTAATTGATTGTACTCTTCTTTTGAAATTGCTTCATCACCATGAGAATTAATTGCTCGCTCTAAAATTGCAATTACTTCTTGCTCAAGGTTAGCAATAATTGTCGGCTTTTCATCACCTAGTTTTTCTACTTCTTTTAAAAACTCTGCTTCTCAAAGTTGATTTTGTTGTTCACGTTCATTAATTAATTGTTCACGTTCATCTAGAGAAACGTTTCAAACCATTTGACGACCCTCAAGTTTTGCTAAACGTTCAGAAACTTTAATTTCTTGAACAAAAGTTTTACGGTGAGTTTTGACTGCTTCACTAATTCCTTTGTAACGACGTTCAGCTGAAGTGATGTTTCTAATTTGTAAGACTTCTTTAAATTGCATTACTGTAAACTTAAAGACTTTGGCAATCTTATTTTTAACTGCTTGAACTTCTTCAAAGATGCTTACTGATGTATCTAAAATTCCCGCAATATCATTTAGCATTTGAATTCTAGCTTTTTCAATAAAGGCTCTTGAAGCATCGTATCAACTAATAAAAATACGTGATCGGAATGCATTTAATTCTTTATTTCCATAAATTGCTAAAGCATATTTATCGTTTAAAGCTTTTGACTTTAATAAAAATTCTTCAACAATAGTGTCAAACTTAGCCTCATATGTTTTAACTAACGTCTTTAAAGTTGCTTTAATTTCTTCACTTGCTTGAATTTTTGCAACTGACTTACCATTATTTTTAATGCTTCTAATTTCAATATTTCTTAACGCATTGTTTTTAGCAATTTCTCGTTTAAAGTTTCCATTTTGATATAAAGGGAATGCAATATTTTGAAAAACTGATAAATGCGGATACAGAGCATAGTTTTGGAAAACTAAACCAATGTTTCGTTTTTGAGGAGAACGTTTAGTAACGTCAACTCCATCAAATAAAATTTGTCCTTTACTAATTTGTAAAAGCCCTGCTACTGCATTTAAAGTAGTTGATTTCCCACATCCTGAAGGTCCTAGAAGTGATACTAATTCTCCTTCTTTAACCGACAAACTCAAATCTTCTACAGCGATTGAATTTCCATAATCAATCAATATGTTGCGTAATTTAATACTCATTATTTTTGCACTCCTTTATTTTTTTTGACCTCTGACTCATAAATAATTTTTGTTCTAGGGTTAACAGCACGAGCTGTTGTTTTAAACTTGTTGTATTTTGGTGAAGTTCCTCAAACCATAAATGCATCTCAAGTTAATGAATTAGTTTTTGTTCGTTCTTCTTGTTCAGCAAAAACTTGTGTGTTATATCATGTATTAACAAAATCACGAACGATATTGAATCTAACTCCATTCCCATATGGAGAAGGGTTTTGTGAATATAAGATTCCTTGATCTGCTCGAATTTCTTTTTCAAGTGCTGTCAAGTTTGCTTCAGCTTCCAATGATTCACTTGCTTCTGGTTCTTTGGTTTCAGCTTGAATAATTCGATCGACGATTTGTTTAACATATTTATCAGCACTAATTGGAGTTTTTGCTACATAAGCTCCATTTTTTCCTTGTGATAAAGTTGCTACTTCAAAGTTTTGATAGTACTGTCCATCACTATCTCCTTGAACTTTATCTTTTTCATAACTAATTGTTGCAGTTCCCGGAGTTAATAATTTCGGTTGATCTGTTTCATTAATTGCTTTTTCATAGTATGAATAGTAAGCTGATGAAATATACCCAGCTTTACGGCTAAACTCTGACAAGTTTTGAGAACTAGTAAAGTAGTTTAAAAAGGCAATTGAAATGTCTTGTTTAGTTTCATTAGCTGATTTAAACATTGCTACTCCTGGTCCTTGTTGTAATCCAAACTGACGACGAGTTTGATCTTTAACTTCAGTTCCATCAGCTTCACGATAGAAAGCTGGACTGGCAATTGGCATAACATCATCAGCTACAATTTGATAATTATCAGCTAAGTCCCTAATTTTATATTTGTTTTCACCATTATAATTTTCAATTAAGTCATACTCACGATTCTTAACTGCATACTTAGCTCCAGCACTTGATCCTGAGTATGCTAACATTGTTCCTTTTTGTAAGTAATCTGAACCATAACCTTTATTTTTTAAACCACCATAATGTTCATCTTTACCATTGTATTTAGCAACAGCATTCATATATTCAAAAAACATTAATCCATTTGAAACTGAATCTTTTCCCGTTACGTCATTAATATATAAATCTAATGATTCGTCAGGGTTTTCCGCTGATCATGATGTCAATGTTTTTTTATCATCAGGTTCTTTACTTTGAAGTTCTAAAATACTTCCATTAGCGTTTCGGTCACTACCATAGAAATATCCAGTTGCGTCATCGATTGAGTAACTAAACATTTGCCCATGAGGATTTGCTAATGAGCTATTTGAACCGGGATTCTTTTCATTATTAAAGAAGTTTCATCCTAAATTAGCTCCAAACATTTGATATGCTGTCAAGATTACTAAAGTTTTATCAGCATCAGCCATAATATTTTGAATACTTTGACCACTAGTAATTCCTTGAACTCGTCCATCAGCTGCTTTAGTGCTTGTTGCTGGAGCAAATCATTCCATAAATAAGTCTTTAATTTTTTTCCCACTATAGATATTAATGCTTTGACCTGTTGACTGATCTTTGATATCTGGAACTACTGCATCTTTAAGTGATGTTTCTGCTAAATTTTGTTTAGAGTTATCCCCAAATACTACACCTAGTTTAGGAATTAACGCTTCCCCTGTTACTAAATCGTTAGTAACTCATAATCCATCAGGACTTTCAGTGTTATTTAATGATTCATATTGTTGAGGATCTGTTAAATTAAGTTCTCCATCAGTTGCTTTATAAACAATTTCAGCAATTAATCGTTTATTAGCCATTCCATAGTTCAATGATTTCCCTGTTGGAGCAACATACATTTTTCCATCACGACCCATTCCTTCAGAAATGAATGAATAAGTTAATGGGCGATATTGTTCACTAAACAAAGTTTGTGCCCCCTGAGTTTCAGCAGTAATTCCTAAGTTGGCATAAACCTCATTAATTCCTTTACCATAAGTTGCTGAATTTCCTTGAGTTGCATTATCACGATAGTCTTTTAATTGTTCATATTGTTTAATCGCTAACGATGAACTATCGTTAACTGCTTCTTTATTATTAGGTGTATTTGAATTTAACCCTGCTTTTTGTTGCAGTTCATCAATTCACTTGCTATCTCAATTAAGAATTTTACGCATATCAACTACACGTTCGCTTCCTAATTGTGTTTCATAGAAAGTTACATCATCGGCATAAGATACAAAGATATTTGGTAATGCTTCATTTGAATACATTTTTTTCTTAATATCTCCTTGAGGTGCTTCCACAACTTCCACTTTAACATTAGTTTTTCCACCAAGTGCTAAAATTTCATTGAAAGATGCTGCTGCGGCTACTCAAGCTTTAAAAATGTCTGATGTTGGTTTGGCAACGTTATTTTCAATTTCAACAATAACGTTTTTTGGCTCAATTGGTGCACAAGCAACAACGCTAATTGTCGCAGTTGCTCCAATTGATAAAGTTCCTAATACAGCTAATAATTTTTTCATATAACCCCTTAATTTCCTTTAATTAATTCATTGGCATCCGCAACGATTTCCATTGCTTGCTCTAAATTGTCAATGATAGCACCTGCGGCTAAGCGATGACCACCGCCACCTCATTTTGCTGCTATACCATTAATTTGTAAGTCTTTACTTCGGAATTCAACCCGATACTTGCCATCTTCACGAATTGAAAAAACAATTCAGATGTCAATTCCCGCAACTCCTTTTAATAGGTTTGAAAACTTTCCACTATCTTCATACTTAAAATTATGTTTTTTAATAAATTCATCTTTAATGATAATATATCCAACCCCATACTCCGTAACAACTGCTTGGTTAATCAATTCTGATTTTGCTGCTAAGTCTTCAAATGTTTGTAAGTACATGGTGTTATATAGTTCTTTGAAATCAAATTTTGTTTCGAATAATTTGGCAGCTACTTCAAAAGTTCTTGAACTTGTTCCTTCAAAATAAAAGCGTCCTGAATCAGTACAAATTCCATGATAAATTGTTCGTGCTGCTTGCTGAGTAATTTCTCAGTTAGCTTGAATTGCTAAATATCCAACCATTTCACTAGCACTAGTAAAACTAGTATCAACTCATGATAAATCTCCATAAGGAGTAGCATCTGGGTGATGGTCAATTTTAATTAAATATTTTCCTTGGCTAAAACGTTGATCGTCAATTCTTTCGACGTTCGCACAATCAGTTACGATAACTAATGCTTCATTATATAAATTGTCAGCTATTGGTTCATCCATTTTACCAATAAAATCTAGATACCCAATATTATTTCCTTGAGCATAAACTTTCTTATTGGGATAATTTTTTTCAATTAAGTATTTTAATCCTAACTGTGATCCGTATGCATCACCATCAGGCAAAACATGTCTATGAATTATAATAGTGTCAAACTCTTTAATCTTTTCTTCAATTAGAGTTGGTAAATTCATATAACCTCCGACTTTCTTAAAATAAATTATATATACATTATTTTAAAAAAATATAAAAATGAACCTAAAATTTATATTTTTTTCAACCAATGTGGAAAAGTGGAAAAATATAGATTTTAGGTTTAAAATGGCGGAAAAAACTCTATTTCTGATAAGATTTAATTTCTTTTAGCAATGTTGAAGAGATTTCTTTATCATTTTCTTCAGCAAAAAAGTAAATTGTTTGTAGTTCGGGATTTAAAATTTGGTTAGCATTTGCTAATTCATACTCATAATTTAAGTCAGTTGTGTTACGAATTCCTCTTAGTAAAAAAGTGATATTCAAATCTTCAGCTAATTTAGCAGTTAACTGGTCAACATTTGTTATTACCTTAACATTATCAAAGTTAGCTAATTGATTACAAACTTCTTGATAACGTTGTTCAATTGGTTGATCATGTTGTTTATTATAATTATTAGTAACCACAACTATGACTTCATCAAATACTTTTAGTGCTCGAGAAATTAATTTAATATGTCCTTGGTGAATTGGGTCAAAACTGGCAGGAAACATAATTTTTTTCATAATAGATAGTCCTCTTCTGGCATTTATATATAATATATTATAAAGAGGTTCCTATGAAAATAATGCAACAAAATTATATATTAATTGATATTGGTAATACTTATACTAAAGTTTACAATAAGGACACTGACTTAGTATTTAGAGAACCTACCCAAAATATTGCGATGATCGCTACTAAGCTAGCGGCTTTAGATTTTGATGTAGTGGTTTATTCGAAAGTATTGAATCCTGCTTGTGCAAAAATAATTAGCAACTTTACGACACCAAGCTATGATATTCGCGAAATTATTTTGACTCAAAAAAATAAACTTCCTGTCTTTGCTAATATTGATCTTAATGAATTAGGAACTGATATTGCTTTAGGAATTGTTGGGGCCATTAGTAAAGGCTACGAAGATTTTATTATTGTTGATAACGGGACTGCTTGTACTTTGAGTGTTGTAAAAAATTTAACTTTTATTGGAGTTAATATTTATCCTGGTTGAGATAATTTGAGAAATCACTTACAGCAAGATACCCAAATATCGACTGCTGAAATTACTCCTACTACTGAAGATATTGGAATTGACACTAATTCTGCTTTATACAATGGGGTATATAAAATGTATTGGAATAGTCTAAACAATGACATTAAAACTTATCAACAAAAATATCAAATCAAAACTTGTTTAAATATTAGTGACGAAATTGTTTTAGGATTTAAGTACTTATTATCTCTATAAAAAACAAAAAACCGCAACTGCGGTTTTTTTAAACAATAATAATACTTTATAAATTATTTTGCTTGCGCATCTTTTTTAGCTTTTGCTTCTTGACCTTGTTCGGCAAGTTCAGCTTGTAAAGCTAATTTTTTGCGTGCTGATGGTAAAACAATGTTGTTTAATAACACGTTTGAGAATGATAAGTAAATTCAGAATCCAACTAAAGTAATTGAGTTAACTGAAGCTAAAATTGCTTGAATATTAGCTGCAGAATTTCCTTGTCAGAATAATCCAGTAAAGTTTGAACCAGTTGCAATTACTCATGCGATTGCTGGTAAAACAATTCCGTCTACTAATAATTTTTTTGTCATTCCTTCTGGAGAACGATGTGCATCCATAAGTGTTGATAAAATATACATTGCTAAACATGAAGATAAAATGAAGTATCCTAATGCTGAGAAGAATGGTCACATTAAAGTTCCAGTTGTTCCTGGATCTCAAATTTCTCCGTGTCCCATTTGCCCAACTTGTCTTAGTCCTACCATTCCAGCTGCTAATGAAATCGCAATTAAAATAATTAAGAAGTAATATGTAATTGCGGGAATCATAATTTCTTTTTTAAGATTTTTATATGCTGATTTAGTTAATGTAAATGAAGCATGTAAAATAATTGCAACTCCAAAGAATGTCAAGAAGATAACTAATGGTGAAGCAATTTCTGCTGCAGCTCCAGTTCCTAATCCTGCTACTAAAGGTAAAATTATTCCTGAAATAATAATTGTCGGAATAATTGCTGCTAACATAAATACATAAAATCTAAACATTTCTAAACTGAATAGTTTTCAAGCCAATTTAGATTGAGTTGAAGTATCTGTTGGTAATGCTTTGTAGTAAGCAATACTGTATTTTGATCCAACTGATGTAAATTCATATCCACGTTTAAAGTCAAAGAACATTTCGTCAGCTCTTCCAACGATTGCTAATGCACGTTCTTTTTCATACATTTCTTTCAATGAATTAATTACTACTTCACTTGGTTTAACATAAATTGATAAGTCCATTTCTTTAATTAATGAATCTCCAATTTCGTCAACCATGTTTGTCATAAATTGAGGTTTAAATTTTAATCCTGCATATGATGCATAGTGAGCTTTAATTTGTTCATAATCTCCTAATGCTAATTTAGAATTTAAATCTGTTGCTCAAGTAATTGCTGACTGGTAGTTGAATAAAACGTTTGAACGTCTTGCTTTCATGTACTGTTTTAAACCAGTAATTTGTCCGAAGAAGATTTGTTTTGTTAATGGAATTAACATTGCAAAAACCCCCCCTACTAATACTAATTTAAATGGGTCTAATAATGATTTCATTAAAGAATTTGGTGCCATGAATCCAGCTAATGAATACCCAGTTCCAACTAGTTTTTCACGTAATTCAGCCACTGTTATTTCAGTTCACTTACCTCAGTTATCGCCTAAAATTACATTTAATTTATCAGCTCAACCTGCTCCCCCTCATTGAACACCTTCGATATTGTAAAGGGCTGCGCCATCAATTCATCCTGCGTAACCGAAGTAAATTACAATAACAACGAATAATAAAACCATATTTCTGGTTGTTTTTCTCATAATATTTCCAATATCCTTTCTAACTAAATAATTATAGCAAAACCAAATAAAAAAAATCTTATAAAACCGTAGTTTATAAGATTTTTTTAAATATCAATGACTTATTTAACAACAATGTTAACAATTCGATCAGGAATAACAACTTCTTTAACAATAGTTAATCCTTCAATAAATTTTGCTACATTGGCATCCGCTTTTGCCAATGTTAATAATGCTTCTTTTGAAAGTCCTTTAGCAACTTCAATTGAACCACGCAATTTACCATTAACTTGGAAAGCAACTGTTGTTGTATTTAAAACAAGTTTAGATGAATCATAAGTTGGTCATTCTGCTAAAGTTACAGTTGAAGTATTTTCTAAGATACTTCATAATTCTTCGGCTAAGTGTGGTGCAAATAATCCTAACATTTTTACAAGTCCCTCAACATATGGTTTATAAACTGTTCCTGGTTCTTCTTTATAAATTGCATTTACTAAAACCATTAATTGGGAAATTGCTGTATTGAATTTTAAATCTCCAAGCATTTCTGTAACTTTTTTAACAACGTCATTATAAACAAAATCTAAGTTACCATTATTAGTAGATGAAAATTCAACTTTATTAATCATGCGGTATACGCGATTTAATCATTTAAGCGCCGCATCTAAACCATCAAAGCTTCATGGCAATGATGCATCAAGTGGTCCCATAAACATTTCATATAGTCGTAAAGTATCAGCTCCATGCGAACTAATCACATCATCAGGATTAATAACATTTCCTTTTGATTTTGACATCTTACGACCATCAGGTCCTAAAATCATTCCTTGATTGAATAAGTTTTTAAATGGTTCTGGAGTTGACAAAATTCCTAGATCATATAAAACATGATTTCAAAAACGAGCATATAATAAATGACCAACCGCATGTTCTTGACCACCGATATATAAATCAACTGGCATTCATTTAGCAAAGCGTGCTTTGGCTTCTTCACTTTCAATGTCAATTAATTGCCCTGGTTTATCAGTTAAAATATATGCTAAGTAATATCAACTTGGTCCAGCAGAGTTCGGCATTGTATTTGATTCACGAATTGCAGGTAGTCCATTATAAGAAGTATTAATTCATTCACTAACATTTGCCAATGGTGATTCACCTGTTTTTGTTGGTTTAATATATTCTGTTTTCGGTAAAGTTACTGGTAATTGTGACTTGTCAATTAACCCAACTTGACCATCTTTTGTATAAACAATTGGGAATGGTTCTCCATAAAAGCGTTGACGAGAAAATAATCAATCTCGTAATTTATAGTTAACCTTTTTAACTCCCAAGTTTTTTGACTCTAATAATTGAGTAATTTTAGCAATTGCTTCTTGACGATTCAAACCATCTAAAATTCCAGAATTAATATGAATTCCTTCACCAACAAAAGCTTTTGTTGTATCTTTTGGTTCAATAACAAATTTAATTGGTAAATTAAATTTAGTTGCAAACTCTCAATCACGAGTATCATGCGCTGGAACTGCCATTACTGCTCCATTACCATAATCTTTTAAAACATAATCAGCAATTCAAATTTGAACTTCTTCTCCAGTTATTGGATTAATTGCCATTGCTCCAGTAAACACTCCAGTTTTTGGTTTTGTTTCATCTTTGCGATCAATTTCAGATTTAGAAATTGTTTGTTGAATATATGCTTCAACTAAAGACTTTTGCGGTGATGTTGTTATTTGACTAACAAGTTCATGTTCAGGAGATAATACTATATAGCTAACTCCATAGATTGTGTCTGCTCTAGTTGTGAATACTGGAATTGTTAAACCCGTTGTTGTCGTAAATTTAATTTCTACTCCTTCAGATTTTCCAATTCAGTTTTTCTGTAAATCTTTAACTGATTGTGGTCAATCCAAATTTTCTAAACCAGCCAATAACTTTTCAGCATATTCGGTAATTTTTAAAACTCATTGACGCATAGTCTTTTTAACAACTGGATACTCTCCACGTTCAGAAACCATAACTCCATTTAGTTCAATAATTTCATCATTAGCTAATACTGTTCCCAATTCTTCACATCAGTTAACTTCAACATCACGCAATTCTGCCAAACCTTTTTTATACATTTGCTGAAAAATTCATTGTGTTATTTTATAGTAGTTTGGATCAGCGGTATTAACTTCTTTATCATAATCATAAGAAAAACCTAATGCTTGTAATTGGGTTCTAAATGTATCAATATTTTTTAATGTAAACTCACGTGGATCATTTCCCGTTTTTAAAGCGTACTGTTCAGCTGGTAATCCAAAAGCATCTCATCCAATTGGATGTAAGACGTCACACCCTTGCATTCTACGAAAGCGTGCTAAGACATCTGTTGCTGTATATCCTTTAACATGACCAACATGTAGTCCCGCTCCTGATGGATATGGGAACATATCTAAAATATAAGCTTTTTTGTCATTAACATTAGTTGTTTTATAAACTTCATGCTCTTTTCAATACTTTTGTCATTTTTTTTCTATCGCTCTATGTGAAAAGTCCATTTTATTTCCCCTTTAAAAATTCATAATAATATTTTACTATTTTTAGACCTGAATACAAATAAAAGCAGCCAAAGTCTGCTTTTATTAAACATCTTTACGAATTCGGCCAATTTTATGAGATCTAAACCCTTCACTAGCCAATACTCGTTTATCTTCCAAGTCTTTAATTGCTTGTTGCAAATGCAAGATTTGTTCTTCACGGTTTTCAAGTAACTCTTGTGAATCTAAGACTTCTTGAAGATTTGCTTTCGTATGAGCAATTAGTTCTTCAATACGTTCGACAGTGTGTTCTTCACGATAAGACATGTTAGGATTTAATTTTTTTCGACCACGAATTTTGGTAATCAATTTTAATAATAACGAATTATCTTTTTCGTCAGTTTCAGCTGTCAAATTAACTAATCATTTCTTACGGCGATATAATAAATACCCAAAAGCTCCTTGCAAGAAAATTCATGATTGGGCAATTAAAAAGACTCAAGTAATATCTAGACTAATAAATCCTGATTGTGAGTTAACATGAGTATTTAATAAAATTAAGATCGCATACGTTGGAACTTGAAAAATTCAGTTGAAAACAGAATCTGTCAAGGTTGCTTCTCAAACTCTTCCCCCTGCTCTTTGAATTGAATAAGCTGAGTTCGCAATCATTACTCCAAAGTAGAGTAATCCATAAAATAACAGCATCTGTGAAGCAATTCTTTTAGCCTCGGAGTTTATTTCTCAAATGTTTGGAATTATCCCTGATAACCCCGCTAAAATTGCTCCAGCCACAATTCCAGTAAGTACTGCAATTATATATAAGTGTTTTGCATTATATTCAGCAGCTTTTAAATTATTTGCTCCTAACTCATTTCCGACAAACACGGTAATTCCAGCATTCATTCCATGGTACAGTGGTGAAAAGACTCCCATTGTAATTGTGGCATAAATTGCATTAGCTGTTAAAGCTTCAACTGAGTATTTACCTCGTAATTTAACCATCACGACAGTTCCAAAGGCAAAGAGTAGTTCATTAAATAAAATTGGCATTGCTTTTGCTGTTGTGTTCATTACAATACGTTTTTGAATAATAAACGATCTTCAAATAGGAATGAACTCGAACTTTTTAATAGTTAATAAGGTAACAATAAATACTGTCTGCAAGGCACGAGCAATTGCAGTTGCAACAGCTGATCCTCTAACACCTAATGCATTGTCTCCTAAAACAGTTTGATCTGTTAAAATAACATTTCCCAAACAGTTAAACCCTAAAGCAATAAGCGCCATTCAAAATGAATATAATGGACGACGAGTTTCACGAAGTGTCGTAATTGCTACCTGGTTAATTGTTAATAAAAGATAAGTTGGTGCAACAATTTGATAATAATGAACTCCTTCTTGAGTTGATAGTTTTGCAGCTTCATTTTGAATATATCCAAATCATGCTTTGATGCTATCAGCATTCTGAGGATCTAATGATTGCAGTGGCTCTTTTAATCGATAATTAGGACCAGTTGTGAACCCCACAATTTGTTCTGTTGCTCCAGGAATTGCCAGTAATGCAAAAATTGTTGTAATTGAAAAAACAACAATCATTTTCATTGCAGTTACCTGACGAAGTTTTTCGTAGTTTCCTGATCCATAATATTGTGAAGAATAAACACCACACCCATAACAAAACCCTGAAACCATACAAAACATGATTACATACATTTGATTTGAAGCTGAAATACCATTAACAGCAATTTGACCTGCAGTATAACTCATTCCACTTCCATAATAACTTCCAAGTCCCAAACTTTCTAAAATGTCCAAGTCAATTTTGTCTCATCCACTATTAGCAATCATTTCTTTAAAAGCGGAAAATCCTACAACTTGGCTATCCGCTAAATTACTTACGAAGAGACTATCAACAATATCTGTTGAAGCCATGATAATTTCTTGAAAAACAGATCAAACAATCACGGTTAAAGCGGCAGCATATCATGCCCGACTAGCAAATCATTTGTTCTTTTTATCTGCTAATAATTCCTTAGTCATATTTGATCTCCTTTCCAAATCTTAAGATATTATATTACTTTTTAAAAATAAAAAAAGTACTAATTTAATAGTACTTTTCTAGATATTCAAATGGTCGGAATAATTGGACTTGAACCAACGACCTCTCCGTTATCAGCGGAGTGCTCTAACCAGCTGAGCTATATTCCGAAAACAAAATAATTTTAGTATTTTTTGCACCATAATGCAAGTATAAAAAATAACTTTTTAAAAAAAGTCAAAAAAAATGACCGAAGTCATTTATTGTTTTTGCATATACTCGATGTTAAAGACTTTGTTGATACTTTCACGAGAGTATTTAAAGTTATAACGAACTTGTTCATTTGTTTTTGGGTTCTTATAAAGAACGCTCATTTTTTGTGATTTTATTGACACTTTGTCACTCATTAACTCTGGATCTTCAAATGTTCATGAATATAACTCTTGATTTGTGAAACGCTCATTCATTTCTAGCGACAAATCAGTTGATACATTTAATTTGTTATAAATTTTAACAATTCCCCCAGTTAATTCAGGTAAATGATCTTTTCCTAGTTCTTGATCGTCACCAATATTATTAATCTCAACATTTGCTAACGATAATACATTGTTTTCGGCAACAACTTTAGATGATTCATTATAAACAACTGCAATAACACTTGATTCTTTAGATTCCATGATGTCTTCTAATGATAGATTGGCTTTAGTGATTAAATCATCTGTCAATATTTTACCAAGAGCATAATCATCGGGAACAGTTGCTCCATTTAAATAAAGCATTTTATATTTTGGACCTGCTTGGAAAAAGTTATTAAGAATTGTTTCTAACTCTTCAGCAGTTTTAGCAAATTTAGTTGGTCCATTTGTAAATGTAATATTTTTTCCTTTTTTAATTTCGTGATTCAAGTGGTCTACGTCTGGAGCTAAGAAATGTTTGATTACAAACTCTCATAAAGAACCTTTAATAACGCCATTTTTACTAAATCCTAAAATATTGAATAAGTCTGGCAAGTTTTCAACAATTTGAGAAACTAAATTTCCAGTATGTTCTTTGCCTTGTGAATCAACATATTTGTTGTTTAAAATAAATTGATTGAACAATGTTTTAAAATCATCAAAATAAATTCCATATGTTTGAAGATTTTTTAGTGTTTTAGTTTCATCAATTCCAAAATCATTGGTGATGTCATTAATCAATTCCGGAATTGTTAATTTTAAATAATAATCTCCCAAAGTCGCTTGAGTGTCTGTTTTACCTATAAGTGATTTCAAACTTTTACTTAATACAGACTGCAAGTTCATAGGAACTTCTGCTCCACCTAAAAAACCATCTACGCTATTTTTAATATTTTCTGGTAGCTTGTCTCATACATTAATCCTTGCAACAGTTATAATCGCTTTTAGTTCAATGATAAATTCAGTTTTGAAATTCCCTTTATACAAAGAAGAAAATAAATTTCCAGTTAGGTACTTTGGAAAGTAAACTGCAGTTGCCGCTAAAACGTTTAATTTACTTAAAATTTGATTTAAAGGTGAACCGTTTGCATCAAATACTCCCAAGTCATTTGTTAAAGCATAAAAAATATTTCCAATTAAAAAGTAAAATTGCTCATCTCTAAACAATTGGATAAATTCTTCTTTTTTCAAAGATGTTATTGATCCAATAACAGGAACATTGATGTCTTTAATAGTTTGGTAAAGGTTTCCCAATATTTCATCAGTTAGTAATTCCTGAACTACATAGTAAACAAAATTTGTAGCTGCCGAAGCATTTTTTTCTTTAAAGTTTAATGTATGAGTGACTTTTGGGCGAAGGCCACCTTTACGTGTAAAAGTATTACCATCCCCAAAAAGAATAAAAATTAGTTTTTGTAGCTTACGTCCATCTGGGTCATTTTCAGAGTTAATACTTCCCAAATGATATTTTAAAGAAGTTAATAAATACTTTAAATTAATGCTACTTGATACAAATTTTTCTGAAACTTTTTTACCTTTTATATTTTCATCATAATATTGAGCATTTGTTTTTGCAGTGCTAAATAAATGATTTCCATCAGTTACCAAACTACTTTTAGTAGAATCATACAATGATAATGACATTTGTAAAAATTGCGCCATTTTAATAAACTGCTGAATAACTTTAAGGTATTGAGGAATACTGTCAATGATTGAATCAGTCTGAGAAACTTCAAATTCTGTTTTAGAAGAAAGTAATCCAATAATTGTTTTTGCAGATTTAGACATACCGGCTTTAATTTCTGCATCACTTGATACTTTTAATAATTCATAATTTGGATCTTTTAAAAGTGCAATTCCATTTGATAAAGAAATTAACATCGCTCCAGTTAAGTTTTCTACAGAAACACTTTGTGTTTCTTGTACAACATCAATACTATCAATTGCCTTATTAATTGTCTCTTTTGAAGCGGTTAAAGTTAGTTTGGCCACTGATGAAATAACCGACACTAATTGGCTTCCTAATGTTTGATTTAAATCCGGTAGTTTAACAATGGGTCCTAGACTTCCTACTAGGTTTGTTAAAACTTCTGTAGTTAAACTTGGTAAAATAGACATTGCTAATTCTAAAATTCCGGCAATGTTTTCAGGAACAGCTTGAGCAACTGCTCCCTTACCATTTCCTAACTTCCCTTTTAAATTAATATTTTCTGTTAGTTCTGTTTTTGACAGTGAATTATTATTACCAAAATAACGTGATTCCAATTCATTTACAGTCGAGAATTCATCTAAACCACGATCTTTACTATCGAACTGTTTACCATCCATATTTAAAGAATTAACTTGTTTTTCTGCAAGTTTAATTCCCATTTTATTTTGTAGTGTTTGAAAACTATAACCATGTTGATCAGCTAAAATTGCCTTTTTGGCAACTAACGCTGCTGAACCTTGCAAATTAGCAAGTGAGTTATTGTAAGTACTTGGGTCTGGAGCTTTGTCTTGGTCTTTAACTTTAGGTGTACAAGCTACAACCGCCACACTTGATGAAGCAGTTAAAGAAACTGCTCCCAGTACCGCCAACATTTTTTTCATAACTATCTCCTTTTAACTTTAATAAAAAATTCAATAAATTTATTATACTAAAAAATAATTTAAATAGTCATTTTGCACACTATATGTTGTAATTTTTATAAAAAAGGGAGTAGTTATAATTTTATTTTTTGGCTAACTTTTAAGCAATTTTAGCAATGCTATCAAACTTAAACGGCATGGTTCCTTGACTACGAGAATATTTAAACTCGTAGGTAACATGCGATTGTGTTTCTAAATTAGTGTAAACAACTTTTAGAGTTTGTCCAATAATAATTTCATTATCTAAAAGTTGTGGTTCTGAAAAAGTTCATTGGTATTGATTTTCGGCATTAAAACGTTGCATAATTTCTTGTTTATAATCTTTCACTACATTAATATGGCTATAAATGCGATTTAGAACTTGAAAAATTTCTTGCAGGTGATCAGTTACTTCAGACTGCTTAGAATTATCCATCTTAACTCGTTCAAGCGCAATTTTCTCAACTTCAGTAATAACATATTTATTATCTTGATCTTGACTAGGATTTTGACGGTATTGGTTGACCACTCAAAATTCTTTATTGCTTGTGTTTAACAATGTACTTCAATCTTCAATCACATTCCCAGCTTGATTAATTTGTGCTTGAGTTAAAATATTTCCATTCGCTATTTTTGGTTTATTACTGAATAAAGTTATTTTATTTTTTGCCGAACTTATATAGATATCAGATAGAGTTTTAGTAAGTTCTTGCTTATTATCAACATAAACACGTTTACCATTTAAAGTTAAATTAATTCCATTTCGAACTTCATGTTCTTGATGATCAGGGACAAAAAAATGTTTGCATAAGAAATCTCATAAAGAATTATCACGAACACCAAATGATGTAATTCCGATAATTCTTAAAGTGTCTTTTAAGTTATCTAAAAGTTGCGAAATAATGTTTCCACGATGGCTATTTCCATATTCATCAACTCACTCATTATTAATTAAATAATCGTTTATCAATTTTGAAACATCATCAATATAAATTCCATAAGACTGTAACGATTCTAAATCTTGCTTATCATCGATTTCAAAGTCATTTGCTAGACTGTCAATTATTTCAGGAATAGTTTTTTTAGTGTAAAACTTTAGTAATTCATCAGGTAATTCATCAGGTGTTTTATTTAATAATGAACTTAATGGTTTTTTTAAAACTGATTGAAGATTCATCGGAACATCTGCTCCTCCTAAAAAGTCATTAACTGCTTTTTTAGTTGCATCATCAAGTTTATCTCAAATGTTGATTGTTACGATACTTCCAATATTAATTGAAAATTCAGATCTGAAGTCTTTGGCATATAACGAAGAAAATAAATTTTTAGTTAAATATTTAGGAAAATTAGTAATTCCTACAACTGTTTTATTAAATAATTTTTTAAGAGTTTGATTTAACGGACCTTTAAAACCATCAGAAACTCCTTCATCATTTGAAAAAGCATAAAAGAAGTTACAAATTAAATAATAAAATTGATCACTTTTAATTAAACCTTTAAAATCTTGAAGACTAATTTTTGATAGAGCTCCAATTACTGGAGTTTTAATTGAAGTCAAACCTTTTCAAATTGATTCCGCTGTTGTCGCCCCTTTTCCAATTAAAAAATTTTGCAGTAAATAGTAACCAAAATTCGCTCCATTAGAACCATTTTTTGAAGAAAAGTTTCATTGATGTCTCACGGTGTTCCCAGTTTCGCTTCAGTCGAACTCGAACTTCTCAGTAACTTGACTAGCATCTCCAAATAAAATAAATAAAAACTTCTGCAAACGTCTACCTTCAGGATCATTTTGATTTCCAATTGCCCCTAAATAATATTTAAATGTTGTTAATAAATATTTAAAGTTAAAATTTGCCGCGGCAAACTTATCTCCAACTTTGCCTTTAAAGAGATTTTTATAAAATGTTTTATTATTTAATTTATCATCAAACAAATTTTGCCCATTTTTAGGATTCACAGATTTTGTTTTATCAAACAGTGAAAATTGCATTTGAAAAAATTGTAAACCTTTAACAAATTCTTGGCCGGCTTTAATATAATTCAAAGTGTTATCTAATGTTAACTTTGGTTTTGAAGATATTAATTTTGAGTCACTATCCAATGGTTGTATTCCTAAATACAAACTTTCTGCTGCTTTAGAAAGATTAGTCTTAACATCAGCATCAGTATTTGTTGCTAAGGGTACAAATTGAGGATTTTTAATTAAAGAAACCCCATTTGCAATTGATATAAACATTGCTCCTGTCATATTTGCTAATGAAAGATCATAACTTTCACGAATAACATCCATTTTTGTAATTCCTTGATTGATACTTTTAACAATATTTTGGTTAGTAAAAATTAATTTAACCGCTTGAGAAATATATTTAAGATTTTGTTTACCAACTTTATTTTCCAAAATTGAAAAATCAATTCCTGCTCCAAAACCTTTTAAAATATTAGTGATCATATTAGTAGAAATTGAAGGAATCAATTTAATTATCATATCAATTGCTTCTGCAATAGTTTCTCCATCAATTCCTAAAAAACCTTGCTCAGGAATAAATTTGGTTAGTAATTCATTTGAAGTCCCTTTTCTACCGTTTAACTTAATATTAGAACTAAGCTCAGTCTTTTTAAAGCTCATGTCATTGCCAAAATAGCGAAAACTTAGATCACCAAATGTCGCTTGCTCATCAAGGGCAAAATCATTTTCGTTATAAGGTTTATCATTTTCATTTAGTTGATTAATACTGTCTTTTGCCTTCAAATGATTAAACATTGAATTTAATACTTTTGAGCTATATTGGTATTGATCTCCTAAAATAACTTTTTTAGCCATTAAAGCCGCTGTTCCTTGTAAATTATTTAGAGAATTATTAAAAACTTTCTCCTTAGGCTTTCGAACGTTATTTTTATCATCTTGTTGAGACTTTTTTGGAAGACAAGCAGCTACTGTTGTTGATGCTGAAACTCCGATTGTCAATGCTCCAAGAACGCTTAAAAATTTTTTCATAAACTTCTCCTTATTACCGAAATAGTCACAAACTAACACTTTTAAGTTTATATAATTTTACTATCAAAATGAGAATTTTTTTACTGTCGGTTTTAAACCCAGTTTTTGAATAACTAAACAAATAAAAAAACAGCCAAAGCTGTTTTCAAATTAACGTTTTGAGAATTGAGGTGCTCTACGTGCTCCACGTAATCCGTATTTTTTACGTTCTTTAATACGTGCATCACGAGTTAATAACCCAGCTGCTCTTAAAGATTTTCTGTAGTCTTCACTTGCTTCTAATAAAGCTCTAGCAATTCCTAAACGAGTTGCTCCTGCTTGACCAGTGAATCCTCCACCTTTAACAGTAACTGTGATATCAAAATCAGTTGATGTTCCTGTAGCGACTAATGGTTGTTCTAAATCTTGAACAAGTGTTGCGTATGGGAAAAACTCTAATGCAGCTTCTCCATTAACAACGATGTTTCCCTTACCTGGAGTAAGAATAACTTGAGCAACAGAAGTTTTTCTTCTTCCTGTTCCTCTATAAATAACTTTATCTGCCATTACTTATTGTCTCCTTTTTTAGTATTAACTTCTAATACCACTGGTTTTTGAGCTGCGTATGGGTGGTTTTCTCCAACAAATACGTGTAATGCTCTAAATTGGTTTCCACCTTGTACATTTTTAGGTAACATTAGTTTAATCGCACGTTCTAAGATTTTTCTTGCATCTAAATCTCTTTGAACCGCTACAGTTCTTCTTCTTAATCCACCTGGATGCATTGAGTGGTGGTAGTAAGTTTTATCTGATTCTTTTTTACCTGTAAATTTTGCTTTCTCAGCGTTAATAATAATAACGTGATCTCCGTTATTAATGTGAGGTGTAAAGTTAGGTTTATTTTTCCCTCTCAATACCATAGCAACTTGAGTTGCTAATCTCCCCACTGTTTGATCTGCAGCGTCAACGATATATCATTTTTTATCGATGTCTTTTGCAGAAATAAGTGTTGTTTGATTCATGTGCTTTTTTCTCCTTATGACCTGTCCGGGGTAAAAGTGTAGTAAGCGATATAATTATAAGTAATTTTTTAATATATATCAAGATATCTTAAAAAAGATAACAAGTTTTTTTATTTAAACAACTTCAGCATGTTTTGTTAAAGTTCTAACTTTGAAAGTTGAATTTGCGTTGAAGTTTTAGTATATCAAATCGCTTTTTTAAGCTCGCGAATTGCTGATTTAGTTTTGGCTTGTTTTAGTTGTTCCTTAAAGTCATGAATTTTAGTTTGCATGTCTTGTTTAAGTTGCTTGCGTTTTTCAGTTCACAATAAATGTTCTTCTGTCTTTAGCTGCTCAAATTCATTAGTATTTGGTACAGAAACTCCTAATTCTTGACAAACTTCCAGTTTGGTTTTATTTCATGCTTGAGCCGTTAAATCTTTTTGACTTAATTTCAAAGCAGATTTTAAAGTTTGATAGTTTCTAAAGTAAACTTGACTTGAATAAGCATAGAACGCCTTTGATTCAGCGAATGTCATTGCTGTAGTAACCCCAAAATATTTTTCGTTTGCTCGATAAGTAATTGCTCAATGCTGATCAATTCAGTTTTTCAATTTATCATAAACCTTAAGATTGGTATTATTGTTAACTTTGCGTCGCATTGCGACTGAAATATTTTCAATTAATAAAGTAAATAGAATAATTCCAAACAGTAATGCTCCAAATTCATGAAAGTATTGATCACGGAAATAAGCGTTTAATAGGTATCCCATATTTCCCGCTCCAACAGCTCCTAACATTACAACCTCTTTAAAGTTAATTTCAAAACGGTAAATAATATTCGAAATAACAATTGATGAAGTTTGAGAAACAATTCCGTATCGTCATTTACCTAACCAATTAACTCCTGTCGCTTCAAGTTGAGCAATAATCTTGACATTAATATCATCAAATTGCTCACGATTATACTTTGTTAACATTCCAATAGTACCCATAATCAATGCCAAAATTCCTGTGAATGGTCCTATTCCTACTAATACAATAAATAGAATGGCATAAATATATGTTGGAACGGCACGAAGAATTGATGTCAAAGCTATAAAAATTCTAGCAACATATTTATTCACAATTTTTTCAGATGATAACATTCCTAGACAATAAGCAAACACTGCTCCAATAAAAGTTCCTACAACTGCTATTGATAAAGTTTCAAATAACAAATAAGCAACACTCATTGGAGCATTAGTATTGGCTCCACTTGCAGTTGACCCAAAAAATGATGCTCAACTGATTTGAAACATTTTCAGAATACTTTTATTAGTCATAATGATAGTTTCTTTATTCGCTAATTCTACTTGAATTTGTGAAAGTGAATAAGCAAATAAGATGAATATAATTGCATATAAAATAAAACGCTTAATGTAGTTCTTTGGTTGAGCTCTCAAAACCATTTCAGGAGTTAACGATTCTAAAAATTCTTGATGTTCTTGAGATGCTAAAGTTTTTAACTCGCTAACTTGTTGAGCTTTTAAAACTTCAACTTTAGCATTAAATTCGCTTAAATATACTTTGTCTAAACGCACCTCATATCCTAACTCTTTTGATTTAACAAAACAACTAATTTGACTATGAGTACTTTGTAGTTTTTGGCGATAAGCTTTTTTATCACTCTCAATAGATTGTTGGTGTTGTTTTTTAAAATCTTTAATTAAAGTTTTCTTAGTTTTTTTCAAAGATTGCAAAAGCTTTGAATCTTGGCACTCTTTAATTTCAAAGTTAATTTTTTTAGCAACAATATGTTCCAAGTAATAATCTAGATTTTTTGATTGCTTAATTTTTGATATTTGTTTTTGATATTTTCCTTGCACTTTTTGATCTAGTAAAGAATCTTTGTCTTCAATAATATAATTTCGGATAATTCAGATTAATATTTCCAAAGTCAAAACTACTAAAACTAATAACGTAATTAAAAACCCTACACGATCTCAAGAATTTAAGTCAACTTGGTCATTAATCATTTGACCAATACCAAGTTTTGTTACTCCAGCAATAATTGAAATATAACGGATATTAGTTTCAAGACTATAAAAAGTAATGGCCAAAACATGATGAGATATTTGGGGTCAAACAGCAACTCTAAACGAACGATTTTTAGAAGCTCCTGTTGCTCTAGCAGTAGTATAAATTTGTGTATTGACTTGTTCAATTCTTTCATACAAAGTTTTTCCAGAAATTGAAAAAGTAAAAATGATTAACGCCAATGTGACAGTAAACGTAGTTTGACCAAAATAGTTTACTAATAGCAAGGCATAAACAAACGCCGGAATTGTTCTAAAAATTGCTAATATAATTCTGGCACCGTTGTTAACAACTTTATTTTTTACAATATTGGTTGACGCCATAATTGCAATTGGAACTGCAATAAAAGTTCCAATTAATGTTCCTGCAAATGCCATTATTATGGTCACTCAAATTGATGCTAATGAGCGTCCTAAAAAAGATGTTCCAACAATATTTTTTTCAGTAAATTCATCTCAGTTTCATTTAAACATTTCTTTGAAGCGACTAAATAGCGCCGGCAAATCACGAAATGTTTCTAACCATTTTGATTCAGTTGAGAGGAATGAAAAAATAATTAAAGCAATAACAAATAAAGTGACTGTTCAAAAGAACAAGCGTCTGGGAGGTTTAGAATATTTAGTATTAACTTTAAAAACATTACGGTTAAAAAAACTATTTAGTTGCCTCTTTACCATTAATAATTACCCCCATAAATTTCTTTAAGTTTGGCTTCGGTTAATTGTTGTGGGGTTCCATCAAAAACAACTTTTCCGTCATTTAACCCAATAATTCGACGACAATATTTAACCGCAAGATCAACATGATGAATATTAATGATTACAGTCATATTTAATTCTTGATTGATTTTTTGAAAATCCAGCATAACCTGGTTTGCTAAAATTGGATCTAACGCCGACACTGGTTCATCAGCAATTATAATACTTGGATTTTGATTGATTGTTCTTGCCAAAGCAACTCTTTGTTGTTGACCACCTGATAAATTGCCTGCTCGTGTATAGGCATAATCCAAAAGGCTCAACTTATCTAAAGCTTTTAATGCTTCAACTTTTTCTTTTTTTGTAAAAAATCCTAAAAATACTCGATATCATGGTAACTTAGCAACTCTAGAATTTAACACATTTTGTAAAACCGTTTGTTTTTCTAAATTGTTATATTCTTGTGACATTAAACCAATTTTAGTTCTTAATGCTCGTAGCTCTTTGCCATTGATGCTACTTAGATCATATTCTTTATGTGTACCATCATTTTCTTTAATCTTAACTAGAATATTTCCTGAAGATATAATATTTATTTGATTAATAGTTTTCAAAAGCGTTGTTTTTCCTGCTCCCGAAGGACCAATCACGGCAACAAATTCCCCTTCTTCAATTGTTAAGTTAATATTTTTTAAGACATGTTTACCATTAGGTCAAACTTTATCAACATTTGTAAATTTAATCATTTTGTTTTATACATGCACAAAATGCATTTTCATGCATTTTGTCCTTTCTTTAATTTATTTGCACATTTTATAATCCTTTAATAAGATTCATAATTTCTTGTGCTTTAACTGAGTTTAAATCAATATTTTGATCCAAACTTGCTTCTCATTTCGAAGCATCTTCTTCACCAGGACCATTATATCCTGAGTGTTTGTAAACATCAAAGATTTCCTTGTTTTCTGGTTTGCTAACTAAATCTTGAAAAGCAGTTCGTAAATCAGTAATTAATGCTGTTTGATTTTTTAAAGCTTTTCGAGAATAAGCAATTCCATCATTTAAAATCCCTTCAGAAACTCCAACTACTTGTGAATTGTTAAAAGCTTTAGTTAACTCTTGGTTATCTTTAATTTCGATACGAATATCTGAGTATCCAACCGCCATTTTAGTTTGTCCTGTTCCTAGTTTTGAAGCAACATCTGGATATGAAGATTGTGTTTGAGCATTGTGATAGACTTTAACAATTTCTTCATTATTTAGTCCAATTGTATTTTTCAATCACATTAATGGATAAATCATTCCAGCACTAGAAGTTTTACTTGCTGACAATGAAAAGTTTTTCCCTTCATCACTAAGTACTAATTTTTTAATACTTTCTTTGTATGCTTCATCAGAATTTCAATCAATTGGATTGGCTTCTAAATATTTGTTATTCGCATAAATGTATGAACGATAATAAGTTGCGTGTGCTTCTGACGTTGTTAATTTTTCTTGAATAGTTTCCTTATTATCTTGTTCATTAATACTTAAATGGTCATTATAATTTTTGGCAAGTGCTAAAGAATCTTTTGCTTCTAACTCACGCAAGGCCTTATTATTTCAATCACCTTGGTCATCTTTAAAATAGTCATGTTCAATAATAGTGGCATCTCTTGTAGAATTTAGTAAAAATCCTAAATCACTATAACGGTTATCCGCTTGCTTTGTTCCTTTATATTGGTTATATGTTCCAATTGGCAAAAATGCCAAAGCAGCTTTACCAGCTTGCAATGATTGACCAGCTGCTTCATAATTTGTTGAAGTTGAAATAACAACTTTCTTTTTAAAAGTTTCACCTCTTGATTCTGCAAGAGTTTTCAACTCATTTGTAAGTTTTTGTTCCAATGGCTTAACCGTGTTAATAACACTAGTAGCCTCATTAGAAGGAATAAATACAATACGAAGTTCCTCATCTTTGTTTCCACAAGCAACAACTGTTGAAGTTGTCGCTGATAAAATCCCCAAACCACTGATAATTGTTAATAGCTTTTTCATTTCATCTCTCCTTAAGCAACAATTATGTATAAATCTAAATAGAAAAAAGACACAATACACCTGTTCAAAACATGCATTGCGCCTCTTATTTTTAATAGCATATAGTGGTACATCGGTGTACCGTAGAGACATTCAACCATTATTTGAACATATATAGGCTTATAAATATTTAGTTTTATATCGTTATGATAATATGAGTTGCTTCGCTTTGCAAGGATTTTAGAAATTATTTTAAAGTTTTATATTCATGACTTGATCAAATCAGCCATGTCTTCAGCTTGTTTTTGTGTTTCAGTAATATTTTTATCCAAAGTGTTTTCTCACTCTTTTGAAGCTTCTTGACTTTGAGGACCAACATATCCTGTATGATTGTAAACATCAAAAATTTTGCTATTTTCAGATTTAGAAATTAACGTTTTAAAACTTTCACGCAAGTTGTAAATTAATTCTTGATCATTTAACGCTTTCTTAGAATACATAATCCCATCATTAATAATGGCATTAGAAATTCCAATTACTTGAGTTTTACTGAATGCTTGTTCAGACTGTTCTTCTGTTAAATTATCATATCTGATGTCGGCAAATCCAGTTCCAAATTGTAAGGCATTAGTTGATGTTTTTAATGCTGCATCCAAATAATCGTTCTGAGTTTTAGAATTTTTAAAAACTTTTTGAATTTCATCATTTGACATTCCTAAAGTTGACTTCATTCAGATTAATGGATATAAACTTCCCGCACTTGATGTTCGACTTTTTGCTAAAGTAAAATCATTATTTAATAATAACTCTTTAGTTGCTTCAACATATTCGGTTTCATTTTTAAAATTATTTAAATCATATTCTTTACTTTTCAAAAACTCGTTATTGGCAAAAATATAGCTTCGGTAGTAAGAAGCATCTTGAGTTTTATCTTCTGATTGATATTTTTTTCTTCATTTTTCTCGAGAAAATGTATCTCCCGATTTTACTGCCATATCTTGATTATATTGTTTGGCTACTTCTCATGAATCTTTACTATTGATTTCGGCTTTTTGATTATGGTTATTTTCGAAGTACTTAATTTCAGTATTAACTCCAGCACGAGATGATTGTAGTAAGACTCCAACTTTATCAAAAGAATTTGAACCGTCAATTGGTTTTCCTTTATATGTGTTGTAAGTTCCCACTGGCAAAAAGGCAATATGAGCTTTTCCAGCTTCTAATGCTTGACCAGCGGCTTCTGGTGAAGTTGACACCGAAACTTTTACTTTCTTTTTAAACTGCTGCTGATTTTTTTGATATCTTTGTTCAAGTTCAGCTTGTAACTTGTTTTCGATTGGTCTGACAGTTTCTAACAATCCCACAGAATTTTTTGAAGGAATAAAAACAATCTTTAATTCATCTGGTCCTTTACAAGAAACAATTGTGGCACTCATTGTTGCAGTCAGTGATGCAGTTCCGATAATAGCTAGCAATTTTTTCATTTTTCTCTCCTTTTTTTGACATGGCAAATCTAAAAAAAAAAAAAAAACTGGACACTAAAACGCTTGATACGCTTAAGTGTCCACATTTTCAGCCTATTACAATGATATTCTTCTGATCCATAATGGACCTGTAGGCGTTTGGTTATTAAATTTGCTATTATTAAGATACTAAAATAGTTTATATTTGTCAATTAAATTTATCTTTTTTATTCAATTAAAGTTTTCTGCCTTCTTATTGGTCCCAAAATCAAACATTTTTACATTATATGTCAGTATTTTGCAACATTTTTGTGGCATTAACTTTCGTAATTGCTCTAAATCCGTAAGCAATTGTTACTAAATAAATTCCTAACACAGAAACTGCTACACCAATAACTAACCAGAATGGGAATACCATTGGCAGAACCATGCTTGATTTGGCAGCTACAAGTGTTAACGCTGAAATGTAGGCGTATCACCCAACTGCGGTTCCAATTGCAAAAGTAGCTCCAATAACAATGAAATACATTCCTAAAATTGTTTTGGCGATGTAGTTATTGCGATATCCCAGAACTTTCATCGTTGCAATAAATCGGGCATTATCAGTAATAATCAAGTTTGTTGTCAACAGAATGATTACAAACGTAATAATTAAGACCAAGACAATTGCAAAAATCATTACAATCATTACTAAGTCTGACATTTGGTTTAAAATATCTTTACTAATTTGGGTTGGCACAATGGCTTTGATTGAACCTTCAGCTGCTCCATCGGCTAGAACCCCATTTTTGTAACCACCATTCATTCCAAATGGTGAGTAGTCTCCATATTTTTGGAAAGTTGAAATTGTACTTTTCAAATCTCCAATATCTTCACTTAAAGAATATTTATAATTGAACACTGGATTAGAACTTTTGAACATTTGATAAATCTTTTGTGATTTTGTAGCTACATCTGCATCACGTGAATTTAAAAAGTCCTTTTTAAATTCCTCAAGAGTCATTCCCAATTTTCAATTTTTTAAATAAATTTCTTCATTTATAGGATTTTTAAATTCATTTCCTCACTGACGAGAAAATTGATTAATTCAGAAATATTCTTCAACAAGATCATAACCTAAAACCTTGTTAGCATTTTGATTACTAATTCACGCAGCAGCTGTTCCATAACCATCATGAATTCCGGCAACTTTGAAAGTAACCGAAGTTTTTTGATCAATAATATCGTTTTCACCTTTAAGTATTGATTGGTAAACTTCTCCAATATCTGTCAATCCTCCAGCCAAAGTTTTTCCCGCTAACTTAATTGGTTTTGAATTAGAAGTTGTATCAGAGTACTGTCTAAATGGATGATCATAAGATGAAGATCCATATTCATTTCCCCCAGTATATTGATCAAGGGTATACGGTTGATTATTTTCATCAGTTAATAACTTTTTAATTACATTTAAATCAACATTATCACCTTTTTTTAGCTTCAACTTTTGGGCAACAGTTTGATTAATAACAATTTCATTATCGTTAGAATTTTTGAATAGTTCTTGATTTAACGAATTGCCTTTTTCATCTTCTAATTGCATAAACGGATTGTTTAAATTATCTAGTCCATAAATTTTGAAGTTGACATCGTCTTTACTTTGAACATTCATATATGTTCCAATTTGATCAAGTTCATCTAATGGCACTAATGAAAAGGCGGTATTGAACTCTTGGTCATTTTTAACTGCTTCTTTAATATTTTGTTGAACAAAATATGGTGAACGCGAATAAGCTGCTTGAATGATAACATGATCAATTCTTCCAAAGAAGTACATTGAAAATCACTTCATATATTTGTAAGTATACGCATCTAAAGTTTCCTGATCTTTAATTGAATCTAAATCAATAGTTTCATATTTATCATCTTTATAATTTAACTCTTCATCATTATCATAGATACGGTTTTCACCTAATAAATTAGTACCATCCGAAATTTTAAATATAGGAGGTGTCGGAGTTTTAGCATTAATTGCATGATTTAATTGATTAAAATCTTTAATCGCTGGATTCAGTTCCATTGCAATTTCATAACTATCTACTAATTCATCAGTTGCTTTAAGATATCGTTGTGCTCCCTCAGCTTGATTAAACTCAGCAATTTTTTCAGAGTTTGATTTTGCTGTCGAATCAATTTGTGGTAATGATAAGAAAACTGAGTTAATATACTTTTTATAAAAGGCTTGAAATACCTTAGTTACCCGTAATTGGTCGTCTTTATTGTATTTAACATTGTCAAAAAACTTAACTAAATCAGGTCATTGATTTAAAGCAAAAATATACATAATTTCTGAACCATCTCCAGGAATTGGAGTAGTTGCTTTTTGGGCCATCAATTTTTGTAAATTAATTCCAACGTTTAATCCATAAGAGTTAGTTAGCTTCATATTAGCAGCTAAAACTCCTGAAGTGAAAATTTCATCATCTTGAACTATTAATGAGAAATAATCACTAGCAACTTGTCGGTTAATGTAAGCCTTAATAATTTTATCCATATCATAAACATAAGTTTGACCATTATCAAGAGTTTTTAGCGGAACGTTTGTTCAGTATTCTCCTGGTTGATTAATAAGCTTAGCTTTACGATATTCAGGATTAGCAATTGTTTTATTGTAAGCTTTTAAGAATGTATATGGATTATTTACAACTGGTTCATTAAATTCAACCAATTGATTATAATTAATTCCGTTATATGCGGCTTCACGGTTAACGTTTAAAGCATTTGGTGCTGCATAGGCAACTGTCATTACTCCTGAAGCAATTAAAACAACTGCTCCTACACATGATAGTTTTCCAAATGAATTAATTAATAAAGCTGTACGAATTTTTGATCCAAAGCTATTACGCATATTTAAACGTTTGATAGCCATTCCAAATCTAGTTACTTTTGTAGACTTATTAGCGCTCATTAAATTTAATGCTGATGATTTAAAAATCAACAGCGCCATTAAGAAGGCAATAAAGGTTAGGAAAATTCATAAAATAAATACAACATTGAAAAATCCTACATAATCAAATTTTCATGTTGAAAAGTCTAATGAAAAGTAATTTGAAACTTGGTCAATTAAAATAATTTGTACTGGCTGAGCAAGAATGAATCCAATAAATGAACCCATAACCGCAGTAATAAACGGAGTCGTTACATAGTTAAAAATAATTTGTCGTCGACGATATCCTAATGCTTTCATTGTTCCAATTTGTGATTTTGATTTATCAATTTGTTTTTTAGTAATTAATCCAATTGTATATAGACAAACAATAAATAATAAGATCAAAGTAATTGAAGTAATTCCATGATAGATTTTTAATGTTGATTCAATTGCTTGCGTACGGTTATTGTAACGATAAGCATCATCACCAATCGCATACACATAGCGTTTTTGCTCATTGCGAATATTTATTAGTTGTTTTCAGCTAGCATTGATTCTTTCAATTTGATTGCTAGTTGGAGTTATTCCTGATTTTGTTTTTAAATTGAAAAAACTTTCTCATTCATTATTTGAAGTAATTGTTAATTTACCATAAGTTTGGTCATATAGGTAAAATCCATTTTCTTGTTTAATTAGACCAAAATTACTTGGATGTAAATAAATAAGTCCTTCACGTTGTTTATTTGGTATTGGAGTATTAGCGTCCAAAATTGGCATGACAAAGTCTGCTGAATTTCCTAATCCAGAAACTTGATATCAATCATAGTTACTAAACTCTCCTTCATTAAAGGATTCATCAATTCCTTTTTTTTGCAACTCTTCAATTGCCTGAAATTGTTTGTCAGTAGTTCCCTTATTGTTACGAGAAGCTACTAGCATTTGGTCCCCCAAAGAATCTTTTTGTAAACGAATAAGATCCCCGATAGCCAATTTATTTTCGGCAGCAAAAGTTGTGTCTAAAACAACATTTCTTGTATGTTGATCATCATAACCTGTTCCTTGATAAATAACTAATTTATCAACTGCATTAGTGTCATCATAATTTGTTTTAACAATTGCCTTTAAATCCATAATATGACCATTGTTATAAACTTGTGAAAACTTACGAGCTTCAGTTCGGCTTCAGTTAAATGCAATATCTTCTCGGCTGTATTCTTTTTGTAGCTTAGCCATTCAATATTGTTGCGCTTCAACTAAATTTTTTGGTGCTCCCTGGCTGACTTCTTGAGTCGGAACATTTTCAAATGGGTCAATTTGTAAAATAATATTATGTTGGTTTGAGTCTTCTCTTAGAGCATTATAGTTATCCAATACCCTAATTGAAATTGAACTCATAAGCGAGATTACTAAAGCCAGCATCGCAACTAGCATTGTCAAACCAAAAATTTGCGATAAGTTTTTAAAAGAATTTCGTAATGAATTCTTTAAAATAAGTCTCATGCCTTTCATATGTATCCTTTCATTTTATTAGTTTTAAAACAAAAGACTTGGTGGAGTTGTCCCCTTTTTAGCTTCTTTCAAAGCAAATGCTTGTTGAGCATTAACTTTTAATTCAACATTTAAATTAAACATTTTTTTAAAGTCATCTTTGCCTTTTACTTCAATAATTTTTCGAGTCATTTTTTGATTACGTTTTTCACGAACTCTTACAGCTACTTTGGTTACAAAGTACACAATAAAATTAGAGATATCAAATAATGGTGTGTTACTTTCAGTCAACATAAAATCATAAGTCTTAGTAAGTACATATGTCACAATACTAATGATAATAAAAGTTATAATTGTCACCGCTGTGAAAACTGCTTGGGCAATAAACATATTTGCTAAATCACTATTTCCAAATTTAAAAAGTTCACTACTATTTGCCGAAGTTGTTGCTACTCCAATTAAAATTGCAAACTGAAAAAAAGTAGTTCCAATTCATAATGACAAAGCAACTAAAGTAGATGAAGCCAATTCAAAATTAGTTCTTAATAATTTAGTTTGGCGATACTTCAGTAAAAGTTTACACAATCCCAATAAAATTACACTTGAATAAACAAATGAAACAGCAATGAATCCTAAATTAACTGCTAAAAGAATTGTTGGAGTTGAAATGGCAAATTTACCAATTGAAGTCAAAGAACCAATGTACAGAAAAAAAGTTATCAGAAAAATTTTTGATCAAAAACTTACTAAGTTACGCTTTTTCATATTACCCTCCATATTTAATATATTTTATCAAAAATAAATCAATAAAAAAAGAAACACTCCATTTATAAGTGTTTCTTTGAGAGATATTGGAATAATTAAATTTTCATATAACTTACGCTTTCCTTCTCATCTTTCGAATCATCCAGAAACTCATAACCTATATCAACAGGTAATTATTTTTAGCGACATTGTTTTGAACCAATATCTCTTAATAAAATAATACACCTTTTTTAAGAATATTTAATTTTTTGTAAACATAATCCACAAGCAGGGGCCACAATTGGTGATTTTTCGCCAATTCCCTGAAGTTTTTCGCGTAAATCTACTTTTGAAAAATGCTTATTTTGATAAACCGCCAATGCAGCTCCCACAATCATTCGTATTTGATAGCGAATAAATCCTTTAGCCTGAAACTCAATCACAACTCGATTATTGCTATTACGAAAAACTGTTATTTCATCAATTTGACGAACAGTTTTGATTATCTGTGCTTCTTGACTAGTCAACCCTGAAAATAATTTAAAATCATGGGTTCCTACAAAAAGATTCATAATCTCTTGCAACGCCTTAATATCAATAAGTCCTTTTGATCAACGAAGTTCGAATCTTTGAGAAAAAATATCATCGTCTTGATCATTAATTATATAATGATAAGTTTTTTGAATAGGATAGCGAATATCAAATTCCGCTTCTGGTTTCGTGATATTAGTAATTCTTATTGCTTTTGGTAATGCTTTATTAAGGGCACCTTTGAATTGATCTAAATTAGGGGCAAACTCCAAGGTTACTAAAACTTTTTGGTCTAACGCATGAACTCCAGCATCAGTTTTCGAAGCTCCTAAAACTTTAAAATTAGTAGTCTTGGTAATTGCTTTTAACGCTTTTTCCAATTCACCTTGAATAGTTCGCTGATTTGGTTGAATAATTCATCCACTATAATCAGTTCCATCATAACTAAGTGATAGTAAACACTTCATTTTAATACAATGTTAAAGCATCTAATTGTGGCATATGCAAGAAACTAAAAGTTACTGGCATTGAAGCATAAACAATTGCAAAGATAGCAATTGCTAATCCTAAACTGAATAACACAAAGTCAACTAGTTTAAATTCAAATTGCACATAACGTGTTCGTTTCGCATGTGGCTCATATCCACGAGCATCCATTGCATATGCTAAATCCTCGGCTTTTTGGAAGGCTGAAACTAATAGCGGAATAATCAATGAAGTTAGTCCTTTAAGTTTGTCCTTTTTCTTTCCGTTTTTAATATCAATTCCACGAGATGATTGTGCTTTCATAATTCTTCCGGCTTCATCAATTAAAGTCGGAATCATACGTAAAGCAATTGATATAATCATTGACAAAATATATACTGGAATTCCAATTAATCTTAATGGTAACAATAAATCTTCGATTGCTAAAGTTAACTGTAATGGTTGAGTTGTTCCTGTCAAAATACAAGTTAAAGTAATCATTAAGTAAATTCTTCATCCCATTAATAATGCGCTATAGACGGCTTTTTCACTAAATCATAAAACTTTTCAATTATAGAAATGTCCAATTGCCATAAAATTCTTAAGTTGATTTTCATCTAAATGATTTTTAATCTCTGGTGATAGATTTCCAACTCATCCTGTGCTAGTTTGAGTTACTCATCCTTCAAATGCTGCAGAATTATCACTAAACAGTGATGAATTCGGATGCATTAAGAAAAAGTTCAAAAATAAAATAACTGTAAAAATAAAACAAACTGGGAATAGCAATGTTAACAACATTCTAAAACTTAATTTTGATAACACAAACAATCCCATGATTACGGCACTCATAAAAATGTATCCTGTATAACCAATTGGGAAAAAGATTGCCACAATTAATAAAATAATCATTACCAACTTTAATCTTGGATCCATACGATGGATAATTGAATTTTTAGGAATATATCGCCCAAATGTAATTCTCATATTAATGCCTCCTCCTATTCGTTTGTAGTAGCTAAACGATACTCACGAGCAAAGTCTTCTACTGTTCTTACTTGTTTATTTAAAATATCAATCCCTGCTGCTTTTAATTTATACATTAAGCGATAAAGTTTTGGTGGTTCAATTTCAATTTTTTCCAACATTGTTTGATTAGAAAAAATTTCAAATGGTGTTCCTTTAGCAATTAGTTTACCTTCATGTAAAACTACAACTTGATCGGCAATTTTTAAAACTTGATCCATGTTATGAGTTACCATGATAATACGTTTTTTTTGCTCGGTATTTAAACGTTTAAATAACTTCATAAAGTCATCTTCACCTTGAGGATCTAATCCTCCAGTTGGTTCATCTAAAACTAAAGTATTTCCATCCATTGCAATAATTCCGGCAATCGCTACTCGACGTTTTTGCCCTCCACTTAGTTCAAATGGAGAACGAGTTAAGTAATCTGCTGGTAGTTGTACTAATTCTAATAATTTTGGCACTGCTGCTAAAGCTTCCTGTTTATTTCCACCCATATTAATTGGTCCAAATGAAATGTCTTTTTCCACAGTATCTTTAAACAATTGGTATTCGGGAAATTGGAATACCAATCCAATTTCTTTACGCAATTCTTTAACTTCTTTAATTTTTTTCATCGCTGCGGGAATTTGGTAATCTCCAATTACTGTGCGACCAGTTTCAGTTGTTAACAACCCATTAGTTAACTGAATCATTGTTGATTTCCCTGATCCAGTTGTCCCGATTACACAAGTAATAATCCCGGCTGATAAAGTTAAATCTGCATTATCCAAAGCACGGAACTCAAACGGTGAATTTTTAGAATATGTATAAGAAACATTTTCCAAAATAATATCTCCAGAAAAATCATATTTTTTCTTTGCTTTACGTTCTGCTTTAATTTGATCCATATACTCTTTTTGTAGAGCTTTATCTGATTTTGTTATTTTTTGCATATTTGTTTCACCAACTCATCCATATTTTTTGAATGTTGAACTTTAACTCCAACATTTTCCAAAGCCTCTTCAACTGTGGCTAAGAACGGAATATCCAAATGACGTGCTCGTAGATATTCTTTATCTTTAAGAATTTCTTCAGGAGTTCCCATTTTTTCTAAGCGACCACCATTCATTACAATTACTTTATCAGCATTTAAAATTTCATCCATATCATGAGTAATTGAAATAATTGTTTTTTCACGAGTATTACGTAATTCCACCATAATTTCTTTAATCTCACGATTACCTTTAGGATCTAACATACTTGTTGCTTCATCAAAAATAATAATATCTGGGTTCAATGCTAACGTCGAAGCAATTGCTACACGTTGCTTTTGTCCCCCACTTAAATTTAGAGGCTCTTTATCTAAAAAGTTTTCCATGCGAACTTTAGTTGCTGCTTCAACAATAATGTCACGCATAGCTTCAGGATTAACACGTTTATTTTCTAATCCAAAGGCAATGTCAGCTTCAACTGTTGACCCAATAAATTGGTTATCAGGGTTTTGAAAAACAATTCCTAAAAAACGACGAATTTGATCTAGATTATTTTTAGTCATTAAATTCCCGAAAACTTTGATGTCTCCTTGTTCAGCTGAAAGAACTCCAATCAATAGTTTTGATAAAGTAGATTTCCCTGATCCGTTATGTCCAATGATTGTGACATACTCTCCGTGCTTAATATCAAAATTAACATCTTTTAAAGCATAAGGAAAATCTGGAGAATACTTAAATGATAAATTACGAACTTCTAAGGCATTTTCAGAAATTTTCGGTAATGATGCTCCACGACCTTTTTCCTTAATAACCAACTTAGCTTCATCATATAAATGTTTTGCAATCGCAAATTCAGCATGAGCTTTTTCAATATCACTTGCAACCTTTGACTTTTTAGCAGCTTTTAATAAGTTTTGAGCATTCTTGAAATTAATTTTAAACGCATTGTTTTGAGTTACCTTTGCAAATTCATTTTTAACTGCACGAAACTCTAAGCGAATCTTTTGTAACTCTTCTTTGGTAATTTGCTTATTAGCATACTTATCTTTTGCAGCATAATAAGCACTACTTTTTTCAGTTGTTTCAATATAAAATTTATTTAAAATTATTTTGAATTCATTTAAGTCATTTTCATTTAAATTAGTTTTATAAAACTCTGTAAATAATTCTTTCATTTTTTCCCCCAATATTTTTATTTGTATTTTATAAATATTATAAACTACAAATGCATTGAAACAAAAAAAATAAGACCGGTTTTGGTCCTATTTTTTTGAGACTATACTAATTCGATAATTACGATTGGTGCATTATCACCTTTACGGTTATCTAATTTAAGAATTCTTGTGTATCCACCGTTTCTTGTTTTGTATTTTTTAGCTATATCTGTAAATAATTTTTGTAATGCTGTTTCTTTATCTGAAACTTCTACATCTCTTAATCAAGCTGCTGCTTGACGACGTGCATGTAAATCACCACGTTTTGCTAAAGTCACCATGTGATCAAAATGTTTTCTTAATTCTTTAGCTCTTGTTTCTGTGATTTCTAAACGTTCAGAGACAATAAGTTCAGTAGTTAAGTTACGCATTAATGCAATTCTTCAAGCTGTATTTTGACCTCTTTTTTGAATATATGACATTGTTCGTACCTCCTTTTTCTATTAAACTTGTTTGAAAGTTAACCCTAGTTGAGCAACTTTATCTTTAATTTCTTTTAATGATTTACGTCCAAGATTTCTGATTTCTTGAATTTCATCTTCTGATTTTGAAACTAACTCTCTTAATGTGTCAATTCCAGCGCGTTTTAAACAATTTAAACTTCTTTGAGTGAAATCTAATTCTTCAACAGTTTTGTCAAGTTCTTTTTCGTCTTCATCAGTTACTCCAATAACTTCTAAACCATTAATTTCTTGGTTTAAGTTAATGAAGAATTCTAAATGAGCAACTAAAACTTTTGCTGCTATTGAAATTGCTTCGACAGCTGAAATTGAACCATCAGTTGTTACTTCAATTTCTAATTTTTCTAAATCGATTGAACGACCGATTTTTGTTGAATCTACACTATAAGCTACTTTCAAGATTGGTGAGTAGTTTGAGTCAATTGTAATTGCTCCAACTTCTAAGTTTTTTTCTTTAGTATTATCTTTAAATGATTTATACCCACGTGAGTTTTTAGCAAATAATACTAAATCTAAAACTCCTCCATCAGCTACAGTTGCAATGTGTAAATCTTTGTTTAGCACTTCAACTCCAGTTGGAAGTTCTAAGTCTCCCGCTGTAACTGCTCCAGTTGCTGTTGTTACAATTTTTAACTCCGCAACTTCTTCGTCAGTGTAGATATTAGCATCAATTTTTAATACTAATTGCTTGATATTTAAAATGATACGTGAAACGTTTTCTACAATCCCAGGGATTGAAGTAAATTCGTGTGATGCTCCAGCAATTTTAATTGCATACACACTTGCTCCTGGAGTAGCTGCTAAAAGTGTTCTTCTAACTGCATTTCCTAAAGTGGTTCCAAAACCTCTTTCTAGAGGTTCAACCATAAATTTCCCGTATGATTTATCTTGCTCTTCTTTTAAAAGAGTGAATTCTGGTCTCATAAATTGTTTCATATTAACCTCTTGGGCGTTTTCTTGGACGCACTCCGTTGTGTGGAATTGGTGTAGTATCTTTAATTGAAGTAATTTCTAACCCAGCAATTTGAAGTGCTCTAACAGCAGCATCTCTTCCTGGTCCTGGACCTTTAACTTCAACAGATACAGTTTTAACCCCATTATCCATTGCACCTTTTGATGCTGCTTCTGAAATCATTTGAGCAGCATACGGTGTAGATTTTTTAGAACCTTTGAATCCTAATGCACCAGCACTTGATCATGAAAGTACATTTCCTTTTTCATCACTAATAGTAACAATTGTGTTGTTAAAAGTAGAGTGAATGTGAGCGATACCTTTAGGAATATTTTTTTTGATTCTTTTTTTACCTTGTGATTTTTGGTTTGCCATAATCTATTCTCCTTCTACCTATTTTTTCTTATTAGCTACAGTTTTTCTTGGTCCTTTAGCAGTTCTAGCATTAGTTTTACTTGATTGCCCTCTTACTGGAAGACCTTTACGGTGTCTTAACCCTCTGTAACTTCCGATTTCCATTAAACGTTTAATGTTTAATGATACTTCTCTACGTAATTCACCTTCAGTTTTTACTGAAGCTAATTCTGTAGAAATAGCTTTGATTTGTTCTTCTGTTAAATCTTTAACACGTACATCTTCGCTAATGTTTAATTTAGCTAAAATGTTTTGAGATGTTGATAATCCAACTCCATAAATGTAAGTTAGTGAAATCACAACTCTTTTATCATTTGGTATTTCTACCCCACTAATACGAGCCATATTACGTATTCCTTTCTTAACTATTGTTAATTTAATTTTTAATTAAACGAATTAACCTTGTCTTTGTTTGTGTTTTGGTTGAGCACAAATAATCATTACGCGGCCTTTACGTCTAATAACACGACAGCTGTCGCACATTGTTTTGACTGATGATCTAACTTTCATCGTTTGAACCTCCGTATTCGTTTTGCTTTTTAAAAAGCAATAATTAACCGGAAACCCGATTAATTAAATTTATTCTTAATATTTTTTTAATTACGAATTAGTATTTCGCTTAGCGATTGTTCTAAAAGTAATTCTTCCACGTGTCATGTCGTATGGTGATATCACGACTGTTACCTTATCTCCAGGTAAGATGCGAATGTAATGCATTCGGATTTTACCTGACACGTGTGCATCGATAACTATGCCGTTTTCCAGTTGTACTTTGAATTGTGCACTTGGCAACACTTCAACAACCGTACCTTCAAATTCCATTTCTGCTTCTTTTGCCATATAATTTCTCCTAATCTTTATAACGAGTTAAAACTTCGCTACCACTATCAGTTACTAAAATAGTATGTTCAAAGTGTGCAGCCATACTGTGGTCTGCTGAATACACTGTTCACTTATCAGATGCAACCTTAGTTTTGAATGTTCCCATTTGAACCATTGGTTCAATAGCAATGACCATTCCTGATTGTAATCTCATACCAGTGTCTGGAGTACCATAATTTGGTACGTATGGTTCTTCGTGCATTTCTGTACCAATTCCATGTCCAGTATAATCTCGGGGAACACCAAAACCAAATGATTCAACGTACTTTTGGATCGTTGCTCCAATTGTCCCTATTCTTGTTCCAGGTTTAACTTGCTCAATTGCAAGTTCCAAAGATTTTTCAGTCACCTCTATAAGTATAGCATGTTTTTCGTCTTTTGGGGTACCAACTATTTTAGTAAATGCAGAATCTGCATGATATCCTTGATATACACATCCAGTATCAATACTTACAATATCACCATCTGCTAAAATTCGGTCTTGCGGAATTCCGTGAACTAACTGATCATTGATCGAAACACAAATTGTTTTTGGAAATCCCCCGTAACCTTTAAAGTTTGATGTACATCCATTAGCAAGAATAAATTCTTCAAATGCTCGATCTAAATCTAAGCAATTAACCCCAACTTGACACATATCTTTTAGCATCTTGACAGCTCTTGATAAAACTTTTCCTGCCACTCGCATTTTATTGATTTCTTCTAATGATTTAATAGTTACCATTATTTAACTAATTCTTTCTCAATCATTTGATAAACAGTTTCCCCATCCAATTCTGAGGCTTCTTCAATATGAATAAATCCTGGTTTGTTACTATAGAAATCAATCAATGGTTTAGTGTCAGCTTCATAAGCTGCTAAACGAACCGCAACTTTTTCAGGAGCATCATCAGGACGACGAATTAAAGTTGCTCCATCATTGTCACAAATTCCTTCAACAAGTGGTTTACGAGTTTCAACATGATAACTAACTTTACATACTGGACAAATAATTCTTCCTGAGATTCGTTTCAAAATTACATCTTGAGCAACATCAATATAAATTACTTTATCCATTTTTGAGTTAACTTCAGCTAACATTTTTTCTAATTCTAAAGCTTGTTCTAGAGTTCTGGGAAATCCATCAAAAATTAACTTTTCATGGTTAGTTTCTAAATAATCCTTAACAATTGCGTTAACAATTTGATCAGGAACTAATTTTCCTTCGTTCATATATTTCCCACATTCTGCCCCTAATGCAGTTTGATCAGCAATTTGCTTACGCATTAAATCTCCAGTCGACACTTGAGTATAACCCAAACGCCCTACTAATTTTTCTGCTTGAGTTCCTTTTCCTGAACCCGGTGCTCCTAATAGCATTATATTCATCTTAAAGTCCTTCTTCTATTCTATGATTCTCTCTCTTGAATCTATATAGTTATTTTATCTTGTATCTTTTTTAAAAAAAGACCTATTCAAAAAATAATCAATAAATATCGAGTTATTACTTATTTAGTAAATATAATATAATTATAAATAACGGGGGTCATATGAAAATTCAAATTATTGGTGCTAGTGCTACTGGAAAAACAACATTAGCAGAATATATTGCTAACAAACATAATATTAAATGAATTGACACTGATTCCTATTACTGAAAAGCAGGAACTAATCAAACAATCAGAAATACCGTTGCTGAAAAAATTGCCTTATATCATCAAGATATCGATAACCTTGAAGATTATGTTGTTGCTGGTTCAACTTATAGTTGATATAAAGAAGGCTTTGCTGATGTAGATTTGTTAGTCTTTTTATACTTAGACGAAAATACCCGTATGCAACGTTTAATTGAACGGGAATTGGCGCGTCATGGTAAAGCAGGGTTGGCTTGTGATGAAAATGGTAACTGCACTAATGACTTTATTGAATGATGTCGGAAATACTATACTAATTTAGATCCTAATGAGGGTGGCACTTATTTGGCTCATACTAATGAAATTAATAGCAAACAAGTCCCGGTTTTAAAATTAGATGCTTCATTAAGCACAGAAGAAAAATACAACGAAATAATGAAAATCCTGAAACGTTAATGTTTCAGGATTTATTTTAAATTAAAATATCATTCTCTTGTGGTGAATTATTAAATTCCTCAATTGCCGTTTTTAAAATAGCTTTCATTTCAGCTATTTCATCCTTACTTTCTTCACCCCCACGAGTTATAATTGCAGTTTGAACAGCTACAAAAAAATCAGCAATTATAATTGTCTGTTGTAATTTACTAAAAGCAGTAAAAGTTTTTAATCCTTGTTGATTTTTTTTAGCTTTAGCAATTTCTGCTTTTAAGGAATCTAAATTTGGAGTCTTTATTATCTTGGGTGTTTTAGGCGGTACACAAGCAATAGCCGTGGTACTCGTAGTTGCTATTAGTCCAACAGTTCCTAACAGTGCTAATATTTTTTTCATTTAGTTCTCCTTTTACATTAGTTATCTAGATAATATTATTTATATTCCATAAAAAGAAACAAATTATAAAAAAAGTTCTTAAACCATTTTTAAGGTTAAGAACTTTTAAAGAAATTTTTAATTTTAAGCCATTATTAGCAAAATAAATTAATGCCTGATGACTTAATGCATTTTTTGTAATAGTCAAAACAAGAAAAAAATAAATCAAAAGACAAGTTTCTGAAAATTTAAAATGTTTTAACGATTATATATTTTTAAGCAATGACTAAAGCAATTTTAACTAAAAACTTTGTTTTATTTCAAAATCAATAAAAAATTCTTTAACTTCATTGTATTCAGATTCATTAACTACAGTTATTTGAATTTTTGAACCTTCAGGTTCATCGCCTTTTGCCATAATAACTTCTACACCCTCAACTATAAGATCTCCAGCTGTAGCTGCTGCATTTATGGCTTTAGTAGCTTCATCAATTGAAGCAAACTTACCTTCACCTAAAAAATCTTCTATATTTTTTATCAAGGCTTCTTTATCAATATCTTTCTTCCCTTGAACTCATGTTGCAGTAAATGTTGTTTCTTGTCCATCAGCAATCTTATATCCATTTTCTGCTTTAACTTTAATAGTGATTGTATGATCACTATTTGTTGGCTCACCATCTAATTCAACACCATCAGCTAATTGAGTCTTTTTAGCTGCCGTAATTGCTGCAGTTTCATCAGCAAACTCTTTACCAT
>NZ_JAED01000008.1 GCF_000518725.1 Mesoplasma seiffertii ATCC 49495 | reverse complement strand
TTGAATGTTTCTAACCTTAACAGCTTCCTCAATTTCATAAAGATTAATCTTAGATTTTCCTGTTTGTTGCTTTGCTTTAAAATTTACGGTAAAAGGTTTCGGAGTTTCATAGCCTTTTTGAGCAATAAACTCAACTTGAATGGTTGGTGATTCTAAAATTGAAACATTAATTGATTCAATGCCTTCAGGAAGGTTATTAATTTTATTAATTCCCTCAACTGCTTGTTCAATAGTAAAGTATTTTCCTTGGGCTTCAGTGATGGCTAGTTTTTCAAATTCAGTGGTATCAACTGGTTGTAACTGTTTAGAGTTTCCACAAGCAACAACTGAAGTTGTTGTCGTTGCTGTTAGTCCAATTGCTGCTAATAAGGTTAATAATTTTTTCATAGTTCTCCTTTGAATGTTAATTATTTATAAGATGTCAATAGCATTTTTTGAATTCTCATAATGATTAACTTTTATACAAACTTTTAATTTTGTCTGATATTTATGCAGAAATTAATTTTTTATAGTAAACATAATAAAAGCTGGTATTGCATAAATGCTTCCTGATTCGTTATAACTTGATAGTTTATACCGATTTGGATATTCTCAATCAAATTTTTCTGAATCTGTTGAATCTGCAAACAAACTTCTGTCATTACTCAATTCTCAGTACTTTTCACCGCTTCAAACTTTTTCAGGTTCGTAAGTATCATAGAAGCGATATCCTTCATCAAACGGCAATGATATACTAAAATTTATTCAACTTAAGCTAAATTTGTACGTTAAATATGTTGTAGGATACTCTGATGCTTTGACTCAATAATTACTAGTGTTTGGTAATTCAAAAGTATTATTTGATTGATAATTTGAACCAAAAACATTGAGCTGCAAATGCGATAAATAATCTAATGGATATTCCAACCTATTGACCTCTTGATCAACTGAGTAAGTATTCAACATATCCGCTGAAAATGAGTCAAAATCATATTGCATATTATTAGCAATTTTTTGTCTACTTTTTTCAGAAACTAGCTTAGACGTAATCAAGCTTTTCCCCTCATCAAAATCAAAAATGTTATCATCTTCAATGTTTCAATTTTTGCTTGAAACTCCTGTATCATTAACAATTTCAGATCATGGTTTATTGAATGATGCTTTTAAGTTTTCATTAATTAAAGTTGATTCAGCAAAAATATTTGGCGCTGAACTTGTCGGAATAATTGAATTGGCTCTAAGAACATTTTCATTGACAATTTTCAAGGCTTCATAAATTGATAGTAATCAAGCTTCTTTTTTATTAGTTTCAACAATATCATTTTCGTATGTTCAAGGAATTGTCAGACTTGGCAACTCTAATTTTGAGTGTTCATCAAACTCCAAATAAATATTTTGAAGCCTGAAAAATCCGTAGCTATACGTTGTTTCTATCAAATCATTTATACTTTCTTGTGGAATATTTGCCCTTAAAAACTCACTTAGGTTTTCTTCATATTCATCAATCTTGAAGTCTAATTCTGGTACAATTTCTTGCAGCATCTCCAAGGCATAGTCTTTTTTCAAAACTTCAGTTTCTGTCTTCTTTAAAATTAAACTATTAGCTAATGGGTTTCGTTGCAGATCATAAAGAATTTTTGTTTCAAGATTTGCCTGATTTTCTTTAGTATTGTTTTGTATCATTTCAGAAAGTACTTTGATTTCTGCAGCACTTGCGACTATGTCTCCCAATACTAATTTGTACTGATTTTCTTGATTGTTAAGAATTTCTATATTCTTTGTTATAAGTTTTTTGTATGTTGGACTATTAAGATAGTCATAAAGACTTAAATCAAAAGCTTTGGTATATGCTTTAAAATCACTATACAGATTTTTAAATGTTGAAGCTTTAAATTGGGATTCCCCATTTGCAAATATTTGCTTTGGGAGTTCGGTAATAACTTTTTGAATAATTGATAGAGCTTTTCCATCTTTTCCTATTAAAATACTTAATGGGATTTGATTAACATTATGCATTTCAACTAAACCTTGAGGATTTTTATAGTGCATTTGTCGGCTTATTGTTACATTAATCGTAAAAATTAGTTCAGTTGCTCCAGTTTCCAAGTTTTTATAATTTGTTCTTGTTAATGAAAAGTCACTGTTTTCTAAAATTTTAAAATCTCCTAAGGTCGCTTTTGTACTACCCATGTAGGTATTACGATATTTGACTGAATTTTTTCCTGTAGCCAAATTACTTTGAATTTCTTTGGCAAACTGGTCTTCAGGAAATAAAATCGCTAAATCTCTTAAAAACAAAGTTTGACTTATAAGATCATTTGATAAATTAAAAGATGCATTTTCTGAACCACTAAAATGTGTTTTTAAATAATTAAAATTAAACAGGTTATAATTTTCTGTATCTTCTTCGTTATAAATTTTTCTTACAAATTTACTAGTATTTTGATTATAAACTGTATTTCAAATGTTATTTAATTCCGTTTTATACTCACTGATTGTTTCTTCAGATGTAGGAATTGAAATGGTTTCACTATTACTGCATGCAATAACTGTTAAACCTGTAGAAGTTGTTAACATAACAGCTCCCAAGACAGATAAAAAATTTTTCATATCTTACTCCTTAATTATTTGCTTTCATTGTTTTACGACTTTATTTTTTAATACTCTAAATTTCTTAAGGAATTAAATTTTTAGTTTTTTTATTTTTTTGTATACTTACAAACTTATTGATTTAGGTTAATCACAAAAGGCGCCCGTTTAGGGCGCCTTTTGATTAAAATTGTCCTTTTCTTTTTGTGTCTTTATTTTTAGAACTTTCAGTTTCCACTAAAGGCTTTAGCAAAATCGTATTCATTAAGATATGCTAGACCATGGGATGTTAATGATTTATTACCCGGCTTTTGAGTATCTATATTGAAGCCACGATCATCGTTCATTGATCATATTCCAATATAAGCTAAACCATTTTTATGACTTCAATTGTATAATTCTTTAGCATCTTCTAAAGTAAAGACCCCATGAACTGTATCATTGACTCCAATCATTGGTGTTGCTCCAATTAGTTTGTATAAACCTTGATTGCCAATTTCCACACTTCCATAATTATTTTCAATTGAAGTTGCTAAATTATTTTTAGTAGCGTTGATTGCATCACGAGCTAAATCAAAGTTGGTTACTTTATCAACATCACGAGCTTTAACATAAATCGGATCACCATAATCCATTAGCATTAAGTTAATTACTGGTAAGTCGCTTTGTGAAAGTCCCGCTTTTTGATACTCTTCAACAAAAATATTCATAACGTTATATCCAACACTTGTTAAACCACTTGGAAGAACCGGTAAAGTAACTGAGAAATCTCAACTTGAATCAGCTTTTTTCATTTCAGCTAATGTTTTTGCCAATAAATGATTATCTGCATCTAATTCTTGAGCATGCCCTTCAATATCAAAGTCAATTGCCTTTGGCATTCCAACTGTTTGTTGTCCGTATTTTTGGACAACGTCAACTAGTTCTTGTTGGTAACCAATTAAGGCCTCTTTTAAATCTTGTTGAGCCTTGATAGGATCATTTGGATTAAGCTTATTAGCTAATGTTCATGGATTTTTTTCTGTAAATCCACCAGTTGTTGCTCCACCATAAGCAACTTTGATATTTTCAAAGTTATTTTGCTCTGCTAACGGTTTCAACATTTTTCCTCAGAACTGTGTTTCTTCTCATCAAGTATAACCTTCGTTATTTTTAGCTTGACCAGCAATTGACATTTCAATTTTGTCATTGTGTTCATTTACTTGTTGAACAAAGGCTAATGTCAAATGATCCATGCTTTCAACTGATGTTAAAATTTCCTGCATATCATTTCCTTGGTATAAACCAGCATCTAAATATGGCGAGAAATAAGTTTGATTGTTTGCTTGCTCTTTTTTAGTAATCTTGTCAGTTCTATTTGGGTTAGCTTCTTCTCATGAACTATACATACTTTTTCCTGGGCCAGTTGGTGGAGGAGGATTAGTTCCTTCACTTTCCCCAGCACCTCCTGCTCCTTCTCCAGGCCCACCAACATTGGGACCTTCTCAAGAACCAGGATTTTCTAGATTATCTAAGTCAGTATTATTTTGAATATCTTCTTTATAATCAATTCCACCAACATTTTTAATATCTACAACTTCTTCAGGTTTTAAATCTTTAGTTTCAAAAGTACCATTTAAAGCCTTTGCATAAGTAAACTGTTCAAATCCTGACCCTGAACGAATGTTCTCGTTTAAAGCATTTTTATCAGCTTGAGCTGGTCCTTCTTGACCATTGTCTTCAAACAAACTTGGTGTATCACGAGAGATATAAAACATCCCTACTCCACCTAGTTTTTGTTCTTCAGCTCATGAACGTAACTCAACAGCATTTTTTGGAGTAAAGTTATATGCAGCAGCTTCTGCTCTACGACCAATTCATGGGGTCACTTTGATTTTTCGTGAAGATTTTTCTAATGTTGCTTCTGTTCCCTCATTAATTACTTCATGCATTTTTCTTCAGTTTTCGTGAGTTTGTAAAACTCCTGATTTCATTGCTTCAATTTCTCAATCGGGATTATTTGCTGGATCATTTGGAAGAGTTAAGTAACCTGAAACTAAGTTTAATCTAAAGTTCATTCCTAAGTATTTAGTAAAGTTATATAATGGGAATGCTTCATCTCCTAATAATTTTAGATTTCCAGCACTGCTGCCTTCTAAGAATCCTGGATGAATTGCAACACCATCTTTTGTAGACATAACTAGTGACAATTGAATATCATATTCACTATCTTTCTCAATTAAAATTTTCAACGCACTGGCTAATAATCTTTGAGAATCAGCGTAGTTACCACTAGCTGATAAATATGGAGCAGCAAAGTAAAAGTCAAACTTTTTAGTATCATATTTTGCAGCAATTTTTTCTAAAACTGTAGCCAATTGCTCTGGAGTCTTGTTATTTTGTCAAGCTGTATGTCACAATGAATTCGCAAATGGACCAAAAGAAATTCGCAGTTTTTGAGAATCTAAATGTCCTGTCTTTTCGTTTGCTTCTCAGCGAGTATTTTGCTCACTTGCCCCAGTTCAGTTACGGTAGCGATCATTAAATCATTTTGCATATTCAGTTTCATCTTTTTGATCAGCCAGGATTCCTAACTTATCTTTAGCAGGAGCAGCATTTCACATTGGTACTAGCTCTCCAGTATCTGATGCATTTTGCATAAATCCTAAAGTAATTTCGCTAGCATCAGTAATAACCTCTTTATTAGCAGAAATTTCTCCTAAGTCATTATAAACAATGTTGTTTGTTTGATGATTTTCTAATGATTCCATTGCTTCAGTACGAGTACCTGAGCTTTTCCCTTTTTCTTTCATAAGATATTCAGCTGTATCCTCAACAATTCCCATGTCTGCATATGGCGTAAATTCTAAACGATCATTTACTTGTAAAATACTTTTATTAGCAAGTGTCGATTTGTCGTTTATTACTTTTGGATTAGCTAATTTATAAGAATTAACTGATTTTTGAGAATAATCTGTTTTTAAAACATCTTGTCATTTTTGATTTTTAACAGAAAGTTCTTTTGTTGCATAAAGCTCTTCTAAACTTCCTTTACCCATTCATTCTTTTCCAGTTTCAAACCCATTGTCTTCTTTTTCAGGGTTAATAACTGATGTATTAGTAAAACAAGATACTGTAGATGCTACAAGGGGAACAGATAAACTTACTGCTCCTAAAGTCATTAATAATTTTTTCATATTTTTTTCCTTTAACTCATTCTTTATTTTTTAATCAGATTTTTTATATAGCTTTTAAGTGAACCATTTTTTTGTAATTCCAAAAAAGCTTTTTCATAGTCGAGTAAGTCCTTTGATTCAGTTGCTTTAGAATCTGAATTCATAATAGGTTCGACATCAAATTCGTCAGCTAATGGTTGACTAGGAACAGCTATTTTTTTAGTCGGAGGTTTAGATAATGTCTTCTTTTCAACTACTTTTTTAGTTGTTGGTTTTTTCACCCCAACTTTTTTAGAAGTTGATTTAGTTGACGTTGCTTTTTTTGGGTTTTTACTAGCTGCCTTAGGTTTGCTTAAGTTCAAATATTTTTCAAATAACAACTCAATCTGGTCAATTTTGATATACCGTTGATCATTTTGAGCAGTATTGAATTCGTTTAGCAGAAGTTGACTTTTATCAAACTCATCTTTTGATAAAAAAGCTTTTTGGTCACTTGTTAGCTCTTGTAACGCGCTGCGAATTTCATTTTGGAAAGTTATCATTTCGGCGTAGTTTTTAGTTACTTGCTCTTGAATAACTAAAAATGCTTTTTCTAAACTTTTATTTTTAACAACTATTTCATTAAGTTGGGCAAGATTAATACTGTTAAGAGTCTCTTTAACCTTACTCAAAATTTCTGATTTTAAAGTTTCTAGATCTTGCTGAGAGACATTATTTTCATATTCTAAAAAATCTTTTAAAACTCTTACTGACGTTTGTTTTTCAACTTTTTGATTAGCTGCGGCTTGTTGCTTGACAAGTTTTTTTTGATTTAATGCTTCAGCTTCTGCTCCCAATTTTTCAAGATTTTGTTTTAAAATTTCTGTTTTTTCTAAAATATCTAAATATTTTTCTTCGTCAATATCAAGAACATTATTTTCATGATGCACATTTGCTTGAACCTTAACACTCTTAAGTTTCAAATTTACTTCATTTTCCAATTTTTGAGTTTGACTCATTTTTTCATTAAGCAGTTGAATATCAACAACTGCATCTAAATAGTTTTCATAGTTTTGAACTAAATTATTATTGTAGTCCTTGATATTAAAGGTGTTTCCACTTTCTTCAATCGAAAAGTATTTTGTTCGTAAATTTTTATTCATATAGCCTCTTTTCTGATCTATCAAAATAATTGATTTTTATGATCTTGTATGATTGGGTTATTTTTAATCAAGTTTTTGCTTACATGAGTAACTTTTAAGTTTTTTGGATTTCCAGAATTCATTTTTAGTAGACTTTCAAATGCAGAAAATGCTTTTTCATTTTTAGTTTGGCGTAAAGCAACTTCAAGTCCCAATTTAATAATTTTTGCTTCATATTTGCATAAAAGATTTTGGGATAACATTTCTTTCAAAGTATTTTTTAATAGATCCATTTCTGTCGTATTTAAAGGTTTACTGTTATGAAAATGTTTTTCTAAAATGTTATTAAGAATATTCACATTTTTGGAATCATATTTTTTTCGCATTAAATTTTTTATTAGCATTTTATTTTCTAAAAGTAATCGACGTTTTTCTTCAACAAATTCTGCACTTGATGAATTTTTAATTTGATTTTTTATTTTATGTTTTGATGTTCTCAATAATGAGCGTAATCTTACTCTACTTATAGGACTAATTCTTTTAACATAAAACTCTAGCTCCTTAAGATTCTCAGAGAAAACTAATGAGTTATAAATTGATTCAAAATTCATTGGTACATTAATTATTTCTTCTAAAAACATATTGAACTTAATGATCATTGCTACTAAAAAGTTAATTTTATGAGCTTCTTCTTTTAAAACTCCAATTTCTAAAGTTTTACTCTCTAAATCCTCTTCAAAAATTTCAAAACCAGATTCTAAAAGTTGCTTTTTAAATTCGTTATATGATGGATGTTTTGCGATATCTGTTTTGAAAAAAAGTCTGCTTCGCAAATAAAGTTTTAAATCCTTTAACTCTGATTTATAGATAATCTGTCCTTGTTCAATTAAGATAATGTCATCAACAATATCAAAGACTTCATCAATATTATGGACAACTATAATCACTGTCTTATCATTGTTTTTATACTCCAATAAAATTTCCTTAATCTTTTTTCTTCATAATGAGTCTAAGTTTGCACCAGGTTCATCTAAAATGATCAGATTTGGATCTTTTAATAAACTAATAATTAAATTTAACCTATTTTTCATTCCTCATGAAAAGTCCTTTAGTTTTTTTTCACTGTGCTCATTTAGCTGAAATAAATCTAGTAACTGCTGAATTTGAAATTCAGAAAACTCTTTAGTTAATCCCATTACTTTTGCAATTTGATTTAAATAAGTTCTTAAAGTGATATCATAATTTATAAAATCCATTTGGGTATAAAATCCAATTTCGTTATTAACTTTATAACCATTTCTTGACTTTCTTCGGTAACCAGCAATATCAATAGTTCCCTTATACCGCGCATATGAACCCATAATTGAATTTAAAATTACAGATTTTCCTGAACCACTTCGTCCAATAATAATCGTCACTTTGTTTTTTCTAATTGTGAAATTTAAAGGACCAATTTGTTCCTTGTATGTGAACCTTTTTAAATAATTGTCAAACTTAACAATATCGGTAGTCATTGATTCACTTTGTTGTGAACTAAGTATTTGTTTTTTTGCCATACTATTTTAAGTCCTTTCTGATGAACATAATGATTGATGAAGTTGCAGTAATTATTAGGAAAATAACTTGTGTTCCAACATAAAAATGAATATTTGGTCTATCAACACCAGTAATTTGGCGAGTTTGATCATTTACAGCAAATTTAAACTTCACTTTTGTGAAAAAGATGTTGTCTTGAGTTTTAAAATCAATAAATGATTTACTGTTAAAATTGAATCAATATTGATCTCATGCTTTACCAGCGAAAGTTTCAAAATAACTGTTCATATTAGCGGGAAATAATCCTAAACTTAGTAAGTTAAAGTTATTAGCATAGCTTTCGTAAGCTTTATACTGATCGTTATTAATGACTTGAGATTCAGTAATAATTACGTAATTTGAAGTTTGATTAATAAAGTTATCTTCTAAAACTCTAATGAATAACTCAAAATACATTTCTCTTGAAATGCTATCAATTAGCATTTTATAGTTATCAGCATATTCGCCACTACTTCTTTCAGTTGCAAAAAGCAAATCATAATTTTTTGAACTTGATGAAGCAAAATAGTTATTAAATAAGTAAGTTTGGAACAATCCATTTGAAATGTTTGCACTTGCGCCTTTTTTAGTTTGTACTCCTCCAACATTATCAACTACAGTGATTACTGATTCATCACTGACTAATTGCAATGATAAGTATTTTCCGAAGTTAGAATAATTAATACTTCACATTTTTTCTAAAACTTTATTTGAAGTATTTAGATTTTGATAGGCAGCTTTAAATGTCGCATCGTAATAATCATAAAAACTAACTAAGTCTTTTAAAATTGATTTTTTGGCACTGTTTTTTTCATTTTTTTCCAATTGTTTAATTTCATTAATGCTTTTAAATTTGTTTTTAAAAACCAAATTGATTTCTACAATATCATCTTTTTCAAAACCTTCTAATCCACTTCGAGCATTGATGCTTTCAATTTTAAGTTGAGTGCTATCTTGACCACCAATTATGATTGTCTCTTCTCTAGTATTTATAAGATTTAGGTCACTTCACATTTTTAATCGTGATTGAATTTCAGATTTATTTTCAAAGTTTGCAATTGTATAATGATTTTTAATATAGTAATCATTAATATACTTGCTTAAGTGAGGAAATCTAATTTGTCCCTTGCTTACGTTTTCATTAAATGCAATTGCTTCATTAATTTCAGAAGCTTTATAAATGATTTGACCTCCATTTTTATCTACAAAAGTTATTTGAGTATTGTTCATTTTTGTATCATAAAATTGTTGCGGTAAACTAGATATGAATAGTGATAATAGTACAAATGACAAAATTATCGAAACGATTTGTTGCTTGCAAGTTAATGTTAAGAAAAACATGAAACTTATTAAAAACACTGAACAAGCAGTTTGATAAATTATATTCACCATTAAGTAGTGAATTGAGTAAAGGTTACTTACATTTAGTAAAACCATGGCCATTGTCGCAATTAGGTTTAAAACTAAAACACTTAAAAAAATTGCTAACCAAATACTTAACAAAATATAAATTCTTTTTGTTTTCTGTTGAATAATAATTGTCATCGTTTGATCTTCAAATTTGTTATGTAAAAAGTAAGTCACTAGCCTAGCAATTAATAGCAATAGCAAAACTGTATTAATTAAGTAGTATCAGTTAAAAATTGTAATCGGTGATTTTTGGACACTTGCTAAAATACCAAATCCAATACCAAACGCAATTCCAATACCAAAGATGATTAAAAAGGCTTTATCAATAAAAATAAGTTTAATGAAATAACTTAGCAGTCTATAAAAACTTACTGTGCTTCCTTTTTTCATGTTTGTTGCTGTTTGGATTTTTTTTGTTTCAGATAAGACTGCTTTATTTTCTGTTTTAAGATTTGATGCCATTTTTCCTCCTGCATACTTTATTGCTAATTGTTAAAGACTATTTATTTCAAAATTGCAATTAGATCACCTTTTTTAACAGTTCCAAACTTTAAAACTTTTAAGGTTTTTTCATTATTACTTGTTGTTAAAATAGGAATCTCAATAATTTGGTTAACTTCTGTTTTTGAAGTATTTTCTGAATTACTTTTAGGTCTTTTTAAACTAACATCACAAAGAGGACGACCAGCTTTAATTTTTTGATTATTGTCAACTTTTGAAAAGAATTTATCAAAAACTCAATAGTTTCCTTCCAACGCTAAAAATAATAGAACTTGGACTCCGGCTTTATTTTTGATTTTATAAGCCTTCTTGGTTTTCAAAGACATTACCACTTTTCCCGAAATTGGGGATAAAAATGATTGCTTATGGGTTTTTAAAATAAATCCCTCTTTAGCAATAAGCTCTTTAATCAACGGATTAGTACTATTTTTCAATTCAACAATATCGCCATCAGCTGGGGCGAAAATTTTAGTTATTTTTTTTCTAGCAAACATATTCTTTTACCTCATTCTTTTTGTTTTTGTTATTTAATATATAAGTTTCAATTAATGTACTTTAAAAAACCATTACTAGTTTTACTTAAAACTTTTAATATATACCTATAGATTTAAGTTATCTGCTTAACATAACTCAAATGTTTTCTTACATGCAATAAGTTTTACTTAATAAATATTCTTATTTTGTATGTATGCCCTTCTAATTAAATTCTTTGCTTTTCAGAATTTAATTTTTCAATTTGATAGTTATTTTAATTAGCAACGCTATTTCCTAATTGTTTTCTATCTTTATATAACTTAACAAAAAAAAAAAAAAACAAGAGTTTGTCCAAAATTGGGACAAAATCTCCTGTTTTTAAAGCTTATTCTTTGTTTTTTAAGTTTTTAAAATAATTTTTTAATATCTTAAAAAAATTATTAGTTTTGTTTAGGCTTTTTAAATGACGATTTTTTTTGATAATTTGTTTTCTTATTTTGATAGTTTGTAACGTTTCGAGTATTACGAATATACGGAACATATTCTTTGCCATCAATTTCATTTATGATTGCCAAAACAATTGGTTGTTTACCTGACTCTTGCTTGATTGATGAACGAACTTTCGAAATAATTTCACGCTTAATGTTATTTAAATCATATTGTTCTGGTGCTTCTCTAAACAATGACTCACCTTTTTTAATAATTTCAGCAATTTGCTTTTGTAAAATCTTAAAAATTGGATTATCTTCATTAATATATAAAACTCCACGCATTTGAGTATCGATTAAAGAAACTAGTTCTTTATTTCTTGTATCAATTGTAGCTCCAACAATAATAACACCATCAGTTGCCAATTGTTTTCGTTCATTTAACACAACACTTCCAACATCACCTATTCCAACACCATCAACATAGACATCACCGGTCTCAACGCGCTCTTGGCTAATTGCTAAGTGATTTTTTGATAATACTAAAATCTCTCCATTATCAATAATTCCGACATTTTCTGGATGAACTCCACCCTCGATGGCTGCTTTTTCTGCTTTTAAAAAATCTTTATACAATGCTTTTACCGGAACAAAGTACTTTGGTTTCATAATTGAAACAAGCATTTTAACGTCTTCATAAGAAGCATGCATTGATCAAATGTTTTTATCACTTAAAGCAATTAAACGCGCATCAGTTCTTGCTAACTCATCGAGAATTTGTGCATGGCGTTTCTCAACTCCTGCTGCTGGGGGAGTTGCTAAAATAATTAAATCTTTTTCCTTAAACTCAACAACTTCATCATTCCCATTAGCAATTTTTGCCAACTTAGAATATAAAACATCACCAGTTCCTGAAATAATTAAAATTCCATTTTCTGAGTTCATATATTCTTCAACAGAAAATAAATCATCTTTGGTTAAAACTAAATTTTCATTAATCATGTTTGACTCAATAATTGCTGACATTGTACGACCATAAACAGCTATTTTTCTGCCGTTTTCTTTAGCGGCCATGCAAATTTCTCCTAATTTAAAGATATCTTCTTCAAAAATTCCAATAGCAATTTTTGTTTTCTTTTCTTTAAACGGTGATGCAATATAATTTTCAATTTTATGGTTTGGAACTGTAAAGTCCATTCTTGAAGCAAATTCAGTGTCAGCGATTAATGCTAAAACACCCTTGTTGCTTATCTCATTTAAGTGAGTAAAATCAGTTGAAAAGTATGATTGTTCTTTTCCGTCAATAATATAATCTCCAGCATAAACAATAACCCCATTTTCAGTATGCACTGCAAATCCACATGATTGAGGTGAACTAGAAGTTGTGCGGAAAACTTCCACCTTAACTTTTCCAAATTCTAAAATATCATGTTCTTTAATGATATGGAAATTTTGCTCTTTGTTTTTAACGCGTAATCTTTGCGCCTTAATTTTTAATACAACTGTTGTTATTTCATTACAATAAACTGGCACATCAATTTCTTTTAAAATATAACTAATAGCCCCTGAATTGTAAGACGCTGGATTTGTTATAAAAATCCCTTTAATTCTTTTGACATTGTTTTTTAAAAAGTCCAATTTAGGAATGACAACGTCAACTCCTAAAATTCCTTTGTCAGGAAACTTAATTCCAGCATCAAAAATAAACAAATCTTGATCAACTTCTAAAGCAAAAATGTTCTTTCCTCGTTCATCTTGACCACCAATTGGCATAAATCGAATATTCGCCATATACTACCTCTTTCTTTTTAAATTAATCTTTAAAATGAATGCATATTATTTCTGTTTTAAAGTTCACTAATCGCGATAACGTTAGATTAGTTATTAAGTAATTATTTTTAATAATTTTACACTACATTTTCAATAATTACTTTCACTTTTTTAAATTTTTTGATTGGTATGAGTGATTAATAGTTCTTTGATATTAATATGCTGCGGTAGTTCATAACTATATAAGATAACCTCAGCAATCGCTTCAGAAGATAATCCTCCATTAAGCTTATTCTTATTAATTAAGTATGCTTCTAAAACTTCTTGGTTGGTTGTTGTATCTAACAAATTAGTATCAACAATTCCTGGCTCAATTAAAATAAAACGAATATTGTTTTCGGCATTTTCCCGACGAGCTTGTTCAGTAATCGCATTTACAGCGAATTTTGAACCATTGTATAGTGCATGATCAACTGAAGTTCAACGTGAAGCAGTTGAAGATATGTTGATAATAGTTCCATGTTTACGAGCATTCATTGCTTTTAAAACACAATCCATTCCATTAATAACACCTTTAATATTAACGTCTAAAGTGGCGTACTTATCTTGAAGTGATTGATCAACGTATTTATCCATTGGCATGATTCCAGCATTGTTAATTAATAAATCTACTGGCCCATAAATTGATTCAGCCTTAGCAATTGCTTGACGAATCTCATCAATTTTTGTTACATCTACTTGAGCTGTAACCTTATTTTCAATATTCATTGCTTCTAAAATTTCAATACGACGAGCCATTAATAATACTGGATATCCTTTTGATGCAAACAACTCTGCAGTTGCTTTACCAATTCCTGAAGATGCTCCCGTGATTGCAATTAGAGGTTTCGTTGGTTTCATATATGTTCTCCTTGTTGTAGCTTGTTCTATTAAAAGTATATATCAAATAAAAAGCACCATTAAAAATGGTGCCATACTAAATAAAGTTTAGAAATGTCAACGCCCCAACATGTTCGACTGAAGCTTTTGCAAAATTATTTGCTGCATAAATAGCTGCATAAACTTCATCTTTGTCTGAGTCACAATTAATCTTGCGATCTAAAATCTCATTAATTAATCCTGCAATAAATGAATCACCTGCTCCAGTTGTGTCTACGACATGTTCGCTTTTAACAACTGGAACCTCATCAATTTCATTGTTTCAAGCAAATAAAGTACTTTTTGACCCTTGAGTAATACAAATTAGCGCTTGACTATTAATTTTCATTAAATTATGTAAACGATCCTCATTATTTTGTCCATTACTTAATAATTCCAATTCTTCTTCACTTAGCTTAATTAAAGTTGCATTTTTTAATAATGGTTGACAATATTGAATAAATTCTGCTACCTTACTTTCACTATTTCACAATTTGTCTCTAAAATTAGGGTCAAATGAAAAATATATTTTTTCTTGAATTGCATAGTCAGTTAGTTGATTATAGGCATCTTGTAGTGATCCTCCTAAAAAAGCAGTTGCACTTCCAAAATGGATTGCAGCTATTGATTCCTTTTTAAGTTCTGCCATATTTAAATGATAATTTTGGTCGGCCCCACGAATGAATTCAAAGTTACGATCATTAAACTTATCTAAAGTTACTAAAGCTTTAGTCGTTGGTTGATTATTAACTTGCAAAAATTTTGTTTGAATATTGTAGTCATTCATTTTTTGAATAATTGCTTGACCTTGTTGATCATTTCCAACTGCTCCTAAAAACAATAATTCATTTTGTAATTTTCCTAAGCTAGCAGCCACATTAAATGAAGCTCCCCCAATTTGTTCAGTTATGACTCCGTTGTTGTTATAAACATCAACTAGTGCTTCTCCCAAACACACAATTTTATGTTTCATATTTATTCTCCACTTTCATGATGATTACTAAATAAAATATTATTGTAAATAATTTTATGCGGTTGCAATTGATATGCATTAGTAATTTTTAAATTAGTTTTAATTTGCTTATGTTCTTTTACAAAGAATTTAACAGCCATCGTTTCTTGACCCTCATTAACAAAAATTTCCATTGAACTACGGTCTACCAAAATTTTTAAATCCGTAATTTTTTCAATTTCAAAACTATAAAGGTTTGGTAAACTTATTGGTTCTACATAACTACATTGACTACGGTCAAAACCAAACTTTTTATCTTTATAAACTATTTTAATATTTTCATTTTTTTCGTTAGCAAATTCAATTATAAACTCACTTTGACTTTGTTCATTTAATAAATCAATTTCCAGCAATCCATTTTCGTAGTTAAGTTTATCTTGTTGAGTAATGTTTTTAACTCGCAACTTTTCTAGTTCAACAACTGGTTTTTGATACAAATGATCATTTTTTAAACTTACATCACGTGGTACAGTTAATTGATTTGATCAATGATGTTCAAATGTAGCTTTTGGTTCTGATTGAGAATTTCCCAATCATGCCATTGTGATTTTGCGATCACCAGTATTATTAAATACTTGTGGTGCATAATAATCCAATCCTTGATCTAACTTACGTATTGGAGCAACTTCTTTAAAATTCATTTGATTATCAAAGTTTCCTGTTAAGTATCAAACATGATGACCGCCTTCCGCGAATGAGACTTTTTGTTCAACACTTAAGAAAATAACATCACGATTTTGAATACTTAAATAATTAGGACACTCCAGCATATAGTTTTCCAAACGAGTTCCAATATTAAAATCATCATCTTTTAATGAAACTCATTTATCACTTTCAAGATCTGGTGTAGTTGCAAAGTTAATTGTTCCTTTTAAATCTAAACTTTGTGCTCCGTTTAACATATAAAATTGCTTATTTTTTTCAAAAACAATTGGGTCTCTAAAATGCCCTGTATAAACTTGCTTGTCAGTTTCAAAAAGTACTTTTTTATCAACACGTTTATTTTCAATATCAACCTTAGCTTTTATTGTATAACTTGTGCGATCTCCATCAGTTCCAATTTTGATATTTCCCGTATAGTAGAAATATAGTTCATCATTATGAACATAGGCACTTCCTGAAAATGCACCATGGCTATCTCCTCAAAATGATGGAGTAATTGTAATTCCTTCATAAATATAATTAACAAAGTCAACTGTTGTATATAACAATCATGACTTGTTTTTATGTTCAGGGCTAAATGGGCAGTTTTGCATAAAGATATAGTACTTACCCTTATAAAATACTAAACCATTGGGATCATTTACTAATCCTGAAAATGCACTTAAATGATACTGATTGTTATATCAGTCTTGTTCTTTAGAAACATGATTTCTAGCAAACTCATTTAAGTTTTGATTATCAATTAAACGGTACTTATCGTTCATTTCTTTCTCTTTTCTATTATCTTCATTCAATAAATTCTCAATTAAAATCACTAAGTTTGTAGTAACTTAAGCGAAATTCAATAAGTTCATTATATATATCAAATAACATTCCACGATCAACGATTGCTTGATTACAATCAGAATCTTCAAATATTACAGATAAATTTAGTTCTGATGTTGATTGTTGGCCATAAATATTTTTTAAACAGTGACTAACTTTTACTGCCGATTTCTCATCAACATATTTCATTAATCCGAATTCTTTTAAATAGTCCAAACTAATGTTTTTAAAGATTTCCTTATTCAATCAGCTTTCTTGATAAATCATAATTTTATTATCAACATAACGTTTTGATTTAAATTTGTAAACTGTTGAACCGGGATAAAATCCTGATTGCTTTGATAAAGTTTTATCAACATAAACTTCTTCTAAATCATAAAACTCGCTTACGCTATTTGGAAACAATTCGCGAAAACTAAATAGCTGATTGGTTTTACTTTTCTTAGTAACTACAAACCCTTTTCCCGGAACTGATTCAACAAGTTTCAATTCAATTAGTTTATTAAAGGCAATTCTGATTGGCTGCTCGCTGTATTTAAAGCGGGTTTTTAATCGATTTTGACTTGGCAGTAATCCTCCATCCTCAATCTCATTACTTTTAATAAGATTAAGTAAGTAGTCAAAAACAATTTTTCATTTCTTTTCCATATATATTTATTATTTCTCCCAATTAACTTTTTAAATATTATATAGATTTAGATTCAACTATTTGATTTTTATACTGTTCTAATGAAGATTTCCCTCATTTTGATTTTAATAAGAAGTATGACGCAGTTGCAGTTGCAGCCATGGAAATGAGCATGGCAATTGTTACATTCACTCCTGGGGCTAAACTTGAAAAGGTTGCATGGATATTGTTATCAGCAAAATATTTTTGCACAAATTCGGTTGTTCAGTCAAATTGAACTAACCCAATTCATGAAGCACTTCCTAAAGAGTTAGCGACAGTATGAGTCATTCCTAATCAGTACCCTCCGATAGCTGAACCAATAATTGATCCTACAAGTAGAGGTTTTAATTGTAAGTTAACCCCAAACATTGCTGGTTCAGTAATTCCTAAGTTAGCTCCAAATGATCCGGAAATAGCTTTTGATTTTTCTTGTTTACTTTTAATAAAGAAAATTAACATTAAACATGCTGTTCCTTGTGCAATATTTGATACACAGGCAACTGGAGTAATAAATGAGAATGAATGACCAAACTGTAATTTACTATCCATTAACAATTGTGCTTCAATTGGTAAGAATCCTTGGTGTAAACCTGTAATAACTAATAATGGATAGAATCCAGCAAACAACATTCCTCCAAATCCAATACCAGTATAGTTAGTGTATTTGAAGATTGCAGTAATTCCTTTAGCAAAACCTTGACCGATTATTTGACCTAATGGCCCAATTGCTCAAAATGCTAATCAAGTTGTTAAGATAACTGTTACTAATGGAACAACAATGATTGCTAAAACATCCGGAGTAATTTTACGTAGTAATTTCTCAACGTTAACTGAAATTGCTAGTACTAGTAAAACTGGAACAATTTGAGCTTGATATCCAATTAACTTAATTTTTCAAAATCCAGAAAATAATGTGCTATATGTTCCCACAATATCTTTCATTGGAAATTGTGCTTCAGTAGCATTATTAACTGCTAATCAATTTTCATAAGCATCCTTAGCCGCCTGTTGAATATCGGCCTCAGGAGTATTAATATCAAATCCTAATAAAATTGGTTGACTAGTGGCATAAGAATTTAATAATCCCGGAGCAACTAGAATTAATCCCATTGCTAACCCTAAAAATGGGTTACCACCTCATTTTTTGGCTGCTGTATATCCAACAAATGCTGGTAAACTACCTAAAATCGCTCCACCAATAATATCTAAGATTTTCCCCATTCCTGAGTTTGGATGAATTTGTTGAAGAAGTGAGTATAATGCTAAGCTCATCCCTCCAGCAATAAATACGGGAACTAATGGTACGAAAATTGCTGCAAATGATGACAGACCACGTTTACTGATCATTAGAGTGTTTGACTTGATGCTTAATTCTTTTTTTCATAAGCGATCTTTTTTAGAGTTTTCAGTAGAAAAACTTCCTGTATTTCCACTACCATTCAATTCTTGTTGAATAGCTTTGAAAACTTTATCAACAACTCCGGTTCCAATAATTAGCTGATTTTCTTCGTTAGCTTTATTGTAACCTTTGACAATTGGCATTGCTTTTAAATGTTCGACTTCTAACAATGACTGATCTTTTAGATAAAAACGCAAACGAGTTGCACAGTGGAAAATATCTTTAATATTTTCTTTCCCTCCAAGAAACTCGATAATCTGAGATGCGTCTTTATTTCAATTGACTTTTTTCATTTTTTTCACCTCGTATAAATAATATTTATAAAGCCACGATTATTAAGGGTTATGATTATAAGTTTTTTAAACTTTTATCTTATCTTTGCTTATTTTCATTTACGAGGTTTTCCTATAAAATTAATCTATCTTTAAATGAAAGAGGAGAAAGTATTTATGACAAAGAAAAAAATGTTATCAGCCATCACGTCAAGTGGAACAATGACTTTAGGAAATTATCTAGGAGCTGTCAAGCGTATGGTTAATTTTCAAGAGGAATACGAAATGCATGTATTTATCGCAAACTTACATGCAATTACTGTTCCCCAAGATAAAGAAGTTTTAAGAAAAAATATTAAAGAAATTGCAGCTTTATATTTTGCTTGTGGAATGGATCCCAACAAATCAGTGATCTTTTTACAATCAGATGTCTTGGAGCATGCGCAACTAGGCTGAATCCTAAATACTCAATCAACAATTGGTGAATTATCACGAATGACTCAATATAAAGATAAATCACAAAAAGCTGAAGAATCAGGAAAAGGATATATTCCTGCTGGATTATTCACTTATCCAACATTAATGGCAGCAGATATTTTACTATATGATGCCGAATTTGTTCCAGTCGGAATTGACCAAAAACAACACGTTGAACTAACTCGTGATTTAGCAATGCGAATGAACAATCGTTATGGAGAAATGTTCGTAATTCCTGAATGTCTAGTTACTGAAAACAAACTGAAAATCATGGATTTACAAGACCCTACTAAAAAAATGAGTAAGTCTTCAGATAATCCTAAGGCAATTATTAAAATGTTAGATAGTCCAGCCGATATTCGAAGTAAGATTACTGCTGCTGTAACTGATTCAGAAAATTTAATCAAGCATGACCCAATTAAAAAGCCTGGAGTAACTAACTTGATTGATATCTATACAACATTGAAAAATATTCCTTTAGAACAAGCATTGCTTCGTTGAGAAGGTAAAAATTATAAGGATTTGAAAGATGATGTTATTGAAGCTTTATTAGAAGTTATGGAACCTATTCAAGCTCGTTACAAAGAACTATATAACTCTGCTGAAGTTGAACAATGATTAGATCAGGGAGCTGCTAAGGCACGAAAAATTGCTAGCAAGAAATTAAATAAAGTTCAAAACTTAATGGGGTTGAACTACAAAAGGAAATAAGATGAGTAAAACCGAAAGAATTTTTGTTAAAGCATTTAATAAATATTTAGATGAGTTAACTGTTGAAGAATGAGAATCAATGAACAACGCTAGTTGTGACGATCCTTTAAAAGATTGCGACAACGTGATGATTGAAATTTTAGAAGAGCAAACTAAAACTAAATAATCTTAAAAGGCTTCGGCCTTTTTTAAATGTTTTGTAATTTTTCAATAAAATAATGTTTTATAATATTTGTAAATATATTTTTAAAAGCATATAGAAATACATTCTCATAACATGAAAACAATAAAGTTCAAATCAACAAAAAAATTAACAACCAAAGAGATTCAAGCTGAAATAACTGAATTAGAATCTATTGACTATAGTCCACTTTATAGTAAAGATTTACCTTATCACAGCTTTGGATATATTCACACTTTTAGACTTCTTGCTGATGGTCTTCATTTAAATATTTTAAAACAGTTTATGGGTGGATTATTGGCAGGAATTTGGATTAGTTTTGCCTACACTGCAATTGCTTATTCAACATATGCAATTGATAATGTTTCAGTCGTCAAATTATTAACAGGCTTTATTTTTATTGGCTCAATGGTGATTATTTTATTTTTGGGTGGAGGTTTCTTAACAGCCTACTTATGATTCTCTCGAGCTATTTTTAAAAGAATTGAAAAATGAGAATTTTTTTTGAAAGCTTGTGGTTCAGTTTATTTAGGTAATATCTTAGGAATTGGACTTTTCGTAACAATTCTTTATTTAGCTAATGGTTATGATAGTACTAATAATTTGCTGCTAACTAAAATTTATCAAAACTTTGGTTTGAATAAGATGGGCTCTATTGGAGTTCATTTAAAAAATCATACCTCAATAAGTGTTAATGATATCTTGAAAACTATTGGAACAATCACCGCTAGTGCAATTTTATGTGGAATATTGATTTGTGTTGCTATTCAGGGTTCTAAAGCAACTAAAGGTGATGCTGTTGCGGCAATGATTATGATCAGTTGTATTGTAGTATTTTTTGGAATTGGAGGTTATCAACATTGTGTTGCAAACTGGTACAGTGGATGAATAATGATCTTATTAACTATTGACTCTAACCAAGAACTTTTTCAAATAACTTTTAATAACAATAGTTCTTGATGATATATCCTAGTAAATATTATTCCCGCACTTATAGGCAACTTTTTTGGGGGATTAATAATCGGAACAATTATGGGTTGATTCAACAACGACTATGACCGTTTGTTGCTTCAAAGTAGTCGTTTAAAATTTTTACAAAGCATTTTGAAGTCTCGATTATCAACTAACGATTAAAAAACTTTAGTGCTACTTTCAGTTGCTTAGATAAATAGTTTTAAGCATACTTTTATCGATATTTTAAAGTATTTTTTAAGACATTTTTTATATTGAAATAGTTTTGTTATAAGAATATAATCATATTTAGGTTTCTCTGATTAGCAGAACAAACTGTTTTGCTGATTATATCAAACAAGATAAATGCGTTTTTTAAATTTATGTTTTTTTAAACTTAACTTTAAAAAACTCTTAGTAAAACCATCAATTTAAAAAAGTGTTTGTTTGTGCCAATAAATGGTATTTAGAAAGGTTATATGGAAAGTATAAAAAAAAGATTTTTTAAAAGTACTAGAAACTTATCTGACGACGAAATTCGGAACGAAATTCAAAGTTTAGAACAAGTTGATTATACTCCACTATATAGTAAAGATATTGCTTATCATAACTATGGATATATTCACACATTTCGTGTTATTTCTGATGGATTACGTCAAAACTGACTAAAACAATTAATGGGAGGTCTTTTAGCAGGGATTTGAATTGGGTTTGCATATACAGCAGTTGTTTATTCAACATATGCAATTTCTAATCCTTCTGTTGCTAAATTACTAACAGGATTATTATTCGCCGGAGTTATTTTAATGATTTCTTTCCTTGGGGGAGGATTTGTTACAGCTCACATGTGATATAACCGAACAATGTTTAAAAAAGTTGAACGCTGATCAATATTTTTAAAAGCTTGTGCTTGAGTTTATTTAGGAAACATTTTAGGAATTGGAATTTTTGTTTCAATTTTGTACTTAGCTAATGGATTTGCTGGTGGTGCACCAGATAACAACATTATTACTAAAGTTTATGACGGATTTGGTTTGCATAAACTATATAATGTTGGTCATAAATTGGGAGCTGGAGAAGCAATTACTGGAAGTGACGTTTGAAAAACAATTACATTAGTTTTTGCAAGTGCGATTTTATGTAACTTTTTGATTTGTTTAGCAACTCAAGGAGCAAAATCAACTAAAGGTAACACTGTTGCTTCAATGATTATGTATTTACTAATTTTAATGTTTTTCGCAATCGGAGGTTACCAACACTCAGTTGCTAACTGATATGGAGCATGATCATTAATTTTAATGGCTATTGATGGAAATATTGTTTTAAATACTAACTTAGACGGAAGCGCACAGCTAGTATTTAACGCTAATGCTGCTTGATTATTTATTTTATTAAATATTTTACCAGCGATTGTTGGAAACTTTGTGGGTGCATTAATTATTGGACTATTTATGGGATGATTTAACATTGATTACGACACTTTATTATTAAAAGAAGCTCGTTTAAAATTTTTAACAGAAATTTTATATTTAAGAGAACACCCAAATGCTAACCAACGTAAAGCAAGATTTAAAAGCAATAAAAAAAGAACATCTAAATAAAGTGAACCCCAATAGGGATTAAATAAAACTTTATATTAACTTACTACAAGCTTACAAGAGTTTGTAGTTTTTATTTTCTCATCATTTTCGAATCTATTATTATTTTTTATTATTACAAAGATTAATAAAGACCAAAAAACTTTTTGGATATATGACTTCGTGTAATTTTTTCAATAAATCATCAATGTTTTTTCATATTTCACACATAAAAAATGAACCCTTTTGAAAGTAACTATACAAGTTTTTACTGTAGTTACTTTTCTGGGGTTCACTATCTTAATAAAATATTTTTTATTGTAATTGCTTATTCTTTAATCGCACGTGAGTTAGCTAACACATCCATCATTTCTTGGAAATGCTCTTTGCAATATGCAATATTAGCCTTTTTAAAAGTTGGTTCCTCAGTTACTCACTTGTTATCAGTTGCAGTTACATCCAAGACATCTTCAGCCATTGTTGCACTTGCTGGTTTATTACAATCATCTTTAATACAAATCATTATTTTCTCCTTTTACATAATATATTTTTACTTGCATTATAATTTTATCATTTATCTATCATTTAACAAAACTATTCAGACGGATGTTGGTGACCGCTGAAGCCTGTGATTTCTTGAATGATTTCGTGAAAGTGGAGCTTACAATAGTGAACTTGTGCTAATTTAAAGGTTGGCTCAGCTGTAACTCATTTATTATCAGTTGAAGTAACATCTAAAATGTTTTCTTCAATTCAGGCACTGCTAGTTTGATTACAATCATGTTTAATACAAATCATATTAATCCCTATTCTTTCTAAGTTTTCTTAACTGTTTTACTTCTTCTAAACTTTGGGCTAACTTGATACTTCTAATATATTCATTGCTTGCTGATTGAGATAATAAGTTAATTCCAAGATATTGATTAGTTCATACTTTTAAGGTTTTTGATCTCACAAAATATACTAAACTAAATATCACTATGATTGCAAAAGCTAACAAGTATGGTAACCAACTAATTTGATTGTAACCAAAATCAACTACAACTGTGGTTCCTTCAGAACCAACATAGCTATAAAGCATATTCGGCGCATTTACAAATCCTGCTTGCATGATGTTAACACTGTAGCGAAATGGATGTAAATATAAAACATAATTTAATCATTTAACCGCAGTTATTGTTTCAAAAGGAAAACCTAAACCTAAAAACTGCAATGATGTAAAGTAAAATAAAAGACTCACCATATTTGCTGCTTTATAATTTCTAAAAGTTTGATGAATTGCTAATGCCACAACATAACAAGTGATTCAACATAACAGGATTCCTAAAAGTAACATTTTAGGACTTATATTGCTTAAATAATCAATTTGCTGGGGAAAGCAAGCAATAGTTATTACAAATATTAATAGACAAATAATTAAAGTTGAAAAAATATTGAAAAAAATTAGCGCAGCATGCTTGGTTATTGTTGAAATTCGCGATAATGTAATTTTTTCTCATACGCCACGTTCTCTTCATTCACTTAAAGTTTTCAAAAAACAACACATGGAATTTCGAATTATTGCCACGCAAATACCTGAAATCATTATGAACGGATCGCTATTTTTGAATGCCATTCAACATAACATTGTATACAAACAAATAAAAAACCCTAAAAATATGTTCATATAATTTTTAAATCAATTTTTCGTTTGTACTTTTTGAAAAAGTCAAAATACTCTTCATTCGCGCTTGAAACTATACTGCTTCATTTTTTTGACTCTCCTTAGACTTTTTTACTTTTAGTTTTTTAATACTCTTGCTTTGTTTTTTGTATTGTTGATGATCTATTTTAATTAACTGAATGTGTTGATTTAATTCTTCTAAAGTATTTGAATGCTTAATTTTATCAATACTATCTTTATGCAAGTTATAAGATGATAGCTTTTGATATTTTTTTGTTTTTGAACGCATTGGATAGTTTCTATTAATTAACAAAATAAACAATACCAAGAAACCAAAAATTCAAGCTAGCGAAATTATTGCTGGAAGTCATCAACCCTGACCATTATAGCCAAATCCATGAATTCCCAATCAAGAATTCGGGTCAACATTTGGAAACTCCATATTAGCTGAAAATCCTGACCAACTCGCTTGAATTAAATTCAACGGATAGCGATGAGGGAATAGATATGTGATAATGTTTAGCATTTTAATTTGCCCAGCAACATTTCAAGGAATACCCAGTCCCAATAAATACATTGGTCCAAAATATGAAATCAAAGCAAAAATTGTTGCTATATCACGGTTTTTAAAAATTTGAACGATAACCAAGGCCATTAGATTTGATAATACTACATTTAAAATAAAACCTATAATCAATGGGATTAAATCAATTTTTGCTAAAGCATTACGTTGATTAGCAAAAAACATTGCCAAACTAAATAAAAATACAAACATTAATAAATTAATAAGTCAGTTAAAAATAAACATACAGCTATAGACCATTCTTTTTGAAACTGGGGTTTGCGCCATTGCTTTAAAAAAACTTTTGTCTCTTCAATCAACTAGCATTGTGGTAAAGGTATGCTGTGAGTTTCTAATTTGACTAATAGCAATTGCACTTGCCAGAACAAAGGGGTCAGATGAAAAACCATCACTACCAACTGGTTTAAACGCAATTCAGCTAAGCATTGTTACAGACGTAATTACAAAGTTTAAAACGATATTCGTAGGATCAGTAAAGTAGTTTAACGTCTGAGCTTTTAATAACTTTAAAGATATTCTAAAATTTTTCATATTCATTATTGTTTACTCTTCATACGTTTTAAACGCAATGTTTGTTTTAGTTTTTCACGACGAGCAATTGTTTTTAGATGACGTATTTCTTCTTTAATATATTTTCGTTTTAAACGTTTTAATTGTTGACGTTCTTTCAATGACAAAATGTTTTGCTCATCACTTTGTTGATAAAGAGTTTTTTCATTAGCAAAAATTGCGATCAAATCCCCTTCTAAATATTTAATAATTGTTTTTAATATTTTAGTTATTCTACTGCTTAAGCGCGGGTTTCAAGCTTTGATATGCTTGCGAGTTTTAAATAAGTACTTTCGAGTTTCTTTAATTAACTTAATAACATTCTTAATTGATTGCTTATTAATTTCTTGCTTATAAAACTCGGCAATAACTTCTTTTAAACTGGCAACTGCAAAAACAGTATTGATAGTTTCCTCATCAAGCTTACTTAACTCTAAATGCTTGTAATTAACATATCCTTTAATAGCATCTTGCAATTGAACTATATAATTGTTCAGCTTAGTAACAATTGGAGAAAAAACTTTTCGCTTATTATTTGAGCTACGTTCTTTAATTGTTTCTTCTTTAACTAATGCCTTACTATAATTCATCATTGTTTTATATTCACGTTTAATTTTTGTCTTACTTAAATCATCAATAATTTCTCCTCCGCTAATATAAATTACTCTAGTCGATAAACGCTCTAAAAAATACGGACTTGGAGAATTTAAAACTACTGTATTTCCAGCTTTAATGTAATCTATCAATAATTTACTAATTTTTTCCGAATTCTTTCAATCAATGTCCGAAGATAATTGATCAATTAGTACTAATCGCGGTTTATATAAAAAAACTAAAAATAATGCAAATAGTTGTTTCGTTACTATTGACTGTTTTGCTAAATATTTATTCCAAATTTGATTGATTCCAAAAACTTCTTTTAAATAAATAACTCACTCTTGATCAATAACTTCATAAGCCGAAATTCAAATTGCTGTAATGTCCTTAACTAAAAATCCCGCAGGTCAATCTTGATGTTGATTTTGAAAACCAATAATCTGATTTAAGTCGCTTTCTTCAAACGAGTAAGTAATTTCTCCCAAAGTCGGTTTAATACTATTGGCGATTAAACTTATTAAGGTTGTCTTACCACTACCATTACTCCCAAGTAATGAAATACATTCTTTCGGATAAATTGGAAAACTAACATTTTTGACTGCTCAATTATGCTTTCCAAAAAGCTTTGATATATTCTTAATTTGGACAACGGGTTTTAATTGTATTTCTGATATTTTTTTTGGAGTGTCTTTCATTTTTTAACCTCAATTTATTTTAAGTTTGATTTCTATTTATTTGATACTTTTCTTATGCCTTTTATTCTACTCTTTGAAACTAAAAAGTGGAGTTTTTTTTAAATAAAAATAAAATAGATTTTAAGAGTTAATTTTAAAAAAATTAAACATCAGAAATCTATTAGGCATTATATTTATTTTTTATTTTTATAATATTCTTCATCATAAAATCATTTGTAAGCTCAAGTGAATTTTAACTGTCGACGAGAGTCTTGTTTAGGACGTTGAGGGATACAATTTTTGTGAACAGCTACATAGTTCTCATTTTCTAATTTTGGTTTCTTAGCGTTAATTAAATCTAGAGTCCAAGCAAACTCATCATTACTTATTTCTGAAAAATTTTTTTTGCCAATTGGGAACTTGCAAATGTAACATAAGCGATATTCATCTTTTGATTTATTTTCCAAAATTGGTGCATTTTCTCATGCTGCTTCAAATTCTGCAATTTCAAATTCAACAGTTTGAGTTTGTTCATTAATATTTGCCATTTTATTATAAGTCCTCTTATCTTTAATAATTGTAGCAATAAAAAAACTAGTCTAAAACTAGTTTTTAATTTTTCTTTATTTTGCGGCCTTGTTATATTCTTCAACAAATCGTTTACGCAAATCTGTTTGGTATTGTATAAAGTTGTCTTGAGTTGCTTGTTTAAGATTTTGTCTTGCTTCTAATAAGTCTTCTTCATTTTGATGCATTTGCAATTTATTAGCGATAAGTTTATTTTCTTTTAGACTTGAATTAACAGTTAAAAGTTTACTTTGATAACTTTGCTTATTTGTAGTAACAAATCTTTTAACTTCTTCAGTTTTGGTTTTAATAAACTCACTTTCGCTTTTTGCTACTTTTTTATAAGCAGCCTTTGCTTTTAAAACATCACTATGATATTTTTCAATAATTTGTTTTTTCTTTGTGACCAAACTTTTTAAAGTGTCTTTTAAATTTTGCTCAATTTTTGTCGACTGTTCATTTGCTATTTTAGCAGCTTTTATATCAACTTTAGCAGCTTTTTTTGATTCCTTAATTTGCTCATGAATATTTGAGATAGCTGACTTTTTATCAATAGCTAACTTTGTTAAATGTGCTACATGAGCTTCTTTAACTGAACCAGGTTTACCAGCATCACTTAATAATCAAAATGAATAAACAGATGTTGTTACGGCGACTCCAGCGGCAATCGCAATAAAGAAGTATAGTGTTTCAACTCCATAAGGAACTGCTCCTAAAACGGCTACAATTGGGCCTCCATGAGCAGCAGCATTTGTAACCATTAATGCTCCCGCTATTCCTCCAGCAACAGCAGAACCTAAAACGTTTGAAACAACTGCACGTTTTGGATCTCTAATTGCAAATGGAATAGCTCCTTCAGAAATTCCGATACATCCCATGATGATTGCAGCAATTCCTAAGTTTCGTGTATCTTTATCAAAAAACTTAGGAACAACTATTGTAGTTAATCCCATTCCTAATGGTGCAACTGGAATTGCTGCAGCAATTGCTCCCATTGGTTCGTAAATTTTTGCTGTTACCAAAGCTGAACCAGTTACAAAAGCAATTTTGTTGATTGGTCCACCCATATCAAATCCAGCCATTGCTCCCAGTGCCATTCCTAATCCTAATCCAGCTCATACACCAAGTTCAGAGCTGTAAGCATTTTTAAATCCAATTGAGATTTGATCCATTACATATCCAATTGGTCCTCCAATTACATAAATAAATAATAATCCAATTCCTAATCCAACAACAATCGGAATAAAGAATATTGGCATTGCTGCTTGTAATGTTTTGGGAACATTTCAAGTATTAATTCATTTAACAATGTATCCTGCTAGTAACCCAGCAGCAATTGCCCCTAAAAATCCAGCAGGAGTTGCAACAGCATCCATTCCTGGCATTGGCATAAAGTTATCGGGGTTGTTTCCCAAAAAAGCTCCAACCATTGCTGGAACAATGGCTGCTCGTCCAGCAATTGAGTTTCCAATAAATCCTGCTAAGATTGGAATCATCATTGCAAATGCTGCTCCACCCACTAGACTCATTACATTTAAGATTCCTCATTTATATTCATCTCCAGGACCTGCGGTTCCAGCTTCAGGACCTCAAATTGCTTTAGCTATACCAATAGAAAAAGCTAAACAAATCCCCCCCAAAACGATAATCGGAATCATGTAAGAAATTCCAGCCATAATATGTTGCATGACCCCTTCTTTTTCTCCGCTAACGCGATTTTTGGTATTAAAGTCTGGTGTCATTCCTTGTTGTATGGTTCCTTCAGCAATAGCTAATTTAACAGTTCCTTGCGGATCTTTCATTGCTTTAGCAACTTTTGTTTGATAAACTTTTTTACCTGCAAAACGAGATTTATCAACTGATGTATCTGTTGCAAAAATAACTAAGTCAGCTTCTGCAATTTCTTGTGGTTTCAATGGAGTCCCTACGCCTTTTGAACCTTGAGTTTCAACTCTAATTGAATGACCCATTTTTGGAACTTCTGCTAAAAGTTTTTCTTCTGCCATATAAGTATGAGCTATTCCTGTAATGCAAGCAGTAATAGCAACTATTTTTAACCCATCAGTTGGTTTTTGGCTTACTTTTGTAACTTGTTTTTTAGACAGTCCAGCTTCTGTTGTAAGTAATTCTAAAATTTCTTTGTTTGTTGTTAGTGTTAACATTTGCTGCTTAAAATCCGGTTTCATTAATCTCATTGCAATATCACTCAAAATTGCTAAATGTTCTTCTCCAGAAGGACCGTCAGGAATCATTAAAGCAATTGCTACTTTGATTGGTTGACCGTCTAAAGATTCTCATTCTACTCTTTTTTTAAATCGAACTACAAAAACTGCCGCGTCTTTGATTTCTTTGATTCGTGCATGTGGAATTGCAAATCCGTCTTCAAATCCTGTAGAACCTTCTGCTTCTCGATTTAAAAACCCTTTGACCAAAGCATCTTCATCAGATATTAGATTAAGCTTGACAGCTTGATTAGCAATAAACTCAAACACTTCATTTTTAGAATTAATTTCTTGTTCTAGAAATATATATTTTGTACTAAAAATATCTTTTTTCACAAATTCACCCCTTTTCACTATAAATATACACAATTTTATTCATACTTGGAATATTTTTTCCAAAAATGTTTGACTTTTGGAAAAATTGGAAATTTTCATTTGTGTATAAAAAAATATAACCTTAAAGTTTGGTTATATTCTTAATTAGTTTTGTTGTCATTTTCAGGCTTCAATTACATCTGATGTTACAATATCTAAAGCCAAAATGTTTTTAAAGATAACTTCTCAAATGGCAAATGCACATAAACGTGATGTAAATGAAAACGAACGGTATTTAGCATCTTTAGAATGAATTTCAAAAGCAAAAGTTGAATTTGTTTTTAAATTAGAATCATATGGACCCGTTAACGAAATAACTTTAATTCCTTTTTCATTAGCTTTTTCAATAACCTTATTCATTTCAAATTTATCTCCTGAATAAGAAATCGCAATAAGAACATCGCTTTTTTGCATAAAGTTAATATTAATTAATTGTTGATGTCAATCAGGTCCGATCATAACATACTTACCTATTTGTGAGAGTTTATGCTCGATTTCATATTTTAGGGCAATGTTTCCCCCAATTGCAGTCACATTGATTTTTTCAGCGTCAACAATTAATTTTGCTGCAGCCTCAACATCAGTTTGGCTTAAATATGTTAAAGTTGCCTTAATATCATTCAAAATTGATTGGTTATTTTCAACATAGTTATTTTTATTAAAGTTATTTTCAAAATAAGAAATAATTTCTTTATTCAACTGTAATACCAAAGTTCGGTAAGATTCAACTTCTAAAACATTTTTGATATAACGGGAAACGCTTGGTTGACTACACTGACTTTTTTCTGCTAATTCAGACACACTTAAATCAAAAACTTTATTTGAGATTATTTCTTCAATAATTGCTTTGGAAATATCAGCATTAACATTATTTTGTTCTTTACTATATTTATAAATTCTCTCTAAGTACATGAATACCTCTTTCATTATAATTTTAATAGAATTTTAAGAAAAGTATTAAAAAATAATAATTGTATTTTTAATTGCAAAAAAAATTCCTCGAATGAGGAACTAGTTTTATTTTAATTTGTTTTGTACTTCTTTTACAATTTTTTCAAAGTCTTCAGGATTGTGAATTGCCAATTCTGATAACATTTTTCTGTTAATATCAATGTTAGCTAATTTTAATCCATTCATAAATCTTGAGTATGATAAACCATAAGGTCTAACTGCTGCATTAATACGAACGATTCATAATTGTCTGAAATCACGTTTCTTTTGCTTACGCCCAATAAATGCGTAAGCCATAGAACGAACAACTTGTTCATGTGCTTTTTTGTATGAAGATTTTTTAGTTCCGTAGTATCCTTTAGCACGTTTAATTCAACGTTTTCTTCTTGCTCTAGTTACTTTTCCAAATTTAACTCTTGCCATTATATATTCCTCTCGTTCCTATTTCTATTTTTGTAATAAACCTTTTAAACGTTTCATATCTGTTTTATGAACGATTGTCATTTTTTCTAAATGACGTTTTTGTTTTGTTGTTTTACCTGTAGCACGGTGTGATCTGTAGGCTTTTCCTCTTTTTAGGTTTCCGTTAGCAGAAACACGAACACGTTTTGCTAAAGCTTTTTTTGTTTTCATTTTTGGCATAATTTTGTCCTCGCTATCCTTTACTAATTTTTCTTAGGCACAACATACATGTCTAAGAATCTTGATGTCAATTTAGGTTCTTTTTCAATTTTTGCAACGTCTTCAATTAATGCAAAGAATTTTCTTAATGTTTCTTCACCAAGATCCATGTATGCTATTTCTCTTCCTTTAAATTTTAAAGAAATTTTTACACGATCACCATCTAATAAAAATTCTTTAGCTTTTCGAGCTTTAGTTTCTAAATCATGTTGTCCAATATTAACTGTTAAACGAATTTCTTTATTTTCAGTTTTTGATGAGTTTTTCTTAACTTCTTTTAGTTTCTTTTGTTGTTCATATTTGTATTTACCATAGTTAACAATTTTAGCAATTGCTGTTCCATCTGGTTGAGTTCCTACTTGTAATAAGTCTAAATCCTGAGATTCTGCTAACTCAATAGCTTCTCTTTTAGACATTACTCCACGCTTGTCCCCATTTTCATCAATAACAAAGATTTCTCTAGCTTTAATAAACCCATTGATCGGATCTTGATTTTTAACTGGTTTGGAATTTCTATTTCTTTGATCCATGTAGTATTCTCCTTAATATAAAAAAATGTGCCGTTAAAGAATTAGAAAGCACATTTTATATAAAATAATAATATATATAATTTGACTACCATTTCACTAACGTTAATGGTGAGCTAAGTGCTTCTTCTTTAAACAATAATATTGTATATGTATTAACTCGTGATTACAACATTTTTAAAAAGATATTTGAAAATAAAAAACAAAGGTCTAAGCCCTTGCTTTAGTTACTTATTAGTAAGTCTTTTCATAACATTAGCAACATGTTCAACATCACTTCCAATAATAATTTGTAGTGCTTCAGTTCCTAAGCGTTTCAAACCAAATGCTCCTGAACTTTTAATTTCAGCCTCATTAATACTTTTGTTATCCTTTAAGATTAAACGTAAACGAGTAGCACAATTGTCAATTGATATAATGTTGTCTTCACCAATTGCTTGAATAATATTTTCAGCCATAATTTGATACTTATCACCTTGAGCAACTTTTGTTGCACCCTTTGAGGCTTTTAAGGTAGTTCTTTCGTCATTAACTAAAATATTTTCTCTTCCTGGTGTTTGAATGTCTTGTCATTTAATTAAGAAGTAGAATGATGCAAATCATACTCCCCCTGCTCCAGCAGTTAATAATAGAGTTCATAATGGGTTAGCAGATACTGTCATTGCCCCACCTTCATTAGCGAATCCTCATGATTGTGCAAACGAAGCTAAGTAGTCAATAAGTCCTGCACTAAACCCAAATCCGATTTGAATTTGCATAGCCGTAGAAATAGCCATAAAAATACCAGATAAGACAGCATGAACAATTAGTAACACTGGTGAGATGAATGCGAATGAGAATTCAATTGGTTCAGTAATTCCAGAAATTAATGAAACCAAAGCAACCCCACCTAAAAATCCTGACACTTCACGACGATTTTCTGGTTTCGCTGCAAAAATCATTGCGATAGCAATTGCTGGAACTCCACCCATCATAATTGGGAAGAAACCACCTTGGAATAATCCTGATCCTTGAATTCCTTTAGCAAAGGCATTGATATCTCCATTTACTCATTGAGTTCCAGCATTAACTGTTCCTGTGATTGGATCAACAATTGAACCATTAATTGGTAATTGGAATCAGAAGAATGTATTTAAAATTTGATGTAATCCAAATGGCAATAATAAACGATTTAAAACTGCATAAATTGATGTCCCCGGAATTGCCACTGCTGGGTTTTCAGGATCAGCAACACTTGTTCCAAACGCCATTAACGCATATTGAATTCAAGGTCAAATAATTGCAAAAGCAAATGCTGTTGGAATTGCTACTACTAAAGCAATCATTGGAACAAATCTACGTCCCCCAAAAAATGATAGGGCAGTTGGCAACTTAATTTCTTTATACTTATTATATAAATAAGCTGAGAAGCATCCTGCAACAATCCCTCCTAAAACTCCAATGCTTAAGACATAAGAAGCTCCTTTAATTGTTGTTCCATCATCAGCAAAATTTTTAACATATATTAATGATGAATAAACTTTTCCTTGTTCATCTGTAAAAGTTAAAACTTTTCCATAAATCATATCGGGAAGTGAACCTGCTACAGAAGTCAAAGCTGTAATCGTAAAAAAGAATATAGCTCCAACTAAAGCGACCTCCCCACGATGGTCCTTGGCCAAACCAAATGCTACTCCAATTGCAAATAATAATGCTAAGTTATCAAAAACAACTGCTCCTGGTTTTTGAATAATAAATGATATTCAATACCCAGCCTCATTGATAATTGCTCCATCTGCAGTTGTTGTATAGGTAATTCCCAACGCTCCAAATCGATTTAACAATGCCGCAAAGGGTAAAACTGCAATTGGGAACTGTAGTGCTTTTCCAAGTTCTTGTAAATTATTTAAGATTTTGGTCCAGCTACTAGTGCCACCACTTTGAGTTTTTAAATCAACAGCTTTTTTAAGTTTTGCTTTTTTAGCTACTGCTGATTTATGTGTTTGTACTGTATTCGACATTTTTTATTTTCCTTTCTTTAAAATATTCCCAAAAAAAAAAAAAAAAAAAACCTTTTTCGGAATATTTTCCAAAAAAGGTGTGACTAATAAGAAAAAGTTTGAAAATTGTCAGGCTGTGATTATTTTTGCAAATAAAAAAAGCTTTAGTTTTTTAAACTAAAGCTCCAATTGAAACAGGAATTAAAACTAGAGCGGCTAACAAACACGCGAATATTACAAAAATATAAGCATATTCTCCTCAAAACTCATAAATTTTATATCGTGATTGCACAATTTTAAAATTTTGCTGTTTTTCTCACTCTTTTTTCTTTTTGCGATGAATGTACAAAAATCCGCAAGCTATTGCTAAAATAATACATAATATCCCTATAACTAACATGGCAATTGCCCCACCTTGAGATAATCGTTTTTGTGAAACTTCCATAACAAAAATCGCTAACTGATTCATAAATATTTCCTCTTAAGATCTATTATTTTAAAACAGCTACTAAGTCACCTTTTTTTACTTTTCCAAATTTAACTACTTCAATAGTTTTTCCATTTGTATTTGTAAAGACAACAGGTGTTTTAATTGATGGAACTGCAGCAGTAACTTCTTTTAAGTTAACTTTAACAAGTTCATCTCCAACTTTTACTTTTTGACCTTGTTCAACTTTTGAACTAAATCCTTTTCCTTCTAAAGTAACAGTATCTAATCCGATGTGAATTAATAATTCAATTCCTGAATCGTTTTTAATACCATAAGCATGTTTTGTTGGGAAAACAGTTACTAATTGCCCATCAATTGGTGCTACGAAAACACCATTTGCAGGAATAACAGCAAACCCGTCACCCATCATTCTTTCTTGAAATACTTCATCTTCTACTAAATCTAAACTAATGATTTCTCCATCAACTGGAGCGAAAACTTCGATTTGTTTTTTCTTTTTACTAAATAGACCCATAAATTCTCCCTTGGTTTTTTATTTATAAATATATTTTAACAAAAAAAGACCTTATTAAAAAGTCCTTTTGTTGTTTGTATTAAGTTTACAATAATTATTTTGTTGCTAAAAATTTGTCTACTAATGCTAATACTTCTTCACTTGTTTCCAAGTCTAAAGCTTGAGTAGCCAACTCTTCAGCTTCTTTCATTTCAATTTTACTCATTAATGAACGGGCACGTAACATTGAAGTTGCACTCATTGAAAATGCATCTAATCCCATTCCTAATAATAATGGTAAAGCTTGAATATCTCCTGCCATTTCTCCACACATTCCAACTCAACGATTATTTTTATGTGCTCCTTCAATTGTCATTTTAATTAAACGTAAAATTGACGGATTTGTTGGTTGGTACAAGTATGTAACATTTTCGCTCATACGATCAGCTGCCATTGAATATTGAATTAAATCGTTTGTTCCAATTGAGAAGAAGTCAGCATATTTTGAGAATTTATCAGCGCTAACTGCTGCTGCTGGAATTTCTACCATCATTCCAACTTGCACATTTTTGTCGTAAGCAATTTTTTCTTTATCCAGTTCTGCTTTACATTCTTCTACAAACGCTTTAGCATTTTTAAATTCATCAATTGTTGCAATCATTGGGAACATAATTCCTAATTCCCCAAAAGCAGAAGCTCTTAATAAAGCACGAATTTGGTCTCTAAAGATATCTTTACGGTCTAAAGTAAAACGAATTGCACGATAACCTAAAAATGGGTTCATTTCATGTGGGAATTCAAAGTATGATAACTTTTTATCTCCCCCAATATCTAAAGTACGAATAACTACTAGTTTACCTTTCATTGCTTCAATAACTTTTTTGTATGATTCAAATTGTTCATCTTCAGTTGGGAAGTGATCATTATCCATATATAAGAATTCTGAACGGAAAAGTCCAATTCCTTCTCCACCATTTTCAATAACTGATTCAACATCTGATGGTGAACCAATATTTGCTTCAATTAGCTTTTCAACTCCATCTTTTGTTAATGAAGGTAAATCTTTAAATTTGGCCAATTCAGCTTTTAAATTTGCAAATTCTTCAGCAAGTGCTTCATATTCTTTAATGTCATTAGCTGATAAATCTAAAACAATTTCTCCAGATGCTCCATTTAAAGCAAAAACTTCGCCATCTTTCACATCTTCGGTAATAGTTTTCAAAGCTAAAACTGCAGGAATTTCCAAACTTCTTGCCATGATTGCGGCATGTGAAGTTCTTCCTCCAACATTAGTAGCAAATCCTTTAACAAATTTTTTGTCTAATTGTGCAGTTTGAGAAGGTGTTAAATCTTCAGCAACTAAAATTACTTCTTCAGCAATTGTTGATAAGTCAATAATTTTGATTCCCATAATATGCTTAATAATTCGTGATGCGACATCTTTAATATCTGCCGAACGTTCTTGGAAGTAAGCATCTTCCATCGCTGCAAACATTTCATAATAGTTATTTGTGATAGTTTGGGCAGCATATTCTGCATTAACATGATCTTTTTTAATCATATTTTCAATCTCTTCTTTAATTGCTGGATCTGCTGCAATATCTTTGTGGGCTTCAAAAATAGCTGCCTTTTCTGCTCCCAGTTTAACTAAAGTTGTTTCTTTTAACCCATTTAAATCTGCAACTGCCTTAGCAACTGCATTTTCCAATTTAGCAATTTCAGCATCAATGTCTGAAACTGTTTGTTTCTTAATAATAATTTCTTCTTCTTTTAATACTAGTGCTTTAGCTACAGCTACACCTTCACTAGCACCAATACCTCTCATTTTTTTACTCATATCTTCTCACCTTACTATACATATTATTATAGAATATTTTCCATACTAATTACAACAATTAGGAATGTTTTTTTAGAATATGATTATCAGAAGATTTTGGTACTGTGAAACACTTTTCGATAACTATATAACCCATAAAGAAAAGCAAAGACATTTAAAGTTAGTCCTTCGGCAATTACTAGATAAAAGATTTGACGACTAATTTTTTCGCGATCATAATAACCATCAATTTTTATTTTAAAGATTGCTACATAGCAATAAATTGAAGTGACTATCACTTGAATAATCACAATAATTAGAAACACTCATCAATACGGAAAGCTTTTAATTGCTCCAACATAAACAACCCCAATAACAAACAAGGCTGTTGAAACTAGAGTTACTACAATACTAGAAATTAAAGCAAACTTTGCATTTTCTCGAGAATTATATCTCATGCGACACCTTTTTTAAAACTACTAATTGATATGGTAATAAAGTCTGAGTGTCAAAAGTTTGATAATTATTGTAGACAACTTCAAAGTGATCTTCTGCATTTTTTAGTTCAGTTATTTTAGGAACTTTAGTTCAGTTTGTCAGAACTCAAATTTCTTCGTTTTGATAAATTCGTTTGTAAGCGTAATCTAAACTCTCAAAAAATTCAATTGTTCCTTCATACAAAGGCTTCAAAGTTTTACGCAAGTTTATTAATTTTTTATAGTGATTTAAAATTGAATCTGGATTGCTAATTTGATTTTCAACATTAATTGTTAAAAAGTTTTGATTAACATACTGATGACATTGATCACTTTCTGTAAATCCAGCAAATCTTTGTTGATTTCATTGCATTACACTTCTAGCATTATCACGAGCCTTCGAATTTAAGATTTTTAAAACGTCTGCTGAAGAATGATTATCTAATAATTCTGGAATATGACCAGTAGATTCAACATCAACAAATTTTTCAAGGTCATCTAAATCAAGATTAGTCATACCGATTTCTTCTCCTTGATATAAAAATGGTACACCTCTCATTAGAGCTGTAAATCCAAAAATTGCAGTCGCACTTTCTTTTCAAAAATTTGCAGAATCACCAAAGCGACTCACCGCTCTTGGTTGATCATGGTTATTCATAAATAATGCCAATTCTGCATCTTGTTGCTGATAATATTCTTGTCACTCTTTAAGTAACTTTCAAAATATATTTAGGTCGGGTTGAGCATAAGTTCACTTGTTGTTATTCACATAATCTACTTTAAGATGTAAAAAAGTAAATACTGAATCTAATTGTTGGTTATGCTTTTTAGCATACTTAGCAGACTTTTCTTTTGTTGTTGAAGATACTTCTCCAACTGTAAAACAGTCTTCAACTTTACTGAAAACCTCTTGATTCATTAGTTTGAAGTATTGTTCAATATTAGCTCCATCAGTGTAAAATCTTCGACCATCACCTAAATTATCATCTTCAAAAATTGTTGGTTTATCATATAGATTACAGACATCCAACCTAAATCCCTTAATTCCCTTATTTTTTCAAAATTGAAGTACGTTTATCAATTCTTGTCTCAATTCATGATTTTGTCAGTTTAAGTCAGGTTGTTCTTTTGCAAATAAATGTAAATAATACTTATTTAGTTGAGGAACAAACTCTCAGGTGCTTCCACCCATTTTACTTTTTCAGTTAGTCGGTACGCCACCATTAACAGGGTCTTTAAATATATAAAAACCTATATACTTTGGATCCCCTTGTAAGGCTTTTTGAAATCATTCATGTTGATCCGAGGTATGATTAAAAACAACATCAGTTACAATCGAAATTTTTAAATCTGCAGCTTTTTTAATTAGTTGCTCTAAATCTTTTAATGAACCAAACTCTGGATTAACTTCATAGTAATTTGCAACATCATATCCGCTATCTTTAAACGGTGATTTATAAAAAGGTGAAAGTCAAATTCTTGTTACCCCTAAATCTTTTAAATAAGTTAGTTTTTCAATAACTCCTTGAAAGTTTCCTTTTCCTGTTTTTAATCCATCTTTAAAAGTAGGTATAAAGACTTCATATACTAGTTCATTTTTCACGTTCTTTCTCCTTATTTTATTCTTAACTATTCTATTTTAGTAATTCAGCAGCTTTCATTTCAATGTTAAATTTTTTGAAGTAGTTAACTTTTGAAAATAACATTGTTAATGATATTGATAAGGCAGTAGTTACAAGCATAGCAATCATAAATCATGTATATCCTGTTCCAGCTCATGTATTAACTCCAGAAATTTGTGATTCAGCCTGAACATTTAAAATTCCTAATCAAGCTCCATTTCCTGAATTATAGGCACTAGTACCAGAAATTACAGCTATTTCTAATCCTACTCCAGTCGCAATTGAAGCAGCTACAAATGGATACATATGTTTTAGATTTACTCCATACATTGCTGGTTCTGTTACACCTAAATAGGCAGACACAATTGATGGAATTCCTACGTCTTTAGTTCTTGGGTCTTTACGGTTAACTAAGATTCAACCAATAACAGCTCCTCCTTGTGCAATTGCTTGAGCACAAGTTCCAATAAATAGGAAGTTTCCTCCATTTTGAGCAGTATCTTGAATAAAGATCGCATTAAATAAATGATGAACTCCTGTTAGAACAATTGGGGCATACGCAAACCCTACAATAAATCCTGAAAAATATTTGGCAATCGGATTAGTAAATGATCATGAAACGGCATATCCTATTGCTGATGCAATTACAAATCCAATAGGTCCAACAATAAACATTGCAATTATAAATGTTGGCAAGATTGTTACCAATGGTACTGATATTTGACTAATGTATCCTGGTGATACTCGTTTAATTCATTTATTAATATGGGCTCCCACAATCCCAATTGCAAATGCTGGAATAACTTGAGCAGTATACTGAATTTTTCAAGGATACTTCATAAATCCTCAATCAAAAGCAGCATCTTTTCCTTGTTGTTGAAGTTCTTTGATAATATCTCAAATTCAAATTGGAGAATCTTTGCCTGTTCCTCCGATAACTTCATAAGTATTAATTAGTGGTGGCACCATCAAACAAAGCCCAACAACAATTCCTAAAACTTGATCTGCTTCCATTTTTCTAAAAATACTTCAACAAATGTGAACTGGTAATCATCAGAAACATACTTGCGCAGGGATTCATAAAAAGTCGTTTAACCCTACTCAAAATTGGCCTTGTTCAATGATTTTTCAACCATTGAAATCAGCTTCCAGAACATTTCTAAAACCTAAAATAATTCCTCCGGCAACTAAAACAGGCACAATTGGAATAAACACTTCTCCTAAAAAGTTTAATCCTCGAACAAATAAATTTCCTTTTTCATTAGCAGCTATTGCTTTGCTTTGTTCTTTTGAAACACTTTGAACTCCAGAAATTTTCACAAATTCTTTAAAATAATTTTCAACATCAGTTCCAATGATAATCTGGAATTGTCCTGAAGATTTAAATGTACCTTTTACGCTGGGCATTTTTTCAACATCAGCTTTTTTAATTAAAGTTTCATCTTTAATAACCAATCGTAGTCTAGTTAAACAATGCGCAACGGAAATAATATTGTCAGAACCACCCAAAAGCTCTAACATTTCTTGAGATCAAGCTGTTAAATCTACTTTAACCGCTTTAATCTTTTCTTGCTTATTTTTCTTTTGCATATTTTCCTTTCCATTGGAAACGTTTCCAATACACCTAAATTATACAAAAAAAAAGAAATTATTAAATAATTTCAAAGTTTTTTTTATAAATAAACTCAATATCTAACAATTTCTTAGCAATTTGACAGCCAATTAAAAAGTAATCAATAAATACTAAATACTCAGGTTTGACTAGTGCATTTGTTTTACCCATTCTTCCAATGTCTGTCAATATAACTTGTTCTCTGATACCCTTTTTAGTTAAAAAGTCATTAACTGTTAATGCGATTGTATGAGTTCCACACACAAAAATATCAAACCTTTGATCTTGTAAACAATTTGCGAATTCAGTTCTTATAATTTCAATTGTATTTTTAGAAACTTCTAGAAAGGTAGCCCTGTTGTTTGTAAGATTTTCTTTAAATCCTTGTTTACGCAATTTTCCTGTCGTCACATCACTTTCTGGTAATCCAATATATAAAATGTTTTTGTCTTGATAGTTCTTAGAAACTTTTAATGCCAATCGTTTGAACATTTCATAATCTTCAATTTCATAAGTCTCAACATCAGCAATTTTTTTGTTATAAGTGACTAACTTTGTTGTTTTGATCTTTGCAATTCGGTTTTCAAGTTCAACGCTTGTATCTTTTGGAAGCAATAAAATCACCGCATAAGGATTTCGAGAAATTAAATAATCCAAATCTTTTTGATATTGCTCACTATCATCTGATGAAATAAATACAAAGAAATTAACATCTTTTAATTCAAAGTAACTTTTTACCCCATTGACGATTTCCATATTAGCTGTTTCGTCATTATTAAATGGCAACATTAAATAAACATCTCTAACTTTTTTTCTAATTGATGCTGCTGCATAGTTTGGAACATAATCAATCTTTTTTAAGACTTCATCAATCTTTTTTCGTGAAGCTGCTGAGATATTATAATTATTAAAATATCTTGATACTGTTCCTACTCCAAGTCCTGAAAATTCAGCAATATCATGATAGGTAATTTTACTTTTGTCGATTGACTTAGCCATTGAAAACTCTCCCTTGCTTTTTATTTCTTACCTTTAATTATAAAGTGAAATTTTGTCAGCCTAAATGTAAATTACTTTATATCATTTCATTCTCGAAACAAAGTAACTAATTGGTAATTTTAGTGTTTGGAAACCTACTAGCTTTTTATAGGTCTTATCCTCAATAAATAATAACTTAAAGTATTTTGCTACTAATATTTTATTTGTACTTTGTTACTCTTTTATAAGTTTGTTATATTGGCTACGTAGACTTTTATCCTTAACTTTTACGTTTTCATAGTTGTTTATTAATGACTCAACTGAATTGAAAAATTTCTCCATCTGTTCATCATAGTTATCTAAATACTTAATTGTCTTATCAAGCATTTGAATCTTTTTGTCTGCTTGGGCAATATTATCAAATAATTCCATGTACTTATCAACAGACTGTAAAATTGCAACTAGCGTGCTTGGTCCTGCAATGATAACTTTATTCTTAAAGGCAAAATCTATCAAATCTGAATTTGCATTAATAAATGAAAAAACTCCTTCACTTGGAACAAACATTATCGCATACACAGTATTATCTTCTTCACTTACATATTTACTTGTTTCAGTTATTCTTTTTTTAACATCAGCAATAAATTGTTTGACTTTTTCATTATATCCATTTGTATTTTCTTCATGATCAAATAATTCCTTAAAGGCATTAAAGGGAAACTTTGCATCAACAGGAATATTTCTAAATTTTACTCCATCTCCTTTAATGAATAAATCGACAATTAACTTTTTGTCATCTACTTTTTTATTTAAAGTATATTGGCGCTCAAATAAGAGATTAGTGTTTTTATTAATACCACTAAAATTTTCAAAAAGTCTTTCTAATAAATACTCTCCAGACTTACCAGCTTTATTATTTTGACTTAGTAAATTGTCTAATTTCATTACTCTATCTTTGACATCAGCTATTGGTGCTGATTGCTCTTTGACTTGTCCCAATAACATTCGCACTTCTTTTGAAGATAAATCTAACTTATCTTGAGTACTTTTGTTTTGTTCCAAAATTCACTTTTTAACTTCGGTTTCTACTGAATTTAATCCCTGAGAGTTGTTTAATAAACTTTTTGCAATGTCTTCTTTTAAACCTCTTTCGAATGTAGATAACTTTTCGTTACTCGTATTATTTAAGGAATTGATATATTCTTTTAACTCACTAGAAGTCTTAGTATTAAGTTCTGATAATTTAGCTTGTAATATTTCAAAATCCTTTTTTTCAATTCCTCCTTCTCCATATACTTTTCCATTGCCCTTCTTAAACACCATAAACACTAATAAAATTCCCACACAAGCAACTAGCAAAATAATAATAGTAATTAATAAAACTTTTTCCATTTCAACCTCGATTTCATAATATATTTTAATATATCTTATTCATCATTCCTATTTCAAATACATATTTTGAAAATTTATCGTAGTTTGAATTTATATTCGTAAAATGAATACAACTAACATTCAAAAAAATTGCTTTTTGAAAGTTCTTTTTGAATAATTACTTGAGGAGGACAATATGAAAATAGAAGCTAAAAATCTAACAAAAATGTTTAATAAAACAGCAGGGATAAGAAATATTAATCTAACAATTTATAATCAGCAAAAGCTTGGCATATTAGGTCCCAATGGTGCTGGCAAAACTACTCTAATTAATCTTATTTTAGGTTTTTTGGTACCTGATAAGGGCGAAGTTTTATTGAACAATTCTTCTAATCAAGATGTTCATTTCAATTTAAATAACGTGGGTTATATATCCACTGAAAATAATTTGCCAGATTGAATGTCAGTCAAGGACTTTATTTGAATTTGTAGGCAGCTTAACAAGAATCAAGAAAATAATTTGGCTGAACTATCTACTATTTTTGAATTTGATTTGAATCAAAAAACTAAAATAGCTAAATTATCGACTGGGATGAAGCAAAAACTTAAAATTTGTATTGCATTAGGTTTTGAAAAAGATTGCTACATTTTTGATGAGCCAACTAATGGATTGGATCCTTTAATGCAAATTGTTTTCTTAAACTATGTCAAGCAAAAATTGCAAAATAAAACAGTTATATATTGTACTCATCTGGTGGAACAAATTTCCGAGATTTGTGATTCTGTAGTAATCATTAAAGATAACTCCATTTTGCTGCAAAGAAGTATAGATTCATCCACTAATTTAAAAAAAGTATATGCTGACATCTTTAGAAAGGAACCGCTGAAAAATGATGCTATCTAGATTAAATTTTTTAATTGCTTTTAAGATTGCTTGAAAAAGGCATTGACTGCTCTATATTATTATTACGTGTCTTAGTTCATTTTACTTAGTTGTTTGTATATTATCTAATGGATTTATACAGGAAAACGAAACAGCAGAGGCGAAGGAAGCGTCGATTGATATTTCAGTCTCCCTATTCCTAATCTTGTGACTTTTTCTTTTCTTTGAAACTTCATTTATGATAAATAGACTTTTTATAAAAGAGATAAGAAAAAAAAGAGCCCAAATTATGCTTTTATCTTCTTTGACAAAAAGAAGCCTGTACTTGGGGAATATCTACTTTTTAATGTCCTACATTTTTTCTCGAATGCTATTATTTTTTGTAATTGTCGTTACTACATATGCTTTCAAAACATTTTTGGTAAAAGAATTAATACTCCTTATTTTCAACATTTTGATTAATTCATTTTTTATAGCCACATTTATTACATGATTTTTTTTGTGATCTATAAACGCATTTTCATTTCAGTATTTAATAATGAATATTTTGGGTGGTAGTTTAATTTTTATAAGTAATATGGGTACAGCTACTCTCCCAATAACCAGCTCTTCAGGTCTTTTTTTAACAATTTTACGATACTTTCCTTTCATTGGAGTAACATCACCGTACTGAATTATCACAAATCAGTGACAACAATATTTGAATATTCCTTTTTCCATTTTGGGATCTATATTCTTCATCTTCTTGGGATTAAAAGAGTACCAAGAAATCGACTACTAAGGCCATTATAGAACTAAAAAACATCTCATTTTTTGAAGAGATGTTCTGCATATATACTAAAATGTTTCAAAACCACATAATTGTTAGTTTTAATCTTTGGTTTATCTTATTTCAAGTGTTTCCTAAGTATTTATGACATATCTAAGCTACTTATCATCGGGATTGGCTTTCATTTATTAATGTTTGCTAAATAATTGAAACCAATTCCCAAAAGATAAGGAACAACAATCAGAGCAATTGTTCCAGGAATTACGAGATACATTGGCTTAGTATAAGGATCAATTTGATCATATGGAAATGGCGTAAAGGCATTATCAATATTATCAATAAACGTATGAATCATTACACAACGAATTGTTACAAAGATAACATAAATAGTTGGAATTATCATTGTTTTTAAACCATTCTTAACAGAATAGTCTTTAATATTTCTACGCTCAGTTTTTTGCAAAAAATAAAACAAAAACAAAATTGGTGGGGCGATAAAATGCTCTAAAACTGACTTTAATATTTTATACCAAGTATTAAATCCAACAATGTTGTCCATAGAAGCAATCATTCCCGACATATAAACTATAAAGACTATAAAGTTAAATACTGCTACCATTGTAAAAGTATCTCGTGATTTAACTCAGTTTGGCATTTTATGGTTAAAGTATTCAATTGACATACAAATCCCTCAAACTGATGTTATAAGTGCTGATCAAACAGAAAAGTAAATAATCTGATTTATAATCGAAAAGTCAAAATTATTAACCATATTACCATACTCAGAATCTGGTAAAATTGTAGACAAAAATAAGTCTAAAGTTACACAAAAAAGCGGCACTATTGCAAAAAATAAGTACAAACTTATAGTAACCTTTTCTTTCATAAAATTTTTCATTCTTTTATTCTCAACTTTCATAGATTCAATTTTACTCCGACAAAAAAAAAAAAAAAAGATAAGTTTGCAAATTTTTGCAAACTTATCTTGATTTTTTTGCTCTTGTTGATATTTATTATGAAAATTATTTAGGAGGTGGTTTTAATACAAGTATTAAAACATAATTCAAAGATCTGGAATGTAATCAAATAAACTGAAAAACTAACTGATTAAGTTTTGTAATTTCCACATCAATAGGAAGACTTCTACTACTTTATATTTTGACTAATATCTCTTTAAGTTATGTAGATGCAAATTCCTAACTAGTTTTAAATATTTTTAAAAGTTCTTATGTTTTTTTAGTTTTTAATATTGTTGTTAACTCTTTATTGATTGCAAGTTTTTTGTAGTTGTTTGCTTAGTCACCATCAACTCTTTTTTAACTGAATTGTAACTTTTATTGTACTGGGTGTCATTTTAGTATCCTTAAGATTTTCAAGTGGTCTAAGTTCTGAAAAAATTACTCAATTACCGTTAGGAACTAAATTTATTCTTTATTCACTTTTTTTCTGGGTTAGCTTCACCATACTGAATTATCAATAATCAATGACAACAGTTCTTGAACATCCCACTATCTATTTCAGGAATTTTGATATCCAACTTTGTATGTTTAAAGTTGATCCAAAGAGTTAAATTTTAAGTTAAAGTTTGGAAATATTTAATTATTCTAAAGAGAGCATCATATTACTAAATGATTGATAAAAAAATATGCTAATAAAAGCATATTTTTTTGTTAATTGTTGATTCTACTTTATTCTACAAAGAAGGTTTTACTATTTTAAGAATTTGCAAATAGTATGTGTTCTAGTTATTTTTTTTAAAATCTTTTGAACTAGTCTTTTTTATTCAAATCTAAAGTGTGCTCACGGTTTAACATAATCTAAAAGCATTAGTTCACTTTGATCAATTTTTCCTACTAGATTATACTCATTATTATCAACTTTAAAATTATCAATAAGAATTATATGTAACTCTCCTTTATAGCTATTTCCATTTTTATTAACAACTATAACATCTCCACGATTAAAAGTTTCGGGCCCTTTTTTACTTAAAATTTCTAGGTCTTTATAAATGACTCTTGTCATTGTTGAACGAATAAATGCTTCAGTAATATCCCCTCTTCGGAAATGTTTTTTTCATTTTAAAATTGTCATTTCCTCGTCAGTTATGTCTGGCTGTAACTGAATTTTCAAAGTAATCTCATCACGATTAACTTTCACTAACTCTTCTAGTTCAGTCTGAGTAGCAAAAGCATTCCCAAACAACACATTGTTAATTTCATTAGTATAAAACAAATATTTAGCCTGAGTTGAACAAGGTAAATAACGTAAAGCCTCAATTGTTACCAACTCATGATTAACCCCTGCTGGACCTTGATTTCCGAAGTGTGAACCAATAAATGCTGATGTTTCCAAATTTTTAGTCACATACTTTTTATTAGCTTCTCGGAAAAAGTCGAAAGGTAATCCAGTATGTTTCTGAGGATAAAAATTATGACATCCGTTAAGTCTAGTTAAAACCGGTTGATAATCCAAAACATTAGTAATTAAATGATCATTATTACTCATATTTAATTGAATATCAATTCCATACTCATTATGGGTTAAATCAGCTAATTCTTTTGGCAATGCTGGTGAATCAAATCTTACACAAGAAATTCCCATTTCATAAATTAATTTAAAATCATCAATCGGAATTTCTAGCATTTCTAATGAAGGATAATGAAAATCGGCAATGATATAAAAGTTTAATTCGTTGGCATATTTTATTGCTTGCTTTACAACTGCAATTTCAGCTTGTTGATGTTTTTGTAAATGAATAAAACTTACAAAAACCATTTCGTATCCCAAATCACGTGCAGTTTTCAAATACTTCAAAGTTTCTTCAAGTGGAGCCTTTTCTGGATAAATACTGATTCCTATTCTTTTTCTTTGCATTTTGTTCCCTTTCAATTATAAAAAGCACTAACGTGCTTTCCATACTAGTTATTAAACTTAATTTTTGTTGGCTTTCTTAGCTTTATGCTCATCTCATTTTGGTTTAAGCATTTGCGCTTTTAGCGCACGTTTTTTTTCTAAAGCTTGAGCTTTTTCATTGTAAATTTTTTGTTTTTCTAAAGCTTTATTCATTGATTCTTGCTTACGCATTTCTAATTTTTCCGCATCAGTCATACGTTTTTTTCAAAAGGCATTAATTTCCATTGCATCAGCAATAGCTAATTCTCCTTTATTTTTTAAACCTTCAACTTTACGATTTGTATCATAATTAAAACGATATTCCGGATCATTAAAGTATTTCATTTCCACGTCATATTGGTCAGGATTATTTAACTTTAATTTTTTGAAATATAATTTGTTGTCTAATAATACAAACGGCAAGTAAATCAACATATCTAATCCAAAGACAATAATTGCTGGAATTAAAGCTCGAATATCTAATGATGTAATTACTGCTGTTACAAATCAAGGTGCGGTTCATGGTGCAGCTACTGTTGAATAATTAACAAATCCTAGTACTGCTGGAGAAAAGATTCATCCAACCATTAAGTTTGCAATTGGTGCAAAAATAAATGGAATTGCATAAACTGGATTTAAGATAATTGGATATCCAAAAATTGCTGGTTCATTAATTTGAAATACTCCTGCTGGTGTCGCATATTTAGCAACTTCTTTTAACTCTTGACGTTTAGAAAATGCTAATGTCATAGTTAGTAACCCCAAAGTTGCCCCTGAACCTCCAACATACATATAAGCGTCAAAGAATGGTTTTGTAAATACTCCCATTGAACCTGTTGCTGCAGCAATTTCATAGCTTCCTGCTTGCGCAACAATTGCAGAGTTAATTCCTAACACCATTCAGAAGATTGGCTCAAAAATACCTGCCATTAAATTTGATCCGTGGATTCCAAAGAATCAGAAAATTCCTACGAATAACACAAAGACAATTGCTAATCCTAGTGCTCCATCTCCGGTAGCAAATGTAATAAATCAACTAGTTATAAATTGATAAATCGCTGCTCCCATTCCAAATTGTTGGTAAGTTAATTGAATTGCTTGTCAGCTTAATGACACAATTAACTGATCATTTACAAGAGTTAATTTAATGTTTGATGAGCTAGCAATTTGAACAATATTTCCAGCTGCATTTCCCAAACTTGTGCTTCCATTAACAATTGCAATAAATGATGCTACTACAGACTTGTCAGTTCCATTTAAACCTTCAATAAAGGCTTTAAAACTGTTGGCATCAATAGCTGATGCTTGTAATTTAGCTAGCAAGTCAGCATATTTTTCAAATTCTGGAATCGCAATGTTTGCATTTCTTATTGCTTCTAAAAGTTTATTAACATCATCTCCTGTAATTGTTTGAAATTTACCAGTTTGAACATATAAATCTTTTAAGACAATTGCTGGAGCAAATACGATAATATTAATTCCAGCAATTACAGCAAAAGTAATCACGACTGGTAAAAATACAGCAAACGATTTTCCAACTGCTGGTGGTACTCCATCAGGTAGCTTAATATTTAAAGCTCTAACAGACGATAATTTAATAAATAACTCAGTTGATATTAGTCCAAAAATTATCGCTGTAATCAATCCTTTAGCATCCATGAAGAAAGTGATTTCTCCCATTCCTGCTAAAATAAATGATGCTGTTGATACCATTCCGGCAATAATCGGATTTGAAAATCCACGACTAACTGCAATATAGTATCCAAACAGGAATGAAAATCAAATTGACATCATTCCTACTGTAACAGTACTAATTGACCCAAATGCAAATCCCATAATACGAGATGTTTGACCTCAACCAGTTTCTAAATTACCTATTAAATTTGAACCAATACTTTCTCATGACATATCGGGATTAACTGCTTTTGCAATTAAACCCAAAACAGAAACATATCCTGATCCAGCTCCACCAAAAATGATGGCATTAACTAATACTCCGATTGAACCGGCAATGATTAACGGTATCATGGTTCCAAATGAATCACGAATAGCACCCAAGTGTCTTTGGTTACCCATTTTACCAATTGAAGGAATTAACGACTCTTTAAATCATTCGTTAACCTTCTTGGTTCCGGTTTTCCCTCGGCTAGAGGGCATAAATTTTTCGGACATATTAATCTCCTTTCTTTTATATTTAAATTTTTAAATACTATTTAATTAATTTGTATAAATCAATAAATTCTTTTGCCATCAACATTATTGTTTGGGTTGATAGCAATTGATCTTCAGCATGCATGAATAAAACAGGAATTCTAAATTCTTTTCCATTAGCTTCAGCTGAAACAACATCCATGTGCGCCCTTTCAGCTAAAATCATGCTTTCTTCAGACTTTTCTAAGCATTTTTCAGCCTCAGCAAAGTTACTTTTTTTAGCCTCAAAAATTGCTTGCATTGCATGGCCTTTTGCTTCTCCCGCATATGCAATAATTTGAAAAGATATTTCTTCAAAGTTTATATCCATTTTATTCTCCTAACAGTCTTTGTGCCATTTTAATAGCATCAGCACCTTTTGCTAGTGCATAAATAGTTGAAGGAATCACTTCAACTGGTTTTTCGGTTAACGATTTTAAATCATTTAACACATAACTTACTTGAGGGCCAACCATAATAACATCTCATTGATCAATTTGTGGTTTGGCTTCTGCCATTCCCATTGCCTTAATTTCGTAATCCAACTCGTTTAAACTTGCGTAATCGTTCATTTTTTTAACTAACATACTAGTTGACATTCCCGCAGAACAAACTAACAATATTTTTTTCATATACTGGAAACCTCTCTCTAAATTTTGCATAGTAAATAATTTTTTCTACTACAATTACATTATAAAAGAAAATTTTCCAAAATTTTGGAAAATTTTCTTTTCGATAGGTTTTTGGTGCTTTTTAAGCAGTTTATGCCTAAAAAATGCTATAAATGATTAAAATATTTTTATTATTTATTTGCTTTTTGCTTTTGTCCTGATCATTTAGACTGCAAAGTCTGAGCTTTTTGCTCGCGCTTGTCTTGCAAAATTTGAGCTTTCTGATTATAGCGTTGTTGTTTAGCTAAAGCTTTCTCCATAATTTCTTTGGTACGAATTTCCAATTTCTTAACATCGGTCATACGTTTTTTTCAAAACTCGTTAAGCTCCATGGCATCTGCAATTGCCAAATCACCTTTATTTTTTAAGGCTGCTACTTTACGGTTTGTATCATAATTAAAACGATATTCTGGATCATTGAAATATTTCATTTCGTTTTCATATTGTTGAGGATTATTAAGCTTTAGTTTTTTGAAATATAACTTATTGTCTAATAACACAAATGGTAGATAAATTAGCATATCCATTCCAAACACAATAATTGCTGGAATTAGTGCTCGAATATCTAATGATGTAATTACGGCAGTTAAGAATCAAGGTGTTGTTCATGGCGCAGCTACGGTTGAATAATTAACAAATCCTAGTACTGCTGGAGAAAAGATTCATCCAACCATTAAGTTTGCAATTGGTGCAAAAATAAATGGAATTGCATAAACTGGATTTAAAATAATTGGATATCCAAAAATTGCTGGTTCATTAATTTGGAATACTCCCGCTGGTGTGGCATATTTAGCAACTTCTTTAAGTTCTTGACGTTTAGAAAATACTAAAGTCATTGTCAATAATCCTAAAGTTGACCCAGACCCTCCAACATACATATAAGCATCAAAGAACGGTTTTGTGAATACTCCCATTGACCCTGTTGCAGCAGCAACTTCATAACTTCCTGTTTCGGCAATGATTGCCATATTAATTCCTAACACCATTAAGAATATTGGTTCAAAAACTCCTGCCATTAAGTTTGATCCATGAATTCCAAAGAATCAGAAAATTCCTACGAATAGCACAAAGACAATTGCTAATCCTAGTGCTCCATCTCCTGTGGCAAAGCTGATAAATCAACTTGAGACGAATTTGTAGATCGCTGCCCCCATTCCAAATTGTTGGTAAGTTAACGAAATTGCTTGTCAACTTAATGAGACAATCAACTGATCATTTACAAGAGTTAATTTAATATTTGATGAATCAGCAATTTGTACAATGTTTCCAGCATTATTTCCTAAGCTTGTGGTTCCATTAATGATTGCAATAAATGAAGCAACTACTGACTTATCACTAGCAGATAACCCTTCAACAAAGCCTTTAAATGTTTGGTTATCAATAGCAGCTGCTTGTAATTTTGCTAATAAGTCTCCATAATTTTCAAATCCTGGAAGACCTATATTTGCTTCTCTTATTGCTGCAAGCAATTTATTAACTTCGTCTCCGGTAATTGATTGATATTTTCCTACTGATACATATAAATCTTTTAAGACGATTGCTGGGGCAAATACGATAATGTTAATTCCAGCAATTACAGCAAAAGTAATCACGACTGGTAAAAATACTGCAAATGATTTTCCAACTGCTGGGGGTACTCCATCAGGGAGTTTTAGATTTAAGGCTCTTACTGACGATAATTTAATAAATAGTTCAGTTGCCAACAACCCAAAAATTATCGCTACAATTAAACCTTTTGCATCCATGAAGAAAGTAACTTCTCCCATTCCAATTAAAATAAATGATCCTGTTGATATCATTCCAGCAATAATTGGATTTGAAAAGCCACGACTAACTGCGATATAGTATCCAAACAAGAATGAAAATCAGATTGACATCATTCCCATAGTTACAGTACTGATTGACCCAAATGCAAATCCCATAATGCGAGATGTTTGACCTCAACCAGTATCCAAGTTACCAATCAAATCTGAACCAACTTTTGCTCATGACATGTCTCCATTGAATGCTTTTGCAATTAACCCCAAAACAGAAACATATCCTGATCCAGCTCCACCAAAAATAATGGCGTTAACTAAAATTCCAATTGAACCAGCAATGATTAAGGGAATCATGGTTCCAAAGGCATCACGAATGGCCCCTAAGTGTCGTTGGTTACCCATTTTAGTAACTGCAGGAATAACTGCTTTTTTAAACCATGACTGAGCTTCTTTGTTTGCTCTTGGATGACTATTATTCGGTGTAACAGTTTTCGACATATTTTCTCCTTTCTTTTATTTGACGTAATTTCTGATTTATCTATTCTTTTAAATTAAGATTTAAAATCTTTGCTTTAGTTCTCTCAAAATTGGCATAGTAACTTCTTACTACACTATTTTTATATAAAAAATATTTTCAAAAATCAAAGTTTGGAGTTTGTCAAATTTTGTTGTAATATAAAAGAATAGGAGCAGCGAGAAATATACGATGAACTCAATTATTTATTTTGCCTTTATACCTGTTGTTTGTTTTATAGTGACCTTCTTTGTTATTGAAATCTTGGAACGTTACTTTCATAAATATGTAACATACAAAAATTGAATTTATGTTTTTGGTTCAATTATTTGCTCAGTTGTAATGATTATTTTTGTAATTTTAGGAGTTATTTTATAACAAAAAAAGTTTAACCACGATAAGGTTAAACTTTTTTATTTGTCATATTGAATTTACTAATAAGCTTCTTTTGAGTACTTCAACATTCTCGCAATTGTTTTGTTAGCTTTTTCTACTTGTAAGGGACTTAAAAGACCTAAATCAATTTCTGCTTGCTTGCATTGAACTTGAAATGCAATCACTTGACGTTTGGTATACAAGTTACGAATATGTTTTTCAAAATATCCTAAAATTGAGACCATTCCCGTTGAAATATCAGAATATCTAATTTTGGTTACTGTATTAGATTTGTTCGGTGTAAAAACTAATGTTTTAATAAACTCTTGATCTTTGGCATATCATTTAATTGCCATTTCTTCGTTTTCGACAAACTTTGTAATCTTAAATGGCAATTTATTAATTTTTCCACTTGCTCGATAAAAAGCTCCTGCTTGCAAATCTTCATAATTCAAATTAGGATGTAAATTATGAGTTGAATTAGTAATAATTGTTCGAAAAACTTCTTCAACTGGTGCTTTAATTTTTTTAGTTTTAATAATCTTATTGACACGAAGTCTTTCTTCAGTGACTGAAGTATAAACTTTTGTAGCAATTTTAGCGGCTTGCTCTGCAAAGTGTTTTTCAAGCTCTGCAACTTCTATTGGATCAGAAATAATTACCGGTTTTAATTCTTTTGCCATTTGACACCTTCTCTATTGTTAACTATTTAACTTTCTACTTATAATTTTATTACTTTTTATGCAAATCTCAATTTCTAAGTTCAGTTTGTAAACCATTTGTTAACTTTTCAAGATTAATTGATAGGTCAGTACCATCACTACTGATTACTTGTTTGTATCATACATAGCTAAGTTTAGGTTTGCGCTCACGAATTGGAGAATTAAAGTCAACCGACACTAGCCCATAATCTTTACGATATCCTCCTGAAGGAGAAAAAATATCACAATAAGTTCACATTGAATACCCAATAAAATCAACTCCGTTAGCCTTTGCTTGCAAAACAGCATGTAAATGCTCTTTTAAATATTCAATTCTTTCAACATCTAAAATCATTTCTTGTGATTTATCATCAAAAGCGCCCATCCCATTTTCGACAATCATTAATGGTTTTTGATAACGCTCAAATAAAACTTTAGCCCCCGGCTCTAACATTTGAGGATCAACTACTCATTTTCAATCTGTGTAGCGAACATTTGCTTTTGGATAAACAATTTTAAAATCCTTAACAAAGAATTCTTCAGATGGTTTAATTAACTCTTGTGAATCAATGACTTTATTAAAATCAGCAACATAGCAAGGACGATAATAATTTCATCCAATGAAATCTAAGGTATTGGCTTTTAAAAATTCTAAATCTGTTTGCGGGATTATCATTTCAATTTTATTATCAGTCAATCAATCCATAAATATTTGAGGATATGTTCCCTTCATGTTAGGGTCTAATCAAAAGTCCAAAAATCATTGGTTGTAAATTCTGCAAGCTTCAAGATCTTTGTTGTCAGTTTGGTCATAAGGAATCGCTGGAGTTCAATCATGATCAATTCCTAGCATTCCAGTTTTTGCAATAAATCCCTTTTCTTTAGCAATCTCAAATTCTTGTTTAGCAATTGCAGCTGCCATATTTAGGTTGTGAATTGCCTTAGCAAAAGCAGTTTTATCATTTCGAGCTGGTGGTAAATAATCTGACAAATAACCCTGTAATGTGAAAGTCGAGTTTTCATCATTAACATATCAAAGATCGGTAAACTTTCCTAAATGTTCAAATATGACTTGGCAGTAATTACGAAATCATTTTAAAATATCAGGATTTTCTCATCCGCCTTGAATTTGAGCTCAAAGCGGTGTATCTCAATGAAATATAATTGGAATTGGTTGGATACCATTATCGACCATAGTTTGAAACATGTCTACATGTCATTTGATTCCTTCTGGATTTATATAGCTTTCATTTTTGGGAAAAATACGTGTTCAATCCATATTATAGACAAACCCATTTAATCCTAGATTATTCATAATTTTGGCATCAGTCTTATATTTATGAAAAAAGTCTGCAGCAATTTCAATCGAATTAATTTCTCTAGCAGCTACATTGGCTGGTGGAATTACGAAGTTACGTTTAGTAAACTCATCTCAAATTGAATCAGTGCGACCCCCTAAATTTCTACCCCCTTCAATTTGAAAAGAATTTGTCGAGCAAGAAAAGATAAAGTCTCTTTGATTATTATTTGTTTTCATTTTTATATACCTCTTTTTAGTTTTTCTTTATATACTAATTATGATAGGAGTGTTTAATAAATGGACTTACCAATGATATTAGCATCAGTTGCCGGATTTTTCTTTGTTATTCCGTTTTTCGTTTGAGGAGTAGTTAGATTTGTCGACAAACAAAAACAACGTGTCTTATACTGAAAAAAACCACTTTTGATTTGAACCTTTTTAGGTTGTTTCTTAATTGGCTTAATATTAATTCTTTTGGCAATCTTTTTATAAAGGTTGCTTTTATTTTATTAAGCCTTCTTCAATTTCTATAACATTGTTATTTTCAATAATTTCTTTAAACCAATACCCAGACTTTTTAATTGTTCGTGTTTGAGTTTCTAAATCTAAACTTACAATTCCATAACGATTTTTGTAAGAATTAGCTCAACTTCAACAATCGACAAATGTTCATAACTGATAACCAAAACAATTGCTGCCCTGTTTGATTGCTTGATTCAATCAATACAAGTGTTCCTTAATAAAATCAATACGATAATTATCATTAATTTGACCATTAGAATCTTGGTAACGAAGTTCGTCTTCAACTCCCATTCCATTTTCAGAAACAATTCACGGAATATTATTGTAGTTATTTTTAATATTAATCCCAATTTCATAAAGTGTTTGGGGATGAATTTCTCAACCACGATAAGGATTAATACGACGTTCGGGTCATTGATAATTTTCAAACCATTTTGCAGGCATTATTGGATCATTATTATTCCAAGGAATAGTTCGAGCTTGAATTCGGCTTGGCTGATAATAGTTAACTCCTAAAAAGTCAATTCGGGCATCTTTAACAGCTTCAATTTCATCTGTTGTATAAAAAGGAAGGATATTTTCTTGTTTTAAAAGTTCAACTAGCTTATCAGGAAAAGTCCCAAGAACCATCGTATCCAAAAATGCTTTATTAAACAGTAAATCTCTAATTTCAGCAGCTTCAACATTTTCTGCTTGCTGGTCTTTGGGATAGGCTGGCGTTAAATTTAAGATCACCGTAATTTTCTTATTGGGATTATGTTTAAACATTTTATGAAAAAGGTTAACAGTTTTTGCATGAGCAACAATAGTATTAAAACCTGCTTGTATTCCTTTTTGAAAATCCACAATTTTTGGATAATACCATTGATATAAATAACAACCTTCGATTGGTACAACTGGTTCATTAAAAGTGGCCCAATAATCAACAATATCTCCAAAACACTCAAAGGCAATTTGGGCATATTTAACATATAAATCGACAACTTCTTTATTAGTTCATCCACCAATATTTTCTAACTCAATTGGCATGTCAAAATGATATAAATTAACAATAGTTTTGATATTTGCATCATGCAATTTTTGAAAATAAGCACGATAAAATTGGTATCCCTCTTGATCTATTTCTCCAGTCTTTATATTCTTTATTAAGCGTGTTCATTGAATTGAAGTTCGATAACTATTTAAATTTAATTCTTGCATTATTTTAATGTCGCTATTATAGTGATGATACATGTCGCTTGCAATTTCTGGGCCCATTTGATTATGAAAATCTTCAGGACTTTGTTGATATCAATAATCCATAATATTTAAATTGCTTTTGGCAAATATTCCTTCTGATTGAGGACCAGAAATCGCTGTACCTCATCAAAAATTTTTCTCAAATTGAATTTTCATAAGACTCCTTAAGTGTTTAAAAATATAATAATATTTTACATTTTTATTAAAATATTGGAATATTTTCCAAGAGTTTGTTTTTTGAATTCTTTTTGAAATATTTTTTAAAACAAATAATTTGGACAAAAAATAAAAATGAACCCTTTTAAAAGAAATGCACAGGCATCTTACTTGTACTTACTTTTTGGGTTCATTTTGCTATGTTTTTGTTTTTTATTATAAAAATATATTGTTGTCAAATATAAATATCTATGATAATTATTATATAAATTTTGGTTTATTTTCTATTTTTCAACCTTCAGTTAAATGATCAAAATTTTCATGATTTACATTATTTGAAAAAGTTCAGTTAGATAAATTTTGATTAAATATTGTTGCTCCAGCAAACATATAACTTATGTCAGTTACATTTGATACATCTCACTTGGAAATATCTCGATCAAAATATTTGGCTCCAGCAAACATATAACTCATGTTAGTTACCTTTGATACATCTCACATGGAAATATCTCCATTAAACTCTTCAGCTCCATGAAACATATGACTCATATTAGTTATATTTGATACATCTCAGTTTGCAATTATGGCTGTGAGACCACTAAAATCACCCGTATAACCCTCAAACATGCTTTCTAAGCTTGTAACTTCTGACGGCAACTTTAATTCTTCCGACATAATTCCAATGTTATGAGGCATTCTAGGAACTTGTACTTCTCCTTTATCATTTTTAAAAAATCCAATTTTTACAATCTGATAAATATCTTCTACTTCTGCTAAGTTTTTCGCAAAAGTAGTTCGTTCTTCTAACTGAAAATTTTTGTATATTGTTCGCTGATCTACAAAATCATCTTTGATAGCTTGCTCAATTCTAAAAGTGTTTGCTCCAACTAAGGTATGAGTTTCTTCGTTAATTGTTATTGTAACTGTTACATCAGTTGCAGACCCATCAATAGCAGTTGCAGCCAAACTATCAACTCCAGTAATTTTAATTGATGCTAATTTTTCATTAACAGCTTGTAAATTATCTAAATTTGAAATTGCTTTAACATTAGCGTTATTTTGAATTTCCTCAGTAGTAATTTTAGTTTTTGGTGCTTTAATTGCTCCAGTAATCACAAATGTTGAATCACCTTCTAAAATATGAGTTTCTTCGTTAATT
>NZ_JAED01000007.1 GCF_000518725.1 Mesoplasma seiffertii ATCC 49495 | reverse complement strand
CCCACAGCTTTTTTAATTTCTTCAGTAGTAATTTTAACTTTTGGTGTTTTAATTGCTCCAGTAATCACAAATGTTGAATCACCTTCTAAAATATGAGTTTCTTCGTTAATTGTTATTGTAACTGTTACATCAGTTGCAGATCCATCACTAGCAGTTGCAGCCAAACTATCAACTCCAGTAATTTTAATTGATGCTAATTTTTCATTAACAGCTTGTAAATTATCTAAATTTGAAATTGCTTTAAGATCAGCGTTATTTTGAATTTCTTCAGTAGTAATTTTAATCTTTGGTGTTTTAATGGGTTCAAATGTTATGACAATTGAACATGGTTCTTTATAACCTTGCTTGGCGAAAAAAACTATTTTTATATCATTACCATTTGTAGAAATTTCTATTTTATCAATTCCTTCTGGCAAAGCAATTGCCTTAATTTCGTCAATTGCTTCATTAATAAATTCATGTTTTTGATTTGTTTCGATTTCCACTTTTGCTTTAAATTCTTCAATGTCAACTTTTTTTAGTTTATCTGTCGCAGCACATGCAACAACCACCGCAACAGTTAATACTGTTACACCTATTGCTGCTAGCGCAGCTCATGTCTTTTTCATTCTCATTTTCATTCTAATATTGTTTCTTACTTTCTAATATACATACAATATATTTACTCATAAAAACTTATAAAAATGTTTCAAAATGAGAAAAAATTGTATTTTTTGAAAAAATCTTTTAACCAAATTATTAGAAAAAAATACATCATTAATTAGATGATGTATTTATAAATTTTCTCTGTTTACGAACTTAGTACATATTAAGCAGTTGCTGCCACTTTTTTATTAGTTTTTGCAACTAGCCCTGATTCAACTACTAATTTCCCTTTTTTCATATCTGCAGATTTTCAGAATCCTAAAACTAAAGCCATAATTATAACTCCAATTAATACAGATAAAATATATAGAGTTATCCCCATACCTTTGATCATCCCTGGTGAATTGAATAGTTCTGAATCCAATAATGGGAATACCGCGATTCCTCCATGAGGAGCTTTTAATGTAATTTGGAATGCTCCAACTAGTAATCCAGTAACTGTTCCACCTAACATTGCTGATGCTGAAACCCTTTTAAAGTCTGATATCATGAATGGGATAGCTCCTTCAGTGATAAAGAATGCTCCCATTAATCAGTTCGCCTTAGCAGCATCTCTTTCTTTTGCAGTTCATGCTCTTCTAAATATAACAGTTGACAATGCAATTCCCAGTGGCGGAATCATTCCTGCTGCCATTGATGCAGCCATAATGTTGGTAATCATTGGATCATTACCTAAGTTTCCTCCCACTGACATTGTACCTAACACATAAGCAATTTTGTTGATTGGTCCACCCATATCAACACACATCATAAGACCAATAATTGCTCCCAATAAAATTAGTAAGTTGTGAGTTGCCATTCATTGTAATCCTTGTTGAATACCGTACATTGTGTATCCCAAAGGAATGTTGACAACAAACATTGCAAACGCTGTAAATAATAATGATAACAACGGAATTAGAACAATATCTCTAACCCCTTGGAATCCCTTAGTGAATTTTGAAAATCCTTTAGTTAATCCAAACACAATAATTGCAGCTATGAAAGCTCCTGCAATTCCACCAATAAATCCTGATGTCATAGGAATCTCTTTTGGGAATAATTTAGATCACATTGATGTTCATCCACCAACTCCTTTGTCATTTCCATAAACAAATCCACCAGTACCATCGGCTAGTAAACCAGCGACAAGTCCAGGCATTAATCCTTGTGGACCAACAATTGTATATGCAATATACCCAGCCATAATTGGAACCATCATCATCATTGATGTTTTACCAATAGCTGAAAATCATCCAGCAACTGGATTAATTGTACCAAATAAACCTTCTTGCCCTTTTATTCCTGAGTTACCAGCGATAAAGTCGATTAAGAATCCAATTCCCAAGATAATTCCACCTGCAACTACAAATGGTAACATTCTTGATACTCCAGCTAGTACATTACCCTTAAAGTCTTTAAATTTCTTTAAAGAAAACTCTCCAGTTTCCTCATCATTGTTAGAACCACCTTTAGCTTCGACAGCTTTTGCTTCAAAGTTTGTAATTAATTCTTTACCATTATAAATTGCATCTTTTGTTGATGTATCGATTACTTTTTTACCAGCAAATCTTCCCATTCCTTGAATTGCTTTATCATGTGCCAAAATAATAACTTTAGCATTATCAACTTCATCTTGAGATAATTTATCTTCAGTTCCACGACGGCCTTGAGTTTCAATTTTAACAGTCATTCCCAATTCTTGAGCATATTCAGTTAACTTTTCAGCTGACATATAAGTGTGGGCAATTCCTGTTGGACATGCTGTAATTCCAATCACATCATAAAAACCATTTTCAGATTTTGCATTAGTCTTTGAAGTTTCTTCAACATTAAAGTTTTTAACAAAAGTCGGAAATGTTTTTGCCTTTCTAAAGTTAGCTTGTAATTCTGCTTTCATTAAAAAAGTTGATAATTGTGACAATGCTGCTAAGTGGTCTCCACCACCTTCATCATTTGTTGCAATCATGAAGATTAAATCAACAGGTTTACCATCTAAACTCCCTCATTCAATTGGATTTTGTAATGACATAAAAGCAATTGTTGGTTCTTTAACAACACCAGTGATCGCATGGGGTAATCCAATTCCATCACCAATTCCTGTAGAATCTTCACTTTCACGTTTTAAAATTAACTTTTTAAATTCTGCTTGATCACTAATAATTTTTTTGTCAGCTAATTGCTGAGTTAAAAAATCAATAACTTCGGCTTTAGATTTTAAATCTTGATTAAAAAACGCTGCTTTTGCTTTAAATAGATTTTTTAGTTCCATTCTTTTCTCCTTCTATAGTTTTTCTACACTAATTTCTTTAATTAGTTTTTCAATTTCATTTCGGTCTGCTAATCATTGTGTAAACGCAGTTGCTGCTCCTGCAGCTGCACCATACTGTAAAGTAGTTTTTAAGTCTAATTGCTTATACAAACCATAAGTGAATCCTGCAATCATACTGTCTCCAGATCCAACTGAGTTTACTAATGTTCCTTGTGCTACTCCAACTTTGTAAGTATCACCATTTTCACCAAAAAAGATACTTCCTTGTGAACCTTGACTAACAAGAACATTGCGGGCTCCCAATTCTCTTAACTGTTTGACCATTGTTTGAGTTTCTTCAAAAGAATATTTCTTAAACGGCATTTTTAAGATTTCACAAATTTCTTCAATATTTGGTTTAATTAAGTACGGTTGTGATTTTAGTCCGGCAATCATTTGTTCTTTTGAAGTATCAAGAATAAATAGTGCTTGCTTATCAGCAGCAATTTCTCCAATTTCTTGATAAATAGTAATTGGTGTTCCCTTAGGAATACTTCCTGCTGCAACTACAATATCTCCAGCGTCTAAATTAGCAGATAAATATTGCTTTAGTTCAGTCAATAACTTGAAATCAATTTCGCTTCCTTGTCCATTAATTTCAGTTTCTTGCTTAGCTTTTAAATTTTTAATTTTAAAGTTTGTTCTAGTATCACCAGGATAAAAGAAAAAGTGTGATTTGACTAACATTTCTTTAAACTTATTTGTGAAATGATGTTGATTACTTTTTCCCATTAATCCTGTTGATAAAACATTTGCTTTCAAATTGTTTAAAACAATTGAAACGTTAATTCCTTTACCACCAATAACAACATAATCTTTGTTGTAATAATTAGTTTCACCGATATTAAATCCATCTGTTTCAATAATATGATCTAATGCTGGATTCAATGTTATCGTATATATCATGTGTCTCTCCTAACTAATTAATTCAAGCTCTTTTGCGGTTGCAAATTTATAAAACGACTTTGAGTTGTATTTACTTGAATCGGCCATTCCATATGCTTTATGAGAATGTTTAATAATTTCAATTTTGATTTGGGCATGTTCTGAACTAGTAGTGAAAATATTATAATTTTTATCAACGGCATTGACTCCCAAAAAACTTTTATCAAAAAAATATTTTTCTAATGCTTCAATTGCTTCATAACCTAAAATTGCCCCAGTTGCGCTAGTAAATTTTCCACCTAATAAGTAAACATTTGTGTGACCATTTTTGGCTAACTCTTGAACATTATAAATTGAATTCGTAACAATTGTTAAATTCAATTTAGGGTCTAATAACTTAGCAATGTAAAATGTACTTGATCCAGTATCTAAAAAAACCGATTCGTTAGGCTTAATTAGTTTGATCGCTTTTTTAGCTAATTGTAATTTTTCTTCAATGTTATATTCAATTTTATTTTCAAACTTTTCTTCAACTACGATATTATTGCTAACTTTTCTAGCTCCTCCTCGTAATTTAAGTACTAGTCCTTGACCTTCAAGATCAGTTAAATCTCGTCTTAATGTTGTCATCGGAATATTTAAATCTGCAGAAAGTTTTTCTAGCGATTGAATCATTGAATTTGACAATTTTTCTAAAATTAGTTCATAACGTTGTTCCTTAATCATGCTGCCTCCTCGAAAATAATTATATTCCAAAACAAACCATTTTCTACCACTTTCAACCAAAAATAGAAATTTTATTGACTTTTCAAATAAATTTGGAAATTTTTTTATCTTTAAGTATTACTACATCTTAATCTTTGTTTATTCAATGAAATTTGAACAATTTATCAAAAGCTTATCTAGTCATCAAAATAAAATACTTTCGTCTTTTGGTTAACAAAAAACGAAAGTAAGATTTTATCTTTTATCAGGTCATCAAAATACTTGAGTCTCGAATATCTAGTTCTAGCTCACACGCTTTAAGGGCTTTTAAAAACTTTTCCTGATGAGAATTCGGTATCACTGCTCATAGAGCTTTGATTTTCTGATTAACTTCCTCTTTTGCAGCAAAAATTAGCGGTGTAAAATGAGCAATTTTATTACGAAGTTCACGAATCATTTCTAAATTTTCTTTAGTTTCAAACTCAGAATTAGCATTGGTTTTAATAATAATTTGATTAATTTCATTAAGACTTGTTTTGGTATCTTTTTCTAAAAAGTTTTTTAAAGTGTACTGATTATCCAGCTGATTATCAATAATTCTTGCTTTAAGCATATCTTCAACTAGTCCAATATAGCGATATAAAACATAACGTAGACGAAGATCATATCGAATTGCTGAAGACACACAACTGTATTCAAAATTCTTTAGTTCCTGAGCAATGTAATGATAATACTGTTTACCTTTTAAGTAAGCATACTTCTCGTATTCTAGTCTTTCAGCATCATTTTTAAATGTTATTTTTCCCATATTTTCTCCATTTATTTTAATTATAAACAAAACCGCAAATTTTATTTGCGGTTTTTAAAAATGATTAATTGTTTATTTAAACTATAATAAATACTATAAATTTTCTCCATTTGTTTCGATTAAATTTTGGTATCAATAAAAACTTTTTTTCTTATATCTTTTTAAATCTCTAAAGTCATATTCATCTCTATTAACAAATATAAAACCATATCTTTTTTTGACACCTTCATGAGTTGATACCAAATCAATTGCACTTCAAGGATTATATGAAATTACATCAATTCCAATTTGTTTTTCTTTCTTTTAAGCATAAATGCTTATATTTTAGTTTAAAAGTTTATTTGCTCTTATAAGTCATTAAAACACTAATACGAGGTATTAGTTCAACTTCATAATACCATTACAATTTTGAAATAAATTGAAAATACTTTCCTTTTAAAAAGTAGTATTTTTAATTTTCTTTAAATTTACGCATTGCTAATAATAACGATTTTTTCCGAGTCAGGAAATTCATAACTAGTTTTGTAACCATGTTTAGACTTATCAACTAGGCCATAAACAACTTTCGACCTTGCAAACAATGCCTCTTTAATTTCAATAAATTTTAAGTTGAGTAAATAAATCTTGCCTTCACAATAACCATCAATTCCAATAAAACACTTATCAATTTTATATTCTAATATTTGTTTAATCGCTTCTTCTCCAATAATTGTTCCAGTAAATTGATCATATGTACCTCCCAAAATCGAAATATTTTTATGACCAGCTTCAGCGAGAACTTGCAAATTCATTGCCGAACTTGTAATAATTTTTAAATTTAAGTTCGGATTTAATTCCCTTGCAAAATAATAAACTGTTGAGCCGCCATCCATAAAAATTGTTTCTTGTGGCTTTACAAGCTTTGCTGCCTTTTTAGCAATTGCTTTTTTAGCAGCGATATTTAACTTTATCTTTTCATCAATGTAGTACTCTTGATTCATATCAGGATTTGCTGTTGCAATAACCCCACCATGCATTTTATAGATTTTACCTGATCCATGTAAATGATTTAAATCTCTTCGCAAAGTTGTAAACGGAATTTTTAAATCATCAGCAATTTGGTTTGTGGATACAACTTCTTTTCCATTCAAATAGTTCAAGATTAATTCATAACGTTGTTCTTTAATCATTGTTGTTCACTCATGCTAGTTTTTAGCTGCAATTTGATTTTTAATTAACTCAATAAACTCTTTTTGTGAGACTGTTACTTGTTGATCACTTCCATATCGTCTAAAAGTAACTGTTTGATTTGTGGTTTCAGCATTTCCAATTACCAGTTGGAACGGAATTTTATGAGTTTGAGCATCACGAATTTTGTAGCTTAAACGTTCATCTCTTAAATCAATATGTGATCTGATCATTTCTTTTTTAAATAACTGACGCAATTGTTCAGCATACTCAAAGTTTTGAGCATCTCCAATTGGAATAATCTCAATTTGATTAGGTGCTAATCATAATGGTAAAACTCCTTTAGTTTGCTCTAATAAGGTTGCGATAAAACGTTCATATGTTCCAATCAACCCACGGTGAATCATAATCGGAGTTTGGAATTCTTGATTTTGATCAATATAGGTTACATCAAATTTACGTGGTAGTAAAAAGTCTAACTGAATTGTTGAAACAGTTATTTCATGATTTTGGGCAGTTTTGATTTGAATATCTAATTTTGGTCCATAAAATGCTGCTTCACCAATACATTTTTTATAATCTAAATTTAACTCATCTAGTACCGCTTCTAAAGCTGCTTCAGCCTCGTTTCACATTTTGTCATCTTGGAAATACTTTGTTTTATCTTGAGGGTCCCTTAATGAAAAACTTAAATAATCAATTTCAATTTTAAATGTTGCTAAAACTTCACTAATTAATTTGTAAATATTTTTAAACTCTACTGCTAATTGATCTGGTCTTACAAAAATATGTGAATCAGTTAATTCCATTCCACGAACACGTTCTAAACCGGTTAATGAACCAGAAGATTCATAACGGTGTTGAATGGCATGCTCAGCAATACGCATTGGTAAATCACGATATGAATGTTGTTCTTGTTTGTATACTGCAATATGATGAGGACAATTCATAGGACGTAAAACAAATTGTTCTTCGCTTCCACTTCCTCCATTAAATGGTTGAAACATATCTTCACCATAATGGTCTCAGTGTCCTGATGTACGGTACAAATCAACTGTTCCAATTACAGGAGTAGTCACATGAACATAATCATATTCTCATTCTTTGGCTTTTAAATATGCTTTAATCTCTTCTTTGATAATTGTTCCATTAGGCATTCATAACGGTAGCCCTGGCCCAACTAAATTATCAAATCCAAAAATATTTAGTTGTTTATTAATTAGACGGTGGTCACGACTACGACGATCTTCGATTAATAATTTTTTATCTTCTAAATTTGTTTGACTAACCGCACACATTCCGTGAACTCTTTGAAGCATTATATTTTCTGAATTATTCAATCAGTATGAACCTGTTAATTGTTGAATTTCAATAATTTTTAAAGTTTTTAAGTCAGTAATGATTCCCCCAATTACAACCATTGTTATTTCACCTAATGTATAAGTTGGTACATATCCAAAACTTTCATTTGCTTGTTGTGCTAAATGTAATTGATAAGGATTATCTGCAAATTCTTTTTCAGCCTGTGCTATCGTAATTTTGTTTGATTTGATTGTTTCTGATTTTAAAATATTATTAACTTCATTTTGAATTATAATCAGTTGATCTAACCCAATTCTTGGCTCAACCTCAAAAGTTATTGCAAATTCTTTTTCATCCTCATTATGGTAAGTTAGCGCTGCTTTAGCATTATAAAGCTTGCTAATTGCAACACCAGTCACAAATGCTGCTGTAGTGTTCAAATAATCTTCAAAATACTCACTACGAGTAGTTACCAATTCTAAATTCACGTCTTTATCAATTACAAAATCATTGGCAACAAAAACTCCGTTTACTTTTGCTCCAACTGTTGCTTTACCTAAAGAAATCGCAATACTTGTAGCAATTTCTTTAACTGACATTGGGTGATCAAATTCTTTAAAAGACCCATCTAGTAATTTAATTTTCATATTCTTCTCCTTTATTGCTTAAAAATAAATAAAAAACGCCCCTATAAATATAGGAGCGAGTGTTCGCGGTACCATCCTAATTTATAACCATTTAAGGTTACATCTTAATTGAGCTTAACGCGCCTCCACGTAACATCTAAGTTTGGTAGTAATTTTATCATATCCCTTTGACTCGCACCAACCGTCAACTCTCTTTAAGGTCTTTCATAAAACCGTGTCCAAATGTTATTTTTTTATTTAGTTAATTTTATTGTAATATTAAGTTCATTTAAAAGCAAGATATAAAAATGCTATAAGTTGATTCTTTTAAATATGATTACCAAATTGTTTAAAGGTAAGACATTCGAAATTCTAAAAATGACAAAGAAAAACCTGATAATTATCAGGTTTTAAACTTATGAATTTAAGATAGCTTTAAATTAAGCAACTGTGATTTCTCTAATATCAGCGTTTCTTACAACTAATACTTTTTCTCCAGCAACAGCTCCTCATAACTTAGCAATTTCTGATAAATCATGATCGTTTGTTTCTAAAGCAATTAAATCAGCAGTTTTATTCATGAAAATTGAATGTCATGATCCAAATGCAGTTCATAATCTTTCTGATTCTGAAACTCCTAAGATAGCTACGTTTGGACGGAATTTTGAAATAACTTTCAATAATGCTCCTGTTCTTGATAGAACGATTGCAAATTTGTATTTTCCGTCTCTTGTTCTTTCAGCTAAGTCAGCAGCAATATCAGCACGTGGTCCTGATGATGTTTTGCGAGCATTATCTAATTGAACTTGGTAGTAACCTTTGTTGTAGAATTCAACTTCAGCACGTTTGTTGATTGTTGCCATAACATTTGTTGTAATGAATGGGTAATCTCCAGCAGCTGATTCTCCTGATAACATAGTTGCATCTGCTCCTAATTCAGTAGCAAAGTAAACGTCAGTTACTTCAGCACGAGTTGGTGAAGGGTGTTCTGTCATTGTTTCTAACATTTGAGTAGCCACAATTACAATTTTTCCAGCTTCACGACATTTTCTAATAATAATTTTTTCTCAGTATGGTACGTCGTAGTAAGGAATTTCTAATCCTAAATCTCCACGAGCAACCATGATTCCATCTGATGCTTCAATAATTTCATCAATATTATCTAAACCAACTTGTGATTCAATTTTTGAAATAACTTGGATGTCTGTTTGTTTTCCTTCAACTAAAATATCTCTAATTTCTTGAACATTTGCTGCTGAGTTAACAAATGACGCTGCGATGTAATCAACACCTTGTTCACAACCATATAAAATATCGTTACGGTCTTTTTCAGCTAAAAATGCCATTGAAAAGTCGATTCCTGGTAAGTTAACACGTTTATTTGTTTTAACTGTGTGACTATTGAAAGCAACTGCTTCAACAATTCCCGGTTTAACTGCTGTTACATTTAATTCTAATTTTCCATCATCAATTAAGATTTGATCTTCAATTTTTAAGTCAACTGACATGTCATAAGCAACTGTCATTTCCCCTTGACCACATTCTTTATTTGCAAAAGAAGCGTTATCAGTATAGATAGTAATTTTTTGCCCTGCAGCAACTTCTTGTTTACCATCTTTAAATTTACCAACACGGATTTCAGGTCCTTTTGTATCTAATAAAATTGAAATTGGTTTACCAATTTTATTTCTAATTGCTTTTGCCCCTTCAATACGGTAACCTTGTTCTTCATGATCACCATGTGAAAAGTTTAAACGAATTGTTGTCATTCCATTTTCAAATAACTCTTGAATTTGTTCTGGTTCATGAGTTGCTGGACCAATTGTTGTAATGATTTTAGTACGTTTAATTCTTTTAGCTAATTCTTTTTTATTCATTTTTTTCTCCCATTATTACAATATAATAATATTTTATCTTGTATTTATTCTTTTTCAAACTTTATATTTAATTATTTATTTTTAAACTGTGCGTTTAATAAACGAATTGTCGCAATTTCCTGACTTTTATCTTTTCTTGGCATATTCAATGTTGAATCAATATCACGTGCTACAAGTTTATTTCCGTCTAATCCGACATAAACTCCACCATTACCGTTTGCTAGTTGTTCAACGGCATAAATTGCTGATGTAATTGCCAAATAACGGTCCATTGCAGTAGGAATTCCTCCACGTTGAGTATGACCTAAAATTGTTGCTCTAGTAACATATCCAGAAACAGCTTCAACTTTTTCAGCTAATTTGTTTGCGTCATATAGTTTTTCTGAAACTAATACGATAACGCTTCTTTTTCCAGCTTCTGCTAAAACTTTAACTTGTTGACAAATTTCTTCTTCTGTTAATTGTGATTCTGAAGTTGAAATAACCTCACACCCAGTAGCAGTTCCTGCATATAATGCTAGATCACCACAGTGATTTCCCATGACTTCAACAACAGCAGCACGATTATGTGATTGCATAGTATCACGGATACGGTCAATCGCTTCAACAATTGTATTTAGAGCTGTATCAAATCCAATTGTGTAATCTGATGAAACAATATCGTTGTCAATTGTTCCTGGTAAACCGACACAGTTAATTCCCATTTCTGTTAATCTTTGAGCTCCCATGTAACTTCCATCACCACCGCAAACAACTAAAGCTTCAATTCCCGCTTTTTTAAGATTATCAACAGCGACTTGACGAACAGCTTCTTCTTTAAACTCTGGTAATCTTGCAGAACCTAATGCAGTTCCTCCACGAGTTAGAATCTCTTGAGCAAAATCAACATCGATTTTTTCAATTCAGCCATTTACTAATCCCTTATAACCATCTTTAATTCCGTAAACTTCGATTCCTTTAGCACTTGCCGCTTTCACAACTCCAGCTACAGCGGCATTCATTCCTGGTGCATCTCCACCAGAAGTTAATACCCCGATTTTTTTAATCATAATTATAGTCCTCTTCTTTCATTTATAAAAAGTAATACTAAATTATTATATCTCATTCTTTCATTTATCTAAGATTTTTGTAAAGAAAAAGCACCAAATATGGTGCAGTTAATGTTAAGTTTGGTTTGATTGCAATTTAGGTTTTTGCAATGATGGAAAAAGTCAAACAACAAGGTATTTAAGTTGATTTTCTCAAAACCCAAATGAAGCTAAAATTGTTCAGATTGAATACTGAATAACCAAAGTTCAAACTCATTCTGAACTTGACACTGGTGTATACTGAATTGTTTTTCAAATATTCAAGAACATTCAAATTCAAAACTGTTCAGAAACGTTCATTAGTTGAAAACCATATCCCACTAAATTGGCACCATTACCAACAGCATCAAACAATAACTGACCACTGCCAATTTGTTCATTATAAATTAGTCCTGTTGTACCTTCATAAATTTTGGGAATTGCCAATGATCATAAATACGAAACTAAAACTACAACAAAAACAGTTGCCAAAATGAATGTTATTTTATACATAGGTGATCGCCCACGAACTGTAAACTGTTTTTTATGTTTATAGTTAAACAAATATCATCCTAAACTTGCTCCAAGAATAAAGACAATATTCATTATGAAATCTCCAATAAAACCTGCCACTAATGCAAACATACAATAGAAGAATCCATTGACTAAACCTCATAAAAATTGAGACATTTTTCCATAGACAATCATTGCTATAGATAAGAGACCAGTAAATGCAGCAATTCCACTCATTGAATAAAAAATTGCAGTAGCAACTGCTAATCCTTGAGAAGGAGCACCAATTACTGAACCAAAAATATAAGCGTTTGAATACTTAATTATGGGAGTAAAATGACTTCCTAAATTATTACTAACGTCATTAAGAAGTTTTTGTTGAGCCTCAGTTAAACTATCCAAATCAATTGCAAAACCCTTAAAGCTATAAAAATTTAAAAATGTTAACACTAGTGCACCAAAAATTAGAAAGATTTTTAAATATTGGGGTAATTGTTTTAAGTCTCTTAAACAAGTATTTATTCCCAAATAATTAAGGTCTTTAATTAGTCGCTTTGATTGATGTTTTTTAATTTCTAAATTTTCCATTGTGACTCGTTTCATTTCAAACAATTATAGCAAACTTCAAACTACTTTAACGAGTATCACGGGTTTTTATTACTAAAAGTGATTATTTTTCAAAATAAAAAAAGGCTCAGCCTTTTATCATTTCCAATCTTTTAATTTTGAAGTGTCACATATACCAACATATGGTAAATTACGTAAGCGTTCTTGATAATCCAAACCAAACCCAATAACAAATTCATTGGCAATTGTAAAACAACTTCAATCAGGAGTAATTACTACTTGTCGTCCTTCTGGTTTATCTAATAAAGTTAAAACTCGAACTGTTTTAGCTCCACGATTTAAAAAATAATTTTTAACGTATTCTAATGTATAACCAGAATCAATAATATCTTCGACAATTAAAATATCTCGATCTTTTAATGAAGTATTAACGTCCAGCATAATTTTAGGGTCTCCAGAAGTTTTAGTACCTCCGCGATATGAAGACACAACCATAAAATCAGTATCACATTCGAAATTGAAATTAGTCATAAACTCGGCATAAAAAGGAATACATCCTTTTAGTAGTCCCACAAGCAATAATGTGTTATCTTTTAAATCTTGAGTTTTATAAAAGTCTTCAATTTCTTTAGCAACTTCTGCTGTTCGTGTTTTAATTTCTTCTCTAGAAAATAATATTTGTTTAACAAGAGGGTGTTTTTGCATAGTTTTGTTCCTTTAATTTATTAAAAATTATATTACACTGACAAGACATTAACAATAAAATAGTTAAATGTTTTTAATTGAATTTAAATATTGTTCTAAGATTAGTTGTGCTGCTAAAGAATCTTTTGCTAATTTTTGTTTGTCACGTCTAATCCCAGCTTCAATCATAATTGATTTTGCCATTTTAGTTGTACGACGTTCATCAATGCGAATAATTTGAGAATCTTTAAATTGAGGATTATAAGCTCTAACGCCTTCAATAAAATAGTCCACCATTTCGGCACGTTCACCAATTGTTCCATCCATATTTTTTGGATACCCAAAAACTAAAACTTCTGGTTGAAAGTCTTCAATGAAATGAGTTAACTTTTCAATTCCTTCTTCAAATTCTCATTCCGTAAATCGGATTGTTGGCCCTGGTTGAGCAATTGTACTAGTTGACATTGCGATTCCCACAGTTTTAGATCCTACATCCATTCCCAAAACTTTAATCATTTTTATCCTTGGCAATTGGTAATTTAAAGCATTTAAACTTACACTGTTTATTTCTAAATGACGTAACTCCCAATAATGTTCCAAAAGCAATACTTGTTGCAGCAACCACATCTGTTAAAAAGTGAGCAGTTGCAACCATACGAGAAAATCCTACAAGTACAATACAAATTCAGCCTACTAAATGAGCTAGTAGATATTTTCCTTTTGCTTCATTTTTATCAAACAAGATTGTTAGACCCAACATTGTTGTAGCAGCAGCAGCATGCCCTGAAGGGAATGAACGATTTTTTCCAGTATACTTAATATTTCATCATGGACGATATTCTTCAGTACTATTTTCTGCAAAAATTGTTCTTGGACGTGGACGAGAAAAAACTTCTTTAAGAATTAGCACTGACAAATTAACGATAACGATAAAAATAATCATTAAGATAACATGGCGAATTAAACGACGGTCTTCGATAATTCAATCTGGATCTGTATCCACATATAAGACAATTCCTAAAAAAACTAAACTAACTAAAAGGCTATTTAAAACTAACGAAATAATAATCGCTTCATCAACAATGCTATTTTTAAGATACTTGTTGACACCTTCTACTAAGAAAATTAGCATAATTATTGCTCAAAAACCAAAGTATATTCCGTATTCTACAAAACGCTTTATTTTTTTATTAAAATGTTCTTTTAAACTTTTAATGACTAGCACTATTCCAATAAACATTGGTACTGCATAAATAATTTTCCCAAATCAATCAAAAAAGATTCCAAAGAAACTGTTAACATCTCCAACTTTTTTAGCAATTTGTAAATCTAAAAAAGTTCCTACTAAAAATAATGTTAGTAGCACGATGGTAATTATTGCAATTGACATTCAGTTAATAAACTTTTGACGGTCTTTAATTAGCTTCATATAAACCTCTCTTTGCTTTTACTTATTTTATCAAATTTTAGATATAGGAGTATCAAATATAATTTATTCTTTAAGACAAAAAAAGAAACCCAAAGGTTTCTTTAAAAAATTATTTTATTAAGACTATTTATTTGCTTCTAAATTGTAGAAAGTTGCAAATCCATCATAAATGGCATTTTTTCCTAATTCAGATTCAATTTGTAATAATCTGTTGTATTTAGCAATTCTATCAGATCTTGACATTGATCCTGTTTTAATTTGACCAGCGTTGAATGCTACTACTAAATCAGCGATTGTTGAATCTTCAGTTTCTCCTGAACGGTGTGAAACTACTGCTGTTCAACCAGCTTTTTGTGACATTGTAATTGCTTCAATTGTTTCTGATAAAGTTCCAATTTGGTTTAATTTAATTAAAGTTGAGTTTGCAGCTTTTTTGCTAATTCCTTCTTTAATAAATTTAGGGTTTGTTGTGAATAGGTCATCTCCAACGATTTGAACACGATCACCAATTTGTTGTGTTAATACTTGGAATCCTTCTCAATCAGATTCAGCTAAACCATCTTCAATTGAAATAATTGGGTAGTTATTTACTAATTTTTCTAAGTAAGCTACCATTTCATCTGATGTCATTGCTCATTGTTGACCAGTAACTTTTTCAATTTTTTTGAAGTGGTATTTTTTATCTTCTAAGAATAATTCTGATGAAGCACAATCCATTGCGATCATGATTCCTTCACGTCCAGTTTTGTATCCTGCTTTTTCAATTGCTTCAACTAATAAGTCTAAAGCAATTTCTGCTGGAGTTTTAGCTTGGAATGAAGCTAAATCTTGGTTTTCGTAAGCTCATGCAAAGTTTGGCGCAAATCCACCTTCATCTCCAACTGCTGTAATATCATTTTTTGAATGTAATAATGATTTTAAAGCTTGGAAAGTTTCTGAAGATCATCTTAATGCTTCAGAAAATGTTGGTGCTCCAACAGGCATAATCATAAATTCTTGGAAGTCAATTGCTGAATCAGCATGTTCTCCCCCATTAATAACGTTTAACATTGGTACAGGTAAACGGTGTGCTTGAACTCCTCCAATGTATTTATATAAAGGCATTTCTAATTCATCAGCAGCTGCTCTAGCAACAGCTAAAGAAACTCCTAACATTGCGTTTGCTCCTAAGTTTTTTTTGAATTCAGTTCCATCTAAATCTAACATTGCTTGATCTAAGCTTAATTGATCTTGAACTTCCATTCCAACTAATACTGGTGCAATTTTTTCGTTAACATTAGCAACGGCAGTTAAAACACCTTTTCCATTAAAACGATTTTTATCTCCGTCTCTTAATTCTAAAGCTTCATTCGCACCTGTTGATGCTCCTGAAGGAACTTTAGCCAATCCGTATCCACCGAAGTCTGTTCAAACTTCAACTTCTACTGTTGGAGTTCCACGTGAATCTAAAATTTCACGTCCTAAAATTTTAACAATTTTTGACATATGTATTTCCCTCTTTCATATATAAAATAATTATAATGTTTTTATCTTATATTAACAATAAAATTACTTCAAAATAACAATATAAAGACCCTGTTGAACTTCTGTTGGCTTTTTCTAAATAATCGGCCATGTTTGAAAAGTCTCAAAAACTTCAAGAAAAAAACGAGACACGCTCGTTTTAATACTAATTAGTTACTTTTTTCTGATCGTTACGGTGTTGTTTTCTTTCAACTAGTGTCAATCATTTTTTACGTAAACGTAAATCAACTGGAGTTACTTCTACTAATTCATCTCACTCGATGTATTCTAAAGCTTCTTCTAAAGTCATTTTACGGTAAGGTGTTAATTTAACAGAATCATCAGTTCCGCTTGAACGAGTATTTGTTAATTTTTTCCCTGTTGTTGGATTAACATCTAAATCATTATCACGTGAATGTTGTCCTACAATCATTCCCTCATAAACTTCTGTTTGTGGAGCAACAAATAAAATTCCACGTTCTTCAAGGTTACCCAAAGCGTATGCCAAAGTTTTCCCATTTGCCATTGAAATCATTACTCCGTTTTGACGTGATTCAATTTCACCTTTGTATGGTTCAAATCCATTTGCAGATCTAACCATAATTCCTTCTCCGTGAGTATCATTTGTAAATTCACTTCTGAACCCAATTAACGCTCTTAAAGGAATGTTATAAGTTACTTTATCACGAACTCCATCAGAATCCATATCAATCATTAAACCTTTACGTTGGTTCAATTTATTAATGATTGTTCCGGCATATTCTGAAGGAACGTTAATAGTAACTTTTTCCATTGGCTCTAAAACTTCACCAGTAACTGGGTCTTTATGAAGAATTACTTCTGGTTTAGAAATCGCTAATTCAAATCCTTCACGACGCATTGATTCAATTAAAACTGATAAGTGCAATTCTCCACGTCCTAAAACTTTAAACCCTTCAACAGAAGAATTTTCTAACGGTTCAACTTTTAATCCAACATTAACTTCTAATTCTTTTTCTAAACGTTCACGAATATTACGTGATGTTACAAATTTTCCTACTTTACCAGCAAAAGGTGAAGTATTAACTAAAAAGTTCATTGACATTGTTGGTTCTTCAATTGTAATTGCTTCCATTGGACGCACATCGTTTAAATCACAAATTGTATCTCCGATTGAAATATCTTCAATTCCAGCAATTGTCACAATTTCTCCTGCAACTGCTTCAGAAACTGCAATACGATTTAACCCACGGTAAACCATTAATTTAGTAATTTTTCCTTGTTTAACTGATCCATCATTTCTTGAGATTGCAACAGTTTGTCCCTCTTTTAATTTTCCTTCAAAAAGACGTCCAATTCCTAAACGACCAATAAATGAATCATATGCTAAAGTCGAAACTTGCATTCTTGTTGTATTATTAGCTAATTCAGTTGGATAAGATCCTACTTGAGTTACAATTGTTTCAAATAAAGGAGTTAAGTCTTCAGATGGATTATCCATTGTAAATTGGGCAATTCCATTTTTGGCAATTCCGTAAACTGTTGGGAAGTTCATTTGATCATCGTTGGCATCTAATTCCATAAACAATTCTAAAACTTCATCTAAAACTTCTTCAGCTCTTTGATCTTTTTTATCAATTTTGTTAATCATTAAAATTGGTTTCAATTTTAATTCTAACGCTTTTGACAATACGAAACGAGTTTGAGGCATTGGCCCTTCACTTGAATCAACTAATAAAATAACTGTATCAACAGTTTTCATAATACGTTCAACTTCTGATGAGAAATCAGCATGTCCAGGAGTATCAACAATATTGATCTTAATTCCCTTATATTCGATTGAACAGTTTTTTGAATAAATTGTAATTCCACGTTCTCTTTCTTGATCGTTTGAATCCATAATTTGGGCTGCTACTTCTTGATTATCTCTAAAAGCCCCACCTTGTTGTAATAAGGCATCTACTAAAGTAGATTTTCCTGCATCAACGTGAGCAATTACAGCAATGTTAATAATTTTTTGATTTGACATTTCTTACTCCTTTTAATAATTTATATAACTTATAAATAATACCACTTTTTAACTAATAAAAAAATTAGAAAAAGTAACCTTTTTCTAATTAATTTCAATATTGATGTTTGGACAAAGTTTTTTAAGTGAACTTAACTCTTAATACGAGCATTATTTAAGGCTTCTACCATTTGAATACGCTCATCGCGTTCTAAAACTAAGGGTTTTGAATCAATATCATTAATACCAATTTTAACTAATTCATTATATTCTAGTGTTTCATGAACAAGTAATAAGTAATATAATTGTGTCTCAACAATTGTAATATATTTTAAAATCTCATTAGCCTTTGTCATTTCCTCAGGAACAACGTCAAAATTTAGTTCATCTAAATCATCAATATAATCTGAAAGAAATTCCTGAAATTGGTATAACTGATCAAAATAATCATCAATACTTTCAACTTTTTGTAATTTAACAAGTATTAAGGCAATCTTTTTATAAACATCTAAAAACACTTTGATTGGTTCTAATCTTTCAAAACGCTCAATAAACATTTGTAAATATTGCTTGCTTAATTTAAAGTGCGAGCGTTTTATTAAAGGATCAATTCCCAAATCATTAACGCTCACTTCTTGATTTTTTTTAGTTTCATGTTGATAAATCATTTTGAAATTTGTTAAAACTGTTGCTAAAGATTGAAGACGAATGATAATCATTTCGCCAATTCCTTCTGGCAGTGGTTTATCATCAGGTCCAATAAAAATTGGTCTAATATTAACAAACATCTGCAAAGTTCATTCTAAATAATTTTCAATTGTTTGACACTTACGTCATTCTTCTCCCGCAATTTTAGCGATCATTTCAGTTTTAAAATCCGGATAATACTCGATTAAAAAAACCTCGTCATCCAATATGTCTCATAATTCTTTTTCATATCTAAAAGCATTTTTCATATGCGACCTCCTGTTTCCTCATAAAGTATTAGGGAAAAATAATATAAATGATCCGCTTTTAATCGTCTAATTTTAAAACCGCAATAAATGCCTCTTGGGGTACTTCTACAGACCCAATTTCTTTCATACGTTTTTTACCTTCTTTTTGTTTTTCAAAAAGCTTTTTCTTACGTGAAATATCGGCTGCATGTAGTTTTCAAATAACATCTTTACGATAAGCTTTAATTGTTTCACGAGCCACAATTTTATTTCCAATTGCTGCTTGAATTGGAACTTCAAAGTTTTGACGCGGAATAAGCTCTTTCAATTTTTTTGTTAACTGCGAACCACGATTATAGGCAAACTTAGTGTTTACAATCATTGAAAACGCGTCAACCATATCTCCATTAAGTAAAATATCCATTTTTACTAATTTTGATTCTTTGTAGCCAATTAACTCGTATTCAAATGATGCATATCCACGAGAGATTGATTTTAATTTATTAAAGAAATCAAAAATAATTTCTGCTAATGGCATATCATAAACTAAGACACGACGCTGATTGTCAATAAATTCTAGGTCTTTGTAAACTCCCATTTTTGTTTGACATAAATTCATTAAATCTCCAATGTACTCTTCAGGAGTAGTAATTTTTACATTAACAAATGGTTCTTCAATTCTCAAGATTTTTTGCGGGTCTGGTAGCTTAGCCGGATTATCAATAACGATATCTTCTCCATTAGTTAAAAAGACTTTATAAATTACTGATGGTGCTGTTGCGATTAAATTTAAATTATATTCTCGTTCTAAACGTTCTTGAATTACTTCCATGTGGAGTAACCCTAAAAATCCACAACGAAAACCAAAACCTAATGCTTGTGAAGTTTCTGGTTCATATACAAGTGAAGAATCTGATAACTCAATTTTTTCCAGGGCTTCTTTAAAATCTTGATACTTATTTGTATCGACTGGATAAATTCCACAGTAGACCATTGGTTTCATTTTTTTATAACCTGCTAATGGTTCAAGAGCCGGATTAGCAGCGTTTGTGATTGTATCTCCAACGTTAATATCTTTAATTGTTTTAATTGATGCTGCAATTCACCCAACTTCTCCTGCTTCTAAACTTCCAGTTTTGACAATTTTTGGAGTTTTCACCCCAACCTCAGTTACCTCATATTCAGCTCCTGTTGCCATTAAACGAAGTTTATCTCCAACCTTAATAACCCCTTCACGTACTCGAATTGACATTACGACACCCAAATATTTATCATAATAACTGTCAAAAATTAGGGCTCTTAACGGTGCTTGATCATCAGCATCACTAGGAGCAGGAATTTTATTAACGATTGCTTCTAAAACATCTTCAATGTTTAATCCAGTTTTTGCTGAAATTAACGGAGCATCACTACAATCTAGTCCAATGATTTCTTCAATTTGTTCTTTAACACGGTCAACATCAGCACTCGCCAAGTCAATTTTATTAATTACTGGAATAATCTCTAAATTATTATCAATTGCTAAGTAAACATTAGCCAAAGTTTGAGCTTCAACTCCTTGAGTTGCATCAACTACTAAAATTGCCCCTTCACAAGCAGCTAAACTTCTTGAAACTTCATAGCTAAAATCTACGTGGCCAGGAGTATCAATTAAATGAAAAACATATTCTTGCCCATCTTTTGCTTTATATTCTAATTGCACCGAATTTAGTTTAATTGTAATTCCACGTTCACGCTCAATATCCATTGAATCTAATAGTTGTTCTTGCATTTCACGCTTAGTGACCGTTTTTGTTAATTCTAAAATTCGATCAGCCAAAGTTGACTTACCATGATCAATATGGGCAATAATACTAAAATTCCTTATTTTCGATTTATCCATTTTAACTCCTTCTAAAAATGATTTTCTTTATTTTGATTGATAAACTTCAAGATATCTTGCTCTACAAGATTTTTTTCTAATTCAAATAAAATTTCGTGACGTAATTTAGGATAAATAATTAGTTCACTATCATAACCTAAACTTGTTAATTTATTATGTAACTTTTCTGGAGTTTTTCCAAAATCTCCAACAACATCTTCTTCTCCTGAAATTATTAAAATTGGTAAATCGTTACGCATATATTTAATATTCTTTGTTTTTGAATTAAATAACATTCCTTTAAACATATCACGGAATGCTGAAGTACTAAAGACTTGACCACATAGTTCATCATTTACAAATCACCCTTGAATTGTAGGATCTTGACACTGTCATTCACTACCATTACTAATTTCACTATCTCAATTTTTATTTAAATTTCGATAACTCATGTTTCAAATAAATTTGGCTGGGTGCTTAGACCCTTTAAATAACATTTCAACTGTTGACAAATCTTTAGCCAATTTAATTAAAGGTTTTGGCATTTCTGCTGTTCCCGACAAAATTAATCCAGTAATTGATTCGGAATATTTAATCGCATAAGTTCTCGCCATAAAACTTCCCATTGAGTGACCCAACATAAAAATTGGTAACCCCTGTCAATTTCGTTTAATATAGGCATTAACAACTTTTAGGTCATCAACAATCAAATTTCAACCATCTTTTTTTGCAAAAAATCCTAACTCTTGATTTTCTAAAACAGCAGTTTTTCCATGCCCACGATGATCTTCAGCAACAACAATAATACCTTGCTCATTCATACGTTTAGCAAAATCATCATAGCGAATTGCACGTTCTGCTGAACCATGAACTAATTGAATCACCGCGACAGGGTTTTTTACTTCAGTTCATTCATAAGTTGTTAATTCTTTTCCATCAACCATTTGTAATTGAAATTCACGCATATTATAGTTCTCCTTCGTACAATTCTTCAGTTGCATTTGCAGCTAATTGATCAGCAAGTTCATTACCATAATCACCACTATGTCCTTTAACTCATTTAAAAGTAACATTTACTGTCTTAGAAATTTCTTGATAAAATTTTTGGTAATTTTTTGTTCCCTCAAGATTTGCTTTTCAAGTTCCTAACGCCCAAGCAGCAATTCCTTGGTAATCATGAAACAATGTCAAATATTGAATTTTATGATCCCGAGCAAATTCCATAGCTTTTTTGGCACCTTCCAATTCACCAGCAACATTTCTCATCGCTGCCAAGGCTTTATTATTAAACCTTTGTGAAAAAGTGTAAGTTTTCCCTTGCCACATAATTGCTGCTCCATATGAATAAGTTTGTTCTTCAGTATTATAACTACCATCAGTATACGCCACTGCTGAAACTAAATCTTCTAAACCAAGAATTTGTGGTTGCGAGGCTACAGTTTTTGAAGAAGACGAATTTGTAGACGGTAAAGGTTTGGGCTTTCTTAAAAAGTCTCAAGCATCTTTGGGATTTGTAAAAGACTTATAAATTGCTCCAGAATATCCATTTACATTTTTAAAACATTCATCTCATGTTTCAAAAACACCAGTTTTATATCCTCGCTTTACAGCATAAAATTTCTTTGCCATCTTAACCACCTACTTTCTTAAAGTTTTATTTTAATATGCTCTTGCAAAATAAACTTTTAATGTTGAATCCATTCCACAGTTAAAACATTTCGCACATTGTTGTTCAACATCAAATGGAATACAACGTGAATTTGATGATGTCTTTTGTTTAACTTCTGTTTCACATTCTACACGACCACAAAATGGCACTAACACAAATCCTTGATTGCTTTGTAACTTTTCAACATATTCTTCAAGTGTTGAAGCAGTTGAAGTTCTTGCCTTACGATTTGCTAATGCATTTGAATATAATGCTCTATCATAATCAGAAATCATTGTTTCAACAGTCGTAGCTACATCTTTTAATGCTACTGTTAATTTTTCTCTTGTATCTCGACGTGAGATGGTTACCTGACCGTTTTCCAAATCACGAGGTCCAATTTCAATACGTACAGGAATTCCTTTAATTTCCGCTTCAGAAATTTTAAAGCCAAATGATTTGTCGGTTTTATCAATATCTACTCTTAAATCTTTTAATTGCTCTTGAATTTGAATTGTCGCAGCATTTACTTCTTCAGTATCCTTAATTTGAATCAAACGAACTTGAACTGGCGAAATTGCACTTGGCAAGACTAAACCATTATCATCAGAGTGAGTCATAATAATTGCTCCAATTAAACGAGTTGAAACTCCTCATGAAGTTGAGTAAGCATTTTCTAGTTTACCCTCTTTATTTTGAAATTTAATATCATAAACTTTAGAAAAATTATCACCAAAGTAATGTGAAGTTCCACATTGTAAAGCTTGCCCATCATGCATTAGAGATTCAATTGTATATGTTTCTTGAGCTCCAGCAAATTTTTCTTTTTCGGTTTTACGCCCAGTTACGACTGGAAGCAACAAAATTTCTCTAGCAAATCTTGCATAGATGTCTAAAATTTTTAAAGTTAGTTTTTTAGCTTCAGCCGGATTATTATGAACAGTATGCCCTTCTTGTCACAAAAATTCAGAAGTTCTTAAAAATGGTCGAGTAGTTTTTTCTCAACGCATTACATTAACTCATTGATTATAAATTAATGGTAAGTCACGGTATGAACGAACTTCATTTTGAAAAAAGTTAGCCATTAAAACTTCACTTGTTGGGCGAATATATAGTGGTTCTTCTAATTCTTTATCTCCGACACGAGTTACTGTTGCAATTTCTGGAGAAAATCCTTCAATGTGATCTTTTTCTTTATTAAATAATGATTGCGGAATTAATAACGGGAAATAAACATTTTGCACACCAATCTTTTTAAATTCTGTGTCTAAATATTTTTGCATTAATTCTCAAATTGCATATCCATAAGGACGAAAAATTGTTGTTCCTTTAACTGGCCCATATTCTACAAGTTTAGCATTTAACACAGTATCAGTATATCACTGAGAAAAGTCAATCGCTCTTGGGGTAATTTTATCTAATTGTTTTGCCATTGTTATGGTCTCCTATTCCTTTTCTTACTAAACCTTCATTTCCTAAATAAATATCAATTTTAAGATCTTCATCTTTAATGAAAGTTTTTAACTTATTGTATGCTGTTTCATCTCTAACCATAACTCAGCTGATTGCTTCGGGTTGAATGTTTTCAGTAATATTAACTAAGTTTGCTGATTGATCAAAAATTCAGTCCCGTTCTGTTAAGCGATTTAAAACATCTGGGTCAATTCCGATTACTGCCATCTTTTTAGGATTGAAGTTAATATCACTAGTTCATTTTCAGAAATTTCCTCGAGTTGATAAATCAAATTCAAGGTCAATTGAATCATCGTGTTGTAAATAACTTCATACATAATATGCTTCTTCTTCTTGAAGATTAATGTCTTTAAGCATTCTAATTCCTTGATTTAAAATATTCGGAATATTACGTAAATCAGTATAGAACAATAAATTTTGAACATTATGTTTTTCAATAATTGTCAAAACCTTTTTCTTTTCTGATTTATTTAAAACTAACAAAGAATTCAAAATACTGTCAAAATATCCTGATTGTAGAGAATCATCAATTGGTTTTCAAAACATTAATCGGCGAAAGAACTTTTTAAACTTCGTTTTAAAATTTGCTTCTTTTTCCATTATGATTCACCCTATTTCTTGTCTTATATAATTATATATAGATTTACCCACCAATAATATAAAAAAGTGCTTAAAATAAGCACCTTGTTATTTTTAAACTGGCGGGTCAAAAGAGACTCGAACTCTTGCGCCGGAAACCGACCTATCACCTTAGCAGGGTGACCTCTTCACCAACTTGAGTATTGACCCATCAATACTTTAATATTATACATAATTTTAGTTTTAATAAAAACTGCTTTATGTCATTCTTTATTTTTTTATGCATTAAGTTGTTTAAGAGACCAAACTACAAATAAAAATTTGATTTTACTAAAGAGGCTAACCCTTTGGAAGAGACTTTGAATTCCATTAAAGTCTTGCAACAAAAAAAGATGGCAAGCCATCTTTAAAATTACTCTGATTTTTAAACCTTAAAAAATTATCTTTTTGCAGTTTGTTGAGTTTTTTTATTTGCTTTATTTTCTTGGCGTTTTAGAAGTTTTGCTTGCTTTTTAGAGTATTGTTCTTTAGTAATTAATTCCGTGTCTTCTTCAAACATATTTTCATTTTTGGCAACCAACGTTGAAGCAAAGACTCCTCCAGTAACATTAGTAGCTGTTCTTCCCATATCAAACAATCCATCAATTGCTCCAAAGATTGCATAAACTGGAGCAAAGTAAATTCCAAATCCCATTCCATTTAAAACTGCAGAAGTAACCACAGTTGCTGTTCCAGGAATTCCGGCAATTCCAATGCTGGCTACAACTGTTGTAAACAACGCTAAAATAAAGAATGCAAATAAATTCATATCAGCAGCAACTGAAACTGAACCTGTATATAGTACTGAAGTAATTAACCCCGCCTGAACTCCAGCACATGCTACTAGTCCCATTGATGTTGAAATTGAAGCTACCACACTGGCTACTTCGGGTTTGATTTTCATCTCGTTTGTCAAAGTATCTATTGTAACTGGTAACGTTGCATTTGATGATTGTGTTGAAAATCCTTGTACAAGTGGTTTTCAAGCGTGCTTTCATCAAACTTTGATATTAACTTTATTAACAAACAATACAAAAGTCATAACACCTAACATTATGATTAAACCTAAATAACCTACTAATAAGATCATTCCAATTGACTGTAAGGCTCCAATCGGTCTAGTTGTAATTGCTGTTGCAAACATTGACATTACTGCCAACGGCATAATTTTTAAGAAAGTCATTAAGATTGACATAATAATATCTCAACTACGATCCATAAAATTATTTAAATTATCCATTGATTCAGGATGTTTCTTACGAACATATTTTGTTGCTTGCCCAAACAAAGCGGCCAAAACAATTACTGGAATAATTGCTACTCCTGAAAATGTAGCAATAATGTTAGATGGCAAGTAACCTCAAATAATTTCTGGTAATGGTTTAGAATCAGTTCTTCCTGAACTTCCTACTTGATTATCAAAATTTAATTTCCCTCCAATATTTAGGAAATAACCAATTCAAAAAGTAATTGTAAATGCAATTGCTACAAACAATAGCAAAATAGCTATTCCCTTAGCTGATATACTTCCTAAACGATTAGAACCCGGTTTCGCTACAACTCTGAAAATTGCAATGAAAACAACAGGAATTGTGATTAATAAAATTCCGTTAATAAAAACTTGTTTTAACATGCTAGCTCAGATATTAAATTCTCCAACTCATTTAATACCATTTTTAAGGTCAACATTTCATGATTGAACTCCTTGAAAAACTTGATCTCCTAGTGAATTTAAAACTAAGTTTCAATTTTGAGAAATTTGTTCCATATTGGTTGAAGTAATATGAACTAATTTATCACCATCATTTATATAGTACCCTGATAAATTGACTCAATTACCATCAACCTTAGCTCATACTGCTTCTCCGCTGTGAGCAAATCATTCTCCAACCGGAAAACCAATTATCGCTTGAATAATTATTCCCGCTGTTAAACCTAAACTCATTCCGATTAACACTCGATATACAAACTTAATTTTGATTTTTCTTAATCCGTAATAGAATCCTCCCATTACTCCAAAGAAAATAAAAATCGTTAAGAATGATTGTCACATACTGATACTTAAAAAACCTTCCAAAAAGGTTTCTCTAAAACCGCTCATTATCATATTTAATTCCTTTTCTAGTTCTTGATTAAACTAACTTACTTATTGCAATTTGAATAATATCTGTTGTTCTTGAAAATGGTGGTGAATATGGCAAGTCAATTTGCTCTAGATACTCATCAATTGGTGCTTTTGCTCACATTAATCCAATCAACCCATAAATTCTCATCACAGATTTATCCTTACCTAAAATTTGCACATTAACAATTTGGTTAGTTTCTTGATCAACCATAATTTTTAAGACTAAATCATTTTGATTCTCAACATAGTTAGTATGATCTTTGTCACTTATTAATACACTCTTTGTTAAAATTTTATTAGCCTCTAAAAACTCTTTAGTTTCCCCACTTCGAGCTAATTCTAAATCAAAAAAACGAACGATTGCTGTTCCCAAAGAACCTACAAATTTTGCTGACTTTGGTTGATAAATATTATTAGCAATAATCTTCGCATGCTTATTAGCAATTGTTGCTAAATATAAAATTTTTGGGTCGTTGTATAAAAAACCAAAAGTTTGTGCACAATCTCCACCAGCATAAACATTTGCAAAGTTTGTTTGGCAATATTCATCAACAATAATTGATCCACGAGAATTCATTTCTAACCCAGAGTTTTCTAAAAAACCTGTGTTCGGAGTAAATCCAATTGCTAAAACTACCAAATCACAAGTGATTGTTTCTCCAGATTTTAAAATAGCTTGTTGGACTTCGTTATTTTCGTTTAATACAAATTCAACTACTTCATTGTCTTTAATTAAGTTGATACCTTTTTCAACCATTTTAGATTCAATAGCATCAGTAAATTCCTTATCAAATAAATTTTTCACAACTCGTTCAGCTTTTTCAATTACTGAAATATTAATTTCTTTGCTAGCATGTTTGATATTCTCAATCATTTCTAAACCAATTAATCCTGAACCAACTACCAACACGTTTTTTGTTGACTGCAATTTATCTTTGATGATTTCACCATCTTGTTTAGTACTTACTGTAAAAATATTCTTACCGTTAATGTTTTTAATTGGCGGAATAATTGGTTTTGCTCCTGTGGCAATAACCAAGTTATCATAAGTTTGAAAACTTCCATTATATTGAACTTTCTTATTTTTAAAATCAACTGATTCAACAACAGTATTAATTATAACTTCAACTTTTTGTTCCTTAAATTTTTCAACAGTTCGAGCAATTAAAGTTTGTGCATTTTCAAAATGATTCCCAATATAATATGGAATTCCACAAGCTCCTAATGATACATAATCTTCTTTTTGAATTACGACTATCTCCATTGCTGGATCCAAGCGTCTCAACTTTGCTGCAACTCCCATTCCGGTAGCAGCTCCACCTATAATAATTGTCTTCATAGACACCTCGATATTTAAAAAAATTGCTTAATATATAAGCAATTTTATTTTATCATATTCTGTCTTTAATCTAATTTTTTATTAAAACTAATTATCCCTCATTAGACAAACGTAATTTTCTTAAATTCGTTAATTCATTCTTTATATTGATGGTCCTTAAAAGTCTCATTAAAATATGTGAACTGAATTTTATCGTGACCTAATTTGTATTTATCATTTGAGTATTTAACAATCTTTGCCATAATTACTCGCGGTGCTCCACGACGTACTTTCAAATGTGGCTTAAATCGTTTAACTAAATGTGGTTTCCCATAAGTTATTACATATAAATAAGCTTTATCTTTTTTAAATTCTACTAAAATTGATGAGACCAAATTATCATTCTTATGTCCATGTTTCACAATTGGCTTACGAATTGACTTATCAATAAGTTTATTAACTGTAAACAATACAACAATTCCTAACATTACTGAAAATGTTGTATCAGTGACTCAATGAAAACGATAAACAACTAACATAAAATTCATTGCTACTAAATTTAAGAGTCAAAAACTTATAAAAAAGTATTTTATTAAACTCATTTTCGGTTTATTTTTTCCAACAAAATAGACCATTAATGAAATTAGAGAAAACATTGAAACCGTATGTCCCGAAGGAAAATCTCGATCTCCTCAATGATTTGGTCCTGCTAGATGATTTCCTCAAGGTCCTCAATATTTAAAGTTTTTGAAAAAGTTTCCATTAATTTTGTATCATGGCAAGTAAGTTGCTTGCGATCAGCGATCAGAATTTTTTTCTAAAATTTCTTGAGCATTACCAATTCCATTTTCTTGCATTAATTCTATTAACTTATCTTTAACTTCATTATCAAATATTGTATTGTAATAAAATGGTCTTCCTGTAGTTTGTTTAATCAAAAAAGTTAGAACAAAAAGAGTTACAACTATCACAATAATTTTAATACTATCAACTCAATATTCTCCTGCTAAAACATCTCGACGTTTACTAAAACCTACTCGTAAATAAATCATTACACTAATCATTACAATTGAGATTGTTCCCAAAGCAATTGCTCGTCCTGTAAATCGATAGATTCATGTTCCCATAATTTTAGGATCAATTCCTGGACCAGCACCCATATCCATGTTAGTACCATAAATTAATCATAAAGCTATTGCAGAAACGCTAAATCAAATTAGAAAAAAACATCCATATCAAATACCAATTCAAGATTGATACGATTGTTGTTTTTTCTTGCTACGCATTTTTTTGTAATAGACTCTTGTTTCTAAGATTACTGAAATTGGAATAAACATTAAGACAATTGGTTGAAATAATCCAAATTCATCAAAAACTCCGATTCATCATTTAACAGCTTCATATTCAATTCCTTTAGCAAAAAAAGCACTAATTATTTGGTCAAAAAAAGTTGCACCTATGAATACTGTTAAAGAAAATATAAAAAGAATTGCTACGGGTAAATAAGCTCATAGTTTTTGATGTTTATTAGTTGTTAGTTCCATGCTTATTCCCCTTTTCTACTTAAATAAAACTTTTAATATATACTGGGTTTAAGTCAGCAAGATTTTTAATTTCTTTAAATTTAGTTTTCAACTTCAAATAGTTTTCGCTAAATGAAATATCTTCATAATCTTTGATAATCTTCATATTTGGATATTGTTGAACCAATAATGGTATTTGGTCATTTTCGATCACTGTTTCAGAAATTAAAGGTTGAGAGTTTTCATAAACTCCTAAATAACTTTTATTCCCTCGAGCATCCAATAACGAAATTGCGGCTTGATCGCCTGCTTGAAACATCAAAGAGTTCGCCACAAAAACATTATAATCATTATTTAACGCTTTTAGCGTTTTAGCTACTGCCAAACCAATTCTTACCCCAGTATAACTTCCTGGCCCTGTAGTTACATAAATATTCTTAATATCACGAATATTTAACTTTTGATTTGCTAAAAAAAGTTTTAGTTCTTCAACAGCAATATCAGAAATTTTTTTAATTTCACGTTTTTCGTAACTTGCAATGATTTGATTATCTTTTTCTAATAAATAAATTAAACTTCAATTTGTTGTATCTATAAACAAATTCATAATCTAATTCCTTTCTAAAATAACTTTACGGCTATTTTCATCAATCATTTGAATATCAATTTTTAAATACTTTACAGCATTCAAATCTAAACTTAAGTTTTCATATCATTCAATAATATTCAAAGCATCCTCAAATTCTTCTAAATACATTTCTAATTCAGCATCGTTAGTTAGACGATAAGCATCCACATGATTAATTTTCAAATTATTATTGCCTTGATACTGATTCATGATCACAAAAGTTGGTGAAGTAACTCTTTCAGTAACGCCTAACTCAGCTAACAAAAATTTTGAAAAAGTTGTTTTACCAGCCCCCAAACCTCCGCTCAATAAAAGATATTCAAATCTTTTAGAGTCTTTAAATTCTTGGGCAATCTTAGCAGCAAAAGTTTTTGTTGCCAATAAATCTTTAAGAATAATTGTTTCCATATTTTTTTCCTACTCTTTAGGTTTTGGTTGATGACCAACAGCAAGAATTTCTGGACTTATATCTCAGTTAGAGTTTTTTGCTCGTTCGGCTAAAAATTCTGGTGTGTAGGCTCATGGTTCTTTACGAACTTTCATTGAAATATTTGCAGCTTTGTCAATAATTTCATAAACTCCAATAATTTCATCAAAGTCTTTTGCTGCTGCCATTAATCCATGGTGTTTTAAAACTATTAAATCCTTAGTTAAAAATTGTTCAGCCACACTATCTCATGATTCTTTTGAAAAATACTTGTCAACTAAACCTACACCTTGTGGCATAAATTCCATAATGTGTGGCATTGCATCTCAAAAATCATAAGACAAAACTTTTTCATCATTCATATGATCAGTCATTGTTTTCATAATTAAGTTAGTTGGATGCGCATGTGTAACAATTCGATGCATTTCATTTTTAGAAATGGCATGATTATGTGCTTTCAAATGTAATTCTAAATAACGAGTTGGTTCAACTTCATTGTCTTTAAACCCTCATAAAATTTTATAGCCATCTCCTTTATAATTAATACGAATAATTCCAATCATTTTATGAATTTTAAATTTAAACTTTTGTAAATTTCTTAAAGGAATATTGTTCCCGGTAACCAAAATATACTGGTCACTTAAATTAGGTACCTCATAACCTAACTTATACTCTTTGCTATTGTAATGATCTTCAAAATAAGGATAGATATCTTCATAATCTAAGATTGCTGTAACACTTCCAGTGTTACCTTCCAATCAAAGTTTTTTTGCTAGATAATCCACACAGTCAAAAAAATAATACAACGGAGTAGATTTGATAATAATATTATTCAATCTCATTTTACTACCTCCATAGTTAGTTATATTATAAAGCAAAAAAGCAAGGTGTGAAACCTGCTTTCTATTTTATAATCAGCTGTGATAAATTTTGATATACCCTACTTTGACAGCTTGTGCTAGTCCTACATATCCTAATAAGATACCTAAAACGATTGGTGCGTATCATAGTGGTGGTGATTGCATTTTCAGTAATGTTGCTGCTGGAGTAAAGGCAAATATAAATGCACAACCAGTAACAACTCCTGTTGATAGCATCACTGGTCATGGCGCACGTGATTGAATAAACGGAATTTTTTCAGTACGCATAATTTGAACTACTCATGCTTGTGTTAACAATCCAACTACGAATCATGAAGCATTAAATTGTGCTTTTGCTTGAGCCATTAATTCTGAATTAGCAGCATTAGCAGCATTGTTGTAATCTGGAATATATCCTAATCCGAATCCAGCAATTACGAATGTTAGTAAGTCAAAAACAGAGCTTACTGGTCCATTAATTAAAGTAAATGGTACTAATGATTTGGCATTCCAGCGTTGAGGTTTTGCCACAAAAGTATCATCAACTCTATCTAATGCAATCGCAAATTGTGATAGGTCATACAATAAGTTTTGGAACAATAACTGAATTGGTTCCATTGGTGAAAAGGCTAGCAATGGCGCTACAATTAACATTGATAATACATTTCCAAAATTTGAAGCAGTTGTAATCTTCATATATTTAAGAATGTTTCCAAAGATTGTACGTCCTTGAACAATTCCTTTTTCTAAAACTAATAATGACTTTTCTAACAAAATAATATCAGAAGCATCTTTGGCAATATCTGTTGCGTTGTTTACTGAAATAGCAACATCTGATTGACGAAGTACTGGAGCATCGTTAATTCCATCTCCCATAAATCCTACAATATGATCATTTTGTTTTAGAACTTTAATGATCTTAACTTTTTGTAGTGGATTTAATTTAACAAAAATATTATTCTCTTCAACCATTCGACGTAATTGAACTTCATTAGCTTCGTCAATTTCTTTTCCAGTTACTAATCCAGTAATTTTTAAATCAACCATTTTACAAATTGAACGAGTAATGTGTTCATTATCTCCAGTTAAGATTTTTAGCTGAACTCCATATTTATCAAGTAACTTGATCATTTTTTTAGCTGATGGTTTTGGAGTATCTAAGAATGACGCAAATCCAAAGAAAATTAGGTCTGCTTCATCTTCAACTTTAAAAGTAGATTTACCATCAGTAATATCTTTATAAGCTATTCCTAATAAACGTTTTCCTTCTTCATTTATTGAATCATTATAAGCTAACATTTGGCGTTTTAAATCATCATCTAATTCAACAACTTTTCCTTGATAATAAACCTTTGTACATGAATCAATTACTTCTTCAACTGATCCTTTAGTTACCATTGTAGTTCCAACTTCATCAGTTTTAAAAACAATTGTTAACTTACGACGGTTAAAGTCAAATGGAATTTCATCAATTTTAGTTACTGAATCTAAAAAGTTTGAACTAATTTGACTATTGTTAGAAATGTAATCAATAACCGCTTTATCCATCGGATTTTTTAATCCTGTTTGGAAATAACTATTGATGTATAACAGTTTCAATAAACGTTCATCACGTTTTTTATCAGTAGTGACAAAATCAATTAACTCAATTTTATCGTTTGTTAAAGTTCCAGTTTTATCAGTACATAAAATATCAATTGATCCTAATGACTGAATTGATTCAAGTTTTTTAACAACAACTTTGTTTTTGGCCATACGTGCCGCCCCGCTTGCCAAGTTAGTAGTTACAATCATTGGTAACATTTCTGGAGTCAATCCAACTGCTACTGAAGCAGCAAATAAAGTTGCAGTAACTCACGCATCACTAGCGTCTTTTCCATTTAAAGTTCAAGTAATTCCATTAATTGTTAAAACAATTGGAATCATAATCAACATAAAAATGATTAACATTCTAGTAACATTTTTTACCCCTTTTTCAAAAGAAGATACCGGGCGTTTTTCCATAATTGATTTACTAATTGTTGAGAAATAAGTATTTGATCCAGTTCCAACTACAATTGCAATTGCTGATCCTGAAATCACACTAGTTCCTGTAAAGCAGATATTTTCTAAATCTAAAATGTTTTCTGTATCAATAGAATTATTTGCATGTTTTTCAACTGGCATTGATTCTCCAGTTAACGAAGACTGGTTAATAAATAAGTCTGTTGAACGAACAATTCGCACATCAGCTGGTACCATATCTCCACTTGATAAATAAATTAAATCTCCGGGAACTAATTCACGAACATCAATTTCTTCTCCCAATTTAATTAATCCTAATTGGTTTGTTTGACTAACAGTTGTATAAGTTAGTAAATCATCATCGTTTTGATGACGAATAATAGTTGCCTTATTATTGACAATATTTCCTAGTTTTTTAGTAATAAAAAAACTTTTTGCTGATTGGACTAGTGACATAGTCCCACTACTAATAATCATTGTAGCAATAATAACTACTCCGATATAATCAAAAATTTCTGGTCCACCTTCTTCAGTTCCAAAATTTCCAGTTGAAAAACTAACAACATTAAATGCCAAAATTAGCATTAAGATAATGTTGAATGGTCCAAAAAAAGCTTTCATAAATTCTGAAAATCAGCTGAAACGTGATTTATCTAATTCATTCTTACCATATTTTTCCAAGCGATTTTTATACTCTTCATTAGTTAATCCAAAGTTAACTAAATTAAACTCTTTTAAAATTTGAGTTTGATCTAGAGTTGAAAAGTTGTGTAATACTTTCTCATTTGGAAAAACATTTTTGATTTTATCGGGAGTTCTTTTTGATTTATTTTTAATCATTTTCTCTCCTTGTATTTATTAAGAATTGAACGAAATTAAAAATTATTTAGAGTTATGAAAGACAATAGATAATTTATAGCTTCACTCAATAATTTATTTAGACTGGTACGGGACTCCGGACTATCGGAAACCGGTAAAGGACTTGATGCCATAAAATATCACCTCTTTCTTTCTTAATTTATTATAACTTGGAAATTGCTTAAAAAACCACTAAAAAATTTTTAAACAAAAAATAACCAAACAAGTTGGTTAAGTTAAATCTTTATTATTAATTACAAAGTTTCAATAAACTCAATAATTTCACGAACATGTTGGGTCGGTTCAACATTTCTAAACTCTTTAATAATTTCTAATTTATTATTTAACACAAATGATGAACGTTCAAATTTTTCAAATGGTTCACCATTTAAATCAATAACTTCACTTGATAAATTAAAGGCTTTAATTAGCTCTTGATTTTGATCAGAAATTAATGGATATTCTAGGGCAAATTCTCCACAAAATTCATTGTTGTAATTTGCTTCATCTTGGCTAACACCGATAACATTAAACCCTAAACTTTCAAAAACAGCTAGATGTTTTTGATACTGTTGAACTTCTAAAGAACATAATCCAGTTTTTGCTTTTGGGTAAAAGAAAATCACAATTCCCTTATCTCCTGTAAGTTCTTTTAATGTTACTGTTTTTTGTTGATTAGTTAATAATTGAAAATTTTTCATTGTTTTTCACCTTCCTTGGTTATTAATATCTTATGCTTTTTTAACCTTAAATAATATTTTATTTACTAAAAATCTTATTTTAAAAACTATTTAGTGTTTGAAATTCAAAAACTATTGTCCTTAATCCTTGATTAATTATTTGGAAGTAATATTTTAATGTACAAACAAAGGAGATAATATGAAAATACTATGTTATGGAATCATTGAATCAGAAATTCCAATTTTTACAAAAGCTAATAAGCCTTACAACAATGAATTAATCTTTAGATCGGAATTATTAACTGACGAAAATGCTAATGATCTTCCTGAAGGTCTTGACGCAATTATTTTATTTGTAAATTGTGATGCTAGTGCTAGAAACTTACAAATATTTAAAGACAAAGGCGTTAAATATATTGTTACTCGAACAGCGGGATTTGACCATATTGATTTGGAAGCGGCTAAAAATCTTGGCTATACAATTGGTCGAGTTCCAGCTTATTCACCAACAGCTGTTGCTTCCCTTGGATTTGCAACTGGAGTTTCAATGTTAAGAAAGACTGCTTATATTTGCAATCAAACTGCTAATCGAAACTTTAAAATTGATAAAGCAATGTTGGCAAAAGAATTTAAAAATTCAACAATCGGAATTATTGGAACTGGAAAAATTGGTTATGAAACTGCAAAATATTGATCTAGTGTTGGAGCCAATGTTTTAGGATACGATATCTATGAAAATGATAAATCTAAAGAATATTTAATTTATACCGATTTAGATACGCTACTAGCAAAGTCAGATTTGGTGTCAATTCATATTCCTTATATCAAAGGCCAAAATGATAAATTTGTTGATAACAAACTAATCAGTAAAATGAAAGATGGGGCAACTTTAATTAACGTTGCTCGTAAAAATTTAGTTGATCTTGAAGCTATTTGCGAAAGTATAAAAACCAATAAATTGTGAGGATATGCCGCTGACGTCTTTGATTATGAAGAACGTCTAATTCATAAAAATTTCAGCAGTGACCAGTTAAAAGAAATAAGTCCAGTTTTAGATGAGGTTATTGATCTTTATCCACGTATTTTAATAACTCCTCATATTGCATACTTAACTGATGAAGCTGTCAAAAATATGGCAGAAGTTTCTTTTGCTAATCTTCAACAATTAGTTGAGACCGGTACTTGTGATAACCTAATTCCTGAATAATCTTTAGGATTTTGCAATAAAAATACTCATGAAAGATCATGAGTATTTTTATTAGTTAATTTTATTTTTTAATCATTGACGGTTGTGTCATTTCGACTGGAATTTCTAATCCCATAATTTCTAAAATTGTCGGTGCAACTTTTGCAATTGCAGCATCTTCTTGAATTAATTCAATTGTTGAATCAGTTACAATAATTGGTACTAAAGATGTTGTATGTTTTTTGTTAGGTCCACCTTGAGCGTCTAACATGATTTCAGCATTACCATGGTCAGCTGTAATTACCATTACTCCATTATGTTTTAAAACAAATTCATCATGAATACGTTTTAGTTGAGTATCTAAAACTTTAACTGCTTCAACAGTAGCTTCATTGTTTCCGGTATGTCCTACCATGTCACAGTTGGCAAAGTTTAAAACAATTAAATCAAATTCATTTGTTGCCACTTCTTCTAATAACTTATCAGTAATTTCAACTGCCGCCATTTCTGGTTTTAAATCATAAGTTGCTACTTTTGGAGAAGCAATTAAATCAATACTTGCTCCTGGCAAAGTCACTTCTTCTGGAGCAGCAATTCCATTTTTAAAGTAATCATTTCCCCCATCAAAAAAGAATGTAACATGAGCAATTTTTTCAGTTTCAGCAATACGTAATTGTTTTAATCCCAATTTAGAAATATATTGTCCTAAAGTATTATCTAATGGATGTGGTGGATAAGCAATAAACGGTGATATAACTGAATCAGCATATTTCATTGTTGAAACAAAGTGAATTGAATTACCAATAAATGGTAATGCTGCAAATGCTTCATCATTTCAAGCATCATATCCAGGATTTGTCATAATTGATGCCATTTGAATTGCACGATCAGGACGGAAGTTAGTAAAGATCATCGCATCTCCTGCTTTCAACTGTCCATCAATATCATTACTGTTAAATGCGGGATCAATCATTTCATCATCTTTACCTAATGCATATTGTGATTCAATATAAGCGATTGGGTCAGTAAATGATTTAATATTATCACGAGTTACGATTGCTTTATAAGCTTCAGCACTACGTTCGAAACGTTTATCACGGTCCATTGCGTAATAACGTCCATTGATTGAAGAAATTACTCCAATCCCATTATTTGCTTTAATTACATTTAATAATTTTCCAACATATTCTTTAACAACTGTTGGAGCAGTATCGCGCCCATCAGTAATTAAATCAAATTTAATATTAGTTAATCCAAAAGCAACTGCTGCTTGGTATATTGCAATCATGTGATTCATGTGTGCATGAACTCCACCATCTGAAAATAATCCCATTAAGTGTAATGCTCCATTATTAGTTTGAGCATATTTAAAGGCTGCAACAAATTCTGGATTTGCAGCAATGTTATTAGTTTTTACTTCATTATTTAATTTTGCTAGTGATTCAAAATTGATTCTTCCTGCTCCTAAATGAATGTGTCCGACTTCAGAATTTCCCATTTGACCTTCTGGTAGTCCAACTCATTCTCCTGAAGCATGAGCTTGAACATGCGGATATTTTGCTAACATTTCTTTAACAAATTTCATATCAGCATTGGCAATAGCATTTCCCGGTGTTTGAGATTCAATTCCTCATCCATCTAAGATTGCTAAGATTACGGGTTTTTTTACTTGCATTGTATTTCTCTCTTCTATTTTAAAATATATTTTTCAATAATATGTTTAACTGCACCATCATGCCCATGAACATCAACATATACATCGGCAATTTCTTTAACAGCTGAAACTGAATTTGACATTGCAACTCCAATTCCGGCATGTTTAATCATTGAATAATCATTCATTCCATCTCCAACTGCCATCATGTTGTCCACTGGAATATTTAAATATTCACTAAATCAATCTAAAGCAAAACGTTTATTAATCCCTGGAGCATTGATTTCAGCAACAATTTCATCTCCTGAAGCAATTTCCAAATTAGTTTGTTCTCTTAAGGCTTGAATAAATCCTGGTTTAGCTCCTAATGCTAACAACTTAAAAAATTTAAAATTAAAGTTATCAGCAACTTCATCATATTGATGAATTGTCCCATCAAAAAATTCTGCTTCACCAAAATACATTTTGTCATTACGATGCTTAACTACAACTGTTTGCAAATCATCAATGTAACCCCAAATTTGAGTTCCCTCAAATTCTGGTTGACTAGCTAATTCATAAACAAACTTTGCTGCTTCAGTATCAATTGGATTAGAAGCTAAAACTTTTTGTGTTTGCAAATCATAAATACATGCTCCATTACATCCGGCAATAATTGCATGATTGCGCACTAAACCATGACCTTCTAAATTATTTTGTTTTGCTAATACTGGACGGCCAGTTACAAACATTACCCCAACTCCTTGGTCTTGAGCCTTTTTAATTGGATTAATATTATCAGGAACAATTTCTCCCATTTTGAAGTAACTAGTTCCGTCCATATCTAATACTAGTAATTTAATATCATTCATTAAAGTTTTCCTAACTAGATTATTTATTGTAGTTAACTAATGCTAAATAATCGTTTGCTAATAATGATGCTCCACCAACTAAAGCTCCATCAATGTTTGGCATTGACATTAATTCTTTAATGTTGTCAGGTTTTACTGATCCCCCATATTGAATTGTAATTTCATCAGCTGTTGCTTGATCATAAATTTTTGCTAAATTTTCACGAATTGCTTTACATACTTCTTCAGCATCTTGACTAGTTGCAGTTTTCCCTGTTCCGATTGCTCAAATTGGCTCATAAGCAATAATTGTTTTAATTGCATCAACAGCTGAGATTCCTTCGTAAGCAGCTTTGATTTGCCCATTAACTCATTCAATTGTTTTCCCAGCTTCTTTAGTTGCTAGTGTTTCTCCACAACATACTAATGGTGTCATATTAGCGGCTAAAATTGCTTTTGCTTTTGCGTTAACTGTTGCATCAGTTTCATTAAACATTTCGCGTCTTTCTGAGTGCCCAATAATTACATATTCTACTCCAATTTCTTGTAACATTGCAATTGAAACTTCTCCAGTAAATGCTCCATTTTTTTCAAAGTGAACATTTTGTGCAGCAATCTTTACATTTTTAGCATTAGCGATTCCTGTAGCTAAAGCTGTAAAGGGTAATCCTAATCCTGCAACAACTTCAGAGTTATTTGCATTAGCATCAACTGCTGCTAAAAATTCTTTAACTGCAGCATTTGTTCCATTCATTTTTCAATTTCCAAAAATAACTTTTTTTCTCATAATATCTTCCCTCTATATTTTGACTTTCTTAATGATTATATAACTTATAGCAGTGTTTTGGAAATCAATTAGGCAAAAGAAAGACGAACCTGATAATTCGTCTTTCTTTATTTTATTTGTTCATGTTTAAGCAATCATTGTTTCCGAACAATTCCTCCATTATAACCACCAAGTTGGCCGTTACTAAGAATTACCCGATGACATGGAATAATAATTGCTAAGCAATTTTGTCCTACACAATTGCCAATTGCTCTTTGTGATTTTAAGCGGTTAACTTTTAACGCTAGTTTTTGGTAAGTAGTTGTTTGTCCAGAATTAACTGATACTAGTTCTTTTCAAATTTGTTCTTGAAAAGATGTTCCAAAAAATTTTGTTGGAGTGGTAAAAATAAATTTGCTATTCAAAAAGTAACTGTGAACTTCTGTTTCAATTAACTCGGAAATTTTGGTCGGTTGCTTAAGAAATTTGTTTTGATACTTAGATTGAACTTTGATAAGCTCATTACCCTCAAAATCATTATCAATAAATTTTAAGAAATATAAATGATGATGGTCACTAAGACTTGCCATCTTCCCTAATGGTGTTGCAAAATAATTAAGATATAATTGTTCTTTTCGCTTACTTAATGCCATCGTGATTAACCCTTTTTAAAATTGTTGCAATTTTAATTACTTTCCAAAAGCTTTGCAGCTTCTTGATCAACAATAATTGTCACATTCTCATGGTTTTGTAAAATTGAACAAGGTCATTGTTCTGATACTTTTCCATGAACTAAATGATAAATTGCTTCAGCCTTATTTGCTCCTGTTGCAATCAAAATAATTTCTTTAGAATTCATAATTGAAGCAAGTCCCATTGAAACTGCTTGTGTGGGTACTTCAGCTGGACTATCAAAAAATCTTGCATTAATTTGAATTGTTGATGGTGTTAAATCAACAACTGCAGTTTTTGAATCAAATTTTGTTCCTGGTTCATTAAAGCCGATATGCCCATTAACTCCTAGCCCTAATAGTTGCAAGTCAATTCCTCCGGCTTTTTCAATCTCTAAATCATATGTTTCAGGGTTTTTGGTGTCAGTCCCTGATGGTACAAATGTTCAGTTGTGATTAATATTTATGTGATCAAACAATTTAGTATTCATAAAATATCGATATGACTGTTCATGAGTTGGTTGCAAATCTTTGTACTCATCCAAGTTAAAACTTTTAACTTGGCTAAAATCAACTTTCTTATTCTTATACATTTTAATTAAAGTTTCATAAGTTGAAACTGGCGTCGAACCAGTTGCTAATCCTAAAACAAGTTTAGGATTTTTCGAAATCTTTTCAGCTATCATTTCAGCTGCTATTTCTCCCGCTTCTTGGTTGTCTTTAACAATAATAATGTTCATGTATTTTCTCCATTTTTTTATCTATGTATATATCATATCAAGATAAGTAATTTTTTCCATTTTTTAAATTCAAAAATAGAAAAATGATTATCTATCCTAATTTTAAGTTTTTAAATAAGTTTTATATTCTTTAAAAAGTTTTTAATTCAATTGCTAAGAATAAATAATATTTATAGATACATTACTTAAAACTGGGTGGTCGGGAGGGAGTAATGTTTTTAACAGTTTTTCTATAAAGGCTTTTATTGCCGAAATGCTAGATGTCTGTTCACCAAAAAGCTTGCGAAAATAAGATCGCGTATGATTATAGTACTTCAAATTAGTGTAATGAAAGGTTGCTATGAACAATAGATATATATCAAAACAAATGTTTGTTATTACCTGCTTGGCAGGACTGAACTTTTTGAGTCTATTAATATCAACTATGGTTTATGATTCAGCGGTTTGGCTAAAAATCGTTTTACCTTTTTTAGTAGGTTTAATGTCTTTTGGATTTAATTTAGTGATCTTAAAGATTATGAACTATTTTTATAAACGTAACCCATCACAATTTAACTCTAAAAAGACGATTAAATACATAATTATTTTTGATTTACTTATTCTTTTAGTGCTTACCCTGACTTGTCTAAAGATCATTGCTGATATTAATTATTCATTAATAAAGTTTAATTATGCCTTAATAATTCAAATAACTTTGGCTTTGATTATTGATACCATAATTATTTACTTTTCTTTTAAAAAGCTAAGCCTCAGTTTTGAAGAATTTATGACAAAATTTAATAGTTGTAGTCTTATGAAATACTTAAGCTTTTTAGCAATGATTGCTACAGTCGCTTTAGTTTGTTCGTCAATTTGAATTCTTTTCAAATATAACCTAAGTGATTATGTAATAGCTGAGAACTTACTAATCTTTAATGGCTATGTTTGACATAACCTTTTAGTTATGTCGGCAATGATTATATTAGGAATTTATCAAATGCTTTGTTTTTCAATTGCATGCTTTTTAAAAACTAGTAAGCAGTTGTTTATTCTTGGAGTTGTAAGTTTAAATCCGGTTATTTTATTAGCAGCTAGTATTAAAAGATATCGTGAAAACAAAACTCCTTAACTGTAAATTAAAAAACGTCCTTAAAAAAGGACGTTTTAAAATATCTTCTTTGTAAATAAAAAGTGACCTAAGTCACTACTAGTTTTATTTTCGATGGTGGTCGTGGACGGAGTTGAACCGCCGACACGCAGAGCTTCAATCTGCTGCTCTACCAACTGAGCTACACGACCAATAATGGCGACCCCAACGAGACTCGAACTCGTGATCTCCTCCGTGACAGGGAGGCGCGATAACCAACTTCGCTATGGGGCCAAATGGTTGCGGGGACAGGACTTGAACCTGCGACCTTCGGGTTATGAGCCCGACGAGCTACCAACTGCTCCACCCCGCGTTACCTTTGTTTGTTTTTAAAATGGCGGAAGATGAGGGATTCGAACCCCCGCTCGGGTTTCCCCGACTCTCGGTTTTCAAGACCGATCCCTTCAGCCGGACTTGGGTAATCTTCCGTGATTATTTTGTCCGGTATCCACATCACCAACATATTTGTATTCAATGATGGTGGACCTTATTGGACTTGAACCAATGACCGTCCGGTTATGAGCCGGATGCTCTAACCAACTGAGCTAAAGGTCCTTATAAATTAATGGTAGCGGGACCGAGACTTGAACTCGGGACCTTTCGGGTATGAACCGAACGCTCTAACCAACTGAGCTATCCCGCCAAAAATAATAATAAAAATGGTGGACCCTAACGGGATCGAACCGTCGACCCCCTGCGTGCAAGGCAGGTGCTCTCCCAGCTGAGCTAAGGGCCCATTTAAATGGTCGGGAAGACAGGATTCGAACCTGCGACCCTTCGGTCCCAAACCGAATGCTCTACCAAGCTGAGCCACTTCCCGATAACAATGGTGTTATCATAAATATTTAAATGTACAATAACAACATCAATTGGCGTTTCTAATAAAATGGTGCGCCCGAAGGGACTCGAACCCCTAACCTTTTGATCCGTAGTCAAACGATCTATCCAATTGATCTACGGGCGCATATACAAGCCTTTAATTGTTATTGGTCACTAATTCCACTATTAGCGACTTTTATATTATAGCAAAACATTTCGAATAAATACAATAGTTTTTTTACAAAATATTGAATTTTTTTTCATTAATAAAAAAGAAAATAGCTCTTTACTGCTATTTAATATTTTTATCAATTTGGAGGCACCAGTCGGATTCGAACCGACGATCAGGGTGTTGCAGACCCATGCCTTAGCCACTTGGCCATGGTGCCATATATATTTACTATATAAGTATAATTAAATAATCGGCATATTCCAAGCGTCTAGCTTAATAAAACTTTAAAATTTACCATTATTTTGCATTTTAGGACCAAATTTTGACTTTAAAAAGTAAGCAAATTTTATATCTTTATAATATTATAAAGAATTTCTAAGATTTAACGTTTTTCTTGATGTCAAAACCATTGAGACTAAATAGCTATTTAATCCTTTCGTTATTTTATTTTTCCTTATATTTGTTATAACTCCAGTAATACAGCAAAAAAAACAAGATTGAAAATTTGAATTTTCTCTCTTGTTTTTAAATATTAAATAAGCAGGTTATATAGCTTATTTTGTTAACACTAACATAATTGGTATTTCACCATTTGCTGAAGTACCATTTGATCATTTATAACCTTCTTTTGCTTTAAAGGCAATGTTGAACAATACTTCACCGTCTGCTACTAGATCTCCTTGAATTAATAAGCTGTTTTCAATAATTTCAACTTTATCTTTAAAGTCTGATGACTCTAAAAAGGCATTTGCTTTAGATTCAATCTCAGCATTTGTTGTAATTTCTGACATATCAGACATATATTCTTTAAATTCACTGTAGAAACGATCGTAATTAATAGTTTTATTGACAAACGCTACATCACCGATTGTAAATGCGGCAATTTGAGTAGTTCCATTTAGATGCTCTTCTCTAGCATCTGTTCATTTGTACATACGTTCTAAACCGATATAGATTTTTAAAACATTTGTTTTTTCATTATATTCCAATGTTGTAACTACTGCACCAAAAGCACTTAAGTCTAATTCATCGTTGATGATTTTAAATAATTGTGCTGAGTTTTCTGAGTTATTAGCGCTTTTTGAAATGAAGTCTTTTACGAAGTCTTCAACTTCTTCATAAGAAATTTCGGTACGGTTATCGATACTAATTGAACTAATATCAAAAGTTTTATCAGCATTATCATCTGGTTGACCTAATCAACGATAGTTTTTGCTGTCAATTGAAGCAACTACTTTTGAGTCAATTTTGAAAATTGGAACTCCTTCATCGTTTTTTGAACTTTCCTCAACAGTGAATTTGATTCCGTCATCTCCCAAACTTTTAAATTTATTAACTTCGCTTTCAAATTCTTTAACTGTATCATAATTCTTTTTAGTTAAAGCTTTTTTAATAGCTGCAACTTCTTTATCAAAATCAATATCTTGTCTTCCATCAACTCTTTGTTCAATCGTAATTGTTTTAACTGAACCATCATTAGTATCACCTCATTTGTAATTGTTTTTTAGTGATACTGACACTGTAAATTTAACAACTTCATTAACAGTTTGATCTTTTTGAGTTAACTCTTCATTAGCAACTTTGTTAATTAAAATTCCTTCAGAAACTGCAAAGTTTTGCGGTTGGTTAGCAGTTGCTAAAATTGTTTTTTTTGTTTCTAAAATTGTTTTAGGTGCTTCTTTAGTAAAGCTTGTTTTTAAATGAGCTTCAATGATTTGTTTAACTTCTTGTTCAGAAAAACTTTCACGTTCATCAACACTTACTGTTGTGGTAAATTTAATTGTTTCAATAGTTTCATCTTCTCAAGCTGCTTGTGAAGATGGTGTTACACTAATGTCACAAATATAGTATCCATTAGCTTTAGTGTTTTCTGTTAGTGATTCTTGGTTAATTTCTGTTTTGACTTTGTATAAATCATTATTTAATTCTTCAAAAGCTTTGACAGCTTTATCAAAATTAGCATAAGTTGGTTGAGAAATTTCTTTAATTTTCTCTTTAACTTCTAAAAACTTAATAAGAGTTTTGTCTCCTACTTCATTTTCAGAATTATTGTCCTTGTTATTGATTGGGGCATTTACGCTTTTAATTACAATCGGGGTTACTGCTGCTGCTCCAGCAATTGAAGCAATCCCTAATAGGGCTATTAATTTTTTCATTCTAAATCCTTTTATTTGTTTTCTTATATAAACATTTTGCTATTTCTAATTTAATATTTTCTAATTTAATGGCTGCAAATACTTTCTTGTTATAAGCTCAGATATTTAAACTTTTTATAAAGCTTTTTCTAACTCAACTTCGTTTTCTTCTCGATTTGATCATTTAAATTGGTCTTGTAATTTAAACTTAATCAATAAAATACCTTCCTCTTGTTCTTGAACGGCGATTGAACTTTGGTCTAGATAAGTTTGAGATTTTAATAATATTTCAAGCTCGTTAATTGTTTGTTCTTCTGACAATTGTTTGTTAATAATATCTTCTATCATGTTATCTAAAGCCTCAAGTGAGAATGTTAAAGTATTAATTTTTACATCAACTTCAAATTCCTTGATTCTAACTTTAGGGTCTTGATCTCATTTGTAATCCACAGCCAAAACAACGCTTATTTTAAGTTTTGTTTGTTCTTTGTTTGAACTGACTGTTGTTACATTTGCTTTATTGTCTAATAAAGTAATTTCTTGAGTGTAATGTTTAACTGCTGTTGCCACATTTTCGTACTCTGATTCATTTGAATCAAGTAGTGCTTGGTGTACTTCGTCTACAGTAATGATTGATCGATTATCGACAGTAATTTCCATTTCAAAACTAATGCTTCCTGTTTTACCATCATCTCAAACATATTTTTTGATATCTTTAATTTCAATTGAAACCTTAACTTTGCTTGTTAGTGTTGCGTTATTAGCTGGAACTAAAGTTTCATACTGATAACTTACTTTATCAGCAAGGTTATTTTGATTTTCAATAAAGTTATCAAATGAATCAGTATCATTAAATTCCTTAATGCTTGCTTCATTTTTAAAACTATTTATAAACTCTACTTTTGATAAAACTTCACGTTCATCAATTGTAGTAGTTATTTTAAAAGCCAGTGTTTCATGAACATTGTCACTTTTTTCTCAAGCATAATTTTCTTTAGGAGTTGCTTTAACAATTACAACTTGTGATAAATCTGGTTCTAAAGAATTTTCAAACTTACCAATAAGTTGATCATCATATTTAGCTGTCATTGTAACTTCTTTTCAATTAGCTCTTTCAATTTCATTAACTGGAGAGCTTTCTCCTTCTTTAGACTTATAAATTTTTTCACCAAAATTGGTTTCTAATTTAGCTTGAAATTGTTCAAGATTAATTTTAATATCTGGTCGATTTTGTAAACCATAAAAAAGCGTAACACTAAACAATAAAATAAAAATTATTATTAATAGAAATCAGGTTCTTTTCTTTTTCATCTTTATTTTCCTTTACTAAGTAGTTTTGCTACTTATATCCAAATTATTTTTTTGAATTAATCTTTTTTACAGTCACTTTTGGCTCTTCACGTTTAAAAATATAAACATTTTTAGTTTCATGTTTTTGAAACTCTTTTCTGAAGCATTTTCAGCATAACAGCATTGATATTTTGACATATAAATCTTCAGTACCAATTGCGATATTTGTCAATCCTTTATCTTCTGCTGAACATTTTGAACATTTTTGCATAACTTAGATTCTCTTTTCTATTTAAAGCCAGTTTTGAACTTGCTTTTTGATATTTCTTATTAATGAGCTGACACTAATGAGGTAATAATATCTTTTAAAGATATATTTTGATAAGCAAAATTTTATCAGCTGTCTGATAAAATTTTTTAATTTTTTTTAAAAAACTTTGTTAAATTGTTTTGATTGTTTTGATTAATAAGCAGTAAACTTTGCAATACTACTAATCTTTCTTTTTAACAGAAGTTTTTGGTTCGTCACGTTTAAAGATATAAACATTTTTAGTTTCATGTTTTTGAAACTCTTTTTTGAAGCATTTAGTACATACTAACATTGTTGTTTTTACATATAAGTCTTCAGTTCCAATTGATACAGTAGTTAAACCTTTATCATCGACTGAACATTTTGAACATTTTTGCATTTTATTTTCTCGTTTCTATTTTTTTGGTTTTACCTAAAAATTAATTATTTTAGTTTGATATGTGAGTTTCTAATTCCAATAAAATTGTTACCAGTGAAGTATAATTCACCATTCAGTTTATCAAATGATTTTAAATCTTTTTTAGTGTCAAAGTTTCCTGACTTTACTGAAGGTCGAGCGCTAGAGCTCATTGAGTAAACTTTTCCAGAACTTTTCATTGTAAAGAATACATTTTCACCCATCTTAACGAATTTTGTTGCTGTTCCACTAGGAGCATTTGGAATAGACATTGATTGTTGATTTTGAACGTTAGTATATTCTTCACCATCTACGTATCTGATTAGATCATCACTATATCCTGTTGAATAAACTCCATATCTGTCATATTGACCAAAGGTTATAAAAGCAGACATTGGTTGTTTAAGATCATTATTAGATACACCCGGCATATTGTAAAGTGTGCTATAAGAATGGGATGGATCTATACCAATGAACGGTACATTTATATTATCTATAGAGTAAAATAAGAATCTACCACTTTGAAACATTGTATATGCTTTACCAGCACCACTAATTGTAGGTTGATAAGTGTCAAACTTGTTATAAGTGTACTGGTTAGAACCTGTTGTTGTCGCTCTGTATACTTTTAAATTTAAACCTAGAATATATATTCTTCTTGCATATGAAGTAATTGTACCAATCGGTTTTCCATTACTTGCAAGAGTCACTTTTTCAACTTTATTGTCTTTGTGGATAATTATAATATTCCCTTTCATGGTTCCTACATAAATTCAATCTTCATACGTGTATACTGTTGAAATATTCTCATCTAATTCTAATACTTTGGTATATTCTCTATCAGCATTTAAAGTATGCACAATAGTTTTAGTTCCTTCATTTGTGAATAGATAAAGCAAGTTGTTAAAGCTTACTGAAAAATCATTTGAATGCTCAGTTGTCATAACTTCACCATATGAATAGCGAACTTCAGTATTTAGCTCAAAAGTTTTTTTCTCATTAGCATTAAGTTCAAAGCCATCTTTTACTTCAAAGTCGATAATAAAGACATTTCCACCTTCAACTTTTAAACTTACATTTGTTACTTGATACATTGGATCATCAAGTTGAACAATGAAATCAATAAATTCTTTTTGGCTATCAAATTCTTGAGTTCCAATATGGGCTTTAATTGAATCAATAACCAACTGTGTTTTAATATATTTTACATATGATTTTTGAACAGTAAAACTGTTACTTTCTCCTGGAGCTAAAGCATATCCATCTGCTGTATCAAAAGTTACTGTGAAAGTTTTAGTTACAATTCCTTTTGCATTTCCTTTTGGATAAGTTACTTTAATATTTTTAACTCCCGTATATGAAAATTTAGTCTCGATTGTATTAACAATTTCATCTGCTGTTTCAAAAGATTTGTTGCCTAAGTATTTGTTCAATTCAGTTTGAATTAGGGCAGTTTTTAAAAGAATCGCGTAATCCTTTTGAATACTAAATTTATTATCATCATCTTTTTCAAGAGCATATCCAGTTCTTGTCTCAAACGTTACAATATACTGTTTAGTGATTGGAGATTTTGCTTCAGCCACTGTAATTTTTTCAATTCCTTCGTATTCAAAGTTTGACTGAATATCATTGATAATCGCTTGCGATGATTCAAAATGCTTATCTTCTAAATATGCTTCTAAATTAGCCTTAATTTCGGCAGTTTTTAGTAAAATAGCATAATCTTTTTGAACGACAACTTGTGTCGGATCATTTTTAGCCATTTCATAACCTGGTTCTGTATCAAATGAAACAGTAAATGCTTTCATAATAGAACTACGACTGCTTATAACCTTAAAGTTTTTTAATCCACTGAAGACAAATTTGGTTTCAATGGCTGTGACAATATCTTTTTCACTTTCGTAGTGAGCTTCGTTCAAGAAACTTTGTAGTTCAGTTTGAACGTCACTATTCTTAATTATTTTGGCATAGTTTTGAGATATATTAATTTGGGTTGTGTTTTTAAGATCTTCAAATAAATAACCTTCATCAGCCACTAGAGATACTTCAAAAGTTCCATTAATTGCAGTTCTCGTTTTTGCTAATTCTTGAACCTTAATTTCTTTAATTCCTAAAATTTCAGTTCTTTCTAATTTAGCAATTACTTCTTCGGGTTTTTGGTAAATTTCAACTTCTTTTAAACTATTATTCAGTTGAGTTTCAACATCTTTAATATTTAGTAGAGCTGCATATTCATAATCAAAATAAAACGCCGGTTCTACGTTATCTTTTAGCTTGTAATCAATATCAACATCAAAACTGACTTTAAATGAAGTTGTTACTAAATCTTTCTGTTGTTTATTTGCAAGTTCTCCCTTAACATTACTAATTCCTGTAAACTTAAATTCATTAATCGCTGCAATAATTGCTTGAGGATTTTCAAAATGACCTTTAGCTTCAATATGCTTATTCATTGCAACTTCAATATCATTTTTATTAATTTCATTTCTTGCATCTACAAACGCTTCAACTGAAAAACTTTTGTCAGCTGCTGTTCCATCTTTTCATTTGAAGTCTTCTTCAACAGAAACAGTAACATTAAACAAAACTTTTCCATTAATAGTAGTTTTAGCCTCTTTATCAAATACTGCTTTAATTTCTTTGATACCATCAACTTTTTCGGCAGTTTCGATAGCTTTTTGTGCATTGGCAACAGAATTAAATTGCATATTTGCCACGCTGCTTTGAATGCTTTCAGCAACCTCTTGTGGGTCTACATATCCTCTATTATCAATTTGAACAATAACTTCTATGACTTCAGATGTTTTATCAGTTGATCACTTGTAAGTGTCAAGTGCAATTACATTAACTTGATACTTTTGTTTATAAACTTTATCTGATTCTTTAGAAACAATATCACTTTCAGTAACACTTGTAATTACTGTATCATTTGAACGAATTTGATTATATTTTAAAATACGTTTTTTAACTTCTAATGAATTTTTAAAAAATTCATTACCATCTGCGACAATGTATTCTTCCAAGTTTTGTTGGTAGGCGCTCTTTTCAATTAAGTTACGATTATCAATATATGTTGTTAAAGTGAATATTTGATCCACTCCAGGAATATTTCAGGTTGTATTAATTTCATCCACTAAACTTAATTTAACATCAAAGGCAACGTAATTATTGATATTTGTTGATGCTGATACATTAGAATTAACCGTAACTTGCTTTACATAAATACTTTTCATGTTAGTTTTGTTAGGGAAAACCCTAATACTTTTCATTGCCTCATCAAGATTGGCAAAACTTTCGTCATTAAAATTATTAATAAACTCTGATCTAATATTATTGAAATTCACTTCCTGAGTAGTTTCTTTCGGATTAGCAACAGTTGTATTATCATACTTAACTGAAACCAATGCCAAAGATGCTGGCGCTATCACTATCCCCGAATATAGAATTCTTAATAGGTTTTTCATATAAACTCCTTTTTCTACTTTTCTAAAATTACTAAAAGTGGTACACAAGTATTAAAAGCAATTCCATTTGCTTATGTATAACCTTCTTTTAAGACAAGCTCAATTATTACAACTAGTCCAGATTCTGTTTCAATATTTCCATCAACAATTACACTGTTTTCGACTATTTCGACTTTTTCGTTAAACTCCGATAAATCTAAAAGCGCTTTGACCTTATTTTCAATATCAATATTAGTATTAATGTTTGCTATGTCCTGCATATAATTTCTAAACTCTTGCTCTAATTGCTCAAGGTCTAAAATTCTATTAACAAAACTCACATTACTTATAGTAAATTTGGCAATTTTAGTTTTGCCATTTAGATTTTCTTCAACCTCTGATCACTTGAACATTCTATCTAGTGCAATAAAAATATTTAATTGTTGAGCTTGCCGACCATATTTTAGTGAAGTAATTACCATTCTTTTATTTGCTGGAAATAATTATTTACTAATTCCTTTACATATTTCAGCTAAAAAACTATACTCATTACATTTTCTAAAATAAACTTGTTTAAGTTTAACATTAAGTTTTATTTGAGCAAGCACCAACTTTTTTAGCATTTGTTTTTGATGATTCATGTTCATGTTTAAAACCAAAATATTTAGGCTTTATATTGCTATTTTTTTGGAAATATCTATAATTTATTGGCATCTGTGTTTTAATTGAAAACTTCGATTCCAATTCGATTCCAATTTAAATAGTAATTATATCTTCATGCCAACTAGACTTTTAAAAATTTTGCATTTTGTTTTTTATTTTATAGTTTTAGTTAAACTTATTACTTTAATTTAATATTTGAATTTCTGATTCCAATAAATTTATTACCAGTAAAGTATAATTCACCATTTAGCTTATCAACTGACTTAAGATTTTTATTTGTCTCAAAGAAGTCACTCTGAACAATTTTTTCAGCACCTTTATCAATTCTGTAAACTTTACCAGAATTTATCATTGTAAAGAATAAACTTGATCCCATCTCAGCAAATTTTGAAACTGTCCCATCAGGACTATTAGTCATAGCATAGGCCGTTTGTAAGTTTGGATCATCATAATAACCATTAGTATTTATATATCGCATTTTTTCGTCATTAAATCCCGTAGAATAAATAGTATAATTTCCATATCTTGCAAATGCTGCAAACTGGTCTCTAATATTTGTTGTTGCAGATAGACCACTAATATTTGTTGTTTCATAGGCACCCATAGTTCGATCAAGAGCCATATATCTAATAGCATTATTATCTATTCTGTAGTAAAAAAATCTATGAGTAGGTAAAATATTGTATACTGTTCCTGAACCACTTGTACTGTAAACGGGATTTCTAAACTCATCGTTTCCGTCAGAGCGATATAATTTTTGATTTAATCCTAAAACAAATAGCCTATTATTATATTTTGCTATTGCGGCAATTGGCTTACCATTATTTTTAAGTTCAATCTTTTTAACATTATTATTACTATCAATGGTTATGATATTTCCTAATGCTGTCCCAACGTAAATTTTATTATTGTAAATTTCCAAAGCAGTTGTTGCTTCATCTAATTCAGTAACTTTTACATAATCCCTGTTGGCATTTAATGTGTGTACAATAGTCTTGCTTCCTTGATTAGAAAAAATGTAAAGTAAATCATTAAAATTAGTTGAAAAGTCATTTGAATATTCGTTATCTATAATGTCATCGTATGTGTAACGAATGCTTGTATTTAATTCAAATGAATACTTCTCATTGGCAAATAATTGAAAACCATCTCCGGCAGTAAATGTTATAGTGTAGACATCTCCACCTTCTGATTTTTGTTTTACACTAGAAATGTTATACATTGGATCACCCAATTCAACAAGGAAGTCGATAAATTCTTTTTGACTTCCAAACTCTTGAGTTCCGATATGTCCTTTAACTGAATCAATAACTTCTTGAGTTTTGATATATTTAACATAAGATTTTTGAACAGTGAAGCTATTAATTTCTCCTGAAGCCAAATCATAACCATCCGCTGTGTCAAAAGTTATTGTAAAGGTTTTGTTTGCAATTCCCCTTGCATTTCCCTTTGGATAACTAGCTTTGATATTTTTAATTCCCTTATAAGAAAAATTAGTTTGAATTGCATCAACAATTTGCTCTGCTGTTTCAAAAGTCTTGTCTCCTAAATATTTATTTAATTCTGTTTGAATTGGCGCTGTTTTTAAAATAATTGAGTGATCTTTTTCAATAACAAATTTAAAATCGTTGTCTTTTTCAAGAGCATACCCAAGTTCTGTTTCAAAACTTATGACATATTGTTTAGTAATTGGTGCTCTTGATTCAGCAACTGAAACATTTTTAATTCCAGTATATTTAAAGTTTGTTTGAATTTCTTTAACGATTGCTTCAGAAGTATCAAAATGCATATCTTTTAAGTGTTTTTCCAAATCAGATTTAATTTCAGCAGTTCTTAAAAGAATCGCATATTCTTTTTTAACAACAACTTGTGTTGAATTATTTTTAGCCATTTCATATCCGGCTTCTGTTTCAAATGAAACATTAAATGATTCCATAATCGCTTCACGAGTATTTACAACCTTGAAGTTTTTTAATCCTTCAAAAACAAATTTAGTTTCAATTGCTGTAATAATGTCTTTTGGACTTTCATAATGTGCTTGATCTAAGAAATTTTGAAGTTCATCTTGAACTCTATTATTCTTAATAATTTTTGCATAATTTTGAGAAACTTTAATTTCCGCAGTATTTTTAAGTCCTTCAAATAGGTAACCTTCATCAGCTACTAATGATACTTCAAAAGTTCCATTAATCGCTGCTCTTGTTTTTGTAGAATTTTGAACCTTAATTTCTTTAATTCCCAAAATTTCTGTACTTTCCAATTTAGCAATTACTTCTTCTGGTGATTGATAAGTTTCGACTTCTTTTAGACTCTCGCTTAATTGTTTTTTAACATCTTCGATATTCAATGATGCTGCATATTCATAGTCAAAGTAGAAAACAGGTTCTAAACTATCTTTTAATTTGTAATCAACATCAACATCAAAAGTGACTTTGAATGAAGCTGTTGCTAAATCTCTTTGTTGTTTATTTGAAAGTTCTCCCTTAACATTGCTAATTCCTGTAAACTTAAATTCATTAATCGCTGCAATAATTGCTTGAGGATTTTCAAAATGACCTTTAGCATTAATATATTTTTTCATTGCAACTTCAATATCATTTTTATTAATTTCATTTCTTTCATCGACAAAAGCTTCAACTGAATATGTTTTGTCTGCTATTGTTCCATCTTTTCACTTAAAGTTTTCTTCAATAGAAACAGTAACATTGAATAAAACTTTTCCATTAATAGCAGTTTTAACTTCTTTATCAAATACAGCTTTAATTTCTTTGACACCATCAGCTTTTTCAGCAGTTTCAATAGCTTGTTGTGCATTTGCAACAGAATTGAAGTAAGTGTTTGCAACATTGCTTTGAAGGTTTTCAAGAACCTCTTGTGAATTGACATATCCTCTACCATCAATTTGAACAATAACTTCTATTACTTCAGTTGTTGTATCAGTTGATCATTTGTAAGTATCAAGCGCAATTACATTAACTTGATACTTTTGTTCATAAACTTTTTCTGATTCTTTAGAAACAATATCACCCTCAATAACACTTGTAATTACAGTATCAGCTGAACGAATTTGATTATATTTCAAAATGCGTTTTTTGACTTCTAAAGGATTTTTGAAAAAGTCATTATCATCAGCAACAATGTATTCTTCCAAACTTTTTTGGTAGGCGCTCTTTTCAATTAAGTTGCGATTATCAACATATGTTGTTAAAGTGAATATTTGATCCACTCCAGGAATATTTCAACTTGTATTAATTTCATCTACTAAACTTATTTTAACGTCAAAGGCAACGTAATTATTAATATTTGTTGATGATGCTACATTGGAATTAACCGTAACTTGCTTTACATAAATGTTGTTTTTCATGTTTGTTGTATTAGGGAAATTTTCAATACTTTTCATTGCTTCATCAAGATTGGCAAATTTGGTATCATTATTGAAATTGTCAATAAACTCTGATCTAATAGTATTAAAATTTACTTCCTGACTAGTTTCTTTTGGATTAGCAACAGTTGTATTATCATACTTAACTGAAACTAATGCCAAAGATGCTGGTGCTATCACTATCCCTGAATATAAAATTCTTAATAGGTTTTTCATATAAACTCCTTTTTCTATTTTTCTAAAATTACAGAAAGTGGTACATGCGTATTAGAAGCAGTTCCATTTGCTCATGTGTAACCTTCTTTTAAGACAAACTCAATAATTACAATTACCCCAGACTCTGTTTCAATATCTCCATCAATAGTTATGCTGTTTTCAACTATTTCAACTTTGTCCTTAAGCTCCGATGAATCTAAAAATGCTTTAGCTTTGTTTTCAATATCAGCATTAGTATTAATGTTTGTCATGTCTTGCATATAATTTTTAAATTCTTCATTTAATTGCTCAAGGTCTAAAATTTTATTAATAAAACTCACATCACTTATAGTAAATTTAGCAATTTTAGTTTTACCATTTAAGTTTTCTTCAGCCTCTGATCACTTAAACATTCTGTCTAATGCAACAGAAACATTTAATTGATGAGTTTGTTGATCATATTCTAATGAAGTAATTACTGCTCCTTTATCTGCTAGAGATAACTCTTCATTAAGCGCTTTATACATTTCAGCTAAAGAATTATACTTATTAGCATTTTCTAAAATAAACTTGTCTAAGCTTTCCTTAACTTCCTTGTAAGAAGTTTCTTCACGATTATCAATTTTTATCGAGTTTAAGTTAAAACTCTTGGCTTCATTATTGTCGGGTTCATTTAATCATCGATATTTCTTGCTATCAATTGAAGCAGTAATAGTTGAATCAACAAGTCAGATTGGTTCCGAAGTGTTATTTTCAGAAGTCTTATCAACTGCAAAAGATATTCCATTAGCTTCTTGATTTTTGAAAGTAGGAACTCATTGTTCAAATTCTTCAACAGACATATAAGACTTTTCAAGAATCATTTGCTTAATAGTTTCAACTTCACTATTGAAATCAATATTTGCTCTTCCATCAACTCTTTGTTCAATGGCAATTATTTTTAAAGAACCATCTTGAGTGTCACTTCATTTGTAGCCATTTTTTAAAGAAACAGCAATTTCGAATTCAACAATTTCATTAACTGGTAAATTTTGATCTTGTTCTGTTAACTCTTTATTAGAAACTTTATTGATAATTAGTCCTTGAGATAACTCATAGTTTTGCAGCTGACTTGAAGTTTTTAAAATCGCCTTTTTAGTTTCGGCAATTGTTTTAGGAGCTTCTTTCAAGAAACTCTGACCTAAGTGCTGAGTGATGATTGCTTTTACTTCTTCTTCACTAAAAGAACTACGTTCATCAACATTGACAGTTGTTGTGAATTTAATTGCTTCAGAAGTTCCATCTTCTCAAGTGGCTTGAATTGTAGGAGTTAAGCTAATATCACATACGTAATAACCGTTGGCTTTGGTATTTTCTACTAGTGATGCTTGGTTTATTTCTGTTTTGACAGTATATAAATCACTTTTTAATTCATCAAATGCTTGTTTTGCTTGATCAAAGTTTTCATAAACATGTTTTGATATTTTGCTAATTTCATTTCTAACATCCGAAAACTTGATAATAATTTTTTGATCTTGATTTATACTATTAGATTCTTTGTTGTTAACATTTTTATTAACAACTTTAACTGCTTGTGGAGTAGCTGCTGCTATTCCAACAATTGAAGTCACACCTAATACTGCAGCTATCTTTTTCATTTTTAATCCTCTTTATATTTTGCAAATAAACTTATTCGTGCAATTTTTGTTTTCTATTCTGATAAGCAACTTTCAAAAGTAATTTCTAATTGTTGCTGTCACTATTTACTTCAATTACTTCAGGTTTTTTAACCTTAGATTTTTTACCCACTTTGAATTTTTTTTCAGATTTAGATTTCTTTTCAGCTTTAGCTTTCTTTTCCAATTCTTTAGCTTTAGCTTTTTGCTCAGCTTTAGTTTCTTTTTCAACATTAACTTTTATTTCAGCCTTAACTTTTTTATTTTTTTCTTTAACAATTTCTTTAGTAGATACATCTACTTTTTTATTTTTTTCTTTGACATTTGATGAATCTAATTTTTTAGCATTAGCTTTTGGCAATTCACGTTTAAAAACAAAAACGTTTTTATTTTCATGCTTATTAAATTCTTTTCTAAAACATTTTCAACAAACTAGCATTGTAGTTTTTACATATAAATCTTCGGTCCCAACAGCGATAGTTGTTAATCCTTTACTATCTACTGAACATTTTGAACATTTTTCCATTTTTTTATCCTCTTGTTTTTCTATTTTTTAATTTTTATTCTCAATAAATATTTCAAACGTATCTTGTGAAATTTCATTGGCAAATTTGTAGTTTGACTTTAAATGTATTTTTATTTCGAAATAGAATTCACTTTCATCACTACCCATATCATTTACAGTTAATGCCTCAACAGCCTCAAAATCTTTTTTTGCTGCATTTAAACGTTCTTTCAAATCTTCTGCATTTTTAATTGGATCTTCTGAATTTGCCTTGGCTATCGCTTTTTCAATTTCATTTTTGACATCATTGAAGTTAACAAATTTAATCAACATATCATCTATATTATTTAAGGTTAAAGTTCTACTATCACTATCATAGTTATCTGATCAGAAGTAATTTGTTTCTTTAATGATTTCAACTTCAATAGCATCTATTTTTTCATTGTACTTAATTGTTTGAATTGCAACTCCAGTTACTGGAAGAACTACTAAAGAAATTTCCTTAATGACATCTTCGGTTGATTCAAAAGTTTTGTCAATTAAATTAGATTTAATACCTTGTAAAACTTGGTCACTATCAATAATTAGTTTCGTATCTATTAAAATAGTGATATTAAACACCTTATTTTCTTTAGTATTATCAGACCATTTATAACCTTTATTTAAAGTAAACGTTGCTTGATAAGTAATTGTAGTGATTTCTGATTCAGCTTTAATTGGTGATTCATTAATAACCAGTAGTTGCATTTCTTTTAAACTTTCATCATTTTGAAATTCTTTTTTAAATTCATTTTCAAAATATTCATTATAAGCATAAGTTTGATTATCAAATCGACTTACTCTATTTTCAAGATCTACTAAATTAGCAATTGTAAGCTCTTCTTGTTTAATCCCTACAGTAGTATAAACAGTCACACCAGCTATTGATGTCGTTCCAATAAAAAATATTAGTAACAATAGAATAAAATATTTTCTAGTTTTGCGATCATTTTTTATATCATTTTTTACATAGTCAGTCTTTACTTTAACCCGTTTGATTTTTGGCTTCAAAATTTTAAATCTGTAAAACCATTTAAGTTTAATATGTTCCGCATACTTGTCCGCATACTTTTTAGCATTTTGCTTCTGCTTCATAACTTAATAAAACCTTTCAATACTTTCCATGTTTTTGATACCCTGTTATTGTGAATTCTGGTTTTAAATTCAGAATACGAATTAAGGTTCAAAAATAATATTAACAAAAAAAAAAAAAAACAAGGTTTGTACTTCACGAAGTAAAACCCCTTGTTTTTAATATTTAGGCATTTATTCAGTTTTTAATAACTCTTTTTATCTTTTTCCGGCAACAATGCTGTTATAACGATCAATTAAATAATCATCAACGCGACCATGATATTGGAACGCTAATTTTTTATCGGTTGGATCATAACCAGCATCAGTTTGAACTGTAATCGGTTTATATAGATTTTCATAGTTTTGATATGTTCCTTCTTCACTCACCATTTCTTCCATTGACTCTACAAACGGAGAAGTGATTCCAGCATAATCTGTCAGTTTTGTTGAGTTTTCAAACAAAAAGTTCAAGAATTTGTAAGATAATTCAACATTTCTAGTATCAGCTGAAATTACAACATTATCAGAAAAGACGTTAGTTCCTTCTTTACGACCATTAGTTTCAGCGTTGGGACGACCATAAATAAAGCTTACAAATTTGTTATCATTGGCTCTGTTATTGATTCCAAAAACAGCGTCGTCATCTTCATCAATTTCAGCATCCCCATTATAAACCGCATTAGCAAATGAGGCATCTCCATTGTACATCATTGCAAAGTCAAAGAATCCTAAGGCAACTTTATTAATTAGATCATCTCCATTTAATGAAACTGATTTTGCTTGAACTAAATCTTTAACTTTTCCTGCAACTTGGTCAATTTCTTCTTTTGAATCTAAGTTGACTTTCTGAAATTCAACTTGTGCAGCTGCTGCAAAAATATTTTTTGGATCGCTATTTAAAGCAACACGTTTATTGGCGTTAGCAGCTTTTCATAAAATGTCTCATGACAAAGAATTATTATCGATTTGTTTAGTTTCTGGATCTAATTCAACACCATTGTCTTCTAAGAATTTAATATTTTCTAAAGTTGGGTTAACAACAATTACTAAATCTCCTCAGAAATAAGGCAAAGCATATTCTAAGATTGAGCCTTTAACATTTTCGTTTGTTGAAACGATTTCTTCATTAAATTCTGTTTCAACCACTTTTGACTGATACATAACATCCAATAATGAACTTTCAATTTCTTTACGTTCTGAAGTTTGATCTGTTTCAACTGGTGTTGGATTTAAATTTTTTCCATTAACTTTACCACTAACATTTAGTTTTGAATAATCCAGTTTTAATAAACGACCTTCTTCAGCCATTTTTTGAACCATATAATCACTTGGAACCATTACATCATAATTGAAGGTGTACAGTTTGTTATATAAAGTCTCATTAGAATCATATTCTTGATAATTAATTTTAACATTATTTACTTTTTCAAATTCTCCAATTAATGCTGGATCAATATATTCTCCTCAATTGGCAACTACTAAATCATAAATGTTATTCATTACATAAGCTACTGTTAATCCAGCAAAAGCTGAAGTCCCAATAAATGCTACCAAAATAACTTTTCAGCTGCGTGCTAAAAATCCTTTTGAGTGCGAAACTGTATCAGGATTTGATGGGAATAGTTTTTCACGAACTTCTTCAATATGAGCTTTAACTTTTTCAATATAATTTTGTTTGTTTAAAATTAATTGCTCATATTTAGCAGTTGTCATTTCTAAGTAATTTGCACGTTTTTCAGTCAAAAATGCTGCTTTATCTGCAGAATTTGCTCTTTTAAGTTGTTTATCGATTTTTCAAGTCATTGATTTTCTAGTGAAAACAGCTGCTTCTAAAAGTTTTAATTTTTCATTTAACTCTAAAATATATGAAGCATTTCTCTGTTTCAACTCTTTAAGTTGCTCAACAACCATGCGTAAACGATAATGGTTTTTACCTTCTTCAACTTCAATTTTTCAGTCTTCTAATTCTTTAATTTTTTTAGCATATCATGCTAAAGTTTTTTTACTTGGATTAACTTCAGCTTTTAAATCCTGTTGATAAGTCATAATTTCTTTGGTAATTTTGGCAGCTTTCTTTTCAGCTACTTCATCACGATGCTCAATTCATTCAATTTCATCACGTAAAAATTCGATTTTTAAATCTAGCTTTTCAATCTGAATTGATAACCTTGCAGCTTTCTTAACATCAACTTTAGTTGATGACAATTGATTAGATAACGACTGCATTTTTTTCTCAGCTTTGCTCAAACGTGAGTAGTAGCGTTTTTCTTTACTAATTTCTGATCTTAATTTATATTGTTTCCACTCCAAGCGAGAAATTCGTTTATCGTATTGTTGTGTTGAGGCAATTCAAATTTTAAGTCTTAAAAAGTAATAACGACATCATAATGATATTCGCCATGTTCGAGTAATCTCACTTTGAGTTTTTAAGTTAGTTTCTAACTTATTTAATTCACGAGTTAATCTTTGAACTTTTGAATTTTTGTATGATCCATTTTTAATTTTTTCTTGGACTTCTAAACGATGTTGTTTAGTCATAGTCACGGCGTTTCATCCAATAATTGCTAAAACAATTACTAAAACCAAAATTGTTCCAAAAGCAAAAATGTAAGGTTTAATTTTCTTAGCAGTATAAATAAATGATGAAACGTTTGTTTGATCTCCTCCAGTAAAGTAAGAGATAATAAAGTCATCAAAACTCATTGCAAAAGCAATTGCTGTTGCTGTAATAATTGCAGGTTTTAAAATCGGCAAAATTACTTTAAATAATACTTGAGTATTTTTTGCTCCTAAATCATATGAAGCTTCAATTAACGATTTATCAATTTTACGCAAACGGGGCATAACTGTAATTAAAACATACGGCACGTTAAATGAAACGTGGGCTAAAATTAAAGTCAAAATTCCAAACTTTAGTCCGGCCATTAAAAATACGATCATTAATGATACAGCAGTTACCACATCAGCGTTAATTAGCGGAAGATTTGCAACTCCGAATCAACTTCTTTGGGTAACTTTTTTAGTTCTACTTAAACCAATAGCTGCCATTGTTCCAATTATTACTGAAATTACTGTTGAGACAACAGCAACAAATAATGAAGTAACGATTGATTTAATAAACGGTGAATTATTAAAGAACTTCAAGTATCAGTCAAAACTAAAGTCAACTCATGAAGCTGTTGTTTCTCCACTGTTAAATGAAAAAGCAATCATTACTAAAATCGGAACATAGATGAAAGCGATTACTATTGCAAAGTAGCTACTTTTGAAGAATCTTTTCATTTTTTCTTCCCTTTCATTTCAAATTTATTACTAATTCCACGAATAATCAGCATTAAAGCAAAAATCATAATTGCTAGAACAACTGAGATAGCAGCCCCATAACCAAAATCATTTCCCTTTAAGAAATATGATTCAATTACTGAAGAAATCAATTGGATTTTTCCATCTCCAATATAATGCACAATAATTAGTGAAGTTGCTGCTTGAACAATTACTAAAGAAAATCCAGTCAATACTCCTGGCATTGATGATCTCACAGTAATTGTTCAGAATGTTTTCATTGGAGTTGCTCCTAAATCCAATGATGCTTCTTCTAGATCAATTTCACGTGATTCTAAAGCATCATAAATTGGAGTGACCGCAAATGGTAAAAACATATAAACCATACCTACAATAATGGCAATTGGAGTTCCAATTGCATTTGGCATTAATAAGTAAAACAATGTTTGTAGTCCTAAAACTTTTAATAACATTGAAATTCAAATTGGCATTGTGATTAAAACTCACATATTTTTTGCTAAAATTTTTGAACGAATTTGTGCCATCATTAAAGCAATTGGATATCCGATTAAAACACATAATAATGCTGCTACTAATGCGTAAGCAATTGATAACAGCAGGGCAACCATAATATTACTATCAGTAAACATTTTGATAAATTTTTCAATCGTTAACTTAAACATAATTGCATCGCCAGTTGGCTGAACAATCGCATAAATTACAATTGAAATTAACGGTAAAATTACCAAAGCAGTAATGACAATAAAGAATGGTAATAATATCGGTCAAACTTTTCCTTTTCCAAAATTAAATAACTTAGTTTTACTTAAAGTTTTGTTAATTTCAGTTACCTTTGATTTTAACTTACTACGTTTAGCTGCAACAATTTGATCATCAATTGCTTCATCTAAATCATCTTGATTAAAAGCAGTTATTTCAGTAGCAACATCAAGGTCAAGATTTTTATCTTGTTTCATTAAAATTCTCCTATCTAGTTAACGTATTAGTTATCAATTTCTTTTCACATTACGTGAATATCTTGAATTCCTCATTTGATTGAAACTTCTTCTCCAACTTCATGACTAGCAGTTGTATGAACTTTTCATAAACGTCCTTTTTTGGTTTCAACAATAACTTCTGAATAAACTCCTTTAAAAGTTGTATTTGTAACTGTTCCATTGAAAAACCCATTATTAGGTTTTTTAATTTTAATATCTTCTGAACGAATTACAATGTCAATATTTTCTTCGTCTTCTCCAAAGTTAGTATCCACACACTCAAAAACTTTGCTATCAAATTTAACTTTACGGTCTTCTAAAAATTTTCCATCTTGAATAACATTTGATGAACCAACAAATTTGGCAACTCATAAGTTTTCAGGCTCATTGTAGATTTCTTCTGGAGTTCCAATTTGTTGGATACTTCCATTATTTAAAACAACAATACGATCACTCATTGATAAAGCTTCTTCTTGATCATGTGAAACCATGATGAAAGTAATTCCAATTTCACGTTGTAAACGTTTTAATTCTTCTTGCATTGTTTTACGCAATTGAACATCTAATGCTGCCATTGGTTCATCTAAAAGTAAAACTCTTGGTTTCATCACTAACGCACGCGCAATTGCCACACGTTGTTTTTGACCTCCAGATAAATCCATAATTTTTTTATTTTCAAAACCTTCTAAACCAACTTGGCGAATTTGTTTCATAACTTCACGCTCAACCATGTCATTTTTAGTTTTTTTGTTGCGTAATCCAAACGCAATATTTTCAAATACATCTAAATGTGGAAATAAAGCATATGATTGAAAAATTGTATTAAATTGACGTTTATTAATTGGTATTGCTAACAAATCTTTTCCTTCGAACAGAATTTGTCCACTGTTGGGTTTTTCAAATCCCCCAATAATTCTTAAAGTTGTTGTTTTACCACACCCTGATGGTCCTAACAGAGTAATAAACTCTCCTTCATGAACGTTGAAGTTAATTCCTCTTAATACAACTTTTCCATCATAATCTTTAGTGATATTTCTTATCTCTAAAATATTATTTTTTTCCATTTTATTCTCTCCCTTTTAAAAAACATATTTATATTATTTAAAATCGCTTAAGCACGACAAAATAGAAGTCCTATTAAATTGACTTCTACTTAAGGGAGAGACTTTCAGTCTCTAAAACAATTTCATGTCTTTCAGTACGAGTGATTACTACGTCTAATCATTCTAAAATTAAGTATTGTTCTGAGTTAGATAATTGTTGTGATTTAATTAAATTTTTCATAGTAACCGACTCCTTTTTGTATCTAATTTATTTTATATTATTTTTTACTTAAAAATAAAAAAATAGTACAATAATGTACTACTAATTTAACTTACACCAAATTTAATTTTTTCTTTAACTTTGCTTCCTTCATAAATATTGCATTTTTTACATAAAATTCTAGCATTATGTAAAGAAGTTACGCCCCCTAGAGCATATGCTTCAACATGATCTGCTTCGAAATCATTTATAGATTGAATATTCTTTTTGCATATGCCACAAATATGAGGACTTGAATTTCAAAGTTTTACTCTTTCATCATAGCTAAAGATTCTTTTTTTAGAAACTAAAAATTTGCTTAATATTACCGCAATTTTTTCTACCCTTTTGTATATATGTTCTTTGCTATCAAATTTAATTCCTCCACCCATTTGATCAGCAGAAATTTCTTCAATTTTTTGAATAATTTGCGATTTTATTTCATTTCGATTGTACAAAAAATTTGATTTAGAGCTTATATTTACATAAATGGCACAAAAAATAGCTTCAAAAATGGTATTAAACGATTTAATTGGAATGGTTTCAATTCCAAGTATTGCAAACATTGTATCAATAGTTTCATTTGCAGTTTTTTTAATTTCTTCAACATTTAATGGTTTTGTTAAAATTTCATTCATAAATTGTCTTACGTCTTTTTTATTGAATGGCATATTTAAAATGGCTATACATCGTATTATCAAATCTTCAATTTTAAATCTGCTATCATTTTTTTTATTGTTTGATATCTTTTTTATATTTTCATTCATTGCAATATCTTTAACCATCATTCGATTGTCTGGGTCTGCTTTAGCTAGTCTAAGTTCAGCCTTATTCAATTTAATACTTCCTTCGTTAATTCTTAAAAAAGTTTCCAATATTTTTTCTTTTGAAATATTTCCAAGGTCTGTAACTACAATTTCTTTATTATTAAATTTTTCCTGCTCTTTTCAAACAAAGTCTTTATAGTATTTTTCTACATTAGTTGTTGAATCTTTTCATTTAAACTTATTTTTTAAAAAGTCCTCAATTGTTGTTAGTCGTTGTTTTCCATCAACTACTTCATTATTTGCAATAATTATTCCTGGTATATGATAATCATTCATTATTGAATCAATCAGCATATTTCTAATCTTCTTAACTCAAGCAATGTTTCGTTGATAACTTGTATCGTATTTTCACTTTTTCTCTACTATAGTACCTATTTTCATGGAAACTCCTTACTAAATATTCAAGCACATTGAAAAGATTTTGTTCCTCCATCTTTAAGAATAAATTTGATATTTTTTTGCAAAAAATAAAATTCACATCTATTTAAAGTATTTCCCATTGATTGAGAAAAGATTGTTGCTCCATATAATAAACAAAAGGGCTTTTTAAAACTTTCACATCTCTCAATTAGTAATCTTTTCGCTGTAAACGGCGGGTTAGAAATTATTAAGTCTCATTTTTCACTTGGCTCATATAAATAAAAATCTTGATTAAAATCTAAATGGGAATAAATAACCTTGTATCCATTTTTTTGAAATTCTTTTACGAATTCACTTTCTGATGTATCGAAAGGACATCATATGATCTTATTTTTTGGGATTTTTAGCATTTTTATTAACTCCTGGATTGGCTCTGCTGGAGTGTAAAATTCATTGTTATTTGCTCTTTGATATCCTAAAATATTTCTTATGTTATACGTTGTATTTCTTTCTGACATGTTTACCTCTTTCGAATATTTATATTTTCTCAAAAAAAAAAAAAAAACAAGGTTTTGTGAAAACCTTGTTTCTTTCATTACTTTTAATCAATATGTTTTACATAAATTAGTTTTTTAAAAACAGTTGAATAAATTAACAATAAATTTGTTGTTTTAGATTCCAATGTCACATTTGCCATCGCATGAATAAATTCATTTTCGGTTGGTCCCATTAAATTAAATGAGTTGATTTCGGTAACACCTTCTCCAGCACAATTACAAGTTAGTAATACTTCTCTGATTTCTTTTTCCAATTTTTCGATGTCAGTTTCAAATTCTTTAGTTTTTGTCATTGTTTGACTCCTTTAAATTAAATACATTATCAAATAAATATTGCCCAACACCACCTTCATTACAATGTAATGTTGTCGCATCAGCACATGCTTTAATATGTTGGTTGGCATTTCCCATAGCTACTCCATGCCCAGCCCATTTAATTGCCTCAAGATCATTTTCACCATCTCCAAAGTAAATTACTTCTTCAGAAGTTATTCCAAGTTGAGAAATTACAGTTTTTAACCCTTCGGCTTTATTAACTCCAATCGGATTAATTTCAATATTTTGTTTAGCATCGCTCACATAACTAAAAGCAAAAACTGGATATCCTTGATTCTCTGCTTCAGCACGCATTTTAATCATGTTCGCCTTCTTGCCAAAAGCAATAAATTTCGTAATTGGAGATATTAGCGCTTGGTTAGTTTTATAGATATACATCTTACGATGACTACGAAATCACATAAATATATTGAAAGTAGAAAATCTAACATTTTTATAAGCTACTTTTTCATTTTCTGTATAAGCAAAAACTTTCGCTTTATACTTTTTAGCCATTTCAAAAACTCAGTGGGACTCTTGGTCATTAAACTTTCGAGTATATTCAATACTAATTTTTCCATTAGGTTCAAATTTAAAAACTTGCCCCCCATTTTGAGCTACAAAAGGAATTGCTTGATCCATAATTTCTAATTCTTTGGCAATTGGAATTATTGTTGAAATATTTCTTCCAGTTGCAATTACTACTGGAATCTTTAATTCTTTAGCTTTAGCAATTGCTGCTTTTGTCAAGGGGTGAATTCCCCGTCCATGACGATAAACAGTTCCATCTACATCGATTGCAATTAGTTTGTACATTGAGCTACCTCGATTCTTTTACATAATTAATTATAACAAATTAAAAATATACAATTTAAGTATTATTTAGTATCATTTATATATGACTAGGAGAACAATTATGGAATTTAAAGAGTTAATTGCTGCAGCTCAAAGCTGTGAAACTAATATAATTGAAATTATTAATAGTGACCAAGAAAGTGATGCTGAATTTAAAGAATTGGCGATTGAAGACGTTCAACATTTAGCAACTCTATTTAAAACTTTCTTAGTAGAGCTAGACAAACAAGAAGAATCAATTGACACATTATGATTTAGCGCTAGTAAATTAGTTTATGACTACATCGAGTTTGAAACTGTTTATGAACTTGAAGAAGGTGTCGAAACTGAAACAGTTGATGACATTAAAAGTTTTAGATTTCAAGTTTTAGAATTTTTTACCAGCTTTTTTGATGAAGTCGAATAATTAAGAAAATAAAAAAGAGGATTAATTCCTCTTTTTTTAAACCATACTCATGGTTTTGATACGGTTTGAACCGTTATTTAAATATTAAGTTTTAATTAAATTTCGCTATTTTCCTTTCGGTATTAAAGTATTAAGAATTTTTGAATAAGTATAACATTTTATTATATTTATTAAATACTATCTTTACCGTGTTCGATTTCACAGTGGTAATAAAGTTATTATAAGTTTTCTCATAATTATTACCTACGCTTTCTAGATAAATATTTTAGAAGTATTGAATAACTAATAAATAGGGTACGAAGCTATTTTTGGACTGATTACCATGATTAGCTTTCAAACTATGCCGTAGCAGACAACTAAAATATTTTATCAATTAATAGAGACTTATTTTATATGAGTCTCTATTAAATCGTTGGATCACTCCATTGGGCAATTAAGGCAATTAACATATTTTTAATAATTAAATTTTTTGTAACTAGTACCATCCTATCAACCTCATTTCTGTGGTCAAATAATAATATTCAGTTTTAAAAGTTAAGCACTAAGGCTTTAAAGTGTACATTGGTCTTTTCTCCTAAAGAATTTCATTTTAAGTTAAATCTTTAAGTTCCCGTAATCTTGTCATTAATAATAAGACTTTTGTCATACTATCAACTCCTTTCGAAGAGTACCTCTTCTTACTTTTATTTAATCACTTTTTTAAAAAAATGCAATAGATTTCAAAACCTAAATCAAAGATAAAAATGTTAAGTTAAAAGATTCTATAAGAGCAGACAACCGTCTGCTCTTTTTTATTCTGTAAAATATACCAATGGGTACATTTTATCACTTGTGTTTACTCATATTTGCCCGTTTTTTAATTGTGCAACAGACAAGGGATTACCTAATTCTTTTTCATACAAGAGAAGACGGTGGTGATTTAATTCCCCCTTCAAATGGATTTAATACATCATCAAGTTGTCCTGTTCGTACAAAAGTTATCAAATAATGTTCATTTCAGGGTTTTAAACACGCATGAATATCTTCCTGCCAACCAGCACCCTTATTTTTCCCTGTTATTGTGTTTTCACCACGGTACATTTTAGCTTCAGCTATTGAGATTAAGTCTTTTGGCAAAGGCGAAGGATTTGAAATAAAACTTTGTCCAACACTAATTCTTTGTCCCTTTAAAATAGCAGTACTCAAAGTACCATAGTAAGAAGCATTTTTATTAACAGTCTGATCAGGTCTAGTAAAAGATTTATAAACTCCATACTGCAAAGTTCCTATAGTTTTTTCAATATTTGCTTTCCCAGTTAACTTATCTCAATCAACTTTAACTCTAGTAACCACATTTGTGGATGTTCTTCCAGCTGTTCCATTTCATTCTGTTGCGTTAACTAGTGAATAATTGTTTTCATCAATTCTATCAATTAAGTCTCACTTAAAATTATAAGATGGCTTTTCAGTATTGTACGATAAAGACACACTATCTACAATTTCAATTTGGTCTTTTTCTACAAACTTAAATAAATTAAGTTGATCAGTATTATTATCAATACCCAAATACAAGTCTTCTCTAACTCAAGCGAAATCTTTAGGAATTGAATTTATTTTATAACTTGCTTTATTATCTAAATCCAAAATAGGATTATCTTTTTTATTTAATAAAGTTAAACCAGTAGTTCCTTTTGGTTTTAACTCTCCATTTAAAGAATTTAATCCTAAATCTTGAGAGCTAATTATTCTGCTTTTGTCAATTTGTCATTCCTCTTCAAATGAATTATCAAATAAAACTTTAAAGTTACCTTTTCTTTCACCTGTTGGATCAGTGATTATTGCTTCTGATTCTTTGATATCATAATTTAAGCTTTTTATGTATTCTTCATCAACATCTTGGTTTTTAATTCATAAGGCTTTCTTGATAACGTCTTCAGTATTTTTAGATATGTATCCTAAGTCGTTTTCAGAAAATAAACTATGAAGACTTATAATAGCGCCCATAATGTCAAATTGGTTTCCCCCAATTAACTTGTAGTTTTCTTTAGTTTTAACGGTAACAGTAACATCAACTTCTGATTCTTTAAGAGAAGCTACTAGAGATTCAATTCCTTCAATTTTAAAGCTTTCCAATTTTTTGTTAACACTGCTTAAATCAGGCAAATCTTTAATTTCACCAATTTTATTTATAACAGATTCTAACTCTTTGATTTGTTCTTCTTCAAGCTCAAATGATAATTGTTCTTGAATTGTTGCAATAAAAGTTTTATCCTCAAGAGCTAAATATTCTTGTTCTGAAGATATTGCTAATTTTATAAACAATGGGGAAAAATCAATATTTTTGGCAACAATTTTAACCAAACCTTTTTCAATCATAGTTTCAATTTCATTTTCAATTTCAGTTTCACTTAGTGTCATTTTAGTTGCTACAACTCTAGGTGTAACAAACTTACTTTCACTTTTGCTTATATACAATATAATCAACTTCTTGCTTAAATTTTGAAGCGTCAACTATAAATTTTTCTTTTTTGGGAGTACAACTAACTACAGAAATAGAAGAGACTGCAGTTATACTCAACGCTCCAATCAGTGTAAGTATTTTTTTCATTCGTCTCTCCTTTCTTTCATAAACTCGTTTATCCTATATTTTAATTATATTAATATTTACTTTAAAAATATAGGTCAAATAATATTTCTCTATTATCTATGCTTATTGCATTAATACTTTAATTATTTACCCTGATTAAATCGAAGTGAATATAAAAAAATAACCTAAAGGTTATTTTTCAAAGTTGTTCGTAAACAAATACTTTATTATTGAGTATTGTCACGTTCTTTTTTGGATAACACCAAATGCCGTATTCATGCTCTTGATAGCCTCTAAAATTTTGTTTATTTTATATTTATTAATTATTTTTATCAGACTCTAACATATCAATTATTTTTTTAGTTTCACGCTCAATTGACTTAAAGGCAAATTCCTTTTCCTCATCTGAAGCATTAAGAAGCCTACTTAATCCTTCTTCAACTTTTAAAGAAAATTTGCCATCTTTTAAAACAATACTAAATACATTTTCTTTTAACATATAGTTACCGTTCCCTCCTATAAAAGCAATTATATCAAATTAAATAAAAAAGAGCCAAATAAGCTCTTTGTCGGATATAGACTTATCTATTTCCCCAAGGGGCAGCCCGTAGGCGATAAGAATATAAAATAAATACACATTAATAATATATCACATTTTTTGCGCTTGTAAAACATTGTTTTAATAGCTTTAAAAAACTTTAGAGTTTTTTGAAAAAATTATGTTTTTTAGTAGTCTCTTTCATATTCTAATAAAGGCTTTTTTTCCTGGTTGTTTGCTTTACGCTGCGAAATAACAATCAATGTACTCTTTTCTTTATAAAAGCATTTTGCAGCTATAAGGCTATGTAAATTACTTGAAAATTCTTATTAATAAAACTTTATTTTGCCATTTAGGATATAGTGAAAATTATTTTTAATTTTTAGCATTGTTACTTAGCATTTTATTTGTATACTTGTGATATTAGATTTCGTGTTGTATAGTCTAAATCATTTGCCGCAGCATACTCCCAATTATTACATTATCTACTAAACACAGCCTTGAACTTAGTTCTCTGATAAGCAAATTTTTTCTGACCAAAATCTTTGTGATCGCAATTAAACTTTGCTCATTCATATTTTTTACCTGTCATATTATATACGGTATATACATTTCTTATATGTTTATCGCAAAAGTTCTGTAAGTTTAAGATTTATATATTTAATTCATATTTTTCCTATATTTTAATTTTGCTAAATTGAACATAAAAAAATAACCCGTAGGTTATTTCCCGAAGTTGTCCGTAGACAGATGTTTGACTATTGAATATTGTTACGCTCTAATTTTTCTTCGATAATAGTTACACGTTCTTTCAAATCTTTAACATCTGCTTTAAGTTGAACAATGTCATCTTTAATTTCAACAATGTCATCTTTAATTTCAACAATGTCAGCTTTAATTTCAACAATGTCATCTTTAACTTGAACCATGTCAGCCTGAATTGATTTTAAAATACTCAAAATTTCATCTGAATTTTTGTTATTCATATTTTTATCAACCTTTAGCATATCGATTACTTTTTTAGTTTCACGTTTAATTGACTTAGAAGCAAATTTCTTTTCTTCATCTGAAGAGTTAACAAGCTTACTTAGTCCTTCTTCGACTTTTAAAGAAAATTTGCCATCTTCTGAAACAATAATAAATACTTTTTCTTTTAACATATAATGACTGTTCCTTTCTACATAAAAGGAGATATCAAAATATTAAAATATTAAAATATTAAATTTTTAAATAATCAACGCCCCTTCTATACAATTAAGTATACCAAACTAGACGTAAAAAAAGAGCCAAATAAGCTCTTTGTCGGATATAGACTTATCTATTTCCCCAAGGGACTGCCCGTAGGCGATAAGAATATAAAATAAACACACTAATAATATATCACATTTTTTGCGCTTGTAAAATATTTTGAACAAGTTTTATTTTAGTGCATTATTCATTTAAAAAAACAGTTATTTTAGGATAGTGCAAAGAGCAAGCTCCAGTACTAGTGCAAATATTAACATGCATTTTTTTAGAAAAAAAACTTTGTAGCAAATTGCTACAAAGTTTTTGACGTATATATTATTTAACAAATTCAGTTAATTGATTTTTAGCCATAAATCCTGTATGTTTATTAGCAATTTTTCCATCTTTAAACATCATTAAAGCTGGAATTGACATAATTTGGTATTCCAATGCTAGATCTGAATTAGAATCAACATCAACATCTAAAAATGTTACTCCTTGAGTTTCTTCAGCTAATTGATGCACAAATGGGGCTAACATTTTACATGGCCCACATCATTGAGCATTAAAGTCAACAAAGACATTTTTTTCCCTTGCAATAATTTGATCAAATTGTTCTTTTGATGTAATTTTAATAATATTTGACATAATAGTCTCCTTTTTTATTATTTTAATATGTTTTTATAAATATAGTTAGCAACTCCGTCATTATCATTGGTATCTTCAGTAACATCTTGAGCAATCATCTTTAAGGAATCAATTGCATTGTTAACTGCTACTCCAGCATCCACAGTTTCAAACATTGGAATATCATTAGGTCCATCCCCAAAGGCATAAGTTTTCACTGTATCATCTAACTCTAAATATTTAGTGATTTTTTTAACGGCATACCCTTTACTGATATTTTTCGGACATATTTCAATAACTCTTTCTGTATATACATGAATATCGGCATCTTGAGAAAATTTATCACGAATATCTTTTATTGCAGCTTCTGATTCTGCTGTTGTTGTTCCCTTTTTAAGCACGATTGTTAAGTGCGAAATTGCCTCAGTTATTTCCTCAGCACTTTCAGCCACAACATAATCAGTTGCCATCATTTGGGCTCAATACATTGACATTTTACCTTCATTAAAAACGTAAGTAGTTTCATCTCCATAGAAATGAACTTTCGCTTTATATGTTTGATAAAAAGTATCAAAAACTGCTTTTACTAATTTCTTTGATAAAAACTCATTTAATATTCATTGGTTAGTTTTAAAGTCAAAAATTTGTGAACCATTGTTACCTGCACAAATTCCGCCAATTTCATGTAATCCTAAGCGTCTTGCTTGATCTAAAATATCTTTAGTAGCTCTTGCAGTAATGGGAATTAACATGATTCCTTGTTCATGGAGGTCTTTCACAACTTGTTTAGTTTTTTTAGAAAAATAATGATTATCTCTTAACAATGTTGAATCCAAATCTGAAAATATAATTGCTTTTCCCTTATAACTCATAAGTTCATCCTTTCTGACTTAAATAAATTATACATTTGTTTTACTTCAATAACTCGAAATTTAGCACTTCTTTTCTATACAAATCTCTTATTTCTTTTATACTTTTTATTCCTTTTTCATCTTTAATTCTTCAATAATCTCAACCATTAAAAGCTACCTTATTGTTCAGCAAGGCAGCTAATTTATGAATGGAAAAAAAGTTTTGATTATATTCTACATTTCCATTCGCATCGTAACGATATTCACAATCATTAATATCTAAAAGCGTTCCTTGAAGACTAATATATCCATCTTTAATAAGTTTGCTAAACGGAACCAATGGTGCTTTTATATCCAAAATAGCCTCGGTATAAATATTTGGAATATATTCAGCAGAATCAATTCTTTTAATTGACGCTTCATAATATTTTTTGTCAAGTTCAAAACCAATAAAAGATCTTCCCAACTTTTTAGCGACAGCTGCGGTTGTACCACTACCTGAAAAAGGGTCTAAAACCGTATCTCCAGAATTTGTTGTAGACAAAATGATATACTCCATTAACTTTTCAGGCTTTTGAGTAGAATGAATTTTGTTATTTTTTTCATCCTTCAATCTTTCTGACGAGCTTGTTATCGGAATATTTCATACAGATTTCATCTGCTTATTGCTATTAATTCTTTTCATGGTTTGATAATTGAAAACAAACTTAGATTTTTTGCTTTTTGTAACACACAACAATGTCTCATGAGAATTTACAAATCTTGTCCCCATAAAATTAGGTACAGGATTGCTCTTAGATCACACAATATCGTTAATAATTCAAAAATCTAAATCTTGAAGTAGCTTTCCTATTCTATAAATATTTTGAAAAGACCCTATAACTCAAAAAACACCATCCGATTTTAAAACCCTTTTGCATTCACTAATTCATTGCTCACAATATTTATCATACTCTTCATAATTGGCAAATTTATCTCATTCATCTTTAACACCATCAAATTCAGAACCATCAACTCTTATTAGTTTACCCTCAGTTTGCATAAAATAAGGTGGGTCAGCAAAAATCATATCTATTGATTCGTCTTCAAGACATTTGAAAAGTTCTAAGTTATCTCCCAAATAAATATTATTTTTCTTCATTTTTACTTGTCCCTTCCGTAATGATATTTTCTATAATATCACTTTTAATATAATTTAAAAGTCTACTTAAAAAAGAATTATTAATGAAAAAAGTATCATAGATTTCCTTTCTAGAAATTTCGTTTATTAACAACTTCTCTAAACTTCTAATGAACTTTTTATCATTCGCTGCCAATTTTATATCACTATCAGAAACATGCTTAAAATAATCAGCTCCATATATGTCGCTATCCTCAAACTTCATTTTATACATTTTGATATGGTGAAATAAGTCTTCTCACTCTTTACTTTTTTTAATTTTTTGAAAAAAAGTAATTCCATAAAATATGTCTATATTTACACCTTTGTATTGCTCTTTTAATAGCTCAATTTGTTCATTATAGTATTTCTTATTTTTTTTATGTTGTTCGTCTATAAAGTATATATATGCATATTTTGCTTTTTCAGTTCTATATTCTGACAAATACTTAACTTTACTTTGAAAATTTATAAATTGACCCACTTTTTTACTAGAATCATGGTCATCTCTCATTTTTTGCTCAACTATATAAATTGAGTTTTCATTTTGAAAAAACTGATCAATTGCATAATCCTTATTTGAATCCAAATCTTTAAATTTATTGTTAATCTTTTCAAAACCATTTTCAATCAAAAAAAATTCAACTATTTTTTCCATTGCATAACCAAATTTAATTTCAATTGACTGAGTTTTGTTTTGTATAAGTTTATTTTTAAAAGATACAATTCTGTATTCAGAAAAAAATCTTTTATAATTTTTTGCAATATCAACGATAGTTTCAATGGAAAATGAATTTCCAAAAACCTCTTTATTTATGATATCTTCAACTTCAATATATTTCATTTTTACCTCTTTTAATTTAATAATATCACTTTGCGGTAACTTCGACAAAGGATTAAACTAATATATTTCATTTATAAAAAAAGAAACCTAACGGTTTCTTTTTTTTAGAACTGGCAACTCGCTATCTTCTCACAAATGCAATATTGTCGCCGTAATAGAGCTTAACTTCTGTGTTCGGTATGGGAACAGGTGTGACCTCTATGCTATTATCACCAGATCTTGGTTTTTTGATTGTTCTTTGAAAACTGAATACTAGATTGAAAAATTTATTGTTTTATATAAATGTGCGTTGAGTAATAGATTTTATTCTAAAATTCTCTCGATCTATTAGTAATGGTTAGCTTAACGCCTCGCAGCGCTTACACATCCATCCTATCAACCATGTGGTCTACATGGGATCTTACATCTTACGAATGGGAAAATTCATCTTAAAGGAGGCTTCTCGCTTAGATGCCTTCAGCGATTATCCTTTCCGCATATAGCTACCCA
>NZ_KI912486.1:2915-287278 GCF_000518725.1 Mesoplasma seiffertii ATCC 49495 | reverse complement strand
CTGCAGCACCGAGGTATAACCCCCGACACTTAGTACTCAACGTTTACGGCGTGGACTACTAGGGTATCTAATCCTATTTGCTCCCCACGCTTTCGTGCCTCAGCGTCAATAACAAGCCAGTAAGCCGCTTTCGCCACAGGTGTTCTTCCATATATCTACGCATTTCACCGCTACACATGGAATTCCGCTTACCTCTCTTGTATTCTAGAACTGCAGTTTTCAAGGCGAACCGGGGTTGAGCCCCGGGCTTTAACCTCAAACTTGCAAATCCGCCTACGCACCCTATACGCCCAATAAATCCGGATAACGCTTGCCACCTATGTATTACCGCGGCTGCTGGCACATAGTTAGCCGTGGCTTTCTGGTAAGGTACCGTCAGCTTAAGAGCATTTCCTCTCCTAAGTGTTCTTCCCTTACAACAGAGCTTTACAATCCGAAGACCGTCATCACTCACGCGGCATTGCTTCATCAGACTTTCGTCCATTGTGAAAAATTCCCTACTGCTGCCTCCCGTAGGAGTCTGGGCCGTATCTCAGTCCCAATGTGGCCGATCAACCTCTCAGTTCGGCTACGTATCATCGCCTAGGTGGGCCTTTACCCCGCCTACTAGCTAATACGCCGCATCCTCATCTTATAGTGCACCAAACGGTGCTTTCAATTTCTTCTCATGCGATAATGAAATTCTCATGCGGTATTACCCTTCGTTTCCAAAGGCTATCCCCCGCTATAAGGTAGATTAGATACGTGTTACTCACCCGTTCGCCACTGGGGTGCAAGCACCCCCGTTCGACTTGCATGTATTAGGCATGCCGCCAGCGTTTATCCTGAGCCAGGATCAAACTCTCATTTGAAAAAATGTGAATTGATTCTGACTGTTTCTTTTTTATTGTATATATAATATTGTCTACTCAAATTAAATTGATATTGATCAAGATTTGTACAATTGTTGTTCTATTTAGTTTTCAAAGATCATTGTGTTGCCTTTCGGCGACTTTTAGATAATAGCATAGTAAAAAATAAAATGGAATAGTTTTTTTAAATATTTTTATTAAATTATTTCATTAAATTTCTGCAAGATATCTTCACAAAAGTCTTAAATATATCTTATGCTATTTTCAATTGCAAGTAAAGACCTATTTTGGCATTTTTAAAATATTTTTCAGACAATGATAAACTCTTACCGCTTTTGACTTTTCAAATAAAAAATACTTCGAAAAGTATTTTTAGGTGTTTATCTAGAATGGTGCGGGATAAGGGACTCGAACCCTTACGTCGAAGACGCTAGATCCTAAGTCTAGTGCGTCTGCCAATTCCGCCAATCCCGCAAAGAATGGTGACTCGTCGGGGATTCGAACCCCGGACCCACTGGTTAAAAGCCAGTTGCTCTACCGGCTGAGCTAACGAGTCAAATATTTAATTGTCATCTTTGGACTTTTAAATAATATCACTTGATTAAAAATTATTCAATTAAAAATAAAAAAAGATAAGCAAAACCTTATCTTCGTCATGACTGAATTCCAATATTGAAAGAAACCATTAGTCCCGGATACTCATACTCAGGTTCTTTTCCTTCTTCAGTTCCAGGTTTGGCAACTTTTTTATTAATTGTTCATCCCAAGTTTACAAACTTATCAAAGTTCTTAAAAATGTCTCAAATGTCATTAGCAATTTGTTCAGTTGTTTTTGACTTTGTTTGAGAATCATTTAAGTACTCGTTTAACTGTTTGATTTTCACCAGTGAACTACTAATACCATCAGTGACCAATTCATTCTTACTATCTAAAGTTCCATTAGCTTGTAAAATTAACGACATCCCTGGTTCGTTTTGAAAGTCTTCAAACTTTTCTCAAGACTTTCAAGGTTCGGTTTCAGTTCCTAATGTTTCACTAAACGCTTGATTTAATTTATTGGCAAAATTATTTTTATTTTTTAACCCTAAAAATAGTTGTTGCATTAGTTGTTTATTTGCTTGACCATTTTCTTGATCTAAATCAATTGTCAAAGTTGCTCGACTATTAGTAACTCCTGGTGTACCTTCTTCAGGTTTTAATGAATTAATTAAACCATCCAAATTAAAGGCTAACAATTTATACAATGTCATAATATTATTAAGTTTTGCTTCCGTTATTAAATTACGTTCAATTCCAATAATTTGATTATTGGGATCTTCTTGATCAACATCAGTTCCTAGTTTAGCAGTATAGCGCAAATAACTAACTAAATCATCAAAGCTTAATTCCGCATCATAGTCTCAGCCATATAAACTACTACTGCGACTTCAATTACCTTGATATTGATCTAGTTGAGTTCCACAACTCACAACAGTTGTTGCTGTTGTTGCTGTTAAAGTCATTGCTCCAAGTATTGCTAAAAGTTTTTTCATAGGTCTCCTTTGTTGTTGATTAAATTATACTTTAAAAATAAAAAAAGACACTTGCGTGTCGTTTTTATGTTTCTTTAATGGTGCTGACTAAAGGAGTTGAACCCTCGACCTACTGATTACAAGTCAGTTGCTCTACCAACTGAGCTAAGTCAGCATTAAAAAAATAAAATGGTGGGATGCAACGGGCTCGAACCGCTGACCGCCTGCTTGTAAGGCAGGAGCTCTCCCAACTGAGCTAGCATCCCAATATAAAAATAATAATAAATAATAAATGGTAGCCTGTACGGGGTTCGAACCCGTGTATCCACGGATGAAAACCGTGTGTGTTTACCGCTTCACCAACAGGCCAAATAATAAATGGCGGCTTTTACAGGACTTGAACCTGTGACAAACCGGTTAACAGCCGGTTGCTCTACCAACTGAGCTAAAAAGCCAAGTAATATTTGTTGCGAATCTTCAATTTTTTTCTTTTACCAAGACAATAAAAATATTATCATGAGAAAAAATAAATGTCTATATCTTTTTTTATTTTTTTACGAAATTTTGTGAAAGTTTGCTGATTTTAATTTTTTCAAATAAAAAAGCGACATTTAACTGTTCGCCCGCTTTTTTTGATGTCAACGACATCGGCTCATCGCTTTTATATTATAACCTAGATTAGCCCAATATTCCAAATAAAAATCACAAACAGTGTTTGTGATTTAAGGGTTTAGTTATTTTCTTCAAAAAGTTCGACTGGTTTATCAGTTTTTTCGTCATTTGCTTCTTGTGTTCATTCTGAATCATCAATTTTATCTAAGACATTATCAGAAATTTCTTTGTTAATAACAATTAGGTCTTCATTTTGTTCATGAGTTAATTGTTTTGCCAATTCTTCATTGTAAGTCTTATCTTGAATACGTCCGTCAAGAATCATATCGCGTTTAGCTTGTAAGAAGATTACTTTAAAATCATTTGAAAACTTATCAACTAACTTTTCTTCTTCAATTTCTTTATTTTCAATTTGTTCTAAGAATTCCACTGCTTTAGCATACTTAGCTTCATAAACTCGTTGTTCACGTTCATCACGATTAAACACTTGTTCTTTATTTAAAGATTGCTCAACAACTTCTTCTAAGACTCTTACTTCATTATTTAATTCAATCGCTTCAACTTCTTTTTCATCAGTTTGGGGAGTTAATAACATTACAATTCCCCCAATCATACAAACACCTGATCCAATTGCGACAATTGCTAAAATCATTTTCGTACTTGTTGTTTGATTTGATAGTGTAAATGATGCCATTGTTAATGACACTGCTGTCAAAGTAAAAATGTATGCTCCAAAAAACGCTAAGATGATTCCACTAGCCATTGATAAATTAATTGATGATGATTGTCCACTTGTTAATGAATTTTGAATAACGATTCCCACTAGTCCCATAAAAAACATTAATGCTGATCCCATCAAGCCAATTCCTGAAAAAATTAAAATTAGCACAATCCCTGTTTTAAATGTTCCGTTGAATTGTCACTTACGTTGATCGTGTTTTGCAATTTGACGTTGTTCTTTTTTTGTTAAAGCCATATTGTATTCTCCTATTTTATTTACTTAGATAATACACCTTTAATCTTTTTGTAGAACTATTTTTTTCAAAAAAACTTTTGAAGCATAGTTCAAAAGTTTTTTAAGATTGTAAATGGTCTTGATAAAGCTTAAAGGTATTTTCCATTAAGGTAATAACTGTCATTGGGCCAACTCCACCAGGAACTGGAGTAATATTGCTAGTAATTGGGGCAACATTGTCATAATCGACATCTCCCACCAATTTATTAGTTTTTAAATCTCGCATAATTCCAATGTCAATTACGGTTGCTTGAGGTTTTACCATTTCTTTAGTAATAATAAATTGTTTCCCTGTAGCTGAAATTAAAATATCGGCAGTTTGGGTATACATTTTAATATCTTGAGTGTTTTGATTACACATTGTGACTGTCGCTCCTAAGTTTAGCAACATTACTGCTAATGGTTTTCCAACGATGTTTGAAGTTCCCACCATCACGACATTTTGTCCTTGAATTGGAATTTGATATTCATTTAATAAGTTAATTACTCCTAATGGGGTACATGGATAAATTGAATCGTATCCTTGTAACATTTTCCCCTGATGAACGTAATGAAAACCATCAACATCCTTGCTAGGAATAATTGCTTGTAAGTAATCTTCTTCACGAAAACGCGTTGGTAGGGGTAGTTGTAATAAAATTCCATCAATTGTTTGATCAAGGTTGAGTTGATCAATTGTTCCATATAATTGTTCATGACTAACATTTTCATCTAAATGAATTGTTAATGGTTCAATTCCAACTGCTTGAGCAATTTGAGTTTTGTGCTTTACATAAACTTGCGATGCTTCATCATTACCAACAAGAATAACCGCCAACGTTGGTCGTCGGTGTCCTTGTTCAACAATTTTTGTAATTTTAGCGGTTAATTGTTGACGGCGCTTTAATGCTACCGCTTTTCCATCAAGTATTTTCATTAATTCACCTATCCTATCGTTACATCTTCTTCAAGATATTGGTACGGACGTTTTCTTGAAGGTTTAATAAATACTAACAGCGTATTTGAAATTCCTAATTGTCCTAAAAACATTGCAATAATAATGATAATTTTTGTTAATGCCCCAAAATTCATCATTTGATATTGAGTGAACGGATTTAATCCTACCGTTCCAAAGGCACTAGTTATCAAAGTCATAATTTCAATAATTGAATTATTTCCATTTAACTCAGGAGCAGTTGAAGAAGAAAGCACTCCTGCCGAATCACAATAAATAATAATTAAAGTTAACACAATTAAGGCAACTGAAATGAAAAATACTGCAAAAGCTCGTTTTACCGTTTTATCAGGAATAGTTTTCTTAAATGCCGAAGTATGACTACGGTTTTTAATAATCGCCCAGTTGGCTAAAATAATAATTGCAAATGTTGTTGTCCGGATTCCTCCAGCAGTTGAACTTGGAGCTGAACCAATAAACATCATTACCGATAAAATTGTTTTTGACCCGGCATTAAAATCATTAGTATTAATTGTTGAAAACCCAGCATTACGGGCTGAAGTTGTATTAAAGAAAATATCCATTAACGCGACCCCAACTGGTTTGGCATTAATAATTGCAATATTACTTGGTTGCCCAGTAGTTGGATCAACATCAAATGAGTAATTGTGAAATAACAATGATTTGTCATAGTTAGCTAACTCAGCTCCTAAAACTGATAACGGTCCGACAATAAATAAGGTGATATAAACTCAGAAGTTTAATTTCGTAAATAAGCTAAAACGCACAGTTTGACCTGAACGACGGGCACGAATTTTACGTTTAATATCATGGAAAGTTGGATATCCTAATCCTCCAATAACTCATTCCAATAAGAAAATCATTTGTAATAAATAAGCGCGGTGATTTTCAACATTGTAAGGTTGCAATGAAGCTTCTGAAATAATATCAAATCCTGCATTGTTTATTGCTGATGTTGAATGGAAGATGGCAAATCATAAACTTTTCCCAAAATTATGAAATGGTGAAACTACATTCAAACTTGCATTATTTGGTCCGTTAACTGAGTTTTGGGAGTTATTAGTCACAATTCCTGGTTCAGTGAAAAAGAACACAAAGAATAAAAAGATTGCGGCAATAAATTGCACAATTGTTAATCAAATGAAGCCATCACGAATCATTTCAATTGTTGACGAAGTTACTGATGACCCCCGTTCGGTTTGAGCCGTTACCGTATCATTTAAAGAAATTTTCTTATTTATCGCTAAAAATAACACAATTTTAATAGTTAAAACTCCAATTCCTCCAATTTCGATCATTAGTAAAATTAATAGTTGCCCTCAAAAAGTATAATCATGCGACGGGTCAACAATATTAATTCCAGTATCACTAAACGCTGATGATGCTGTAAAAATTCCTGTTAAAAAATCTCAGTGAAACACGTTTTTTGATTCATCTTCATAAATTGTTAACACCCCTGGGATAGTTAATAAAAATCCACCTAGTAAAACAATTAATGTGTAAATTAAAAAAATTCGTCCACTGATTTTTGACAACGGTCATCACACCTTAAGTTTTTTAAATAAATTGCGATTAAACTTTTGACGCTTTTCAGAGTTATAGTCTCCACGCTTTTGTTGGTCGGTTGGAGATGTTTTAGAATCTGCCTCTGATGAGTTTGTTCTAAAACTATTATTTGGGGTTTTATCCATTAAACTCACCTTCATTTCATAAAATCTACCTTATATTATATCTTATACTTAGTTATTGGACTATAATTTACACTATATTATGTATAATTAAAAGGCAAAAGAGGTTTATATTTTATGGCAAAAAAGAAAAGTTTCGCGATTATTGGAGCATCAAATTTTAGTTTGGCAGTTTTGACAACACTAGTTGATAAACGTCAATCAATCACAATGTTTGATATCGATCAAGATCGCTTAGATTTATATTTAGCAGAATTCGATTCTGTGGATGCAATTGTTTTAGACTCTACAAATAAAATGGGATTGGCCAAAGCAGGGGTTAATTCTTATGATGGTGTTATTGTTGGATTGGGTTCAAATATTGAAGCGTCAATTATGACCGTGTTAAATTTAATTGACTTAGAATGTCATAACATTATTGCAAAAGCCCGTGATGAAAAACACAAGCGAATTTTATTAGCCTTGGGCTTAAGCGAAAACCAAATTATTATTCCTGATCGCTTAGCTGGAAAAATGATTGGGACTCGGGCAGTTTTTGATATTGATATTGATATTGACTTACACTCAATTGATGATGAATTTATTTCGACAACATTAACAGTTGCTAACCCTGATGTTATTGGGAAAACTTTACAAGATGCTGGATTATCTTCAACAAAAGACTTTAATATTATTCAGATTCGTCGCAAAGGAAAAACTTTATTACCTGATGACTATACTGAACTAAAAGAACACGATGATGTTGTTGTCTTTGCAAAGATCACCGTAATCAACGGATTGGCTGAAAAACTTCAAGCTAATAAAGAAGATGAAGCTGATGTAATTCCAACATTATTTGACTTTGACGAATTAGTTGACAATGAAAATCCTCATATTGATGAAAACTTATTCGACAATTTAATGTTTGAAGAAGATGTCACAGAGACTATTGCCAATTCAACAGCAAAGCCACGTCGTACTAAAACTAAAATAAACGACAGTCCAAATCTTGAAATTAAGGATGAAGAAATTTTTAAATAAAACAGGCAAAAAAAATTCCCAATTTACTTGGGAATTTTTTTATTAAAATATTTAAATGGATTTGGTAATAAATAAATGAGCGTTGTTTTACCTCGTACTTTTAAAACTACAGTAAAAAATTTTAAAAATACTCCATAACAGTCTTTATATGAATAATTTATTAAGTCCTAAGCATGAACTTTACAGTAAGTAAAAATATACTGATTAGTTAGTAAATAGTCTGAAAATTATTGTGTGGGACAATAGTTCATTTTAAACAAGAAAGAACAAAACTAACCAAGTATTAGCTATGAAAATAACTATAGAAAAATAACATTGGCAACTGTAGCTAATAACTTAGTTTAATAACTTAGTTATTATTGTTAGTAAAAGAATGAGTAAACTAACTTGCTACAAGTTCTTTTAGACTAAGGATAAATACCTTAGTGGCCTTATCTAAAAGCTCAACTTTATTTTATTTTTTAACTCTCAAAATACAACAGTGTTTTTTACTTATGTTTTACTAACCCAATTATGATTTTCATTGCAACATCAGGATTTACATTTCCTTGAGATATTTTCATTAGTTGACCCATAATTGTTTTAGTTACTCGCTCAGGGCGTTCATTATATTGCGCAATTAGCTCATCATTGGCAGCAATAATTGGTTTTAACATTTCTTCAATGATTTTTTGATCAGAAATTAATTTTAAATTCAAACGTTCAACAATTTGTTTAGGCGTTTCATTTGCCTCAACCAAAATTAGGGGCAGGATTGTTTTTGTATGTTTAGAAGAAATAATTCCTTCTTCAACTAAGTTAATCATCTCTGCTAAATTATTTGGTGTTAACGCAATTTCATCAATTGTTTGATTGGTTTTATTTAATTCCGATTGAATATCACTTATTAAAAAGTTAGCAACTTTATTAGCCGCTGACGTCAATTTTATAGTTGTCTCAAAAAACATCGTCATTTCCAAACTAGTTAAAATGATATTAGCATCTTCGCTAGTTAATCCATATTCGTTTACATACTTAACTCGTTTTTGATCAGCTAATTCTGGTGAGTTAGCAATAATTTCTGCTACTCAATTTTTATCTAACTGAATTGGAGCAATATTTGGTTCACGGAAATATTTGTAATCTAAGGCATCAGATTTAGAACGCATGCTGATAGTTTCTTGAGTTGTATCATCAAAACGACGAGTTTCTTGTTCAACGATTTGGTTATTCAATAAAATTTTTGTTTGACGCTTAACTTCAAATTCAATTGCTTTACGCATATTTGAAATTGAGTTTAGATTTTTAACTTCAACTTTATTTGAATATGTTGTAGCACCAAATGGGCGCAAGGAAATATTTAAATCAGTTCTTAAAGAACCCTCATTCATTTTGACATCTGATACTCCTAAAAATAACAAAACTTCTCGAAGTTTTTCAACATATGCTACTGCTTCATCAGCACTACGCATTACTGGACGAGTAACAATTTCAATTAACCCAATTCCACTACGGTTGTAATCAATATAAGTTAGATTGTCTTTGTGAATTTGCTTAGCAGTATCTTCTTCCATATGCAATCTTTCAATGTCAATAATTTTAGTTGTTTGATCTGGTAAAGTAATTTCTAAAGCACCATTTTTCCCAATTGGATTAAATTGTTGGGTGATTTGGAAACCTTTTGCTAAATCAGGATAAAAGTAGTTTTTACGATCAAACTTTAGTAAAGTGTCTAACTCCATATTTAAAGCATTAACCGCTAAAACTGCTAACTTAACTCCTTGTTTATTTAAAGTTGGCATTGCTCCGGGATAACCTAAACAAACTTCATTAACCATTGAATTGGGTTTCGCTCCATAGCTAACTTGAGCTGCAGAAAACATTTTTGTTTGAGTTTTTAACTCAACGTGATTTTCAATTCCAATAATAATTTCAAAGTTAATCATTACTCAACCACCTCATTTTTTCTACCAATAAGTGTTTCACATAGTTTAGCTGCTTGTAAAACTTTTAAATCTTCAGCCACTTGCGCAGTTAAATTAATTCCAACTGGCATTTTATCTATTTCAATAAATGGAATTGTAATTGATGGTAACCCTGCAAAATTGGCAATAATTAAAATGTCTTCTAAATATTCTTTAGTTTGACTATTGTGCTCATCAAATTCTTGGGCAGCTTCAATTAACGGTGCCGGTCCTGGAGCTGGCGGTAAAATCATAATATCTGCTTTTGTGAAGAATTTTAAAATTTCTTCAACGATTAAACGACGAACCTGTTTAGCTTTTAATAAATATTCAACTTGATTTTGACGACGTAAATTTAAAGCTCCAATAATGAATCTACGTTTAACAATTTCTCCGAAATTTTTGGCACGGGTTTGGGTCATGATTTCTGTGTAATCAGCACCTGGCTCACGAGTCCCAAAATTGATACCATCTAAGTTAGCATTTGTTGAAACTGCTTCACTAAACGAAATCATCATGTAAACTGGTGCCAAGGCTTCTAATAAATCTTCACGGAAACTTATTTCTTGAACCTCATATCCTTGTTGTTCTAATTTTTTATAAAACTCCAAATACTCTTTTTGCATTGTTTCATTTAATGCTTGGTGAACTTCCTTAATATATCCAAACTTAGTGGTTTTTGATAAATTATTTAGGTTTTTAACTATATCTTGGTTATTAACATCAATTGATGTGAAATCTTTTTGGTCATAACCAAAACTTGCTTCAGCTAATATTGCCATATCATCAACATTACGAGTAAAAAATCCTGCAGTATCTAGACTTGGAGCATATGGTAAAATTCCGTAACGAGAAATTGCTCCATATGTTGGTTTAAATCCCACAATTGCATTATAAGACGCTGGTTTACGAATTGAATCTCCCGTATCTGTTCCAGTTGCAAAAGGAACGTAACCTTTAGCAACTGCATAAGCAGATCCTGATGAAGATCCTCCGACTAAACGTTTAGAATAACGAGGATTAAATACTTTTCCATAAGCAGAATGTAATCCTGTTCCTCCCATTCCTAATTCATCAAGGGCTGTTTTCCCAACCATCACTGTATTTGCTTGATGCATTTTCTTAATAACTGTTGCATCAAAAACTGGGTAATATTGTTCAAGAATTTTTGATGATGATGTTGTTCTAATTCCTTTTGTTGAAAAATTATCTTTTGCCAAATAAGGAATTCCACATAACAAATTAGTGTCATCAAAATTTTGATCTAGGTTCTGAGCATTTTTTAAGGCTTCCGCTTTTGCTAATGTAACCACTGCATTTGATTCTCAATCTTGTTCTAAATTTTCTATAACTTGTGAAGTTAATTCTGTTACTGAGAAAGTTTTATTTTTTAAAGCTTCATGGATTTGACTAATTGTCATTTTTTTATAATTTATCATTATTTAACCACCTTCACAATCGTAATATATTCACCATCAGTTGATGGAGCATTAGCTAAAACTGCTGTTTGTTCAACATTATAAGGTTGATCATCTTCTCTTAAAAAATCATGATTTTTGTCAAACGGATAAAATAATGGTTCAACATTGTCAGTATTAATACTTGTAACTTTTTCAAACTTAGTTTTAAGTGATTTGTCAGTTGCCAAAATTACTTGAATTTCAGCCTCTGATAATTCCAACATAATATCTTCAGCTAATTCTAATACTGTTTCGTACTTAATTTGTTTATCCATTTTATTCTCCTTTTAATAAGTTATAAAACATTTCTTCGTTTATAACTTCAACTTCCAATTCTTGGGCTTTTTCCAATTTTGACCCAGCCGCGTCTCCTGCTAACAAATAATCAGTTTTTTTAGAAACACTCCCTACAACTTTACCACCATTTTGCTCAACAAGATTTTTAAAGTAATCTCGTGGTTGTGATAGTGTTCCTGTAATTACAAATGTTTTTTTAACAATTGGTGATTCAAAGTTAACCTGTGGTCCATTGTAAGACAAGTTAACTCCCATTGCTTTTAATTCTTTAATAATTTGTTGATTTGCCTCAATATTAAATCAATCAACAATTGATTGAGCTAAAACTTCTCCAATTGAATCAATCGCGCTCAATTCTTCATAATCAGCAGTTGCTAAGTTATCAATTGTTAAAAATCGTTCTGCTAATATTTTTGCTGTTTTTGATCCGACATGACGAATTCCCAATCCAAACAAAGTTTTATCTAAAGAATTTGTTTTTGAACGAATAATTGATTCGACCAAGTTTTGATAACTTTTACGACCAAATTTCTCAAAATTGACAATTTTTTCTTCATATTCGGTGATTTTATAAATATCAACAATATTAGTAATAATTTTTTCTTCATATAATTTTTCAATTGTTCGGCCACCTAACCCAACAATATCTGCAGCTGCTCGAGAAGCATAATGTTCTAACGAACGCACAATTTGGGCTGGACAAGAAAAGTTAACACAAAACTGATCAACTTCTCCTAATGACTTTTCTAAACGATTTTTGCAAGCTGGGCAAATTTCAGCTGGTTCTCAAGCTTCTAGTTTGTGATAACTATCTGTTTCAACCACACTTAAAACTTCCGGAATAATATCTCCAGCTTTTTTAATTTTAACAGTTGCTCCAACTTTTAAGGCCTTTGCCTTAATTTGTTCAGCATTATTTAATGTTGCTGCTGAAACAGTTGTTCCCGCAATTTGAACTGGAGCTAATTTCGCATTATAAGTTATTTTTCCTGTTCTTCCGACTGAGGGGAAAATGTCAAGCAACTGTGTTTCTTTAACTTCTGCTGGAAATTTATATGCTACTGCTCACTTTGGAGTTTTTGCCGTATATCCAATTTGTTCATGTAAATTAAAGTTATTAATTTTAAACACAATCCCATCAATTTCATAATCAAGCTCAGCACGTTTAATTGTATATTCATCAATATAAGCTTTAACTTCTGCTAGTGTTTTACATAAACGACCTTCTTTGTTGGTTTTAATTCCTAGACTAGCAATTTTTGCTAATGCCTTAGCTTGCGTATTTGTTTGACGATCTTCATCATTTAAATAGTAGTATAGAAAGGCATCAAGGTTTCGTTTAGCGACAATACTTGAATCTAACTGACGCAACGTCCCTGCTGCTGCATTTCGGGGATTAGCAAATAGTTGTTCACCATTAAGAGCTCTTTCATTATTTATTTTTTCAAACTCTTTTTTAGATAAGAAAATTTCTCCACGAATTTCAATTGGTCCCTGATCAGAAATTGACAGTGGAATTGACTTAATTGTTTTAACGTTAGTTGTCACATTTTCTCCAACTCTACCATCTCCACGCGTCACAGCATTTTGTAAAACTCCCTGATCATAATTTAAAGAAATCGATAACCCATCAATTTTTAGTTCAGCATAATACTCATTGTCAGTTGTTCCTGTTTCCTTAGCAACTTGATTATTAAATTTTTCAAATTCTTCTCAACTAAAAATATCTGCTAATGAAAGCATTGGTTTTTTATGGACATACTTTTCAAATTTTTCTGAAACTGTTCCCCCCACTTTTTGTGTTGGTGAATCGACAGTGATTAACTCGGGATATTGCTTTTCAAGTTCTTTTAATTGATTCATTGCTAAATCATATTCGGTATCATCGACAGTTGGCATATCATGAATATAGTATTCTTTTGCTCATTGATTGATTTTTGATTTTAAAGCCGTAAGTTTTAGTTTAGCCTCATTAATATCCATAAATGCCTCCTTTTGTACTTTAATAATTATATCTTTTTTATAAATATCTTTGGAATAAAAAATAAAACACTAAGTGTTTTATTTAAGTTTTGAACCTTTAATTTTATAAACTTTAGGTTTTTCTTTAAATTTATATTTTTTCATGAAGTCTTCTTCATCTAACTCTTTTTCTTTAACATTAAATCCATTAATCGCACGAAGAATGATTTCTTTTTGATCTTCAATTGCTGAGATATTAATGTTTTCATTAGCTAGTAATTTGACTTTTGATTGCTCTTTTTGTTTTTCGGCAATTTGTTTAATAATTGGCAAGTTTAGCACAATACTAATTGCCACTTTCGGACGAATAATTAACGGAACAATCATTGTTGTGACAAATCCAACAATTGCGGCAATAACAGCAACTGAGGCAATAATTGGCAATGTTACTTTTGTTGAAAGTTCATAGTGATTGTTACCAACTTCAACTACTCCCAATGGAACTGTTTTTCATTGTAAGAAAATAATTACCAAAATTGAAACAAAGATCGGAATAATTAAGGCAATAAAGTTAGGAATAACATTTCGTAAGGCTGAATTATAAGTAACTCTTCTGAAAGTAAATAACCATAAATATAAATAACCGATAACTAAAAATAAGGTCTTCATTGAGTAGAACAAAATCAGCACAATGTTTATCGATTGAGCACTAATATGCCCGCTAGCAATTGAGACTAACCCTGTTGATAGCGTGACAATTGCTATATAGACAACCGCAATAATGTTTGAAGCTTTTGAAACCTCAGCATTAACTCCCTTTGCTTGAATCAGTGTCATTTGCCCTTGATATAGCAATGTTGCAGCGACCGTTCCCGCATAAAGCAATGAGAACCACGGTGTTGTAAAAATAAAGCGGAATGCCGATAATTGATTTGCTAATGTTTCATCAGCAACTGCTTTAACTTGGTCAGTTGCCAAGTTAATATCTTTTAACACTAAATCTCCATATAATCCAGTAACTAAGTAAGGCGATAAAGAACTCATCAAAATAAACGTTAAGGCTGCAATAACAAAAGTATACAACTCATACTTAGAGTATGCATCTCATGATAATCGTCCTTCTTTAATTGTAATTGCCAAGAAATATTCTCTAAAAGAAGTGATTAAGTTTGTCATTACCAAACGTAAGTTAACTCCGATGACCATATATAATGACAACATCGAAGTAATTCTAAGTCCGGATGTTCCTAATACAACTAATAAAATTACAATATCAGCATTAATAATAATATTTTGGCCTAAATTCGCTCAAAATAATTTGGCTGCTCGGCGTTTTAATTTAAAGTTGTTAAAGTCTCCGTAAAATTTAAGCCACTTGTAATATCGCTTAATATAAATTTTAATTAGCCATCCTCTTATAAATGGATATGCCAATAAAAATAAAAACGGTATTAATGGTGAGATATTTTCAGTTTTAGTAATTGAAACGTTTAATAACGCAAACAAGCTCCCATAGACAACAACATCGGCAAACAAAATAATAATCCGACGAACTCCGTTTTTTTGATCAGCTTGTAAAATATTTTCATAAACTCCAAAAAATCCCATAGTGACGACTTGTTTAAAACCAAAGATTAAAATGATTAAAGACATGTGTCAAAATTTTATAAGATTTACGGTTCCATCAGCGTTAGTTCCTGCTTGAATTCCTCATTCTGAAAATGGAGGAATTTTTTGACCATTAACGATTGATGGAAAAATAACTACTTCCAATGGATATAGAATTGAAATTAACCCAATAATTACAATTCCTCGAGTAACGTTATTGTGATACTTTTGTTTAGCAGTTGAATAAATTTCATTCGCTGCAATGTAATCGCGGTTAGCAATTGGTTTCATTAGCAAGATTACTGTTGAAACTCCCATTGCTCCCTCTGCGGTTCCTCCTAAAACTGCTAAAGCCGTAGTAATTTTAATAAACCCGTTGAACTCGGTTCCGTAGGCATTTAAGATTCAATAAATCATTAGAAATTGAATCACAGTATTTGTAAGGGAAATTAAAACACCTACAAGAGCACTAAAAACTCCATTTTTGGCATATGTACGCATTTTATCCCTCCTTATCTAACCTTTATTTTAAATAATTTATTCTTCTAAAAATAAGTTTAATTCAATAATTTCATCATTTAAATATGCTAAAGGCTCTGGTAATTTTTTAAAGACTAATTTTGACGCTGATAAATAGATCATGCGTTCGTTATTAACTTTAATTCCTTTATATCTAAAATCATTAACAATTGGATAACCATAATAAGCTAAAGTTGCTCTAATTTGGTGTTTTCTTCCAGTTAATAATTGTGCTTGAATCACATTAAATTCTTCTTGTTCTAAAACAACTTCAAATTTAGTTTCACAATATTTGTATCCTGGTTTTTCTTCTTCAGAAAAAATTGAAATTTGTTGTTCGTGATCATATCAAATTCATCCCTTAGCAGTAAAACCTTTTTTGAATTTATTTGATACTTTAGCAATATAGTATTTTTCAATGTCATTTTTATGTTGGACTGCAGTTAAGAGAATATCTAAGGCCACTTTATTTTTGGCATACATAACTAATCCTGAAGTTAATTTATCTAAACGATGCACGTGAGACACAACAAATGAATTTTCTTGTTCTGGATCATATTCTTCATGATCGTATAAATATGACTTAACCATATCATCTAAAGAAACATTAACTGGTGAGTGCATTTCAACGTTTGCTTCCTTATTGATAATAATGATGTTCTCATCTTCATATGCAACCATCATTCCTTGTCATTCAACATATTTGAAATCATCACGAACTGCTGGCTTATTTGTATCATATACTTCAATAATGTCATTTTCCTGAATTAGGTATTTTTGATCTTTGATACGCTTTCCATTAACTTTGACATCTCCCTTACGAAATCATTTATAAATAACTGATAACGGTGTTGTCGAATAACTCTTTTTAACAAATTTAAATAACGTTTGTTGATTGTCGTTTTTATTGACTGTGAATTTTGTCATGTTTTCTCCTATTTTGCCACTATTAGCATTAATACAATAAAGTTATATCCCATATGAATTAGTCAGCTATAAGTAACGTTTCCTCTCGCTACACTAAAAGTTGCTGCCAATATAATTCCGGCAATTAAATAATTTAGCAAGTTTTCTATATCTCCGCTTGATACATGCATAATTCCAAAATAACATGCACTAACCAACATTGCAATTGCTCGATTGCCTACTCCTGCAAAAATTGCATGGCGACAAGCAAGTTCTTCTACAATTGGGGCTGCTAAAACTGTAAACACAATTAAAGTAAAAATATAAAAACCTCTGAAAGTTGCACTTGAATCTTTTAAAGGATCAGTAATTGAGTTTTGATTCTCTGATTGCTCCAGTCCAATTTGATTGGCAATTTCTTGGTATCCAAAAAGACAAATTCCTACCATTATTAAAATTCCGACTGTAACTGTAACTAATAACAATTTTCAGTTTTTCTTAAAAGTTTCAAAAACTCGACTTTTTAAATCCGTTGTATATTTAAATGCCATTCAAACAACTATTAATTGACCAATTACTTGAAATCATGTGCCAAGTAGAGTTCCTCAATTATTTAGTTGACTAACTCCTTCTTCATTAACTGTAATGAACACAGGAATAACTGAGATTATCATCATTCCAATCATTGCTGTAATAAAGGGAATTATTAAGAAGGAATAAAATATCAATAATCCTGACTTAACAAATAACTTAGAGTTGCGGTTATACAAAATATAACCTCCAACCAAAGCTGATATAATGGCAACTGCTTGGTTAGCCATTGGCAACCAACTGCTAGCATCCTGAACCGCAGGGTTCATTCCAAAAGCAAAACGAAAAATTAGTAAAGAAAGAAATGGAATTAACAAAATGGTGCTAATAAAAATAATACCGTCAGTCTTGGGATTATAGACCTTAAATAAAAATCCATATTCTCGATCAACATTGGTTTCTGGCACCTGCAATTTATTTCAAAAGCTTACTTTTGTATTTGAATTTGTTGTTTCCATATTTTCCTTTCTAAAAACAATAAAGAATGCATTAGCATCCTTTAGTTTTACTTACTTCAATTTTCGCTTTTAAAATCGGCAAAAGTTTTTGATGTCATAATAATAAATTTATTATTAGCACTTGCCAATACTTGAACTTCTTGCGTTGGTTTTGAACGAACAACAAATCCCTTAGTTTGCTCATTTACAATTAAAGCACGATCTTTAATTGTTAATGTTGGAGTGTAAATGGCCATTGGTCCATCATAGGCTTGTTCAGTTTGATAACCCTTAGTTTCTAACTCTGATAAAATTAAGTTCATAGTGTGCTTAATATTACTTGCAGTTTTTGTAGATTCTTCTGATTTCATAACTTTGTAAGATTTGTAAAATTTATCGCAAATCATATAAACAGAAAACATTGCATTATAGTGCTTGTTATTAATAAAATTTTTCATTTCATCAATTAGTGTTTGGTTTTCCAATACACGTAAAATTGCAACTGCTTCCTTTGTTTTTTTCTCAAACTCCAAAGAAGTTTTAATTTCATTCTTCACAGCATTAATTGCTTGACTTAAATTGTAAATTTCGTTAGATATTCCACTTTCTGAAATCTTATTTTGCGGAATTGCAACTTTTTTGCTTGTTCCTTCAACTAAAGTAATTTCTTCAAAAGAAATCCCTAATTGTGCTTCAAGGTCAGCATTTTTTTGGTCTTGTGAAACATCACTAGATTTAGTTTCTGCAATTCGTTCTAAAATATTTTCTTTAGCAATTTCTAATTTATGCAAATTAGATGTATTGATTTTTTCCCCACTGGCAATTTTTTCAAGCTCTTCAATGATTTTTAAATCAACATTTCTTAAATATTGATTCAAACGATCATGATACATATTTTCAAACATTATAAATTTCCTCTCAATATATTTGTTACTTACTTCTAATATTTTATCATTTATAAAAAAATAAAAACAATCTACAAAATAGATTGTTAGTTAATATGTCAATACTACCGTTATTAACCAATTAATGCTGAATCAATCATTGCTTGTTTAATCCCAGCAATTGCAGCATCTGCATCAGTTCCTTCTGCCTCAATAGTTACCTCAACGCCATTTTTAATTGCCATTGCCATAACGTTCATAATTGATTTTAAATTACCTGATTTATCACCAGCAATAATTTTAATTTCAGATTCAAACTTTGAAGCTTCCTTTGCTAATACTGAAGCTGGTCTAGCGTGTAAACCAACCTTATCAGTAATGATAGCTGTAAATTGTGCCATATTATTTCCTCCTAATTTACAATAATTACATTATATATTTATTCCTTCTTTAAAGCAATTAAATAAACTTTATTTCTATTTCTTTGAAAGTGCTTTATTTCCCATTGGAATAACCATGACTCCATACATAGCATTATTAAAGGCAACTTGTAATTGAGTTCCGATAATTTTAACTACAATTCCTTCTCCAAAAATCACGTGCTCAACAAGATCTCCTTGTGCATAATCATTTTCATGCTGTTCATCAAATTTTTCCGATCAAACATCTTTTTCAGTTTTAACAACTTTATTTGCTGTAATTGTGCCATTAGCATGTGCAAAAAGCCCACTTTCGAATTCATAAAGATCTTTATTTAATTCAGCAATAAATTTTGAAGGTGATAATTCTCCTTGAGAAATATATGATCACTCTCCGCGAATATAAGAAATATACAATTTTTCTTGTGCTCGAGTTAAAGCAACATATAAAGCTCGGCGTTCTTCTTCTAACTCTTCGCTTGAAAACATTGAGCGTTTTCCTGGAAAAACATCGCGATTTAGACCAGCTACAAATACTACCTTGTTTTCTAATCCTTTGGCCGAATGAATTGTTAGTAAAGTTACTTTGTTTGGATGAGTTTCATCATCTTCTTCACTAGCTAATGATTCTTCTTGTAAAAAGGCAATAAACCTGTCGTCTTCATTGTATTCAACTGGGTCAAAACTTTCATCAAAATGACTTAACTGGTCATAAAGCGCCTTGATATTTTGCAAGCCATCTTCATCTTCTAATAACTCCAAACGTTTTTCATACCCTGATGCTGCTAATAAATATTTCATCAACCCTGCTAAGGAAACATTTTTTTCATAGATTTGTCGCCCCTCAATTAAAGTTGCTCGTAGCTCTTTTAAATTTTTGGTAGCAGAAGTTATTAGTGTTTCATCTTCATGAGTAATCAAATCAAAAATATTAATTTGTTGAGCCGCACTAAGTTCTAAAATTTTCTGGATAGTTGTCGCTCCAATTCTAGGAGTAAACCCTAACACACGTTCAGCTGACAAATTGTCTTTAACAACTACCATTTTTAACATTGATATTGCATCTTTAATTACTTTACGATCACGGAATTTAATTCCCCCAATTAGTTGAAACGGAATTTTTGAATTATCAAGAACTTTTTCAATTTCGCGAGATCAAGCATTCATTCGATAAAGTACATAAATATCGCCATATTTATACCCATCTTTAACAAGATTCTTAATTTCAGTTGCAATAAATTTTGCCTCAGTATACATTGAAGCACATTCTTTGACTTGAACTTTTTCGCCCCTACTATTATTTGTAAAAATATTTTTCTTTTCACGATTTTTATTATTGTCAATAAAATCATTTGCAATATCTAAAATTTGTTGAGTTGAACGATAGTTCTCATCTAACACAACACTTTTAGCATCTTTGTAAGTTTTTTCAAAATTTAAAATAATATTAACTCTCGCTCCTCGTCAAGAATAAATTGTTTGGTCGGGATCTCCCACAACTGTCAAATTAGTCTTACCACGAGTTAAGAATTTAATTAAATCAAATTGTACATCATTTGTGTCTTGAAACTCATCAACCATTACATAATCATAACGGTCTCTTCATTTATTAACCGTTTCAGGATTTTGGTTAAACAACTGATGAACTTTAATTTGTAAATCATTAAAATCAACTGAGTTATTTTCTAACAGTCTTTGTTCATAAATTCTATAAACTGTTGCCAAATTTTTTTCTAAAAATGAATAACTTTCTTCCATTACTTCTTTGGGTGACACAAAGTTATTTTTTCAATTAGATATTTGATTAACTGCTTGCTTATTAAGATCACGAACTAATGCTTCATCAAATAAGTCTAATTCTTTAATAATTTTTTTAAGCATTTGCTTTTGATCATTTTGATCAATGATTAAAAAACCTTTTTGTAATCCAACTAATGCAAACTCTTCACGTAAAACACGTGAACATCAAGCATGGAATGTCGAAATAAACGGTTTTGCTTGCAAGTTACCAGTTAAGAGTTCTACTCGTTCTTTCATCTCACGAGCGGCCTTATTTGTAAATGTAACTGCCAAAATTTTTCAAGGAGCAATGTGCTCTTCTTCGATTAAATATGCAATTTTGGTTGTAATTACTTTAGTTTTTCCTGAACCAGCACCAGCAATAATTCTTAATGGTTGTTTTGTAGTTACGACCGCTTCTAATTGTTTTAAATTTAACCCATCTAATAGCCTACTCATCTGTTGTTTCCTTTCTTGACTCAATCTGTTTTTTCTTTTCAGTTTCCAATTTTAAATTTTCTAAAAGATTTTGCTTATCAACGCTAATTGATTGTTCAAATTCGCTCAGTTCATCAATGGCAATTTCTTTAATAACTGTTGTATCAAAATTTCCTGGTTGATCTGCTAAAGCAATATGAGAATCGCTTCGTTTCAAGTTTGCTTGATTTTGTTGATTAACTTTAATTGCTTTAGGTTTAGTTTCTACAACGTATAAGTTAAATTTAATATCAACAAATGAACGTTGTTGAGCTTGTAATTTAATTTCAAGGCATAAAAATAACAACCATAATGTATAAAATAAATAGCTTAAATTAACAATTATCTTTGCCAAATTAAATAAACTACTACTAATTGGTTCATCATCTTTATAAGGACCCATAATTAAAATTGCGGTAATTTGTGCAATTAACATTACCATTCAAGGAACCAATAAGAAAAAAGCTTCACGAGCAACTAATGCTTTGAATAAAACTTTGTGTTCATAGTTAACCAATCGAATTTTAAATAAATATTTACCTAAAGTATTGCCTTTAAAAAAGTACGGCAACACAACAAAATAAATTGTCATGATTGCTAATGATATTACAAGCATTCCTAATGCTAATCCTCATTGACCCGGTTCAATTTTAAAGATAAAGGTTAAAGTAAATCCTGGTAACGACGCTAAAAATAAATCAAAAAGTCTAGCAAACAACACCTTATAGATGCTTGCTAGACGAAAAGCATTTTCATTGTCTAAAGAAATTTCTTGGCCTTTATCTTCTACTTCTAATTTAACGAGATCTTGTTGTAAATTATCAGAGTTCATATGGTTGCCTCTATTTTCCAATTTTTCTTAATTCTGAAGAAACAAATCCTTCAAATTCTTTGATACGTTTGGTAAATTCTGGATTACGGTCTTCTAAAAAGACAGAGTTTGTTTTCATAAATGATTTAATCTTATTTTCCATTTTGGTATCAGCATATTTTAATGCCTTTTTATAAAGTTGCTTATTCCCAAATTCTTTAACTAAGTTTAAAAAGTCGTAAGTCATTTGGTAGTAATATGCATAGTTTAATTCATCTTTCAATTCTTTGTAAGCTCCAATACGACGGTAATAGTTTAAAATATGTGGTCATTGATTGACTAAGTCAAACGCTGAATATTTTAAAACTGTTGAACGGTGATTACACAAGACTTTTGAACTGAAATAAAATGTTCTTGCTTGCCCTAAAGCTTTATATAAAAATAACGTATCAAATCGTACACTTCTTCTAAAGTTAATTCTAAAGTCTTTTAAATATTTTAAACGGAAAATTTTGCCATAAATCATTTGATTGAAATGTGCAAAAACTTCTGTTGATTTTGGTAACTCATAGACTTTGTCCATTTGTAATGCTGTTGTTGTTGTAGACTCAAAAAGTCCAGTAAAGTTCAAACGGTACTCTAAAATATCAATTTTAGGTTTTTTACCTTGAGTAATTTTTTTAATTTCTTCAATAAAATTTGGTTCTAAAATATCTCCTTCTTTAATGAAAGAAACATATTCTCCTGAAGCCAATTGTAAACCTGTATTTCAGTTAGTTGCTGAACCTTGACCTTTATTATTAAATGCTACTGTAATTTTTTCATTTTCTCTAAATTGATCTTTTAAAAATTCAATAGATTCTTTCTCAATTGAAGGATCATCATTAACAATAATTAACTCATAATCATCAATTGTTTGTCGCTTTAAAGAATTGATAGTTTTAAATAATTTGTTTTCTTTTCCTTGAGCACAAATAACAAATGATAATAACATGATAACTCCTCCAATTTTTCTATATCATTATTATTTTACACCAAAATAACTTGTTTTTATAAAGGTCTAAAAAAATGCCAACCGGCATTTTTAAAATAATAGGTTTTTGGGTGTTCGTGGAAAGGGAATTACATCACGAATATTTGCCGCCCCGGTAATATACATTAATAATCTTTCAAATCCCAAACCAAACCCAGCTGACTTGTAGTATCCATAGTCACGAAGACTTACGTATCATTCTAAGTCTTCAGGATTAATTCCAATTTCTTCACAACGAGCTTTGATTTTATCAGTGTTATCTTCTCTTTGACTTCCACCAACTAATTCTCCAATTCCCGGAACTAGTAAATCAACTGCTGCAACTGTTTTTCCATCTGGATTTTGTTTCATATAAAATGCTTTAATTTCTTTGGGGTAATCTGTTACAAAAGTTGGACAGTTATTAACAACCTCACAAATATAACGTTCGTGCTCTGTTCCTAAATCTAGTCCAAAATAAATATTGTTGTCTTCAAACTTGTGACCGTCATCAATAGCTTTTTGAAGAACAGTTAACACTTCTTCATATTTCATTGTTTTAAATTCAGCATTAACAATTTTTGATATTTTTCCAATTAATCCTGGTTCTAAGTTAGTTTCTAAAAATTTTAATTCATCCATGTTTTTTTCCATTACATAAGCAATTGTTGATTTAAGCATATCTTCAATTAGGGTAATATTTTTTGCTAAATCGTTAAATGCAACTTCTGGTTCTAACATTCAGAATTCTGAAGCATGGCGATTAGTATGTGAATTTTCGGCTCTAAATGTTGGACCAAATGTATAAGTATTTTTAAAGGCTTGAGCAAAGGCTTCGGCATTCAATTGACCTGATACTGTCAATGCTGCTTTTTTACCAAAAAAATCATTTGCATAATCTTTATTTTCATTAACAGTAACTACAAATTGTTCTCCTGCCCCTTCAGCATCATTACTTGTAATGATTGGAGTTTGCACATAGATAAAATCTTGCTCTTGGAAAAATTTATGTAGCGCAAATGCCGCTGTTGAACGAATTCTGAAAATTGCGTTAAATGTTTTAGTTCTTGCTCTTAAGTGAGCAATGTCACGTAAAAATTCTGGTGAATGTTCTTTTTTTTGTAACGGGTAGTCTTCTACTGCTTGATCAAGCAATTCAATTTTTGTTGCTTGCATTTCAAACGGTTGGGGCTTTCCTGGAGTTAAGACAATTGTTCCAGTTACTTCAACAATCGAACTAACACGAGATTTTAGTCCTTCTTCAAACCCGTCAGTAGTTGTTTTATAAACTACTTGTAAATCATTGATTGATGTTCCATCATTCAAGACCATAAATGAAACTGCTTTTCCTTGACGATTTGATCTTACACGACCTATAAAAACAATTTCCTTTTGATCTAAAGTTTCTTGATTCTTAAAAATTTGTGCTAATTCCATTTTATTTCTCCTTTTTTAAAATATGTTGCGTGATAAATTTTCCTACTCCAGCATTTTTATTAGTGTCAGTTATATATTTTGCAATTTCTTTAATTGGTTCAACAGCATTCCCCATTGCTACAGAATTAGGGATTTCTGTAAACATTGAAATATCATTCATGTTGTCACCAAAAATGACAATTTCATTAATATCAACATTAATCATTTTTGCTAGTTTTTTAATAGCATTACCTTTGCTGGCTTCAACATTAATAAATTCATAAATTGGCATGCTTTCAATATTACTTTTCATTGAATTAATATAATTATAAAGTCCCTCAGTTTTTAATCAAGAATTAAATTCATTTTCCTGTTCTTCAGGTACAAAAATCATCATTTGAATAACATCCTTATATTCAAAATTGTCTTGATTTGATAAATCTTCAACGATAAACTTATCAATTCAGTTACGTTCAATTAATGATTCAGCTCTTAACGGAACTCCATTTCAATAGACATGCTGATTCTTTAAGTAAAATGCCAACACACATATATCCATTGTAGTCATTTTTTCAAACACTTTTTTAACAATGACCGCATCAATCGCTGAATGATACAACGGTTCATATTTGCTAGCTTTTGAAATCATTGCTCCATTGGCAACGATTACTAAATCCAAGTGATCTTTAATGTCAAAAAAATCAGCACGTGGTTTAGCACTATGTCATGATTGTCCAGTTGCAATAGTTACTGCAATATTTTGTTTTGCTGCTTTTAGTAAAACTTCTTGATCAATATCATTTGCCAATTGGCCATGTTCTAATACTGTTCCATCTAAGTCAGTTACAATTAATTTAATATTTGCTAAGTTATTCATTTTTACCCCTATTTTTAATTAACACTCTTGTTTCTGGTTTTTCTGACCAGTATGTTGACAGCTCTTTAGTCTCATAAAAATTATTATCCAACATGTCTTGATCAATTCCAAAATACTTCATTGCTTTAGCAGTTGCATCATCATCTTTAACTATTTTATGTTCAAACTTTAATCAATGATATGTTGTTTGATGAAAGTGTGTCATTAGTGAAAAACAATGTTGTGAATAATCATAAATCAAAATTTCATCATCTGGTGAATTTGGTTTTCGGTCCATATACATTCGCAGACTGTCATATGGTGGAGTTATCAAATCGTTTTTCCCATGAGAATAAAAAATTGGAAACGCAGGCATAACATCTTTATTTTCATAGTAATGAAAAACATTTAAATCTTCTCAATCTAATTTTGTATCTTTAATTTGGGATGCCAAAATTTTATCAATAACTTTTTTAGTACTTTTTTTACGAATAAATTTACTCAACCAAGAACTTCTTGTATGTGCTAATAAAGTTCTAATAGAACCATAAGGAATTTCGCTAATAGCAAACTTAACTTTATATTTTTTCATTAGTTCGGGATCTTTTACACTAGTATAATTGATCGTAAAAGCTCCCATACTAGCACCAGTTAAACCTAAGACATCATATTCATGATTATCATAAAGTCACTTCATTGCTGCTAACAAATCTTCACGTTCTAAAATTCCCATTGTTGTATATTGTTCTTTTTGGCTATCACCATGATTACGAAAATCGTAGGCTAAAATATTGTAACCTAATTCAATAAACGGTCTTGCTCAATAAAGACCTCAATATTTATGGCCACCAAATCAATGATTAGCAATAATTCATTTTTTTGAATTAGGATCCGTAATATATTGAACTCCCGTTAAAATTACCCCATCATTAGTTTCAAATTTAACTGGTAGTAAATTTGAAGATGCATCAATTTGTAATTGGGGGCGTTTATAAAATTTGCGCATAATTTTGTTCATTTTTTTAATTTCTGGATATAAATAAACATTGCTACGCTTTTTAAAACCTGAAAACAAAATATTCTCTAAATCAGCATAAACTCGACTCGCAATTCGATTAACTCGACTAAATAATTTATTTCCCATTAAGTTTCCCTCTTTCTAATACACATTTATCTTTATTATAAAACAAATAACCTTATTTCTAAGGTTATTTATTGTCTTTCGTATTTAAAAAATGGTAAATTAATAAGTCATTAAAGTAATGAAATGGAACTGACTTTGAAATAAACACATGAGTATCTTCCATTTCTACTCCATCCACTATTAAAGTATGAATTGAATCAACAGTTCTTGAAATTGCCACTGACGGCATTCTTCCAGAAATAAAGATAACTTTTCCCCCACTTTGATTAATTTTAAAAATAATTTTTTCTAAGTGTTTTGAAGTTCCATACTTTGTAAAGAAAATAAATAAGTCACCATTTTTAACTGACTCTACTCGTTTATTGATTGTATCTCAATCAGAGTCCAATAAAGTTACTTTTAATTCTTGATCAAATAAAAAGTTTTCTAAATCCATTGCTGGTCCTTTTAAAACACTTTCTCAATATGACACAAATACTCTTGGAGCATTTTGAATTAATTGTAGAGTTTCAAATAAAGTACGTTTTTCAATTAATGAATAGTTTTGTTTAATTAAATTAACATATCCATTTACAACATTCTCATCATCTTTAGCAATTTCAATTTCTGCAGAATCAGCATCATTTGCTAATGAAATTGAAAAATCACGATATCCTTTAATGTTTAGCTTATTAAGCAATCCATAAATAGCACTATACCCAGTTCCCACTTCTTGAGCAAGTTGTTCAATTTTCATATTATTTGCCACAATTGTTTGTAAATTATTTTTTATATAGTCAACAATTTGTAATTCTCTTGTTGTTAAGTTCTTATCATCAATAGTTGATAATTTAGCCAGAAACGATCTCATTTTTATTTTTTCTCCATTCTTTTATTCTTGTAATATTAATTTTATCATTTTATATAAGATTTGGTAAATTTTTCCAATGAATTTAGGAAATTTCCAAAATAAAACTCTGATGTTTTAATCAGAGTTTTATTTTAATTTTTCATAGGCTAATTTTGCCATCATCGCTGCGTTATCAGTACAATATTCTGATTTCGGTACAAAGGTATTGCTGATCTGATACTTCTGTCCTAGTTCTAAAATAATTTTTCGAATTTGGCTATTGGCGCTAACTCCTCCAGCAACAGTTAAGGTTTGCGGATTATAGTTTTGAATTGCTCGTTCTAATTTATGACTAACGGCACTAACAGCAGCTATCTGAAAACTGGCAGCAAAATCTTTCAAATCAATTGGTTGATTTTTTTGTTGAAGATTATGAACTAAATTTACGGCTGCAGTTTTTAGTCCTGAGTATGAAAAGTCATAACTTAAATCATCTTTGGGAATTGGTAATTTATAAGCTTCTGGATTACCTTGTTGTGCCAGTTTATCGATTACTGGACCTCCCGGATAATCTAACCCCAAAACACGGGCTACCTTATCATAACATTCTCCAATTGCGTCATCGTTTGTTGCACCAATAATTTCAAATTCAGATGGTGAATGAACAACTTCAATTTGAGTATGTCCTCCACTTACAACCATTGCTAAAACTGGATAAATAAATTCGTGTTCAATTGCCGCTCCAAAGATATGCCCTTCAATATGATCAAGACCAATAATCGGTTTATTTAAATATAAAGCAATTGTTTCAGCAACCACTTTTCCAACTATTAACGAACCAATTAAACCTGGTTTTGCAGTATAAACAACATAATCAATCTCTTCAATATTAATTTGACTTTCTTCAATTGCTTGCTCAATCACTCAATGCATATTTTCTAAATGTAATCTGGCTGCTAACTCGGGAACAACTCCTCCAAATTCTTTATGGTGATTAATTTGTGATGAAATCACATTTGTTAAAATTATTCCATTATCAATTATTGCTAACGAAAATTCGTCACAGCTAGACTCAATTGCGAGTATTTTCATATTATCCCTCGTATTTCTACATATAATTTTAAAACAAAAAAAGTCTAAAACACAAGGTTTTAGACTTTTATTATATGAACAGCAGATTTATCGTTTAGATTTATCAAATGGTATTCCATTTGCTGCTGGTGCCCTTGATGATTTTGAGAAAATTACCATTGTGGCTATTGTTATTACAAACGGTAACACTTTAAAAATTGTTGACCCTGTAATCAATCAGCTTCCTTCTGGGATAAATGATAAAGTTCCTAATCTTGAACCTAATGTAAATAAGAAAGCAAAGATAATAACTCCTAATGATATTCAGTGAATTTTTCATTGACCAAAAATCATAATTGCCATTGCTAAGAATCCCATTCCCATTGTTGTTCCACCGAAGTTTCCACCCATAACAACTGTTGTTATCATAACTCCACCAGCTAAACCAGCTAAAACTCCAGAACAGAATACGGCAATGTAACGGTATTTGTTAACACTAATTCCGGCTGCATCAACAGCATTAGGATTTTCTCCAACCATTGCATAACGCATTCCTTGTTTTGAAAGTTTGAAGAAAACTGTCAATCCAATTGCAATTAACACTGCAAATACTAATCAAATTGGAATTATTGATCCAATATAAATTGGATTATAGAATGTTGAAATAACTGAACCTTGGTCTCCAAAAATTCTTGATGTTGCAAAAAACATTCCTAACCCTAGTGCCAAAATATTAATCGCTGTTCCCGAAATAATTTGATTTGACCTTAAAGTTATTGACGGAAAAGCATGTAACATTGCAAAGATTCCAGTTAGAAGTCCTGCAACTAAAACAACTCAAATTTGTGATCCATTGTGAACATGTGATGAGTCTTTGTTAATTGATGAACCAATCATTGCTACAATCAAAGCTCCAATTGTCATCATTCCTTCAATTCCAATATTAACAACTCCCGCTTTTTCACAAACAAGACCTGCTAATGAAGCTAATAATAAAATGGCACATAATGCTAACGTATACTGTGCAAATCCACTCATTATTGAACCTCCTTAATGTTTGTCATAAACTTAGCTGAAACTTTTTTAATATAGTTTTCAACTTTTTGACTATAATCATTTTCTATTTTCAAGTAACTATCAAATACTTCTTGACCCTTGATTTGATCATCTTTAATCTTTTTAACTTTTGCTTTATAAGAAGTTTTAATTCTTTCAACATCTTCTTTTGCTTCAGCCTTGTTTTGGAATTCAGCAATTTTTGCTTCCAAGTCTTTTTCTAACTTAGCAATTTCAGTTTGTGATTGAGAAGTAATATTTTCTTTTAGCTCAGCTAATTTTGTTTTATATTCTGCTTTATAATTTAATAATTGTGTTTTTGTCTCTCTTAAAATATTGTCATTGATATTTTTATTGGCAGCAACTAAAATTGCATCAACCTTCATAACTTTTTCAATGGCTACATCTAGTTTAAGTTTTTGTACTTTTAAAGCAGTTTTAACTTTTTTCATTACAAACTTATTATTATCGTAATCTGCAAAAATTTTGTCACCTAAAATTTTAGTTAAATCTACATATTTTTGCTCAACTAGTTGTAACAAGTTATCAAATTCTGCTTCAACTTTTCCTAATTCACTAAGTTCGGTTACTTTAGCAGTTTTTAGTTCTTGTAACTTATTTTTAACTGTTTGATTTAATTCATCAACTAAATCTGTTGCAGCTTTTAAGTCCAAACCTGATTTTACTAAGTCAAACTTAGCTTGGTGTTCAATAACTGCTTGATGTAAGATTTTAGTTTCTTTTTCAAAGTGTGCTTTTGCATGTGCTACTTTTTGTTCAAATTCTTTTTCAATAGCTAACAATTGAGTTTGCTCTTGTTTTAAAATAGCAACTTTTTCTAAATGCTGACGTTTTAAGTGAGCAATTTCTTCTTTAGCCTTATTTTTGACTTCTTGTTTGCTTGCCTTTAAATTTTTAATTTGCACTTCAGTAAGTGATTTTGCATCAATTATTTGATTTGATTTTTCACTTTCTGTCAAGGTATCTTTAAGTTTGATCAAATCAATTTGTAATTTTAAATCTGTTTTTAAAGATACAATTTTATCCTTAATTTGATTTAGTTCTTTCGCTTGATCACCTTTAATTTGAACTTTTCCGTTAACGTAAGCGTATTCAAGATTTAGTTCTCCAATTGCTCCCTGTTTTCAAACCTTGGCAGCAGCAATTTGCTGATCTCTAATTTTCTTAACATTTTTAAATTGCGTCTTTTCATATGCAACATAGTTTTTTGCTTGACCCATTAAGATATCTTTAAATGATAAATACTCTAATTTAATATCAATGTATTTTTCTAAACTATCTGAATTAATTTTATTAAACTCTGTATGTTTACGATATTTAAGTCCTGTCAATCCTGAATTAATTTCTTTTTCAACAACATTCTTTTTGAACATGCTGATTTGATTTTCAATTCGATGAATTTCCATGCGACATGTTTCTTTAAAATCTTGAGTATATATTTTAATTTCTTCTTGATTCATTCCTTGAATATTTTTTAGATACTCTGGAGATTTTTTTGGAAAAGCAATTCAATAACGATATTTAGCCTGTTGAGCATTGTACCCATTCAAGGTAATTTTGCGTGTCTTTGATTTCATAATGTAATATCTCATTCGAGTTCATAACACAGGAGCAAAATTCATAAAGATAATTGAAATCGCTGCAAAGTAAATAATAATTCCGAATACTAATCCACTAATTTGAGTTGGCATTCCAAATAGTCCAGATGTTAATGGCCCAGCTGATTGAATTACTCCTCATAATCCCCCAACAAAGATAATTCCAAATGGATTATTAAAGGCAACAAGTGCTACAGCAATTGCGTCATAACCAATTGTTGGTAAATTATCAACAGTAAATGAAGTATTTGGAGAAATAGTATACATATTAATAAATGCTGCTACCCCTGCAAATGCTCCTGAAATTGTCATTGCTTGAATAATTTTCTTTTTAACATTTATTCCAGCATATTTAGAAGCACTTTGAGAACTTCCAACTGCTTTTAACTTAAATCCAAAAGTTGTTTTAGCAAATAAAACTGCCACAATTACAATACATCCTCCCGCAATTAATAAAGGGATTAAAATATTATTTCCATTAATTGTAAAAATATCAGTTGGCATCATTTTACTTGTTGATGGTACTGAATCATCAGCATATTGTTTAAAAATTGAGAAAACAAATTTAAATAAGTATCAAACAATTCAGTTTAACATAATTGTTGAAACCACTTCATGAATATTAAAGTAGGCTTTTAAAGCTCCCGCAATTGCCGCTAAGAACGACGCAACTACTAAACAAACTATGAAAGTTACAAATACCATAATTGGAGTAGCAGCAACGTTTGTTCCTACAACACTTCAAAATACAATTGTTGAAATTGAACTTGCGGCTAACATTTGTCCAGCCATTCCAATATTAAATACTCCAGATTTAAATCCAACAGCAATTCCAATTCCTGCAACCATATAAACTGCAAATCAGTTCATAGTTTGTTCAATGTAAAGACCATTAAAGGCTACCTTGAATAATTGATAAAAATACTCAAAGGGATTTACATTTTGCACCATCACAATAATTGCTGCAACCATTAGTCCAGCTAAAATAGATAACAATGAACCCTTAATTGACTTTCCTTTTTGTTTAAATTCATTAGAAATTAAGAACTCATTAGCTTTTTTCTTCGTTGATCAAGTAAGCTGTCTAAAATTCATTGCTAATTACCTCTTCTTTCTTTCCTGCCATTAATGCTCCGATGTGCTCTCTTCGAGCTCCTTTACCAGGAACTTCTCCGACTAAACGTCCATCGTTAATAACGACAATTCTATCGGCTAACGCCATAACTTCACTTAGTTCATATGAGACTAGTAAAATTGCTGACCCTGCTTCTTTTTCTTTTAAAATTTCGGCATGAATATACTCAATTGCTCCAATATCCAAACCACGAGTTGGTTGAACAACAACTAATAAATCATGTTGTCTTCTTAATTCACGTCCAACTACAGCTTTTTGTTGATTTCCTCCAGATAATCCTCTAGCAACTGAAACTCCACCACGAGCTCCACGAACATCAAAATCCTTAATAATTTTTTGAGCGTACTTTTTAATCTCAATAGTGTTTAATAATCCAAATTTTGAAAATGGTTTTTTATCAATTTGCTGAATAACAATATTATCTTGAACAGTAAAATCTAATAACATTCCATATTTATGACGATCTTCAGGGATATGACTCATACCCAATTCATAACGTTTAGCGATTGAATATTTTAAAATATTTAAATCTTTGTAAACAACTCCACCAGCTGCAGCCTTGCTCAATCCCGTAACAACTTCAACTAATTCTTTTTGTCCATTTCCTTCAACTCCAGCAATTGCCACAATTTCTCCAGGTTTAACTTGAACATTAAAATTTTCTAAAGCATTAATTTTCGGGTTATTTGATGACTTAACTGTTAAATTAATTACATTTAAAATAGGTGCATCTGATTTTGGTTTTGAATAAGTGTTTTTAACTTCAACAAGTTTTCTACCTACCATTGCTTCAGCAATTTCGGTTCCTTGAGATTGTTTAACATCAATTTCAGCAACTTTTTTACCACCACGAATAACTGTTGCGGTATCAGCAATTTTTTTGATTTCTTCTAGTTTATGAGAAATGAAAACAATTGTTTTTCCAGCAGCTTTTAACTTTAATAGAATATCTAATAAACTATCAATTTGTTGTGGAGTTAGGACTGCTGTTGGCTCATCGAAAACTAAAATATCAGCACTACGATATAAAATTTTTAAAATTTCTACACGTTGTTGCATTCCTACAGAAATATTATGAATCTTCGCATCAAGATCAACAAATAACTCATATTCTTTCATAATTTTTGTTATTTTAGCTTTGATTTTCGTTTTATTTAAAAATATATTATAGGTCGTATCTTCGACACCTAAAGCAATATTTTCTCATACAGCATTAACTTCGACCAATTTAAAATGTTGGTGAACCATTCCAATTCCTAAACGATTTGCTTTAATTGGATTAGTGATGTTTTCAACTTTCCCGTTAATCACTATTTCACCACTGGTTGGTTGGTATAAACCAAATAAGATACTCATTAGTGTTGATTTACCGGCTCCATTTTCTCCTACAAGAGCATGAATTTCACCTTTTTTGACATTAAAGTCAATGTTATCATTCGCAACTAATGTTTCAAAAAACACTTTGGTAATGTTTTTCATTTGAATTGCATACTCGTTTGCCATTTTTTCCTCCATTATTATTGTTATTATTCAAATCCTTCTTGATCAGCAGTTTGTAATCAACTATTATCTTTGTCATATAATTCTTTGATTTTTAAAGCTGCCTCATGAATTGTTTTTCCTTGCATATAATCACTAACATTTTCACCAGTATTAGCAAATGCTTGTTTAATAAGTTCAGCGACATCAGTAATATCTTCGCCTTCATTTACATTAGATATTCTTGAATCTTGTTTTTCTTGATATTTAACATAAGTATGTTTAGACAAGTTTTTACCACCAAAAGTATCAACAGATCAGTTAGAACGTGATTTTGCAATGTTTCCATCATCAATTGGTGATTCTTGCTCTGAATCGATATCGTTTTTGTTTGCTTCTCATACTTTATTATTTTTATCAACAACAGTTTTTAGTGATTTTGATCGTCTTAATTCATCAGTAATAGCTTGTTCTAAGTTTTTAACAGCACTTGTTATAAAACGACCCTCATAACTTGGAAATGATTCAACTTGGTCAACATCAACTCCGATTATATAAGGATTATAAGCAGCCCCTGAAAAACTTAACACATCAGAAATTTGTGGTCCAGCTACTGGGAAAATAACATCTGCCTTATTTTGAGTTATCAAACGGTCTAAAATTCCCGATGAAGTAGCCCCTCCTAATGCAAATGATTGTGAAAATCAACGAGCATCTGTTGTTCCTTGAACATTAGTTTCTGAAATTGACAAATACTTATCTTGTTTTGAATCATAGTTATTTGCCAAAACAACTTCTTTATATTTTCCAGATTCAATTTGTTTTTGATGTACTAAGTTAAAGACATCCATTCCCAAAATTAATCCTCACATGTAATTATCAACAGAATATTTTGATGACATTCCAGCAAATGTTCCAATCGCAATTTTTCCCTTTTTATGAGGGTCAACTTTATCTAAGTTTTGATTAGCTCAAACTGCAGCATCATACCCAGCGGCAAATCCAGCTAATTCCGAATTAAAACTAATACTAATAACATTTTGATTTTTACCATCAGAATAATCTGCTATTCCATCAGCTAAAATAATACTTTTATCTTCCATTAATTTTGAAGCTACTTCAATTGTTCCGACATGAATGAATCCTGACAATACCATTGCGTCTGCTTGTTTAAAAGTAGCCATTTTGTAACCACTGATTAAACCTGAAGCTGTATGTTCTGATGCTTCAACATAATTACCAGTACCATCGTATGAAATGTCTTGAATATCATTTCATTCGTCTAATTCTCTAGCATATTTTTTGATTGCATTATATGATCCTTCATTGAAGGATTTATCGCTTACATTTCCACCATCTGTTACTAATAAGACTCTTTGTCCAACAGGTCCTTTTGCATAACTTGCTGGTATACACGAAATCACACTAGTAGACGTCACAGCAATCGCCGAAGCTGTGTATAAAGATAGCATAAGTTTTTTCATATATTTCCCTTTCATCCTTTCAAAGAAAACAAAGGGTTTTTCGCAAAAAAGTTTTCTGTTGTTAGACAGAAAACTTATAAGTTCATACTTACAGTCCCTTCTTTGGCAAGGGGTGGAGTCAGTAGCCCATTTGCTACCCTATGTAAGTTTTCTCATATTAAGTTATTTTTAGTATATAGTTTTCTTAATTAAAAAGGGGAAAATTTTTCTTATAATAAAAAATTCCGTTTTTTCTTTTTAAATTTCTAATGTTGAAATGGGGAAAACGCTAAAAATAACACATTTTTCTGTCTTCATACTAATTATTATTCTAATTTCAAAAAAAGAATTTCCATTTTAATTAATTGTTTGAAAAAAACAAAAAGGGTTTAAAACCCTTTTGTATTTTATATTATGCTTGACAGCTTTTTTGACAAGTACAGTTACAATTTGCGCATGTATCACATGAATTAGCACACTTGCAATCACAACTAGCACATTCAGTTTTACTTTCAGCGCAATTAGATTTTGTAGTTTTGTTGTCACCACATGTACAATTTAAGTCTTTTGTCATAATATATTTTCCTCCTCATTCAAGAATGATATTAATATGTCAATGTAAAGTAATTTTTTAAATACTCTACTCTTTTATCTTATCACTAAAGCAATTTTTTATTGCTTAAAGACCCAAAAATAAAAAAATAGGAATCCTCCTATTTAACATTTCTTATAATAAGTTTATTGATATTTTTACCTAAATTATGAAATTTAGTTTCATATTCTGTTGGAATATTATTTTTTAGCAATTCCTCATCATTGTACAAATCAGTTGTTTGGCTGATGATTTCTCATTTATCTGTCAACTCTAAATTTTCTAGTGTTGATGCAAACAAACCATCATTATCAGTTTTAAAGTGTAGTTCACCATTAGGCTTTAATATTTTTGAATAAATATCTAGAAACTTTACATAAGTTAATCGTTTCTTTGCATGACGTGACTTAGGTCAAGGATCTGAGAAATTCAAAAAGATTTGATCAATTGAATTATCTTCAAACATGTCACTTAAATCTTCAGCAAAATCATTGAAATATTTTAAGTTATTTAATGGTTTATTTTCAAACGTTGCTAAAGTTTTTTTAAGTGCTACTCCTACAACAGTTTTTTCTTTTTCCATACCAATAAAATTAATTGATGGATTTAATAACGCGTGTTGAGTAATAAAATTTCCTTTACCACAACCAATTTCTAAATAAACGGGTGCATCATTCTTAAACTCTTTATTAAAAACAATTTTTGCTGGTCTATTTCAACTTATCAAATATTTTTGATTGGTAACTAAAAATTCATCAGTTCATGGTTTATTTCGTAATCTCATATTTCTCCCTTATTTTATAAAAACGCAGTTCCAACACCTAAAAAGATTCCTACAGCTGCAATATCTACTAAAGTTGTTACTAATGGTGATGACGCTAAAGTTGGATCTAATTTGAATGTTTTTGCTAATAACGGTAACATACATCCTAAAATATTGGCAAATACTAAACTTAAAATTAACCCCAAAGAACTTGTTCCAATGGCAATTCAAATATTTGAATCTGCTAAATGACCATTATATTGCACTAAATATATTAAAATCAGTCGAACAATATTTATTACTACTAACGGCATTGTGATTAAAATTGAGACCGTAAACTCTTTTAAAATAATCTCTTTAACTTCTTTTTTATGAATTTGACGTAATGACAATGACCGAACCATCATTAATGCTGATTGATTACCACTACTTCCCGCAATCCCTGCCACAATTAACAACATTGGTACTAATAACAATAACAATTGATCACTACTACTTTGTGTGCCATCTTGACTACTATAAATATTGAAAAATACTACTAATAAGATTTGAGTAATTGTTCCCAAAATTAACATTGCTATTAATCAAATTGAACGAGATTTAAACATTTTAAAAATTCCAGTTTCAAAATAATCTGACTCAGCATCATTAATTCCAGCAAACTTTTGTAAATCCTCAGTCGCTTCTTCAACTAAAACATCAATAACATCATCAACTGTAATAATTCCAATTAAATGTTGTTGTTTATCAACAACTGGTAATGTATTAAGATCATAACGTTTAAAAATGATTCCTACTTCTTCTTGATCAAGTTCACTAGGCACTGAAACTATTTTCGAGTTCATAATTTCTTCCATTTTTTGAGTTGGTTGATTTAAAATTAAGTCCTTAATTTCAATGTGCCCAACAAGTTTTCCATTACTATCTGTAACATATAAATCATCAATTTCATCAAAGTCTTCATGACGACGACGAATAATTTTAATTGCTTTTTCAACTGTATCATCAGCTTTTAACTCTGTGAAGTTAACTGACATTATTCCTCCAGCAGTTTCTTCTTCATACTTTAAAATACTATTGATTTCTTTACGTTGTTCTTTTGTTGCAGCTTTTAAAACTTTTTTAACTACTTGAGCTGGCATATCATCAATAACATCAATAATATCGTCAGTATACAATTCATCAACAATCTCTTGAACTTCAGCTGACGTAAATGAGTTAATAATAAATTCTTGATGTTCTGAAGAAAGATAAGTAAAAATTTCAGCTGCCTGTTCTACTTCAAGCATACGAAAAATTCTTAAAACTACTTTTTCATCAGTTTGTTCTAAGGCCTCAGCAAAATCAACATATTGACACTGTTTAGAAATTTCTCTTACTTGCTTAATGTTTTTTGATTCACTAGCCTCAATTAAGAGTTTTTCGAGTTCCGAAATATTTAACATTTAATTCTCCTATTTACCTATTTTACATATAATATTATTTTATCAAAAAGTATACCAAAGTTACTTAGTGAATAACGATAATCTAAATAAAACAAAAGCTTATTAAACAGAAAAAAATAAGAAAAAACTATTTAATTTAAACTGGAAAAATAATCACAAACTTTTGACCTTCTTTTATTTCTTGTTCTTTATTAATTTCATTTATTATTTTAATGCTGACACCTTTCCACGAAATTATTTTAGAACAAAAAAAGACACCTTGGTGTCTTTTCCGAGTTAGATTGTAGACGGATCTACTAAATCTCTTCATTCCAGTGAATGCGTAGTCTTCCTCTTGCGATTACTTATATTTTACATCTTCAATTTTAAAAGTAAATACTTACAAAGTAAAAATAGAATTAGAACACTTGTGGGCTAATCAACTTCTAACCTGTTAACAAGCAAATAAAACCTTAGTTATTTTATAAGTTTTAGTGAATTTAATTTTTATCTTGAGTACTAAAGTTTTGCAATTTTAGAAGTACATTGAACCATCAGCATAAATAAATTTACAATCTAACGCTTTATTTTTATTTAAGTATTGGTTGTCATTAGTACTGATAAAATCCTCATTATTTTGAATCATTTCAATTGCTTGATTATGAGATTTAGCTAATCAAATACGGTTTTCTTGATTTAACTGAGTATCAAAAATAGCTCCAAAAACAAAATGATTAATTGAAAATTCGTTTAATTGTTTTGTTGATGACTTTTGGTGATAGCGAAAATCTGAAATCACAGGAATTAAAACTTTATCCAATTGAGTAGTTTTTGCTTGCTCTATTGCTAAGGCAAATTCCATAATCATTCCGTGATCAAGACTATCTAATTCAAAGATGATATATTGTGAATCTCGTACACACTTGTAATCAGCATCTCAAATTTCTAAAGGTGTTGGACAATTACCTAAATTTGTATCAAAATCAATTGGGTTTGAAATAGTAAAATTAGGAAAGGCTTGTCGCAAGTTTTTCCCTTCTAACTTACGTTGATTTACTTGGGCTTCGTTAAACATACTTCCGGCATTATAAATTTGTTTCATTCTTTTTTTTCCTCACTTGTATATTATTTTAGCAAATCCTTAAAGTTTATTTGGGTTTTAGAGATATAATTTTTATATGGGGATGTCCCGGTTTCGACAGGATATGCCGCCATGCAACTGCAGTGGTCTGGTAGACCATACTACTTCTAGGTTTGATAAAATGCAAACAAAAACGAAGAAAATTTTGAAATGCCAGCATTTATGTTCAATAATGAATTTGCTGGAGCAGCAAACTTTGCTGCTTAATAAGTCTTAGAACTGAAAGCATTCAACATATAACTATATTTCAAGCTTTATATGTTATATGTATTACCCAAGTTTGATAGAAGTTATCATCGTAATAAATAACTTTGAAATTAATTACGAACGACGTGCTTAACTTTTGTTAGTTTTAGTAACACTGTCGAGTTAGAAAACATGACTAAACTGTAGACGTTGCATGGTGAAGTATTTTGGACGCGGGTTCGATTCCCGCCATCTCCACCATTAAAGAAATCAACCAACTTAGCGTAATTTGCTAAGTTTTTTTATTTAAAAAAATCCCAAGGGTTTTAATACCCCTAGGATTCTAATAATTATTTTTAACTATTTTGTAGTTTCAACTTTTTTAGCTGCTGGCTTTTTAGCTGCTGGCTTTGCAGTTGTTGACTTAGAAACAGTTGTTTTCTTAGGTTCAACTTTTTTAGCTGCTGGCTTTTTAACCGCTGCTGATTTAGTCGCAACTGGTTTTGCAGTTGCCACTTTTTTAGCTGCTGGCTTTTTAACCGCTGGCTTAGAAGCTGCTACTTTTTTTGTTTCAATTACAGTAGTTTCTTTAACTTCTGGTTGAGAAACCTCAACTTTTGTAGTTTCAGTTTTAACTTCAACAGTAGCTTTTGGCTGAGATCTTTGAATATCAAGGATTTCTTTCATACGTGGTTTAATGGCTTCTTGTTCTCCACCATAAACTACTTGTACGTTTGTTCCTCTAACTAAAGCTCCAGTTGATCCACCTAAAGACATAATTCCATCTTTATCTACAAGACTTGAATCAATAACTGTCAATCTTAAACGTGAAGCACATGAATCAACGTCAGTGATGTTTGCTTCTCCACCTAAGAAATCAATAATTTTAGCTGCTTTTTCATATCTAGCGATTTCTGTTGGATTTGAAGAAGTAGTTCATTTACTTGTTCCTGTTGAAGCTTCAACATCAGCAATTTTTGATCCATCACGGTTTTGACCTTTTGATGCTTTATAATCATCTTTTGTAAATAATTCTGCTGGTCCTGATGTATCACGTCCTGGAACCATTACTTTTCCGTATTTTACTGCGAAGTAGAATGCTAAGAAGTATACAGGTCCCATTAAGGCGGCAACTCCTAGAACACCAAATGCTGATACTGCTGACATTGCCCCGTTAAAGAATGGAATAATTCCGAATACGATGTAATCGATAAATCCTCCTGAAACAGTCATTGATACGTGAGTTTGTAACATTCCAGCAAACATGAATGAAAGCGCTGCCAATGGCATATGCACTCCATAGAATAATCATGGTGCTAAGAATAAGAAAGTATATTCAATTGGTTCTGTAATTCCTGTTAAGAAACAAGTGAACGCAGCTGAGAAGTAAATTCCCATAACGTTTCGACGATTTTCTTTTGGTACATTAAATCACATTGCCAATGCAGCCATTGGTAATCCTAATAACATAAATCCAAACTTACCAGATTGGAAACGTCCTAGGTTTAATCCTAATAACTCAAATGATGTAAAGTTAATTCCAACTTCATTATTAATGCTTCCAATTAAAGCGGCCATCATTGTTTGATCACCCATTGCTCCAAATAATTTTTTATCATTTGTTACAGCTTTAAAGAATTCTTCTCATGTTATTGAGTGTCCAGCAAATGCTGAAGCTTTATCTTGTCAATCAATCATTGATAATCCGTTAATTAATCCAGCTGGATTACCGTTAACAATTCATTCGTTATTTGCACGAGTAACTACATCAGCAATAGACCCCCCCGCACTTGTTCATCATAATGGTGAATAGAACACGTGGTGTAGTCCAAATGGTACTAATGAACGTTCAATCATTTCAAAAACTAATGAATCAATTCCTTTAACTGGAATATCTCCTGATTTTGTTCCAAAGTATGCTAATCCTTGTCCAATTCATGGTCAGAAGAACACGAATATGAAACCTAAAGGAATAACAGCGAAAAATGTAATAATTGGTACTAATTTTGTTCCACTAAAGAAACTAATTGCTGATGGCAATTGAGTTTTGTGGAAACTGTTGTAACATTTTGCTGAAATTGCTCCAACAAAAATTCCTGCAAAAACTCCAGTGTTTAAAGATTGAACACCTAAGTTTGATGTAATTAGACCATTTGGAATATTGTCATGTCATAATAATGAATACAAGACTTTTCCAGCAGCATCAAGATTTGGTACTTCCATTCCAACTACAACTTCTTTTCCTTCTCAAAATCCATTAAACAAAGCTTTATATTGTTTAACTAATTCTTCAGATGCAGAAACCATTGTTGGATGTAATAATGCTCCTTGTAATGCATTCATTACTAAAAATCCTACTACAGCTGTTAATGCAGCAACCCCAGCGTCTTTAGTATATGCTAAAGCAACTGAAATACAGAATAGAACAGGCAAGTTACCAAAAGCAACATCCCCCATTTTATTCATAACTGTCCCAAAGTATCATAGAAATGATTGTGGGTCTGCTGCATTAGCAACAGCTGCCCCAACTCCTAGAAATACTCCGGCGATTGGTAGTAACGCGATTGGTAGTAAAAACGCTTTACTTAATTTAGATAAAGTTGGCATGATTCCGCTTTTGAACTTAGATAGTCCTGCAATAAAACCATTGTGTGCTTTACCTGTACTTACGGTTTGTGTCCCCATAAGATCCCCTTTCAAATTTTTATAATTTGGTTAGTTAATTAAAATATTGCTGTCACAAAACCAGTAACAAACATTACAAGCCCGAATAAAAAAACATAAAAGACAAAGTTTTTCTTCATAAAATCTCATATAGTTTTTGATTCTTGTTTGTATTTATAAAAATCACCACGACGTTCAGCTTTTTTTCTTTGTCAAAAATAAAGTCATAAGAAAACCGCAGCAATGATTGCACCGATAACTGCAAGTGAAGCTCCTACAATTACCTTTTGGTTTGAAACTAATTCTGCTAGTAACATTTAATCCCCCCTAACATTAGTAATTATATAATAAAGACCTCGGAAAATTCTCCAAAAAAACCAAAAAAAACCAAAACTAAGATTTTGGTTGCTTATTTATTTTTTAAATCCTCTTTTAGCTGCATTTGTTGCTTCCAAATACTTCTGCAAACCTTCATCTAAAGACTCTTTTGGGACATCAATAAAGTAAAAATTAATATCGGCTGCTGTTAATTGTTTTTGCATTAAATAACTAGTTATTTCGGCTCCAAGTGTCTTTTCTTTGCCTTCAATGATTAACTTTTTTAAAGTTAAAACTTCAGCTTTGATATTTGTCGCCTTTTCAATAAAAATAGGGATAAAAAATTCTTTATCATTATACTTTTGACCAATAAACATTATGTAAAGTCCTGTTGATTCAGGCAATTGTTCTACTTCAGTTCAAGAATATTTTTTTGTTAATAAAATTTCATCAATTTGGTGATTACTTTTAGGCTTACTAATACTTTTAAAACCACTCATAAAACTTCAAATACCTAAAGCAATTCCAAGAGCTGTTAAAAGAAAAACAATTATTCAAAATCAAATCGGCATTGTTGTTGTATTTGTTTGTGCTAGATTCATAGTTACCTCTTAGTACTTGTTTTTGGCAAGTTCTCGTCTTTCAACATCACGTTTTTTAATTGTTTCACGCTTGTCATAGTTCTTTTTCCCACGACCAAGTCCCAGCTCAATTTTCGCATAATTGCCTTTTAAATAAACTCGTAATGGAACAACTGTTAAATTTTCTAATTTGATTCGTTCCAACATCTTCTTAATTTCTTTTTTATGTAACAATAACTTACGATTACGTGTCGGTTCAATTCCCTTAATATTATTAGCATATTCATACTTATTAATATTCATATTAATAATAAAAGCTTCTTCTTTACGAATTAAAATAAATGCCTCAGCAATTGAAACTTCTTTATTGCGGATTGATTTAATTTCTGGCCCATTTAAAACTAGTCCAGCTTCTCATTTTTCGAGAATCTCATAGTTAAAATAGGCTTTTTTATTATTAACAATTACATGTTCACCCATAAGATCCTCCTTTAGATTATTTTACTACTTGAAAATCAATTGTACGTTTTTTGATATCTGCTCCAATAACTTTAACTTTAACTTTTTGTCCCATACGATAAAAAGTATTATCTTTCTTAATTAAAACTTGGTTAGTTTCATCATAAACAATTCCTTCTTCAAGGTTTGAAATATGAACTAATCCTTCAACCATGTTTTCTAATTGAACAAAAATTCCAAATTTTAAAGCTACTGCAATTGTTCCTTCATAGATATTACCAACTTTATCAGCCATATATTCAACCATACATGCCTTAATAACTTCACGTTCACATTCTACTGAAGTAACTTCAGTATCATTAATTATTGCACATGCTCTATCAATAAAAGCAATATTTTTTTCTAACATAAAATCACGAGTGTCATTATTTAAAATATATTGCTTCAAGTAACGGTGGACCATTAAATCACTGTATCGACGAATTGGTGATGTAAAGTGAGTATAGCATTTACTTGATAACCCAAAGTGTCCAATATTTTCCAAGCTATATTTAGCTTTATCCATGTAACGTAATAATGATAAATTCAAAAGCTCTTTTTCAATTGGGTCACTAGTTTGATTATCAATTTGTAATAATGTTTTATTAATATTAATTGGATCAAGCATTTCTTTTGGTGTCAATTTTGGATCAATTCCAAAAGACTTCAATGATGTATATCAAGTAATTAAATCTTGTTCTTCGGGCTTTCCGTGATTACGATAAACAAATGGCAATTCACGATCAAAAACAATTTCGGCAACTGCTTCATTTGCACTAACCATGAACTGTTCGATTAGTTGTTCTGATTCTCCAGTTTCACGAGCCTTAATTTCAACAACATTTGAATCTTTATCCATAACAACTTTAGCTTCACGAACACCAAAATTGATTGTTCCTCGCTTAATTTTGACAGCATCAATTAATTTATATAATTCAAAAGCTGCATCCATCATTAAACGTGATTCTTCACAATGATTTCATACTTGGTTAGCAAAGTACTCGTTAACCTCATTATAATTTAGTCTGACTTTAGAAATCATAATAGTTTCATAAACTTTTTTTGAAAGCATTTTTCCAGTTTGATCAAATTCCATTTCACAAGCTAATGCTAATTTTTCAGTATTTGGATTTAATGAACATAAATCATCTGATAAAATTCTTGGCAGCATTGGGATTACTTTATTTGCTAGATAAGTTGAGTTTCCTCTTAACAAGGCCTCATTGTCTAACGCTGATTTGGGTTGTACATAATGTGAAACATCAGCAATGGCTACAATTAATTTAAAATGACCATTTGACATTTTTTCTACATGAATTGCGTCATCTAAATCTTTTGAGTCAACCCCATCAATTGTCACAACCATTTTGTCTAAAAGTGAGTGTTTCATACGTTTTTTAATCAATTCTGGTTGTTGACTTAATGGAATATTAACTTCTTCAGCATTGGTTAATACTCGTTTAGGAAACTCAGTACGAATGTCTAGTTCTTCAGCAATTGAAATGATTCTATCTGCTGCTTTAGTAGCATCTCCAATAACTTTTTTAAGACGCACGAATAACTTACGATCTTTTAGTTCTAAAATTTTAGCTTTAACAATTAAATTATCTTTTAAGTCAAAGTCAGCTTTATTAACCATAATTACCCGAAAATTGGAAAATGATTTATCCATTGGAATAAAGTCTAAAAATCTTCCATCACGAGACTTTGTAATTTCACCCATAATTGAAGTTTTTTCACGTTTAACTAATTCGACAACTTCAGCGCGTAAACGACCATCAAGTTCAGTTTTAATTGTATAAACTACTTCATCATTTGTAAAAGTTCCGTTCAAACTTACTGGGGGAACAAAATAATCCTCATGTTCAGAATCGTTTAAATTTGATACAAAACCAAACCCTTTGGCATTTAATTTTAAAATTCCATGTAAGTAGCGACGGTCATTCAATAAATATATATTATTTGCTGGGGAAATTGCTATTGCGTTTTCTTCACTCATCATTTTTAAAATCTCTAAAAAAGCCATATGATCTGTGGCTCTTATTTTATTTGCCAACAAATCAAATGACATCTTGTCATTGTTTTGTTGCAATACTTCTATAATTCTTTTTTCCATTTTCTCTCCTTGACCAATATATAAAAAACACTATTAAAGAATAGTGTTTGTTAAGATACAAATAACTAAAGCTACTATGAAGAACACAATTCCTAAAGATAACATTCAAATAGATAAGGTCTTGTCCATTCCACGTTCTTTTGAGTTAGAAAACAATTCTTCATTTCCCCCATTAATTGCGCTTAATCCTGTTTGTGATTTTTTATTTTGTAAAAGACCAACGATTACCATAACTACTGCAACAATCATCGCAACAATTTCTAAACCTAATATGATTTTGCTTCCCGTACTTGAAGCGAATAAATTAATAACTGTATTTAACATGATTTTTCTTGCCCTTCTACTTTCATTATATATATCATACTAAACTTTGAACAAAATAAAAATGGGGAACCCCATTTTTGAAATATTATTTTTTAAACAAATCTTTAACTTCGACTCCAAGTCCCTCAGCTATTTTTTCAATTACTTTTAAAGACACATTTCTGCGCCCTCTTTCAGAATCAGAAATATAGTTTCTGTGTAACCCTGATCTAAAACTTAATTCTTCCTGAGTAATTTTTGCTTTAGTTCTCAATTTTTTCATATTTCTGCTTAATATGTCAATAATGTCATCTTTTTTCTCTATTGTCATTTCAACTACACCTCTTCACTAATTTTTTTAATTGATTTAAACAAGTTGCTTACCCCAGATTTTGTAATTGGGGTTCCTTGGCTATTCATAATATATTCTAACTCACTAAAAGGCGCTTCGGGGTTTTCTAATCTCAATTTTGCTAAAATTTGTGCTTTTTTTGATAGCAAATGGAACATTTTACGATTTTTAATGTGATTTATTTGTTCAATTTGCTTTTGACCAGCTGCTAGTGCCTTAGTTTGATTAGAAATATCAATATTATTCATCCGATTAATATTATTATAAACATCTCGTGATATTCGTTGATTTTCAAATGCCATGACTGCTTTGGAAGCATCAATTAGCTTGATAAAGTCAGAAACCATCAGTGATTTTTTAATATAACAGATATACCGATTATTTTTTCGCTCTAAAATTTTAAATTCAAAGTTAAATAAATCAGTAATTGTCACAAAATTTATTGCTGCTGCTTTGTCTTTAAATTGTACTTCTAAATGATAATTAGTCGTTTCTGGAGAATTAACTGAACCAGTAGCTATAAAAACACCAGCAATATAAGCTCTTAACAACGAGCTTTCTTTTTTAAAATTTTTAAAACTAAAATCTTGTTTTTGAAAATTTTCATCATAAATGCCAATTTCTTTTAAAAAATTATTTAAATTATCGATTAAAGTTATTTGAAAAGTCTTTTGTTTTTTTAAAATTTGCGATTGAATAACAGAAATTTCAATTTGTCCATCAAAAAATTCTTTGCAAAAACTTAATAAACTTCGAGCAATTCGATTACTAATTGTTACTAATTTTAACTTTTCTTTTCCATTAGAAAAGATCATTTCAGCATTGTTTCTTATAAAACCATTAAGTAATGCTTTTCGCTGTTGAGTTGAGAAAGTGTGCGAGATTATTTCTTCTTTGACTTCTAAAGCAAACGACATACTCTCACACTCCTGTTCTCTGTTTTTATTATTTTTCTAAACGCTTTAACTTTTCAAGAGCTTTTTGTTCTTTAGCAGTTTGCTTACTTTGTTTTGCAGGTTTAACCTTAGTTGGTGGCAAAGCATTAGAAACAGCTTTTGTTGGTGTAACAATTCCAAAATAATCTTTTTCGTATAAATACCCTGGCTTTCTAAATAATTGTGGGATTCCGTATTGTGTTAGAATCATTCCAATTAATCCTGCCAAAGCAGTTAAACCAATAACTGTCAACGAAAGTGGCTTGTTATACATAATAAATAAATGATCATCAGGTCGTTCCATTTCCAAACAAAAACGTACTAAATTTCAACCAAAGAAGAATGCAAACCCTTCAAACCCAGCTTTAATAACTTTGTAATGATGTGGGTTGTTAGCTTCGACTAGGGCTTTTCCAGATTGTCAGCGTTTTTTAAATCTATTTCCCGGACCGTCTTGAATTTTTGATATTTGTGCTAAATAGGCTTCTTTATTACTGTCACTTGTATTAAAAACAAACGCATCATCTCAAACTTGCTTGTGAGACTTTTGGTCACTTTTTACTCATGGCATAAAGAATTTTTTGAAACTAAATTTAAGATCAAAAGCATATTTATCAGGATTTACTTTTCAAGGTTTATTTCCCAACATTTTAACAACAAAGGGCAATACCAAAACAAATAATATTCAAACCCCTAATAATGCTAATGATTCTCATAAGAAAATTGGGTTCATTTGATAAGTTTGCCCTGGAATTCATCCAAAAGGATTATCAGCACTTCCTCTGTAAACAGCTTGTGTATTATTTAAAATTCATTGAGGTAAATGTAGCGAACCTTCCCCTACTTTGTATAGTGGACGCCCCATAACTTCATGATTAAAGAAATTTCCTCATCTTCCAATTACTTGACCTCAAAGAATATTTGGCAAAATTGCATCCATATATGTAAATAAAGAAACCTTGGTTTTTTTACCCAAAAAGGCAAACATAATTAGGCCAACAAATGTCGAAGTATAAATTCCTCCATGAATTGCCATTCCTGCTTCTCAAAAGTAAAGCAATTGAATTCCGTGAGCACCTCCGGCATGTTGTCCATATCCTTCAGCATTCAATTTACCAAAATAACTAGCTCCCATTAAAGCAATTGGAACTAAAACAATCACTGCAATTGATAATTCCATCGTGTTTAACCCACGACGAGAAAACTTTCAAAGACAAAAAATTACTGATACTAAAATTCCTAGTGTCATTGCTAGGGCGTAAACGTGAATAAACCCGTAGTCTGGTTTAACCCAACCTCATAGGTGCTTAGTCTCATCAACATTTCAGTTATTGCCTTGTATTCAATCAACCATAGTATCACCCCATGTTCTTTTTTTATTATAACTTGATTATCGTAAGTTTTGTAAATATTCCACAGCCATTTGACCAGCCATTGCCCCATCACCAACTGCAATTGCAATTTGACGTAAAGGAACATCACGAACGTCCCCAGCCACATACAATCCTTCAATGCTTGTACGCATTTTTGGATTTGCCAATACATAACCATTTTCATCAGTAATATCTAAATCTGATACAAACTGAGTAATTGGAGTAGCTCCGATGTATGGAAAAATCGCGCTAACTTTTAATTCTTGAACTGTTCCAGTTTTTAAATCTTTAACTTTAATTGCCTCAACTTTAGTGTCTCCAATAATTTCTTCAACAACAGATTCCATTAAAAACTTAACATTTGGCATGGCACGCAACTTCTCGACTGCCACCATATCAGTTCTAAAATGATCTTTACGAACAATTACATATAAATTATTAACAAATTTTTTTAAGTACATTCCCTCTTGAACAGCTGAATAACCTCCGCCAACAACAGCGACATCATTGCCTTTATGAAATGCTCCATCACAAACTGCACAATAACTTACCCCTTTACCGTACAAACGTTGTTCTCCAGGAACTCCTAATTCATTTTCCTTTGTTCCGGTTGCTAAAATAACTGTTTTAGCAAATAATATTTCCTCATTCAATAAATGAATTTCAAATAACCCTTCTTGGAGTTTTTTAACATGAACAACTTCATTAAATTCAAATTTTGTTCCAAAACTAGTTGCATGAGCGTACATTTTCATTGATAAATCTGGACCCATAATTGCTTCATATCCAGGAAAGTTCTCAATCATTTCTGTTTTGATCATCTTACCACCCGGGGCTTCCTTTTCAACAATAACAGTGTTTAAACCTGCTCTTGAAGTATAAACTGCCGCAGTCATCCCTGCTGGTCCTCCTCCAATAATTAAAACATCAATGATTTCTTTCTCATTATTAGTATGATTTTTCATATAATCATCCTACCTCTCTTCATTTGTATGGTGCAATAAACTGTGCTATTACGATAACTGCGATCCCAACCAACAATAAAAATGCTAAAACTGTAAAGTTTAACCCTGGCATATTTTGAATGAAATATTCTTGGGGCTTACGATAGGTCTCAAGAATAATTCTGATCAATAAATATCCAAAAATATACGATCCACTAATAACTCCTGAACGAATAATAAAGAAATTATGTGGATTATTAAGTTTTTCTAATGCCCTAGCATCCGGATTAATATTGAATCTTCGGCTTCATTTACCAATTTGCGCGTAAATTTCATTACGTTTTAAAATATAACTTTCTTTATATTCAGCTTTTTTTACACTGTTTTTAGTTTGCTTAGCTTTAATTTTATATTGTGATTTAAGTTGTAGAATTCGTTGTTCACCTTGATAACGGCGAGTTGAGCGCTCTTGAGCTTTGTTTTCAAATTCTGCTACAACTAAAGAATCTGGTTCATATCAATAATAAGCTTTATTTCAAGCTTTTCAAAATGATAACTTAAGTTCGATGATTTCACCATTTTCGCCTGTCAATCGAACTTGCTTATATTTTATAGGAACAAGCGTAGATTTTGTAGTTAATTGGTCTTCTACAATTGATTTATAGTGTTTATTAAATCATCCTGGATAGGCAGTTGGCTCTAGATCTCATGGTTTTGGTTTATTAAAAAATCGACTTAAATTAGCAATAAAGAACGTAATAATAACTCATAAACCAAAATTTGCCATTGCTTCATACAAAAATAATGGTTGACGGAATTCTAATTTTGTTTCATTTAAAAAGGTCGCTAACGAAACTTCTCCATTACTATAACTTCCTCAAATTTCAGAATTGTCAAATCAGTTTGAGGGCAATCCTTGACCGAGACTATCTTTAAACTCGCTTAAATTTGGAAAATAGAAAAGCTTGTTGCGAATAAAGTCTGGTAATCAACTTAAATCTTCATAATCAACAACTGTTCCCATAATTTCATGGTTAAAAAGATTTCCCCATCTTCCAAGTGATTGACCCAGTAAAATATTTGGAATAATACAATCAGCATATACTCAAACAGAAATCATTGTTAATTTTGAACGTTTATATAGAAGTACAAAACCAGCTGTAATTCCTAAAAATAACGCTCCAAAAAGTGACATTCCTGGTTCTCAAAAGAAAAAGATTCGTCATCATGGCATTCCTGGAATAAAGGCTTTACCAAAAATTGATGCTCCAATAACTCCTAATGGCACAACTAAAACAACTGCTCATTCAAATTCACGTAAAGGAATTCCCTTCATTTTAAAATGAATTATCGAAGCAATTATTGTAAGTAAAATTCCACTAAACATAAAAACAGGATATGCAGGAATTACTCCAAAAAAAAGTCGCTCGTTGGCTGGATCACCAAATTTATCAAGCCAATCTGCAAGACTTCAACCTCCAATATTTGTCATTAAGCTCATTGTTAGTTATCCTCGTTAATCTCAGAAATACGTTTGTTCATTAATGAAATGATGTCTTCAGCAACATCACTTTGATTAATTTTTAGTTGAGCAACAGCGGATTCAATAATATTGGCAATATTTCGTCCTGAAGAAACGGGAATTTTTAAATAGGGCACATCAACACCTAAAACTTTTTTATTAGTTGTTTCACGTCCTAAACGTTCAGAAGCATCAACTCCATCGGCTCCAAACTTAAATAATTCGATAATCATATCCAAAGTTGTTTCTTGCATAATGATTTTATAACCATTAGTTTTTGAGACATCAATAATCCCAATTCCACGAACTTCAACCAGGTTACGTAAAATTGGATGTGATTTTCCGTAAATACGACTTCCTTTATTTGTTAAAATAATGCGATCATCTCCTACAAATAAGTGGTTATTTTTAATTAATTCCAAAGAAATCTCTGATTTTCCAATTCCTGATTCCCCTGTAATTAAAACTCCTTTTCCAAAAATATTAATTAACGAAGCATGTACTTCTTCAGTTGGAGCAAAATACTCATCATACAAATCAAGAATTTTTTGAGTTAATTCACTTGTTGAAGGATAATCTGTTCTTAATAATGGAAAATCCAGCTCTTTTGCTACAGAAATTAGCGTTTCATCAACAAATTTTTTGGTAATTAAAATAACTGGTGCCCCTGATTTGATAACTGCACCATACTTAAGACGTTTTGTTGCTTCATCAAATTGGTCCATATAAATATTTTCCTTTGATGACATCATTACGGCTCTTTTGTGCTTTTTATCATCAATTGGACTAAAAAAACCGGTTAACTCTAAACCTGCACGATTTAAACCATAAACCCCAATTTCAGTATCTAAATGATCTTTTCCAGAAATGACTTCTAGCCCAAAATGATCAACTAATGTCTTAATTGTTAATTTTTTCACGCAAAACCTCCAAATGTTTTTATAAACATATTTTACTATAATTATGGTTTGATATTGATATTTGAAGTTTATAACATATACTATTTTCTAAGGGGGACTTTAAAATGGAAAATACAATCGTAAAAGCAACTATCACTGATATCGTTGATTTTGGAGCATTTTGTACTGTTGATATCAACGGTGAACAATACAAAGGGCTAATCCACATTAGTGAAATCGCTGATCAATTCGTAAGAGACGCAAAAGAATTCGTAACATCAGGTGAAGAAGTTGATGCAATGATCTTAGAAATCAACAACGATAAAAAACAAGTTAAATTATCAATCAAAAGAGCTAAATAGTTATTATCATTTTCGTTTTAAATCCTTAAATAATGCCAAATTGATATTATTAAGTTAAATTGAAATTAGATAAACATAATGCTAAAAAAGATGCCTTAGGCATCTTTTTTTATGCTTTTTTGACGATTAAAGACCCTTTTTCGTGGTTTGACAGCCTTAGATTCAATCAATTTTTGATATTCAGTTTTTCTAGGTTTAACAACCAAATTCAAAGTTCCGTGCCGCCCGACTCAAACTGCTCGAGATGTTCCGACATCTTTTCGCAATAAAACTCATAGTACATTAAAGCAGCTATAAGTCAAAAATGGATAAACAACCATTTGAAATGGTGCCAAAATTGCCTTTTTAATAAAGTTTACTTGAGCAAAAGAGGTTCCATATAAAGCTCATGTAAATAATGGAGTTAAGAAAAATAAGTGTACTAAAATGAATAAAACATAAGCTACAACCATTTTAACAACTCAATAACGATTGCTTTTAAAAGCAAATACTAATGACCCTACAAAGCCTATTAAAATCTTAATGAACATAAAACCTAAATGAAAAACTCCACCCAAGTGAATAAAGGCTCCCACAGTATCAGAAGCCAAACCAGTAACAACTCCTGCTAACGGTCCAAATACCATTCCTGTTAAGAAGACTACAAAATTTCCTAACATTATTTTCATCCCAAAAATCACTGTATAGCCAATAACATTAGTTAAAGTTACACTTAAAGCTACTAAAACCCCTAATATCGCAATATTTTTGACGGTAAAACGACGTCAGCTAAACTTTTCCATTGCAAAGCTAATTGCAAATAGCAGAATAATTCCAATTGCTGCTCCAATTGTCGTATATAGCATTAACATCGTTTTACCCTCCTAACCCTTTTACTTATTTAAGTATTCATAAACTTGCGGTATAAAATATAAGCTTCCACATACTAAAATATTATCATCTTGATGGGTTTCTAAAAATTCTTTTCAAGATATGATCTTATTCGGATAATCAATTTCTGATAAATTTCAAGCCTTAAAATGATCAAAACTAGTAAGATAAACATTTTCAAAATTACTTGTTAATTGACTAAGATTCGCTTGATAATCCTTAGATGCAATTGATGCATACAATACAATATAAGGTTCTTTTTCTGCCTTTACTGTTTTAATTAATTGGTTAATTCCATCAACATTATGAGCTCCATCTAAAATGATTGTTTGATTTTTTCGCACAATTTTTGTGAAGCGCCCTAATGGTGGATTTAACTCACTGATATTACACTTTGTAATTCCAATTATTTCTAATGTTTTTTGTGCTAAACCCTTGTTACCTTGTTGATAAAGAACTTTATCAGGCAACAAATCGGCATAAATGATTTCTACATTTTTATCAGCAATTATCTTCTCAATTACAGACTGATACTTTTTATTATCATCACTAACTACTAGTTTTGTACCCGGCTTAGCAATATTAATTTTTTGTTCTAATATTGCTTCAATTGAAGTTCCCAAAAGCTCCATATGATCAAAAGATACTGATGTTAAAACTGTCAAAATTTGATTAGTCATTAAATTAGTACAGTCATTTTTCCCACCAATGCCCGCTTCCATAACTACAATGTCAACGTTTTGATCAGCAAAATATAAAATTGCTATTAAAGTTCAAATTTCAAAAAATGTCAAACTATACTCTTCGATGTCTGCAGAAATTTGATTTAAATATTTTTCTAAATTTTGATCACTAATATATTCATTATTAATTTGAATTCGTTCATTTTGTCACAAAAATGCCGGTCCAATAAATAGACCAACTTTTTGATATTTTGTTAACAATCCTTTAGATAAATAATAAGAAGTTGAACCTTTTCCATTTGTTCCAACAACATTAATTGTAGGTAAACGTTTTTGAGGATTTCCCAATTTTGCTAAAACTTTAATTAAATTATATTCGTTTGCAAATCTCGGTTTAATCGGAATAAAGTCTTTATCGACTGAAATCATTATTTTAAATACTCTCTTAAATATTTAGCAGTATAAGAAATTTCATTAGTGGCTACTTGTTCTGGAGTTCCTGTAGCGACGATCATTCCTCCACCGCTTCCACCTTCAGGTCCTAAGTCAATAATGTAATCAGAAACCTTAATAAAGTCCAAATTATGTTCAATTGCAATAACTGTATTTCCTAAATCAACCAAACGATCTAATACAGCAATTAAACGTTTTACATCATCATTATGTAACCCAGTTGTTGGTTCATCTAATAAGAAAATTGTTTTTCCAGTAGCTTTTTTTAATAGATATGTTGATAGCTTAATTCTTTGTGATTCTCCACCTGATAATGTAGTGGCACTTTGTCCTAAACGAATATATCCTAATCCAACTTCGACAATTGTGTCTAACTTTGTTTTAATTTGAGGAATATTTTCAAAGAATTTTGTTGCTTCTTCAACTGTCATATTTAACACATCAGAAATATTTTTGTTTTTAAATTTAACTTGTAAAGTTTCATCATTATAACGTTGTCCTTCACAAATTTCACATTTAACTTCAACACTTGGCATAAATTGCATTGAAATTGTAATAATTCCATCACCTTGACAATTTTCACAACGTCCCCCAGGAACGTTAAATGAAAAACGTCCTTTTTTGTATCCTCGAACTTTTGCTTCAGGAAGATTAGTAAATAAATCACGAATGTCATCAAACACAGTTGTATATGTTGCTGGGTTTGAACGTGGAGTTCTTCCAATTGGTTCTTGAGAAATGTAGATAACTTTATCAACATTTTCAATTCCTTTAATTTCTTTAAATTCTCCCGCTACAACTGCTTCTTTTGAAAGCTTTTGCATAATTCCTTTATAAATAATATCTTCTAATAAAGTAGATTTTCCTGAACCAGAAACTCCTGTAATTGTCACAAATTTATTTAGTGGCACTGATACGCTAACATTTTTTAAGTTGTTTTCAGTTGCTCCATGAATTTCTAGTTTTTTGCCATTACCTCCACGACGCTTTGTGGGAACGGCAATTTTTTCAGCTCCTGATAAATATTTTCCTGTTAAACTATCAGACTTTAAAATTTCTTCATAAGTTCCACTGAAAACGATTTCTCCCCCGTGTTCTCCAGCTCTTGGTCCAACATCAACGATTCAATCAGACGCTTTCATTGTATCTTCATCGTGTTCAACTACAATTAAAGTGTTTCCTAAATCACGTAAGTGTTTTAAAGTTGCAATCAATTTATCATTATCACGTTGGTGCAGTCCAATTGATGGTTCATCAAGAACATATAAAATTCCTGTTAATTGTGATCCGATTTGTTTTGCTAAACGAATTCGTTGAGCTTCTCCCCCTGAAAGTGTTGTTGCTGAACGTGATAGATTTAAGTATCCTAATCCAACTTCATATAAAAAGCTAGTTCTTGAAACAATTTCTTTTAATACTAAATTAGCAATTTTTGCTTGGTTTTCTGATAACGAAATATTTAATAGTAAATCAAGTTCTTCTTGAATTGACTTTTCAGTAAATTCAAAAATTGAAACACCATTAATTTTAATTGACAAGGCTGTTTTATTTAAACGTGCTCCATTACATTCTTTACATTTTTTTGAACTCATGAATTTAGCGTATCACTTACGTAAATCCTCTGATTTAGTTTCAAAATAGCGACGTTGAATTAATGACGCAACTCCTTCAATATATTCATATGATTCATAGCGACGACCATTTGAACTAAGTAACTTAGTTTCAATTTCTTCATCTGATCCTCACATAATGTAATTCATTTGTTGTTTACTCAAATCTTTAATTGGTAAATCTAAATCAATATAGTAGTAGTCACATAAAGTACGGAATTTTTGTCATTCCAAGTTATCTGAACCAACTAAATTTTTAAAATAAGTGATTCCTCCCTGATTAATGCTTTTTTCTTTATCGGGAGCCAATAAATGTGGGTCTGCTTCTAAACTAACTCCTAGTCCTGAACACTCTTCACAAGCACCTAATGGGGCATTAAATGAAAATAATCTTGGTTCCATTTCGGGAATTGTAAATCCACAAACACTACATGAATATGATGTTGAATAAAGTTTTTCTTCTTTACCTTCAGTTTCTGGGTAGAATATTTTAATTAACCCATCTGAGTATTTTAAACTTACTTCAATTGCTGAATAAATTCTTGAGTTAATTTCATCATTTGCCTGATAGATCAAACGGTCAACAACAATATCAATATTGTGACGAGTATTTTTTTCTAACTCAAATTCTTCGTCTAACATGCGAACTTGTCCGTCAACTTTAACACGAATAAATCCTTCAGCACGAAGTTTCTCTAGTAAATCTTTATGAGATCCTTTTTTGTCTCTGACAACTGGTGCTAACACATAGACTTGTTCACCTTTATCAGTGTCTTTGGCTACATTTAAAACAATTTCCTTAATCGAACTTGCATTAATAACTCCATGCCCATTAATACAAAATGGTGTTCCAACTCTTGCGTATAATAAACGCAAGTAATCATAAATTTCGGTAACTGTTCCTACAGTTGAACGTGGGTTATGTGATGTTGTTTTTTGATCAATTGAAATTGCTGGACTAAGTCCTTCAATTGAATCAACATCGGGTTTTTCATTTCCCCCTAAAAATTGACGTGCATAAGCTGATAATGATTCAATATATCGGCGGCGTCCTTCAGCATAAATTGTTGAAAACGCTAATGATGATTTTCCTGAACCTGACAAACCTGTAAAAACAATTAATTTTTCTTTAGGGATCTCAAGATCAACATTTTTTAAGTTATTTTCTCGAGCTCCTTTTACTATAATTTTATCTAAAGCCATTTTTTATTACCTATGAATTCTTTTGCCCTTCTAATTCAATAATTGTATCTCGAAGTGTCGCAGCAGTTTCAAAATCTAAATCTTTTGCTGCTTGCAACATTTCTTTTCTTAAACCGTCAATTACTTTTTGAATTGCCAGTTTTTTGTTTTTTGTTCCTTTTACTTTATTCAGTTCATTAATATTCTGACGCGCTTTTTCAGTCAACATTGTTTCACCAATTGACTTAATAATTGTTTTTGGTGTTATGTTATGTTTCAAGTTATATTGATGTTGAATTTCACGTCTTCGAGATGTTTCATCCATTGTTTCTTGCATTGCTTTACTAATGGTATCAGCATAGAAAATGACCAGCCCATTAGCATTACGGGCTGCACGTCCAGTGGTTTGAATCAATGAACGAGTATTTCTTAAAAACCCTTGTTTGTCTGCATCTAAAATACATACTAAACTTACTTCTGGTAAGTCCAAACCTTCACGAAGTAAGTTAACTCCAACCACAGCATCATAAACTCCCTTACGTAAATCATTTAAAATTTCACTACGTTCTAAAGTTTTTAATTCAGAGTGTAAGTATGCGACTTTAATTCCTCGTTCTTGTAAGTATGACGTCAAATCTTCACTCATTCTAATTGTCAATGTTGTAATGAAAACTCGCTCGTTACGTTGTTTACGAAGCGTAATTTGTTCAATAATATCTTCAATTTGTCCTTGAGATGGTTTAACTTCAATAATTGGGTCTAACAGTCCTGTTGGACGAATAATTTGTTCAACAACTTCACCGTTTGTTAACAATGTTTCATATTCTCCTGGAGTTGCTGATGTATAAATCGTTGTATTTAAAAGACTAGTAAACTCTTCAAAATTTAACGGACGATTATCTAACGCTGATGGTAATCTAAAACCATATTTTACTAAAGTTTCTTTTCTTGAACGATCAGTATTATACATTCCTCTAACTTGAGGAATCATCATATGTGACTCATCAATAATTGTTAAAAAGTCATTTTGGAAGTAATTTAGTAAGGTATACGGAGTTTGACCCTTTTCTCTGAAATCCAATTGCGCTGAATAGTTTTCAATTCCACTACAAAATCCAAATTCCTCTAACGATTCTAAATCATATTTAGTTCGTTGTTCAAGTCTTTGAGCTTCTAGTAATAGTCCTTGTTCAGTAAATTCGTTAACTCGTTGAACCATTTCTTGACGAATATTTTCACATGCTTGTTTTAGTTTATCTTCTGGGGTTACATATGCTTGAGCAGGGAAAACTGTGATTGTTCTCGTGCGATCAATATAACTACCTGTTAAAGTATCTAAAACATCAATCATTTCAATCTCTTCACCAAACATTGAAATTCGAAACATAATATTTGCAGTTCACCCAGGAACAATCTTAATAACATCTCCTTTAACACTAAATGTCCCTGGAGCGTTTTCAATATCATTTCTAGTATAACCAGTTTTAACAAAAAACATTAAAAGCTCTTTTTTTGATAACTTTTGACCGACATTTAATTCAAAAAATGACTTACTATAAACACCAGGGTCTTGAGCCGCATAAATTGAAGCGACTGATGCTACGACAATTGTGTCATTTCTTGTCATTAAAGCATTCATTGCACTTAAACGCATCATATCAAGTTCGATATTTTGACGAGCATCTTTGTCAATATATAAATCCTTAGATGGTAAATAAGCTTCTGGTTGGAAAAAGTCAAAGTTTGAAACAAAGTATTCTACTCGATTTTCGGGAAAGAATTCCTTCAGCTCATAGTAAATTTGCATTGCCAAAGTTTTGTTATGTGCAAGAACTAAAGTCTGACGATTTTGGTTAGCAATAATATTGGCCATTGTAAATGTTTTACCTGTCCCAGTTGCTCCCAATAATACTTGATCTTTTTTTCCTTTAGCGATTCCTTCCAATAGTTGAGCAATCGCCTTTGGTTGATCTCCTGCAGGTTGGTATTTTGATACTAATTTAAATCGGTTATCTTTTTTAAATTCCATTTACTTATTCTCTCCTAGCTCTCCTTTTATAGAGCAAAAAAACTAGAGATCATCTAGTTTTTGCTTAACCCATTCTTGTTTTTGTTACTTTAGTTAATCCATCATCATTTTCGTCAACCGCTTTGGGTTTTTTAATTTTGAATAATTCATTTTTTAATATGAAATCACTTAGAATTTCTTTAGCCATTTTTAATTGAAGTTGGTGTTCTTCTTCAGTTTCAGCTTCTTTTAATAATTGCTGATACTTTTCTTCGATAATTTCGACCTTCATGTCTTCAGGATTAGTAATACCAAAAATTTTAAGCATTGCTTCAATTGCTTCCATTTCAATTTCAATCTGTTGTGGTTGATTATTGCCAAATCGTTTTTCAATTTCAATAACTAACCCTAACATTATATCTCTTTGTATTTTTAATTTTCGTAAAACTTGAATATTTCCTTCATTTTCTGCTTCTAACTCATCAAAACGTTTGTTAATTGCTTCGTTATTAACCATTGTTTTATCTAACCCAGTTTCTGCAAATATTGCTTCAATATCATTATCGGTAATTTCAATTGGTTGTGGTGTTGTTTCTTCAGCATCTACAGCTTTCAACACTACATTAGATAATTTATTAACTACTTCTGAAGCAATATTAATCTTCATTTTATTAAATAATGTTGTTGCTTGTTCAACATATTCCGCTAACGGGTTATTTTGAGCATACTGTTGTAAATAAATTCCTGATTTTAGTTTTGATGATAAATCAATATGTTTTGTTCAATAACGATCAAATGATTCTAAAATCGTACGTCGTTCCATATCAACAATCACGTTTTCAGGAACATCAGCAATTCGAATTGAATAAAACTCCATCATTGCTTGAGCGATTTCTTCAGCTAAATCCATTTTTTCTTTGTTAAAGAAATCAGTCTCTTTAAACTTATTATGTGCAACTAGTTTTCCATCTAACGCTTTAAATAATTTTTTAGCATCAATTGTTCTTTCCCCATGAACTAAAATATTAAATTTTTCAATTAAATCATAGGCTACAGTAATCTGGAATTTTTTTAGAACCACTTTTAAGCTTTCAGCTTGTAAAATATCATCTCTTTGTGCATACATCGCTTCACGTTGTTGGGCTAAAATATTGTCATAATCTAAAACGTTTTTACGTTGATCGAAGTTCATTCCTTCAAGTTTCTTCTGCGCATTAGTAACGGCTCTTGTAAAGAATCTTGATTTAATATGTTCATCTCCAAGTTTTGCAAAGTTAGCACGCATTTTTGGTGATGAAAATCGAATCATCAATTCATCATCCATTGAAATATAGTAACGTGACATCCCTGGGTCTCCTTGACGACCAGCACGACCACGAAGCTGATTATCAATACGACGAGCTTCATTTCGTTCAACCCCAAAAACAACTAGTCCTCCAAGTTGTTTAACTTCTTCAGTTAGTTTAATATCAGTTCCACGCCCAGCCATGTTAGTTGCTAATGTGATTGCTCCTTTTTGACCAGCCATTGCAATAATATCAGCTTCACGGTGGTGATTTTTGGCATTAATCATCTCAAATTTTAGTTTAGCTTTTTCTAAATAACGAGCAATTTGTTCTGATGATTCAACTGATGTTGTTCCAATCAAAATTGGATTACCTTTTTCGTGAATTTCTTTAGCATCGGCAATTAACTTTTTAAGCGCAGCATTTTTTGTTCCGAAAGTATAATCTGGTTCATCTCTACGAATAATTGGTTTATTAGTTGGAGTAACAACAACTCGAGTATTGTAAATTTTAATAAATTCTTCTTCTTCAGTTTTAGCTGTTCCTGTCATTCCAGCAATTTTAGAATATAGACGATAAAAGTTTTGGTAAGTAATTGTCGCCATTGTGATAGTTTCTTCTTCAATTTCCACACCTTCTTTAGCTTGAAGGGCTTGTTGTAAACCATCTGAATAAGCACGTCCATCCATAATTCGACCAGTAAACTGATCAATTAAAACGATTTCATTATCGCGAATAGTATATTCGACTCCTTCTTTAAAAGTGAAGTGAGCTTTTAATGCATTCATAATTAAGTGGAATATCTCAGTGTTTTCCAAAGCAAATAAGTTTTCCAAAGTGAAATATTCTTTAGCTTTTTTCATTCCTGATTCGTTTAAATAAACTTGCTTAGATTCCAAGTCAATATCAACATCTTCGGGACTTTTTAAAGTTCTTGCAAAAGCATCAGCATGTTTATATAGGTTAACTCTTGATGAAGTACCCCCAGAAATAATTAATGGTGTTCTTGATTCATCGATCAAAATTGAATCGGCCTCATCAATAATTGCATAGTTTAATCCACGTTGAACTTTTTGTGCGTAATCCATTACCATATTATCTTTCAAATAATCAAACCCTAATTCTGAGTTTGTTGTATAGGTAATATCTTTTGAATATGCTTCACGTTTTGCCCCTTTGTGAATCTCTGAAGAGTTCAGTCCCACAGATACACCCAAAAGATCATAAACTTTTCCGTTAATTTCAGAATCTCGTCGTGATAAGTACTCATTAACTGTAACAATGTGAACACCCTTACCAGTTAATGAATTTAAATATGCTGGAAATAACCCTGTTAGGGTTTTTCCTTCTCCGGTTCTCATTTCAGCAATATCTCCAACGTTCAAGATAATTGCCCCTATTAATTGAACACGATATGCTTTCAATCCTAAAACTCTAAACGCTGCTTCACGAGCAACAGCATAAGCTTCAACTAAGATATCATCTAAATCTTCTCCATCGGCTAATCTTTGTTTAAATTCGGCAGTCATAGCTTTAAAATCTTCGTCTTTTAATTGCGCATATTTTGGTTCTAATTTAATAATTTCATCAGCTATTTTTCCATAATACTTTATTAACTTTTTATCTGAAGCCATCTAATTACCCTCCTTGTTAAAATACATAATATAATTATACTAATTTTATAAGTAATTTTAAAAAGAAAAGGAGTTCGCCTTGAAAACAATTTCTAAAAATCTTTTCCAAAACTCATTTGAGATTAAAAAGTCAAAGTTTATTACAATCGCAACCCAAATTAATTCGAAAACTGAACTGGCAGATTTTCTTGAAAAATACTCTGATCCTGATGCTCGTCACAATTGTTACGCCTACAAAATTGGGGTAACTCAACAACAAGGTGGTTTTAATGACGATGGTGAACCCACAGGAACTGCTGGAAAACCAATTTTTAATGTCATCGAAAAAATGCAATTGACAAATATTGTGGTTTTAGTAATCCGCCATTTTGGAGGTATTAAACTTGGAGCTGGTCCGTTAACTCGTGCTTATACAACAAGTGCTAGTGAATTGTTAAATACTCTAGATTTGATAACTCTTGAAAAAACTTATCGTCTTAGCTTTAGTTTTGCGATTGCTAATACTAAAAAAATTGACGCTTTTTTGCGTCAACACAATTTAAATATCGATTTACGTCAATATAACCCCGACCCAACTTACACTTTAACTTGTTCAACTCCCGATATTTTCAAATCTTTGCAAGTCCCAATTACAAATTACTATCAAGAAGAAATATATCTTGAAAAGCATTAAAAACCTTATTTTGAATATGGTATTATTTATTAGTAAGGAATTGAAATAACAATGAATACTAAAAATGAAAAACAGACAATACTTATTATTGACGGTTATCATTTATTACACAAGGGTTACTATGGATCATTAAAAAGAAAAACAGTTGCTGTAAATCGTGATGGAGTTATGATTAACGCCATTTACACTTTTGTAGCAAAAATTAATGAGCTAATTGATATGAATATTTATCATACAATTATTGTTACCTTTGATGTTGGTCAAGGATGTTGAAGAAGAGACTTATACCCTGAATACAAAGCAAAACGAAAAGAAACGCCTGAGGAATTAATTCCTCAAATGCAAATTATTAGACAATTCTTAACGTCAGCAAATATTCCCTGATATGAAAAACCTCGTTATGAAGGTGATGATGTTATGGGAACTATTTCAAAAATTGCTTGTAAGTTAGGATATAACGTTCACATTTTGTCTAATGATAAAGATACCTTTCAATTAGTAAGTGACGACGTAAAAATTATTACTAACGTCAGCAAAAAAGAAAAACCAACTTTTGTAGAACTTTCTGAAGTTTACGAAAAGTTTGGGTGTTCTCCAAAACAAGTTCCTGATATTAAAGCAATGATGGGTGACTCTTCAGACAACATCAAAGGAATTAAATGTTTGCACTATAAACAAGCAACTGATTTATTAGAAAAATTTGGCACTGTTGAAAATATTTATGCCAATATCGATCAGATTCCTCCAGGAATTTGTAGTAAATTAGTTAGTTCAAAAGAACAAGTTTTATTAAATAAAAAGATCGCAACCATTCAAAATAATGTTCAGTTGGGAAGAATTGATTTCCGTAAATTGCGCATTAATTGATATGCTTATTTAAAATTTTTAAAAGAACAAAAAATGTGAGCTTTCACAGGTAATGTTGTTAAAAACATTGAAAATATTAAAGCTAATGGTTATGATCGCTCAGAACAAAAATGTGCTGACGCTACGATGAATAAAATTTGTGGAAATAAAAAGACATCTGCTTAGATGTCTTTTTTTTAGTTTGTTTCAACAATAACATTAGTTGTTGCTTTTAAATGACGGTTATTCAAGATTTTAGTAAATCCTAATGATAATCCAGCAATAATAACAATAATTAAAACTGCCGCAATTAACAATCATACAGCTCCAGGAATTGGAACGCCTTTAATTGCTTCTTTTTCATGAATTTCTAAAAAGAAATACGGATATGAAGTAAATCTTGGTCATCCACCAGCTCTACGAACTTCTCCCCTAATTAAATTAACAATTAAGTAAGCAATTGGATAAATGTAAAGTTTTCATAAGTATTTTTTTGCAAATTCTTTGACCGAAATTACACCATCTGTTTTTAATTCAAATAATGTGTAACAAATCATTACTAAAGGTGCAATCAAGTGTAATGATAGTTGTCTAAATCAGTCATATCCATCTTTGGGAACATGAACTGGTAGTAACATCAAGTTGTAAATCAACATTGTTACTGCAATATATGTTGCGATTGCCACTGAACAAGTTGATGAAATTAACTTAATTTTTCCTACTTTAGTGTTAAAGAACGCCATTACGAAAAATCATACGGCAATCATGATGTTAGTTTGAATTGTGAAAAACCCAAAGTAATAGAAAATAAATCCGGCACGATCATAATACATAACCCCATCACGAAGATAGCCTCAAGTTTTAATATCTGTTCCGTCTTCAGCCTTATAAGTTATTGACTCAATATTAATTAAAGTTTTAATAAAGTCTTGAAAAATAATTACACTAAGAAGAATAAACATTCCCATACATAGAAAAAATCTTCAGTTGACAAAAGTCGCTTTATCAATTTTTAGTTTCATTTTAAATCTCCTTTCTAACAATAATATCTCAATCAAATAAAAAATGGGTTTCCCCATTAAAATTTTTGTTAAAATTTTTTAGCTGCACTTTGAATTACTGGTAAGTGTTCTTCAATAATTTTTTGAGCTGAAAGTTGATAGTTTTTTGGTAGATCCAATCCCCCAATAAAAATTGGCTCAACTACACTTGCTCCCATAAACTCTCAAACCCCTTTTAATCAAACTGTATGATCTGCTCATGAGTTAGGAACTACTTCTCCTCCTCTAGTTGCTAAAATTTGAATTTTTAAATGATCTAACAATCCACGAGGATTTCCATTTGGAAGTGGATTTTGATATGTAAATGTTAAATTTGGTACTGCTATATGATCAATATAATTAATAAGCTCCCCACTTGCTCTGAAGTTATGCATTGGTGTTGCAATAATTACTTTATCAATTGTTTTCAACTGTTCAATATATTTACCTGAGTTTTCATGATTATAAAATTCTCCAAGGTTATATGAAGTTAACGACATCGCTGCCATTGGTTCTTTGTCTAAGTCCAAATGAATAATTTCATCATTGGGATTATTTTGTTTGTATGTTTTTAAAAACTGATTCATCATTTCAATTGAACGTGAATTTGTTTGGTTGGTTGTTCCAGATATTGCTAGTACTTTGCTCATAGTTATTTCCTTTTCTAATCGATAATAAAAATCGTTGAATTATCAACTTAATAGATATATTTAGTATTTCAAAATATTATTACTTTTTACTGCTTTACTTTTATACTTTATAGTTAAACTTTCATTAATTTTTAAATATCATTACTGATTTTTTAAGTAAACTTCAAAAAGTTTACTCAATAATTTTACCTTAAATAACTTAAAATACTACACATTGGGGTTTTACTTATAATCTTAGTATTTTTTAAATAATAAGTTAAAATAAGAGTGTAGAAAAGAGGTTTTATACAATGCACATAGATAAACAAGCAAAAATTGCTAAAACTGTATTAATTGCCGGAGATCCCAAAAGAACTAAGTGAGCTGCTGAAAAGCTTTTAACTAATCCAGTTTTAGTATCTGACGTTCGCGGAGCTTCTGTATACACAGGAACTTATAACGGTCATGAAGTTTCATTTGCAACTTCAGGAATGGGTCAACCATCAATTGCAATTTATGCTACAGAATTATTTGTCGATCACAATGTTGAAAAAATTGTTCGTGTTGGAACAACTGGAACATATAATGACGACATTGAAATTGGAACTGTTGTTGAAACTTATAAAGCTGTAAGCCAAAATAGTATTTTTGAACCTGAAAAAAATGGATGACAAGAAGTTGAACCTAAATTTACTTTAGGAGTTGGTCGCCCAGTATTAACTCATTGTGGAGATTTATTTTATAATGATAACGACTTAGGAAGAACCGACTTAGATGTTGTTGACATGGAAAGTTATGCACTTTTATATTTAGGAAATAAATTTAACCGTCAAGCTCATGTCGTTTTAACAGTTTCTGATAGCTTAAACGATTCTTCAAAAGTAATGACTGCTCTTGAAAGAGAACAAGCAACATTAGAAATGTATAAAATGGTATTAGACAAATTATTTGAAACTAAATAAAACTTAATATTTTGAAAAAAAACCTAAAAGTTTGTAAACTTTTAGGTTTTTATTTAATTATTTTTAAAATAACCGGAGTTTTTGTTTGTTTTTTAGATAAAACAAATGTTTGATACGCCATGTCGATTCAACATGGATCAATATCTTTATTTGTGTACAAAGTCATAATTACGTCGCCTTTGTTAACAAAACTTCCACTATCAGCATTTAAATAAATTCCTGCTGCAAAATCAATTGAATCCTCTTTTGTAGCACGTCCTGCTCCCAAACGCATTGATAATAAACCTAATTCATTAGCATTAGTATAACTTACATATCCAGAATCCATTGCTTTAATTTCTAAAGTATTATTAACACTAAAATGCTTCTCATAGTTTTCAATAACACTAAAATCCCCATGTTGGGCTTCTACGAACTCCTTAAAAATATGTGCCGTTTCTCCCGATTGCATTTTTTGACAAACACTTTGATATGCTTGATCAAAATTTTTAAATAACTTTGCTTGTACCAAAGTTATTGCCACAGCAGTGGCCACTAATTCGTTAAAATCTTCTGGTCCTTGCCCATTTAAAGAATCTCAGGCTTCTTTGACTTCTAAGGCATTTCCAATTGCTTTTCCCAAAGGTTTATTCATATCAGTAATCATAATTGCAATTTGGCGATTATATTGTTTAGCAATTCCAATCATCGCTTGAGCCAATTTTTCAGCTTCTGCTAAAGTTTTCATAAAAGCCCCGTTACCCATTTTAACGTCAAGAATTAAACTATCATTTTCAATTACTAGCTTTTTACTCATAATTGACGCAGCAATTAACGGAATCGAATCAACTGTTCCCGTAACATCTCTTAATGCATAAATTTTTTTATCTGCCGGAACTAATCCTTGGCTTTGACTCATTAGTGACATTCCCACTTTATTAATAACTTCTTTAAACTCTTGGTCACTAATCTCTGATTTTCATCCGGGAAAAGACTCTAACTTATCAATTGTTCCTCCAGTTTGTCCCAAACCTCGACCACTTAATTTACATACTTTAATTCCATAACTAGCGACTAGCGGAGCAAACACTAATGTCGTTTTGTCCCCAACTCCACCAGTTGAATGTTTATCTGCTTTGAATCCAACAATATCAGATACATCATAAGTAATCCCTGATTCAACATAAGTTTTTGTCAATATTGCCGTTTCTTCATCGGTCATTCCATTAAATCAAATTGCCATTAACATACTTGCCATTTGATAATCGGCTACATTTTCGGTTAAGTAATTTTCAATCAATCATTTAATTTCAGCTTCCGTTAGTTGCTGTTGGTTTTTTTTCTTCTCAATTAAATCTGTGAATCTCATTTTGCCTCCTATGCCCCTTATTTATATTTTATTCCTAAAATCGTTTGATTTCATAGCATCAATTATTTATTAAATATTTGTTATTTAGATTAAAATAAATATAAGGAGGTAATAATTATGATTTATTACAAAAATAACCCTATTTATAAAGACTGAATGGAAAATGAAAATTTAGACCCAGAATTAAAAAAAATGCTTCAAAATGCATCTGAAGAAGAACTATTTGCTGCGTTTAATTTAGAACTTGAATTTGGAACTGCCGGAATTCGCGGTGTTCTTGGGGCTGGACCTGGACGTTTTAATTTATATACTATTCGTAAAGTCACAATTAGTTATGCCAATCTGTTAATTAATAAATATCCTGATCGTTTAAACGATGGTGTTGTTATTGGTCATGACAATCGTCACAATTCTGCAATTTTTGCTGAAGAAGTTGCTAAGATATTAACCAGTTTTGGAATTACAGCGTATCTTTTTAAAGACAATAAAATGAAACCAACTCCAGTTGTTTCATATGCTACTAAAGCTTTAAACTGCATTGGGGGAGTTGTGATTACTGCTTCTCATAATCCTGCTGAATATAATGGATATAAAATTTATGACCAATTTGGGTGCCAATTAATGCCTGAAGATACTGACGTGATTGCTGGTGAAATGGATAAAATAACTAATATTATTGATTGAAAATATACTCCCAACTTGGCTTTACTAAAAACAGTTGATCAAAGGATCATTGATCAGTACTTTGAGATGATTCGTAATTTAGAGTTTTATAAAAATCATCAGGCTGAAAAACATAATCTGAAAATTGTTTTTTCAGCGGTTAATGGAACAGGAACTGAATTTACTCCTGTAATCTTAAAAGAATCTGGTTATCAAGTTATTGAGGTAGCTGAACATGCTTATGAAGATCCAACATTCGAACATGTTGTTAACCCAAATCCCGAGTTTGATCCAGCTTGAAAGATTCCTCTACAATATGGCTACGAACATGATGCTGATTTAATCATTTTAAATGATCCTGATGCTGACCGAATTGGAATTGCTGTGAAACATAATGAAGAGTTCTATCGTTTAGACGGAAACCAAACTGGACCAATTTTAATTGATTGAAAACTTAAAAATTTAGTTCGTACTAACCAAATGCCCAAAAATCCGGCATTATACTCAAGTTTTGTAACCTCAGATTTAGGTGACCGAATTGCTCATGAAACTTATGGGGCAACAATTGTTAAAACATTGACTGGTTTCAAATGAATGGGTAATGAGATGGCAAAAGAAGTCGATAACGGTTTAAACTTTGTCTTTGCTTATGAAGAGAGCTATGGTTATGTCTTAGATCCTTCTACAAGAGACAAAGACGGTATTCAGGCATCAATTATGATTGCTGAGGCTTGTTGATACTACGAGCGACAAAATCAAAGCTTAATTGACCATTTAAATGACTTGTTTGATAAATATGGCTACTACTACACTGAAACAGTAAATTTAAACTTTAAACCTGAAGAAAAAGATTCAAAAATTGATCCATTAATGAAAACATTAAGAACTAATGGTTTTGAACAACTAAATGGTTTAAAAGTAGTCAACGTCGAAGATTATATTAATGGTCTTTACAACATGCCCGGCCAAGACCTTATCAAGTACTATTTTGAAGATGGATCTTGATTAGCAGTTCGCCCTAGTGGTACCGAACCAAAACTGAAAATTTACTTTGTAACTGTTGGTAACGATGAAGCTGACGCTCGCAACAAAACAAAAGCTATGTATGCCGAATTAAAAGAAAAAATGAATATTTAAGGAGAAACCATGAAATTAAATAAATATATTGATCATACTTTACTTAAACCTGAAGCTACTAAAGCTCAGATAGTCAAATTATGTGATGAAGCAAAAGAACATGACTTTGCAACAGTTTGTGTAAATTCATTTTGAACTAAATTTGCCAAAACTCAACTTAAAGGTACAAATGTTGGCGTAACTACTGTCATTGGATTTCCTTTGGGTGCTTGTTCAACTGCAACAAAGGTTTTTGAAACAACTCAGGCAATTGCTGATGGAAGCGATGAAATTGACATGGTTGTTAATATTGGTGCTTTAAAAGATCAAGATTATCAAACTGTTTTGGCTGATATGCAAGCAGTTAAACAAGCTGCTAAAAATAAAATTGTTAAATGTATTATGGAAAATTGTTTGCTTTCAAAAACTGAAATTGTTAAAGCTTGTGAGTTAGCTGTTGAAGCTGGGTTAGACTATGTTAAAACTTCAACAGGATTTAATAGCAGTGGTGCAACTGTTGAAGACGTTGCTTTGATGTTTAAAACTGTTAATGGTAAAGCTCTTGTTAAAGCTGCTGGTGGAGTTCGTAACCATCAAGATGCTATGGCAATGATTGATGCTGGTGCTAACCGCTTAGGAACATCTGGTGGGGTTGCCATTGTTAAAGGTGAGGACCACAACCAAGGATACTAAAAAAAAAAAAAAACTTAAGCTGTGGATTTTCACGGCTTAAGTTTTTTTATTATTAAAATAGCTTGTCTGGTGTTTCTAGTTTTTTACCCTTTTCATCGATTAGATATAATCGTTCAGTAATAATTTTACATTGTTTACCATCAACAACTACTAGCCCACGATGAACATGAACATAGGTAACTTTATCTTTAATTCTAAACGACATTGTTCCAATTTTTAAAGCTGATACTAGTGGAACAATATTTACTAAAATTCCCATATCACCATCAATAGTTTGAACATTAACAATATCAACTTCTTTATCGTTAATAAAAGTTCCACTTGGAGTAACAACTTTTAGTTTAATTCCCATAAATTATTCTCCTTAACTATTTTTTATGTTTTTCAATAACATCTTCAATTGTTCCAGCATACATAAATAGTACTTCTGGAATTTCGTCAACTTCTCCATCTAAAATTGCTTTAAATGATTTAACAGTGTCACTGACTTTAACATAAACTCCTGGACGACCTGTAAATTTCTCTCCTACAAAAAATGACTGTGATAAAAATTTACGAATTTTACGAGCTCTTGAAACTACTAACTTATCGTCTTCTGACAACTCATCCATTCCTAAAATCGCAATAATTGATTGTAATTCTTGATATTTCTGTAAGATTCCTTGAACTCCTAAAGCTACTTGGTAATGTTCTTCTCCAACAACTTCAGGATCTAACATACGTGAAGATGAAGCCAATGGGTCAACTGCTGGATAAATTCCTAAACTTGCGATTGAACGATCTAGAACAATTCGAGCATCTAAGTGGGTGAATGTTGTTGCTGGTGCTGGATCAGTTAAGTCATCAGCTGGAACATAAACTGCTTGAACTGAAGTAATTGAACCTTTTTTAGTTGAAGTAATTCGTTCTTGTAAAGAACCCATTTCAGTTGATAATGTTGGTTGATATCCCACAGCTGATGGCATACGCCCCAACAACGCTGAAACTTCAGAACCGGCTTGTGTAAACCTAAAGATATTATCAATAAATAGCAAAACATCCATGCTTTTTTCATCTCTAAAATATTCAGCCATTGTTAACCCTGTTAAAGCAACTCGCATACGTGCCCCTGGTGGTTCATTCATTTGTCCAAAAACTAATGAAGTTTTATCCAAAACGCCTGCTTCAATAAATTCATGATAAAGATCATTTCCTTCACGAGTACGTTCACCTACTCCGGCAAACACTGAAACCCCGTTATGAGCTTTTGCAATATTGTTAATCAATTCTTGAATTAAAACAGTTTTACCTACTCCGGCTCCCCCAAATAATCCAATTTTTCCACCTTTAGCAAATGGAACCATTAAGTCGACAACCTTAATTCCTGTTTCTAAAATTTCAGCAGTTGTAACTAGTTCATCATATGCTGGTGCATTACGGTGAATTGGCATTGTTTTACCAGTAAATTCTGGTTTTTCATCAATTGCATTTCCGGTAACATTAAACATTCTTCCCAAAACTGCTTCACCAACTGGGGCTTGAATTGGACCTCCAGTATTAATTACATCTAAACCACGTGTCAATCCATCAGTTGCATCCATTGCAATAGTTCTGACAATTTCATCACCAATGTGTTGTTCAACTTCTAAAACAATTTTTTTACCATGATTTTCAACTATCAATGCATCATAAATCATTGGCATATTTTCTTCATTAAACTTAACGTCAACGACTGGTCCCAAAATTTGAACAATTTTACCAATTGTTGTTGTGTTGGCAATTGTTTTTTTAGCCATATTATTTTCCTCCATATGTTATTTTAGTTGCGCATTAGCACCAGACACAATTTCAGAAATTTCTTGTGTAATAGCACTTTGGCGACGACGATTATATTTGATATTCAATTCGTTTGATAACTCTTCTCCGTTATTTGTTGCATTTTCCATTGCCAAACGTCTTGATGCTTGCTCTGAAACTTGTGATTCAACAATTGTTCCAAATAAAACAGTGTTTAAAAACATGTTGACTGTTGTTTCTAAAATTACTTCAGCACTTGGTTCAAATAAAACTTGGCCCTTGTAATTTGATTTTGAATCGTCACTTTTAATAATTGGAAATAATCTTAATGCTGTTGGCTCAAATGTAACATTATTTATAAATTTTGTGTAAACTATTTTAATTTCATCGAATTCTCCGCTTGTGTATCATGACATAATGTCATTTCCCATTTCACGAGCTTGTTGGTTGGTAAATGTAATATCTACATCAATTCTTTGATCTCTAATTTTAATCTTACGATTTTTATAAAATGCAACTGCCTTAGTTCCAATCGCATAAACTTCATCATTTTCCTTTAAACTGTTGACAACAATTTTATTAACATTTTGGTTATATCCACCACATAATCCTAAATTTGAATTAATTACTACTCATAAAGTTTTTTTCAATTCTTCATCAGATTTTTTTAAAAAAACTGATTCATTACTTTGTTTAATAATGTCATTAAATACTGTATAAACTTCTGAGACATATTCTTGAGTTTCGACTACTCTTTTACCAATACGACGTAATTTAGCACTAGCTACTAGTTTCATAGCATTAGTAATTTTACCAATGTTATTAATAGCTATAATTTCTGCTTTTAATGCACTTAAGTTTGCCATTAATTACTTACCTAATTTACTAAATTCGCTTTTAGTACCGTACATTTCTGGTTTGTAGTCTTGAATATTTTTAGTTAATTTTAAAACAATTTTTTCAAGTTCAGTATTAATTTGTGCTGTTAATTCATCGTCGAACTCTTTGTTTTTTTCAAGTTTAGCACGCAATTTCTTAGCGTTAGTATCTTGTTTAAAGTGAGTCAAAATTTCATTTTTCAATTCACTCATTAAGTTAACTGGCAACCATTTAATCACATGAGTTTTAATTGCCAATAATAAAATTGCTTCATCAACTTGTTCTAACGGAGAATATTGACGTTGAATTAAAATTTGAATAATTCTTCATCCATGTTCTAAAGTAGCTTTTGTTGCCTCATCTAAATCTGATCCAAATTTTGAAAAAGCTTCTAATTCATAGTAAAGAGCCAACTCTAATTTAAGAGTTCCCCCAACTTGTTTAATCGCCTTAATTTGAGCTGATGAACCAACACGAGAAACTGATGGACCAATATTAACAGCTGGTCTAATTCCTGCTTTGAATAAATCCCCTGATAAGAAAATTTGCCCATCAGTAATTGAAATTACATTAGTTGGAATATAAGCTGAAATATCTCCCGCTTGAGTTTCAATAATTGGTAAAGCAGTAATTGAACCCCCACCAAATTTTTCATTAACTCTAGCTGCACGTTCTAATAAACGTGAGTGTAAGTAAAACACATCTCCTGGATAAGCTTCACGCCCTGGTGGACGTCTTAATAGCAATGACATTTCACGATAAGCAACGGCATGTTTTGATAAATCATCATAAACAATTAAAACATCTTCACCATTAGCCATTCACTCTTCAGCAATTGTGACTCCAGTGTATGGTGCCAAATATTGCAATGGAGCTTGATCAGAAGCACCAGCGTTAACCACTGTTGTATATTCCATTGCCCCATGCTTTTTAAGTTTCTCAACTACTTGAGCAATTGTCGAATCTTTTTGTCCGATTGAAACATAAATACATTTAACATTTTTACCCTTTTGATTAATAATTGTATCAATCGCAATTGCTGTTTTTCCAGTTTGACGGTCCCCAATAATTAATTCACGTTGCCCTTTTCCAATTGGAATTGCTGCATCAATTGCTAAAATTCCTGTTTCTAAAGGTTCAGAAACTGACTTACGTGCCATTACTCCAGTTGCAATTTTCTCAACGGGACTTGTCTTATTAGTAATAATTGCTCCGCCATCATCGATTGGTTGTCCTAAGGCATCAACAACACGACCAATCATTGCATCACCAACTGGTGTTTCAACAACTCTACCTGAACGTTTAACTAAGTCTCCCTCTTTAATTAATGTAGTATCTCCTAGAATAACTGCACCAACTGCACCTTCTTCAAGGTTTAAAACCATTCCGAAAATGTTATTTGGGAAAATTAGAAGTTCACCCATCATAGCTTTATCTAATCCGTAAATTAAAGCAACACCATCTCCTACAGTAGCAATTGAACCTTGTTCAGATTCAATAATTTCTTTTCCGTAGTTTTTAATTTGTTTTTCAATTACTTCAGAGATTTCTTTAATATTTAAAGCCATTTTTTACCTCTTACTTTCTTTTAAGAACTTCATAACGCATTGCATCAAGTTGACCTTTAACACTACCATCAAAAATTTGATTGTTTACGATTACTTGAAGTCCTCCAATTAGTTTTTTGTCTATTTTGTTAATTAACTTTACATGTTTGCCGATTTTTTTAGAAACTTTATTTTCGATCTCTATAATTTGTTGCTCAGAAATTTCCTCAACTGATCAAATAACTCCATAAGTAATATCATGTAGAGCTGTAAGATTTTTACGCAAGTGTTTAAGAATCGTTCTTGTACTTGAAAAAGCTTTCATTTCGACAAGAATTTTCATCGCATTAAGAATGTTTTCATCAATTTCAAAAGAGCTAAAAGTTTCATCAATAATTTTCACTTTTGCAATTTCGTCATGATGACTTTTAACTGTTAATATTTTTACAAAATCTTCTTTACCTTTTAATGCTTCAATTAGAACATTACTTTGCTCAATAAAATCATCAATTTTATTTTGTTCAACAGCGATATTTGTCAAGGCTGTAGCTCAATTTTTAACAACGTTTTCTTTTAGATTCATCTTAATCCTTATCTAGATTTTGAATAAAAGAATCAATAATTTTTTGATTTTTACTTTTATCAATTTCAGATTCTAAAATCTTTGAAGCCGCATCAAAAGCTACTTCAATAATTGTTTGTTTAATATCTTCTTGAGCCTTAATTTTTTCTCTTTCAATTGAACTTTTAGCATGATTTTGAATATTGCTTGCTTCCATTGCAGCATTTTGTAAAATTTGCATTTTTTGAACTTCAGCATCAACTCTAGCATTTTTAACAATTAGCAATGATTCTGATTTTGCTTGGTTTAACAGTGCTTCGGCTTTTTTAACATCTTTATTAGCAATTAATTGTTTTTCAACTGCATCATCTAATAATTCATTAATTTTTGCTCGACGATTATTAATTGTTTTTCTAAATGGTTTATAAACCAACTTAGAAAGAATAATAACAATTACAATAGTTGCCAAAGCATGAGCAATAAAGTTTGGTAAATTTGGAAACAACATTCCAACAATCTCTGGAACTCCAGGTGTTGAAGGGGTTTCGGCTAATAAATTTAAAACCATATGTTACCTTTCTTTCTATCTTTTTTTAACTTTCAACTAAGCCACAAAAATTAATAGAATTGCAATAACTAAAGCATAAATAGCTCCTGATTCAGCAATCCCTGCTGCAATAATCATTGTTGAAGTAATTTTTGAAGCCATTTCTGGATTTCTTCCAATTGCCATACAAGCTCCTTGACCAACTTGTCCTTGACCAATTCCAGCTCCCATAAATCCAATTGATGAAACACCTGCTCCTAGATATTTTAATCCTTCTCCAATAGTGTTGTCAGCCATTAATGTTGGTATAACCGCTGCAAGCGAACTAAATAAGTTTGCATAAACGTTTACCATTAAGTTTGTAAATAACATAATAATCTCCCTTTTAAACTGTTTGCACAGTGTTTCTTTCTTTTAATTCAATAAGTTTTGAGCTTTTTCGAGCTCTTGTTGTTGTAGTCAAATCATCTCCAGTTAAATCACCCATAGCCTCTGATCAATATGACAATGTCAACATTATAAATACAATTGATTGAATGACCGCATCAAATAAATCAAAATACATATGTAAAAATGGTGTAACTACAGTTGTGAATATATTTAATCCTGATCAGAAATAAATATATTGCTGTTTTCATGTATCGGGTTGATACATTGGGTTTCAAAAATCTCAGTTTGGTCAAGTATGACCATCGATTGTTGATGTACCCCCTCAGCTAGCTTGCATCCCAATAAATAGAGCATAAATTAACCCCATAATAATTGATCCACCTAGTAAGTTTCCAAATAAACGGAACGAAATTGAAAGCAATGGTGTAAATTGTGTAAAAATTTCAATTGGATTAAAATAACGTTTTAAGTAAGCTGCTTTTTGATATTTAAAGCCAAAATAATAAATCATTACAAACGTTACAAATCCCATTGATAATGTAACTGTGTAAGAAGTTGTTTGTGACTCTATACCTAATAAAGCAAATAGTGAACCTACACAAATATACAAAATAATAAACATTGCATAAGGAGTCAAAATACGATATTTTCGACCCATTATTGAAACAACTAAATGTTCTACAGAACTTACAAACATATCTACTAAAACTAAAAAACCACTTAACTGTTCGCCTTCTTTATGTGCCCGAATTTTCACGTTGTACGTAATTGATATCGCGCAAATAACGATCGTTGTTAAAATGATTGATGTTAGTTGGTTAGATAATGCTCAAAGATTGCCTTCAATTTCTTCTATAAGCGAAGTAAATAGCATTACTTTCCCCCTTCTTTGTTTTCCATTAGCCGAAAATAATAAATTTTAACAACTTAAACTTTCGCTTTCAGCGACAACGACTTTTTGTTTAATCAACATTCCAGTCAAATAAGACAAAGCTACAACTGGAAGAATTCCAATTAAAACTCCACCATAAAAGAACGGTGTTGCTGGAATTAAAAATGCTAATAGAAATGGAGCAACATATACGCCAAGACGTAATAAATACATAAAATAATATAAATAATGATTCTCTGTTTTTATCAACAAGTTAACTGAAAAAAACACTAATATAATTGCAATTACTGCTGTAATTTCACCAAGAATAAATCCTGTAAGTCAATTTCAGCTAATTGTTTTTGTACCAACCAAGATTGCAATAACAATTAACGATATCAAACTTATAATTGCAAAAAAACCCAAGATTTTTATAATTTCTTGTCATTTTTTTCTATCATTTACTTTTTTATGCATTTATACCTCTTTCGATATATTTATCCATTGTAAATATTTTACTCCTCTTTTTAATTTAGTATGAACCTTTTTACGGGCAATAATTTTTTTCCAATAAAAAAAATACCTATCGGTATTTTATTCTATTTTTATTTAGTTCCGAAAATACGATCTCCGGCATCTCCTAAACCAGGAACAATGTATCCTTTTTCATTTAGTTTCTCATCTAAACATGCCGCATAGACTTCTACTTCAGGATGTACTTCAGCCAATTTTTTTAATCCTTCTGGAACAGCTACTAGACAAACAAATTTAATATTTTTAGCCCCTCATTGTTTAACAATATCAATTGCTTTAATTGCACTTCCACCAGTTGCAAGCATTGGATCAACAATTAATGTATAACTGTTTTCAATATCTTTAGTAGTTTTAGCAAAATACTGATGAATTTCTAATGTTTCTTCATCACGATATAAACCAACATGAGCAATTCTAGCTGTTGGAATTAATTTTTGAATTCCATCTAGCATTCCAATTCCCGCTCTAAGTATTGGTACTAATACAATTGGTTGTTCAATTGTATAACCTTCAGTTTTTTGAATTGGAGTTTCAATTTCAATTTTTGTTAACGGAATATCTCTACAAATTTCATAAACCATTAATTGAGCAATTTCATTTAAGTTTTCTCTAAAATCTTTTGATGATGTATCGTGTTTACGCATACGAGTAAGTTTATCGATAATAAGTGGGTGTTTTAGTTCTGTAAATGGCATAGTGGTTCCTCTTTTCTTTTTAAAAATAATGTTATAAAAATTTCTTAGAAAAAGCAACCAAAATGGTTGCTAAAAAATTATTAGTATTTAAGGTCAGGATAAATTGGAAATTTATCACAAAGATTTGATACTTCTTGAGATAGTTTATTTAAATTACTTTCTGACTGATCTTTTAATGCACTAGCAATAATTTCTCCTAGTAAGGTAAATTCGGCTTCTTTAAACCCACGAGTTGTCATTGCTGGTGTTCCTACTCGAATTCCTGAAGTATGGAATGGTTTTTCTTCATCAAAAGGAATCATGTTTTTATTAGTTACAATTCCAATTTTTTCAAGAATCTTTTCTGCTTGACGACCAGTTACTCCAAAAGCTTTTTTAACTTCTAAATTAATTAAGTGATTATCAGTTCCTCCAGCAATTACTCGCATACCATGTTTTTCTAGTGAAACTGCAAATGCTCTTGCATTAGCAACAACTTGTTGCGCATAGATTTTAAATTCTGGAGTATCGGCTTCAACTAATGCTTGAACTTTACCAGCAATTAAATTTTCTAGCGGTCCTCCTTGAGTTCCCGGAAATACTGCTGAGTCAACCTTTTTAGCAAATTCAGCTTTACATAAAATTAGTCCCCCACGAGCTCCTCTTAAAGTTTTATGAGTTGTTGTTGTCACAATATCGGCGTATTCCATTGGATTTGGGTGAACCCCTGCAGCAACTAGTCCAGCAATATGCGCCATATCAACCATTAATAGTGCTCCAACTTTATCAGCAATTTCTTTAAACTTTTTAAAATCAATTGTTCGTGAATATGCACTAGCACCAGCAACAATTAATTTTGGTTGATGCGCTAATACGACTCTTTCAACTTCTTCAAAGTCAATTTGTTCAGTTTCTTTATTAACTCCATAAAACGCAAAGTCATATGCACTTCCTGAAAAATTAATTGGGTATCCATGAGTTAAGTGCCCTCCAGCATCTAAACTCATAGAAACAATTTTGTCTCCATAATTTAACAATGCACGATAGGCAGCTTCATTTGCTTGTGATCCTGAATGAGGCTGAATATTTGCATGATCTGCGTTGAAAATTTTTTTAGCCAAATCAATTCCCATTTGCTCAATCTCGTCAATAAACTCACAACCTCCATAGTATCTTTTACCTGGATATCCTTCAGCATATTTATTTGTTGCAATTGATCCATTACAAATTAGCACTGCTTGAGAAACATAATTTTCTGAAGCAATTAATTCAATGTGATTTTGTTGACGATTTAATTCTTTGTTTAACATTTCTTTAATTTTATTATTAACAGTATTCATCAATTGTTCCTATCCTTTCTGCGTGTCTACCACCTTCAAATTCAGTATTTAAAAAGACATCTACTAATTTAATTGCCTTATCAACTGCAATTAATCTTGCTCCAGTTGCTAAAACGTTGCAATCGTTGTGTTGACGAATTAATTCTGCCGTTTGAGTTTCATAAACTAATCCTGCTCTAATTCCTGAAACTTTATTAGCTGCAATGCTAATTCCAACTCCAGTTCCACAAAGAGCAATCCCTTTAGATCCTTGATTCTTTGCAACAGCTTCACCTAGTTCAATCCCATTATTAGCATAACTACATGAAGTTCCATCATTGTTTCCCAAATCAATAACCTCGTAATTTAATGATTGTAAATGTTTAACAATTGCTTGCTTCATTTCCACAGCCGTGTGGTCGTTTGTAATATAAATTTTTTGAGTCATAATTTACCTAACCTTTCTAAAATATATTTTACTCTCTAAATATATATTTCTTAGATATTTATTAGAAATCTAAAGTCGTTTCTTGTCGTAGTAAACAACTTTTAATTTTTTTAAATTAAAAAAGCAAGATTCCTCTTGCTTTTTAGATCATTGATAATTTATTCTATGCAACTGTAATTTTTGTCAGATATGCTCCTACTCCTTGTTCTTCAGCACTTAAAGTAATGTCATATGCTAACGCTTTAATTTCGTCAATAGCATTACCCATAGCAATCGCATATTTTAAATTTTTAAAAACTTCATAGTCATTATGTTGATCACCAAAATATATAACATTATTTAATTCAATGTTTTCACCTTCATGCTCATTTAAAATTTTTAAAAGCGCCACAATTCCTTGATACTTATTTGGTCCTTCAATTGTAAAGTCAACTCCGTCAGCACTAAATCAAGTAGCATAAATCTTTAAATCTGGAAATTCGTTAGTAATTAAATTAACGATATATTCTTTATCTTCAGGTTTAACATCTTTTAAAGTAATTTTGGGACACTTATCAATACTTTTTAAAACTTTATCAGTTAGGGGTAAACGATTTAAATGGGCATTTTCACTTAAACCCAAATCAATCATGAACTGACAATAACCTGAATCTGAATAATAAATTTTTTGCAAGTCATATGAAGTAATATCATAAACTAAATCTAAATCTTTTATTTTATCAATAATTTTATTAGTTGTTTGATTATCAAAATAGGCTTGAACTTCAAACTCCCCTTCTAGATAATTATGAATTGCATTACCATTTGAGGCAATGATATACTTGTTTAGTTTCGAAATTGGACAAATACTTTCAACTGAAGATTTCATTTCAAATGGTAAATTTCCTGTATTTATTACAAAATAAACTCCACTGTCAATTGCATCTTTAATTGCTTTGGCATCTTTTGGTTGAATTTTGACATTAGTTCCATCTCTTAAAGTTCCATCAAAATCACTAATAATTACTTTTATCTGATCATCATTTATTTTTAACATATGAGTCCTATCTAGGCTTTCAAATCCTGGGTTACTTTATATCTTCACCATTACTGCTAATGACTTTTTTGTATCAGTAAAAAGAGTCTTTACGATATCTTTTTAAATCTTTTAAATCATCTTCATCGCGATTTACATAAATAAATCCATAACGTTTTGAAATTCCTTGGTGTGTAGACACTAAATCAATTGCACTTCAAGGATTATATCCAAAAAGGTCTACTCCATCATTAATAATACTTGGAATTTGTTCAATATGCTTGCGTAAATACTCAATTCGATATTGATCGTGAACTTTACCGTCACTTGTTAAGGTGTCTTTTGCGCCTAAGCCATTTTCCGTGATAATAATTGGCAAGTCATAGCGGTCTTTTAATGCTCGACAAGTCATTCTAAATCCTACAGGATCAATTTCCCATCCATACTCCGTTTTTTCTAAGTATTCATTAGTTGCTGATTGAAACATGTTTTCAATATTAAATCCCATTTGCTGGTCACCAACTTTGTAATCTTTTTCTTTTGTTGGTGCTTGCGCTGTCATTGTACTGTAATAGTTAAAAGCAATAAAATCAATTTTAACAGACTTAAACAGTTCCATTTCAGCTTCAGTAATTTCAATATCATAACCATTATCTTGTCAGTAATTTAGTAATATTTGATCATATTTTCCTTTTGCCAAAACATCGATATAAATTCAATTTCTAATTAGGTTTGCTGTATCTGCTGCTAAAATGTCTTCGGGTTTTGATGTTTTAGGATAAACATAAGCAATATTTGGAGCAGGGCCAATTTTCCCATTTGGAGATATTTTTCTAAGTGCTCGAATTGCAAGAGCTTGTGCAACATTCATATTATGAAAAATTTGATATGACTTTGTTCCTTCATCAATTCCGGTCTTTTGTTTGGCTAAAATGTGGCCAAACAGAATCATCATATTTTGTTCATTAATTGTTTGTCAATATTTTACGCGATCTCCAAATTCTTTGAATAACACTTCACAGTACTTGACGTATGCTTTTAAAATTAGCTCTTTGTTATTTCAACCACCCAAATCTTCTAGCCCTTGAGGTAAATCAAAGTGGTGAATTGTTACTAGAGGTTCTATATTATATTTCAGTAATTCATTGATTAAGTTATTGTAAAAAATGACTCCTTCTTGATTAGGCTCTTGCTCATTTCCGTTTGGAAAAATTCTAGTTCAGTTAATTGAAAATCTATAAGATTTAAAGCCCATTTCGGCCATTAAAGCAACATCTTCTTTATAATGATGATAATGATCAGCAGCAACTTTAAAATCAGTGATTCCTTTAACATTAAGATCAGCAATAAACCCACCAGCTTTCGCATCTTGTACTGATGGCCCTTTTCCATCAATATTTCATGCTCCTTCAACTTGGTAGGCACTCGTTGATGCCCCTCACAAAAAATCCTTTGGTATTTTTTTCATATTATTTTCCACTCTTTCTTAGTTTTTTCATATTAAATGAGTTTTCTTTTGCTTCTGTTAATGAATAATTGATATCCAACGAATGAATTCCGTTTCAGTATAATGAAAATAAGTTTTTAAACTCTTCATTTTGGGTTTTTTTAGCTATCTCGTCTAATTTTATATTTACCTTGTTTAGAATGTTATTTTGAGTTTTTTCTAACCATAGCATATTTTGACTATTTCGCTCATTCATTAAAACAACCGTTTTTTCCAAATCGGATATTTTAGTATTGCTATCTATCAAATCAAAAGTTTCTATTAAATCAGCAATTTGCTGTTTTTTATTCAATTTTTCCGAATTAAGTTTTTTAAGTTTTTTGATGATTTGAGCTTTTTTTGCTTCAGATTTAGAAATAAGTTTTTCTAATTTAACTTCTTCAACAGTAATTTTAATAAGTTCATCTTCAATTGCTTTAATTTTTTTCAAATGATCTTCGTTTAAGGATTCGTTAATTTCTTTAATATCCGCTCCTAAATTTTTTAAAGCTTCCTGTCTGCTTACTTTTGAAACGACGCTATAAGCTTTCACTAATATTTTGTTAGCATTTTTGAATTGTTTAACTTCACTTTTTCTTTCTTCATACATGAAATAAGAAATTATTAAACCACATGGAATAGCTCCTAAATTTATAGCAAATCATAGAACAGTGTTCAATACTAAAGAATTTGGTGTTCCTGTAAATATATTGTTTGTTGAAATAATTAATCCATCTAAAACAGGTTCTCCCATTGCTCCGGTAAATCCAAATATCCCTAGTCCTCCAGGAATTCTTGATTCTACTGCTAACATTCCACTTAATAAACCAAATATCCCAGATGCTAATAGTCCTGCTAAAAATGGTTTTCATTTGGGAAGATTGATTCCATAAAGGATTGGTTCTGTAACACCAACAATTGCTCCAGGAATTGTGGCGATTGAGGCAATTCTAAGCTTTAAATTTTTGGTTCTTAAAGCGACTCCAAGGACTGCTCCTAATTGTGCAAAGACTGCGACATTATGAACCAACAAAGTTGTTGGAATTCCTTGAGCTACGTTTATTGCTACAGGCATAATCACGGGCACATGCATTCCAGTTAAAACCAATGGTTGCCATGCAATACAAAATATCATTACTCCAACTCCGAAAGGAATTTTAGTTGCCGAGTTCATAACTATTGCTATCCCTTGCTCAATAATAAATAGTATCGGTCCAAATATAAAGAAAACACTCATGTAAACTAGTACAAACGTAACAAGCGGTCTAAACAAAATATCAACTGTTGTTGGCATTCAAGTTTTAACTCAGCGATCAGCATAGAATAGCAAGAAGGCACTTACAATATGAGGTATAATTGAAGATGTGTACATTCCTGCTTTAATTACAAAACCATTAATATTAAATATAACTAAATCAGGTAATATTCCTTGGCCTAAAGTAGCTCCTGAAATTGCCAACGATACAAGTAGTTGCATACCCACTGATCCGCCCAATCACTTCATAGTGTTGTATCCAATAAAAATTCCTAAAAGTTTAAGTCCTGTTTCAGCAGCTACATTTACAAAAACACTAAATGTATCAACATTCATGTTGATTTCTCCACCTGCTCCAATTCCCATATCAATAACAACTCCACTAAGAACTAAAACAGATTTAATTCCCATAAGTAATCCTGCGGCCATTAATATTGGTAAGCTTGGAAGAATAATCGAAGAAATAGCTACCATTATTCTTTTTCTAACTGGGGCTTTTCGCAGTTGAATATTTACGTTGTTCGATGATAAGTTTTCTACATACTTATCAATCGCTTCTTTAACTTTATATACTTCTCCCCCAATTATTATTTGACATTGATTACCTGCTCAGATTACTCCTTTAACGATAGGAATCTTCTTAATTGTTGCTTCGTCGACTAAGTCTTTGTTTTTGATCTCAAAGCGAAGTCTTGTCATACAATTGAAAACCTTGCTATAGTTTGAATTAGTACCAACTAGAGCATAAATTTTTTCTGCTAACATTTGTCATCTATCTTTTGTGTTTATAAGTTGATTAATTCTATCTTCATCGGAAAGTTTAACATTTTCTGAAGTGTCTTTAGACGTATCAAAGTAATACTCCCCAATTGGTTCACCCTGTTTAACTTTTCCAGTTTTTAGTAAATTAAATTTTCAATTTGAATTCAAATTTGTATCTAATACTATCGGTGTAGCTTTGGATAATTTATAAGAATCAATCATTTCAAAATTAGCTTCTACAATTGCTGTTTTTAAATCAACTTTGCTATTTTCTGACACTTTGACTTTAAAGGGTTTTCCCTCCAAACTGACAGTGTCTAATCCTATATGCATGAGAATTGTCGTGTCATACTCTGCCTTAAAAAAATAAGCATGCTTAGTATCAAAGATTTGTATAATTTCTCCAGAACTTACTGGTGAATAAAAAGTGTTCGAACTGGGCTCAATAGCACAACCATCACCAAGCATTTTTTCTGAAAATACGCCATCATTGAGATCTTCAATTTTTGAAAGTAAACCATCAACTGGCGCATATATAATAACTTTTTTCATTTTCTTTTCCCTTTCTACTTTTAAATTAACTTTATTTAAAAGGGTAAAAAAGGTAAAAAACAAAAAAGTGAAGAACTTCACTTTTGATGATTTTGTTTATTTCAGTTGCATTGCAAACTGATAAATAATGTAGTTTAGTAATATTTTTCTTACTTCAGGACCATGAGGCAAAAATGGACTATCCATAACTATCTTATTTTTAGTATTAACAAACTTAAAAGATTTGGAATGCGATAATATTACACAATGACTAATTTGATTAATATTTAAGCTGTTATAAATAAATTCTAAAGTTTTTGTATCTTGTCCTGCTACTAAAAAAAATACATAATCTTTTTCCGAAATTTGTTTATATATTTTTAAGTTGTGCAACATTGTTTGAGAGTAAGTAACATTTTTTGAATTTAATAGCAGAGCATCATACAAATTTTGTGCTTCATTAAATAACACATAACTGCTGAAAATAAAAATTTTTTCTGCTTTTAAAACTTTTTCAGCAGCATCTTGAATATGTTTTTTGTACACACTAAACGCTAAAATGGTATCAACAATAAGCTGCTCTAATTTTTGAAAATAATCATCAGCATTAGTCATGCTACTTATACAAATATCTTTTCGATCATGAATTTCCATCTTTAACTTTGTTTGTAATTCTCTGTATCCAGAATATCCAAAATTTTTTGCAAATTTTGTAATGCTTGATTGTGCCACAAAGCAGGAATTTGCCAAATCCTTGATATTGGGAATTTTTTTTAATTCATATGATTTAATTAATTCTTCTGCAATTGCCTTTGATACTGTATTTTTTTGCGATGTTAAAATACTAAAAAGGCTATCTAAAACTGAGTTCATGGTACTCCTAAATTGTCTTTCTTATAATTTATATTATAAACACAAAATGTTTTTCAATTCAGAAATATATCTGGCGTTTTTTTGTATTTTGCTATACTAATTATAAATAGAATAAAAACAATTAAGGAGAATTTATGAATTACCACATAGATAACAACAAATTTTATCAGTTAATTGAACGCGGTTGACAAGTAATTGATGTTAGAGACCCTTACGAATTGAAGTCTTATGGAAAATATGAGCCTTCATTAAATATTCCTTATCCCAAAATCATTACTAATCGTGAAACTTATTTTCCTGAAAATGATGTTAAGCTAATTATCGTTTGCAACTATGGAAATCGCTCAGGACTAACTGCCCGTAATTTTCAGCAACATGGATATGAAAATGTTTTTTCTTTAGAACATGGACTACAAGGACTACTATAAAAAATAAAAAACGAATCATTTTACTTAATGATTCGTTTTTTTGTTTTTAAACTCTTTCAATTATACAAAGAAATTGAACCTCAAAATGCTATTGGTGAAACTGCAAGTGAAAATCAGATGTCTGTGGGTCAGTGAAACATCTGAACCATTAATCCAATAGCACAAATGCAAACTAGGAGTCCCATAATTACAAAATAGCTTTTTTGAGCAGCACTAAATTTTTTAGTGCGTTGATAACTATTTGAAAAATATAAAATATAAGTACTTGAAAAAAGTGCAGTATAAGAAAAAATATGTCCTGATGGAAAATCCATATCTCAGTAATGATCTCCATAATCAATTCAAACTTTTTCTGGTCAAGTAAATCAATTAATTCAATTCTTAAGTACATTGTTTGGCTGTCATCATTCATAATATTCGGCATTACTAAAATTTTCAACTCCCTTGGAGTTAAACTCTCAACCTTGTTTTTCGTAGTAGCTTTCAATTGATAAATCAGGGTTTAATCCTTGAGCGATGGCATTTTCTTTAGTTCATCCAACATTCATGTAAAATGGTCTTCCAAATGCATGCTTTAAAATCATTACTACTAAATATGTAAGGAAAATGTAAACTATTATGACAACAATTGGCTTAATATATCGACTTTGAATAATTTGATTATTTGAAATTCGAGGAGCTAAAAACAATCCTAAAATTAAACAATTTATTATCACAATTATTAAAATTAAAGCAATATCAATAATTCCTGTTACTAAAGTGGAAGCTAAAAATTTTACATCTACTGTTGAGCTGGTATTAGAAAGGCTCATTGCTCGATAATAATCAATGATTTGAATAACTGCAATTGTTAAAATAATTGTTGAAAAAACTATTAAATATCCAATAAATCCAGCAATTATTAAACTTTTCCGACTTTTATGAAGCTTACTAATGATTTTATGTTGTTGATATTTATCCAAAATCACTAATCCTATAATAGCAATAAATGTTGGTGCTAATAGCCCTGCAATGATAAAATTCCCTATTTTATAACTTACTATTGAAATAATCTTTAAAGTTGTAAATTTGAATCAATCAACAAAAAATTCCATAATTTGAATATCAAAAAAACTGCTAATAATAAATAGCACGATTGACAAGCAAACAACGATCGCAAGAAAAGTTTTCATACTTGTAGATTTTTTAAAATTGACGTTAAAGGTAACTTTTTTATTCATATTATAAGTTTAGCAAACCATATCCCAATTACTTAATTTTTGCTATTTTTTATTATTTTTTAATAAAAAAACACCCTTTTTGGGTGCTTTTGAAACTTTTATGTTCTTGAAAAACTAATTACCAAAAAAACGAATGATTATTCCAAGAGTCGTTCCTGCTAATAATGGAAAGACCACCGGAATTCATGCAAACTCTCATTGAGCCTTAACTTTGTTTTTGAACGGCATTAACTGATATAGAACTCTTAAAGTTAAATCCTTAGTAGGATTGATTCCTCCAGCTGTTGTTCCACTAAATGCTAAGCAAATTGCTGTTACTAAAATAAATAAGAATACAAATGAAGTTCCCTTAGCAATAATTAGCTGATTACCTAAAGTACCAACCATAAAGGCGAATCCCACTAAAAATATTGCCATCGATAAATATTCATTTACCATAGTTACACGTTTTTGCTTTACTCGTGGAATTGAACAATGAACTACTAAAAGATTAACTCCTAATCCTTCTTCGATAGTCATTTTCATATTTACTCAGTAAAGCGCATAAACCAACATTTGGCCTATAACAAATCCAATTATTTGACCAAAAAAGTATACCGGAATTAAACCATAAGATCCGACGTAAGTTTTTCAGCCTCCTACAATGTACATTAAAGTGATCGCAAAGTTAATATGAGCTCCCCCATTAACTCCCGCGCTGATCAATAATGCTACTGTCACAGCTACAACTACTGCAGCTGCTCAACCTAAACTAATAGTTAGCGCTAATCCGCGTTCTTTATAACCATTAGTTCCTTTTAAAAAAATATTACACATTATCGCTCCACCAAGTAGCGTTAATAAACCACTGCCAACAATTTCTGCTAAAAAATGAATATGTCAGTTTTGCATATTTTCCTTTCTCTCTGTGTTTTACACATTAAAGGAATTATATAAAATTGTTGATTTTATTGCAATAAAAAAATAGACTAATGTCTATTTTCTACTAATATTCATTCTTATGGTAGTTTTCACCAATAGCCATAACTTCATCAGCTCCAGTTAATCCAGTTCCCGCAGGAATTAGGTTACCTAGCATAATGTTTTCTTTCAGACCTTCAAGTTTATCTTCTTTTCCATGAATAATTGCTTTTGTTAATACACGAGCTGTATCTTGGAATGATGCAGATGATAATCATGATTCTGATTCTAATGGTGCTTTTTTGATACCAAAAATTTGTGCTTTTGCTAATGGAGGTTGTTTTCCATTCATAATTGCATTGGCAATTGCTTCTCTATATGCTTGGATAGTAATAATTTCTCCAGGCAATAGTTCAGAGTCTCCACAATCCATAACTTTAACTTTGTTCAACATTTGTTTAACAATGATTTCGATATATTTATCTGAAATTTCAATTCCTTGTAAACGATAAACTTTTTGAACTTCTTTTAAAATATAATTTTGAACATCTTCAATTCCAGAGAATTCTAGTAATTGATGTAAATCAATTGCTCCTTCAGTTAATTTTTGACCACTTCTTACAGTAGATCCTTCTTCAACTCTTAAAACAGCATTGAAATGAGTGCGGTATTTTCTAACATCTTCGTTAGCTCCGCTTACAGTAATTGTGTAAATTCCTTCATTATCTTCAACTTGAGTAACAACTCCAGCGATTTCAGAAATAATTGCGACTGAACCTTTTGGTGTTGTAACGTCAAGTAACTCTTTAATACGTGGTAATCCTTGAGTAATATCGGCATTCCCCGCAACCCCTCCGGTATGGAAGTTACGCATTGTAAGTTGTGTTCCTGGTTCCCCAATTGATTGAGCTGCAACAACTCCAACTGGTTCTCCAATTTTAACTAATTGACCAGTTGCCAAGTTACGTCCGTAACATCTTTGACAAACACCTTTTTTATTATCACAAGTTAATACTGAACGAATTAAAACTGTTTTAATTCCCGCAGCTGTTACAGCATTTGCTAAGTCCGCAGTAATTAATGTATTTGCCGGAACGATAACGTTTCCTTTTTCGTCCTCAATATCAGCAAAGCTGAAACGACCATTTAAACGATCTTTTAACGGAACAATAATGTTATCGTGTTTTGTATCAACAATCGCTGATACTGGGTATCCTTTGTTTGGTTCACAATCTTCGTTATTAACAACAATTTCTTGTGAAACGTCAACTAAACGACGAGTTAAGTATCCTGAATCGGCAGTTTTTAAGGCAATATCAGCCATCCCTTTACGAGCCCCGTGAGTTGAAACGAAGTACTCAGAAACTGTTAGACCTTCACGGAATGATGACTTAATTGGAATTTCTTTAATATCCCCTTTAGTATCGTTCATCAATCCACGCATCCCTACAAGTTGAGTAAAGTTCGATACGTTACCACGAGCTCCAGAATCCGCCATTACGAAAACTGGGTTTTTAACATCTTGACGTAAAACTTTTTCTAATTCTTTTTGAATGTTATCTTTAACTGCAGATCAAACTTCGATTACACGACGTTTTTTCTCATTTGCAGTCAACATTCCCATTTGGTAGAAATCAGTAATTTGAGCAACTTTTTTATCTGCTGCTTCAAACTCATCATACTTGTGAGTAAAGGCAACAACGTCTCCAGCTGAAATTGTAGTTCCAGATTTTGTTGAGAATAAGAATCCTAAATCTTTCATGTTATCTAGCATTTCTGCAGTTTTTCTTGATCCATATTCATTAAAGTATTTTTCAATAATTAATGATAATTCTTTTTTCTTAATTGGTTGTTGAATTTCAGTTTTAGCGATTACTTCATTAATATCGATGTTGAAGTCAAAAATAAAGTCGTTAACTGCTTCTTTAGCTGAATTAATTTTTGGTGAGTTAATTCATGGGAATTCATTGTTAAAGATTTTATTAAATAAAATTTTACCAACTGTAGTTAATAAATATCCTTGACGTTGTGCATCAGTGAATTTTTCAACTGGTAATGCTGAAACCGCAATTCCCACTAACGCATTTAAACTGATACTTTCTGTTTCATATGCTCTAATTGCTTCTCCAATTGTTGCAAACATCATTCCTTGACCTTTTGCGTCTTTTTCTTCAGTTGTTACATAATAGTTTCCAAGAATAATATCTTGTCCTGGAGTAACAATCGCTTTTCCGTCTTTTGGTCCTAGAATTGCGTTTGAACCTAACATTAATGCACGTGCTTCTCCAATTGCTTCTTTAGTAATTGGAACGTGGACTGCCATTTGGTCCCCATCGAAATCGGCGTTAAACGCTGTAGTAACTAATGGGTGTAAACGAATTGCTTTTCCCTTAACCAATTTGGGTTCAAATGCTTGAATCCCTAAACGGTGAAGTGTTGGCGCACGGTTTAATAAAACTGGACGATCTTTGATAACTTTTTCTAGAGCTTCTCAAACTTTTGGATCGTTTTGCTGAATCATTTTTTCAGCAACTTTTACGTTTTCTGCAAAATCATGTTCTTGTAATCATTGAATTACAAATGGTTTAAACAGAATAATTGCCATTTCTCTTGGTAATCCTGCTTGGTACATTTTTAAATCTGGACCAATCGCAATAACTGAACGCCCTGAGTAATCAACACGTTTACCTAATAAGTTTTGACGGAAACGCCCTTGTTTCCCTTTAAGAACAGAAGTCAATGATTTTAATGGTCGTTTATCTTTTCCTTGAATTGGACGAGGTTTACGTTCATTATCCATTAACGCATCAACAGCTTCTTGTAACATACGTTTTTCGTTGTTAACAATAATTGATGGTGCTCCCATTTCTTTAACTTTTCTTAAACGTTCATTTCTAATGATAATACGACGGTATAAGTCGTTAATTTCAGATGTTGTGAAACGTCCTCCATCTAATTGAATAATTGGACGGATATCTGGTGGAATAACAGGAATTGTATGTAATACCATTCATTCAGGTTTTTGATTTGAACGTTTTAAAGCTTCTAAAACTTCTAAACGTTTCATAATTCTTGTTTGATCAGCAGGAACTTTTTTATCTTTAAGTTCTTGTTTTAAAATTGCAATTTCTGTTGGCATATCGATTGCTTTTAATAAGTACTCAACAGCTTCTGCTCCAATTCCAAATTTAGCTTCTGTATATTTAGCGATTAATGCAGTTGCTTCATCAATTGAGAAAGGAATGTTTGGGTTTGCTAACTCTTCAAGTAAACGAACTACTTTACGGTGATCTCTTAATGATTCATCGTTAATAATTTCCATAACTTCTTGTAAAGCTAGTCCTAATTTTTCACGAGTTTTTGTAGCTTTAGTATTACCTAAATCCAAAACTTCTTTAACTTTGAAGTATTTTGAATTTCCAGCTTCTAAAACAATATGTGAAACGAAGTAAACAACTTCTTCTAATTCTTTAGTTTTTAAGTCTAGTAACGCCGCAATTCTTGATGGCGCAACCTTTAGCATTCAGATATGAGTAACTGGTTCTTCTAACTCAATATGCCCCATTCTTTCACGTCTAACAATTGATTCAGTTAGTTCAACACCACATTTTTCACAAATTTTTCCCTTATTCATTGGGTTAGCTTTTTTGTATTTACCACAAGCACATTCAAAGTTTTTTGTTGGTCCAAAGATTTTTTCATCAAATAGACCTTCACGTTCTGCTTTTAATGTTTTGTAGTTAATTGTTTCAGGTTTTTTAACTTCCCCGTGTGATCATGAACGGATAGTTTCTGGACTTGCTAATTCAATTTTAATTGATTTATTTTTTTTGTTAAATTCCATTTTCTAATCCCATCCTTATTCTTCTTCTGATACGAAATCTTGGTTAATTTCTTCTTCGTCAACTTCTTCAAAGCTATCTAAGTTTTCAATTAAGATATCGTTATCTAATGTTAATTTTTCAGCTGATACATAACTGATTTCATCATCGTATCCTTCAACATCAAAGTCCTCAGCATCATCATAAGCGTTGATTGCCAATTTATTTCCTTTGTCATCGATCATGTACATATCAAATCCTAATCCCATAATTTCTTTTGTAAGAACGTTAAATGATTCAGGAATTCCTGGTTCAGGAATATGTTTTGATCTAACGATTGATTCATAAGTTTTTGTACGACCTTTAATGTCATCTGATTTAATTGTTAAGATTTCTCTCAATGTATGTGCAGCTCCATAAGCTTCTAACGCTCAAACTTCCATTTCTCCGAAACGTTGTCCCCCATTTTGGGCTTTTCCTCCCAATGGTTGTTGAGTAATTAATGAGTATGGTCCTACGTTACGAGCATGTAATTTATCATCTACCATGTGTGATAGTTTCAACATGTACATAACCCCAACAGCAATTGGTTTATCAATTGCTTCACCAGTTTGACCATCGATTAATTTAACTTTTCCGTAGTTATCCATTCCAGCTTCTGCCATAATTTCATCTAGTTCAGTTTCGTTTAATCCTTCAAATACTGGAGTTGCAATTTTTGCTCCTAATTTTTTAGCAGCCATTCCCAAGTGAATTTCCAAGATTTGTCCAATGTTCATACGTGAAGGTACCCCTTGTGGGTTCAACATAATATCAACTGGTGTTCCATCTTCTAAGTGAGGCATGTCTTCAATTGGTAAGATACGTGAAATAATTCCTTTATTTCCGTGTCGTCCAGACATTTTATCCCCTTCTTGAATTTTACGTTTTTGCACGATGTAAACTTTAATAACTTCCATTACATCTGCTGGTAATTCAATTCCATCTGGGTTTAACGGTGATTTTGCTTTGAAACGTTTAATTGCTTGAACAATTCCTTCTCCACCATTTGGTACTTTTAATGAGTTATCTTTAACATTACGAGATTTTTCTCCAAAGATAGCATGTAACAATTTATCTTCTGGTGATAATTGTGCTTGTCCTTTTGGTGTAACTTTTCCAACTAGGATATCTCCTACTTTTACTTCAGTTCCAATAGCAACAATTCCATCTAAGTCTAAGAATTTTTTAGCTTGTTCTGAGATATTTGGAATTTCTCTAGTTACTTCTTCTTCACCTTGTTTTGTATTACGCACTTCAATTGTGTATTCATCCACGTGAACTGAAGTAAAACGATCTTCCATAACAACTCTTTCAGACATGATAATCGCATCCTCGAAGTTGTATCCATTATAAGTTGAGAACGCAACCACAACGTTTTGCCCAATTGCTAGTTCTCCTTTTTCCATTGATGGTCCATCGGCAATAATTTCACCTTTTTTAACTTTATCTCCGGCTTTAACAATTGGGAAATGTACTAAAGCAGACCCATTGTTTGATCTTTCTCAATCTGAAAGTGTGTATGTTTTAATTCCAGTTTTTGCTTCAACAGTAATAATTTTTGAATCAACATACTTAACAATTCCTGATTCAGTTGCTACTACAGCAGAACCTGAGTCACGAGCAGCTTCAAATTCAATCCCTGTTCCAACAATTGGTGATTCAGGATTAATTAACGGTACTGCTTGACGTTGCATGTTTGCTCCCATCAAGGCACGGTTGGCATCATCGTTTTCCAAGAATGGAATCGCACTTGTTGCCACTGAAACGATTTGTTTTGGTGAAACGTCAATGTAATCTAATTCTTCTAATCTTGCCATGTAGTCATCACCTTTATAACGTGAAACTACAACTTCATCTAAAATTTTTCCTGTTTCATCTTGTTGAACATTTGATTGAGCAATAATAAAGTTTCTTTCTTCATCTGCTGTTAAGTATTCTACAATATTGTTTTGGATTACCCCATCCACAACTTTACGGTAAGGAGTTGTAATAAATCCATACTCATTAACTTTTGCATATGTTGATAAGTTGTTAATTAAACCAATATTTGGTCCTTCTGGTGTTTCAATCGGACAAATTCTTCCATAATGTGAGGGGTGAACGTCACGAACTTCAAGTCCGGCTCTATCTCTTGAAAGACCTCCGGGACCTAATGCTGTTAATCTACGTTTATTTGTTAATTCTGATAATGGGTTAATTTGATCCATAAATTGTGATAGTTGTGATAAGTTGAAGAACTCTCCAATAATCGCAGTTAAAGGTTTTTTATTAATAATTGTTGATGTTCTAATTTTGTATAAATCAGAAGTTGCCAATTTTTCTTTAACATTTTTTTCAATACGGCTCATACCCATTCTGAATTGGTTTTGTAATAATTCCCCAACTGTACGAACACGACGGTTTCCTAAGTGGTCAATATCATCAACTTCCCCAATGTTGTCTTTTAATGTAATTGCATATGAAATTGTTGCCAAAATATCAGGAACGTTAATAAATTCATCACTTGCTTTTTTAGTAATTCCTACTAAAGTCACAGTTTCTTGTCTTGTATCATTATCTTTAAAAACTTTAACTTTTTGAATTTCTCTTGATCCAGCAATCCCAGGAGCATAATCAATTTTTGAAATCATTGCTCCAGCATCTAAAGCATCAGCTACAGTTCTAAAGTTTGCTTTAGTAACTTCTGTTCCCATTGCTACTAAAACGTTTCCTTTTGTATCAACAATATCTTCAGCTAAAACACGACCTAAAAGTCTGTTTTTAATTGCTAATTTTTGTTGTAATTTGAATCTTCCAGCTTTTGTTAAATCGTATTTACGTTTTTCAAATAGCATTCCGTAAATGAACTTAGAAGCTCCCTCAGCAGTTGCTGTTTCACCTTGACGAATTTTTTTATAAATTTCTTGAACTTGATTATCTCAATCAGTGTCTCAATCACCTGTTAAGTTATCTTGTTCGTATGTACTTGCAATTAATTCTTCGTTGTCAAAAATATCTAACACAGCATCTTTTTTAAGACCTAAAGTAGTCAATAAAGATGTTGCAGTAGTTTTTCTTGATTTATCGATTTTTACATAAAATGCGCTTGTTGCTTTATTATCAACAGATTTTTTAGTTTCTGTTTCAAATTCTAATCATGTTCCACGTGAAGGAATAATATCTGCATAATAAATTGTTTCCCCGTTTTTACGGTTTAATTCTTTTTTAAAGTATGACCCTGGTGATCTTACTAATTGAGAAACGATTACTTTTTGTGAACCATTAATAATAAATGTTCCTGAATCTGTCATCAATGGGAATTCTCCTAGGAAAACTTCTCCTGATTTATAAATTGAAACGTTTGCCAAAATCATATCTTCTTTGTTTTCAACAATATCAATTTGAACCATGTCTGGTTTATCAGAATTTTTAATTTTTACTTCAAAGAAGAAAGAATCTCCAGCATCTTTTTTAAAAGTCACTGACTTACTTTCAACTTTGTCTTTTAATCAGTTTGTTACAACTTTTTTAACATCTTTTTCAATAATTTCATCGAATTCTTTAGAAATTTCTTCTTTTGTATTTACTGATAACTTTAAATTAGCATAAATTGGAGCTTCAAAGATTTTTGATTCCTCTTTTGCTCTTGCAATTGTAATTCTCGGTTCTCTAAATTCTCAATTTTCTAAAGTCAAAATAGCTGTCTCATCTGTAGACAGAATTGGAAAGAACTCTTCAAATACTTCTTGAATTCCTTTTTCTTTAAATCACTTGAATGTATCTGTTTGAATTTCAATCAAGTTTGGTAATGGTAAATCTCCTGAAACCTTAGTATAATCACGTCTTTCAACACCACGGTTTACTGTTTTAATTTTATATGTCATTTTATATTTCCTTTCGAGTTCTACTATAAAGCGCATAATAATAATTATAATTATTTTTTATGCCTAAATCAATTGCTAATCTTTTAATAGACGCTTAATTTTATACAAATCATCGTCATTCAATAAATATTTAGCAGATGCTGTTCCTTTTTTAACTAATAGTTGATTGTTCTCCAACTTAGTAAGGCTTTTTTGAAGTTGCTCTTTATTGAGGACCTCATAAGTTCCAATCATCAAATCTTGTTTAATTCGACTAAAACTAACTTCTTTATCACGAATACTTAAAATTGTTAATAATACCATCAATGTTTCATTATCACTAACCAATTTTTGGCGTTTAATTGGTTCTTCAGCAATTCATTTATTCAACATATGTAAACGATAAGTCACATTAATTTCGCGTTTAGCAAATTTTTTTAATAATTTTAATGGTTCTGAAATATTCATACGATTACTAAAACTTTCATCAATTGTTTTTATTAATTCTGAAATTTTATTCCCAATTGCATATCCTGGAAAGATCAATTGCAACTGTCCATTTGCTTGATGCATATATCATTGCGACAACAATACAGCAATGATCAAATTGTGTTTCTTATAAGGACTAATCATCATCACTGAAATAATAATCAAATAAGCTTGAGTAAATCCTGCTAATGGTGTTTTACGCAGTGCATATATATAATCAAATAAAGCTTGCAATTCTTCGTCAATTTTTTCAATCTTGACCGTCTGTTTCAAAAATGTTTTGTCCTTCAAAGAGTTACGATAATAATTGCGCTTATTATCTAAATCTAGTCCAATATTTCTAAAAATTACGTGAATAAAAAGTTCATAGTTATCATCATTAATTTCAAACTTATCTTGTTGAATCAAGTTGTATGCTTCTACAACGTTTCAAATTAATTTTTCGTCTTTGCTCACTGGTCGTCGACCAGATATCATTTCAACTACCGTTTTCCTAACTTCTTTAGGAGTATAATTTTCAAAACCACCATCAAGAATTAAAAGACTAGATAAGTCATATACTCTCATTTCGCTACTTGCCGAATCCATCTTTTTAATGTTGTAAGCATTCAAATAATTATAAAGGTAACGATCACCTTCAATTTGTTCACTCAAATTGAATCGAATCTTTTCTTTATATGTCTTTGGTATGGATGAGTAATATATCCCGTTATCTAAATCTTTTAGTATCTTGTTTAGTGATTTGTCGTCTAAAAAATAATCTAAACCTATCACAAAACCTTCCCCTTCATCTTTATTAAAATAAGACTAAGAGAATAGTAGAAGCTCTTAACTAACTAAACTACACTCAATTTATTAGATTTTAACACTATTAAAATAAGTTTTCCACAGTAAATTTTAAAATTTACTTTTTTGGGCAACTATTTAAATGATATAAAAAACAAAAAACAGACTTATGTCTGTTAATTATTTTTAAGTATTTTAAAATTATTTCAAATCTACTGATGCTCCAGCTTCAATTAATTGAGCTTTCATTGCTTCAGCGTCTTCAATTTTAACGTTTGCTTTAACAGTTACTGGCATTTCTCCATCAACTAATTTTTTAGCATCCATTAATCCTAAACCTGTTAATTCTTTAACAACTTTAATAACTTGAACTTTTTGTGATCCTGCTGATGTTAATAATACTGAAACTTCTGAAGGTGTAGCGTCTGCTGCTCCTGCTGCAGGTGCTGCAACTGCTGCTGCTGCAACTACTCCGAAGTGTTCTTCGATTGCTCTAACTAAATCGTTTAATTCAGCTAACTTCATTTCTTCTAATGCTTCAATAATTTGTTCTTTTGTAATAGCCATAATATATGTCTCCTTTTATCTTTCTTTTTTTATGTTTGTGTTTGCGCCACTAATACACTTTGTGTTTTTTGATTGATTAGTTTGTTTTTGTTTCAGCGATTGCTTTTGTTAATAACATGAATTGACGTAATGGATAGATCAATCCAGAAGCAAACATTGAGTATAGTTCTTCTTTTGAAGGTAAAGATGCAATTTCGTTAATTGCAGCTGTATCCATAACTTTTCCTTCATAGATACCAGCTTTTAATTTCATATCTTTGTTTGTTTTAGCAAAGTTTGAAACTAATTTTGCTGCAGCAATTGCGTCATCATTTGAAAAGATGAATACGTTTTGTTGAGTTAAGAATTCACTTAAGTCTTCAAATCCAGCTTTTTCAGCTGCTCTTGTAACTAATGAATCTTTGTAAACTTTAACTTCAATATTTTGTTTTAAAGCTTCACGTCTAAATTCAGTCATTTGAGCAACAGTTAAGTGTTTGTATTCAGCAACAGCAACTCCTTGCGCATTTTGCATTTTTGAAATAATTTCTTCAACTATTTCTGCTTTTTTAGCATGTGCGGGTCTTGTATTTGACATTGACATTCCTCCTTGTTCTATTTTGTTAACCTAATAAAAAACCTCGATTTTTCAACCGAGGAAAACAAAAAAGTTTTTTTAAAGTAAAAACATTTTTCCTCGGTAACAAATTAAGGGCGAACCCAGTTACTTTCTTCGGTACTAATAGCAATAAAATAATACCACAATTAGTTTAATGCTTCAATGACTATTAATGCTTCTTTTTTAGTTCACGTGCATTTTCATTTTTAACTGCTATATCAAAGAATAGTAAAAATGAGTTCAGCGGAACTGGTATTAATGAATAAGCAATCAATACACCTTTTGGTATTCTGTTCTTATACATGATCTTTGTAAATAAGATAACTGATAGTGTAAAGCTTAAACAAAAGACGATAGAATATGTGATTTGAATTAATATTAAAAATGTTAGATCTACATTTGTTTTTGCATTTTCTCTTAGCAATTTAAAAATGAATATTGTAACAATGAAACCAAAAAACCAAAGTATGTGAATAGCCAAATTTATAATCCCCATTACTCAAATTGTTAAATTAATTTGTTCACGAGTAACTGGGTAATTTTTCTTTTTTTCCATAGTTTCAAGAATATAATAAGGAATTGTCAGTGGAAACAATATATAAAAGAATATTTTAAAGAACTGATACTTTTGATTGGCAAATGCGAAACTTCCTAATAAACCAAGAATTGATATGACTTCCATGGCAAGTGCTCCATATGAATTCGCGTTTCATGAGTTGTACCTTAAGTCAATAAGAAACGCACCTATGTAAAACACGCTTGATAACATATATAAAGAAGATATAACTGCAAATAAACATAGTTTTGCTATTTTCATTTTTGTTCCTTTCTAAAAATAAAGTCAACTGACATCGCAATTAGTGAGCTATTTTTTTAATGTGCTTAAGTAGTTCTAATAATCTTTTATGGCTGATTGGTAGTAGCTAGCAGATTAACTTACATTTATACTATAATTTTCTCTCACCCTTATTTGCAATTAAATATTTTAAAAATAAAGAGAACTTAAAAACTAAAAAAGTTATTTATTTTATATAACTAGCATTTTATTAACTTGTTTAATTTACGATCACGCATCTATACTTATCAATGAAATTTCCTTAATTGTTATTTAACAGTTTCGGTCGAATTGTTAGTGCTTTTTTGAATCTTGTTAGTTTTTAATACTAAATTATAAAACAATAAAAATGCACTTAATGGTTGAGGGATAAACGCATTAATAATGTTTAAACAGCGTGAAATTTTGCTTTTTTTAACTGCCTTAACTAAAGCAATACATGACATAGCTGTTCCAACAATATAGCAACAATGTAAAATTCATATTAAAGCCTTTGCCGCCTCTTGGTTGACTATTCAAAATCAAAAGTAAACTCTAATTTCATAGTAATGACTAGCAATACTCAAAAAGAACATAAAAAATGCCATTATTGAAATCAACGTTCAATTTGTTATTAAGTTTAAAAGTCATATTACAAAAGTAATTTTTTGAGCTTGCTGTTCTGTAACTTCAAAATGCTTGGTTTTATCATTAAGAGAAATGATTAAGTATGGAATTGTTAACGGTAGCAGTATATAAAATAAAAATTGAAGATATTTAAGATATTTTGTCGTAAAGGCAAAACTACCAATTAAACCAATAACACAACCTCCTAAAATAAATAACATTATAAATGAACCTCAAGAAAAACTATCAAAAATATAATTCACTCCTAAAAATCCTAGACAGAATATCGTTCCAAACATATAAATTGATGATATTAAGCTATATAAACAAACTTTTGCTACTTTCATATAAGCCTCCTAAATATAACTATGTTTTAACCATTTATAATTTTTACTTATTAGATTGCTTATTGGTAGCAAACAAAGATTTATAAATTAGAAACCAAAGAAACTTTTTGTATTCAAAATTGGCAAACAAAAAAAGACCCAAAGGTCTTTTAAATTAGTAATTAAATTGTTAATTAGTTAATGTTAACTTTAATTCCAGGCCCCATTGTTGTTGAGATTGTTACGTTAAGTACGTATTCTCCTTTAACTGTTTGAGGTTTTGCTTTTTTAATTTCTGAAACGATTGTTTTAAAGTTTTCTTCTAATGCTTCAACTGAGAATGATGCTTTTCCAAGAATAGCATGAACATTTCCTTCTTTATCAGCACGGAATTCAATTTTCCCTTTTTTAACATCATCAATTGCTTTAGCAACGTCCATTGTAACAGTTCCAGTTTTAGGGTTAGGCATTAATCCTTTTGGTCCTAAAACTTTCCCGATTGCTCCTAATTTAGCCATCATTTCTGGTGTAGCAATAATTACGTCAAAGTCAAATCAGTTTTCTTTTTGAATTTTTGCAATTAAATCTTCTCCACCAACAAAGTCAGCACCAGCATCTTGAGCTTCTTTAACTTTAGTATTTGTTAATACTAAAACTTTTTGAGTTTTCCCTGTTCCTGATGGTAATACTACTGCACTACGAATTTGTTGATCAGCTTTTCTTGGATCAATGTTTAAGTTGAAAGCGATTTCAACAGTTGAATCAAATTTAGTTGTTGCTGTATCTTTTGCTAATTGTAAAGCATCTTTTACTGAGTAAACTGTTTGTTTTTCAACTTTAGCTGCAGCTTCTTTAAATCTTTTTGTAACTTTAGCCATTATTTAGTTTCCTCCATACCTTCAATTTTGATTCCCATATTTTTTGCTGTTCCAGCAATAATTTTCATAGCTGCTTCAATAGTATTTGCATTTAAGTCAACCATTTTGTATTCAGCAATTTTTCTAATTTCGTCTGCTGAGATTGTTGCTACAACTTCTTTTCCAGTGTTATGAGCACCTTTTTCAATTTTTGCTGCTTTTTTTAACATCGCTGCAGCAGGTGTTGTTTTTAAAACAAAGTCAAATGATTTATCATCATAAGCTGTAATAACAACAGGAACAATATCTCCAGCGCGTTCTTTAGTTGCGTCGTTGAATTGTTTTGTGAATTCAGGCATGTTAATTCCTAGAGATGCTAATTCAGCTCCTGGTTTAGCTTGCATAGCCATGAATTCTAATTTTGCGATACGTGTGATTTTTTTAGCCACGGGTTTGTCCTCCTAATATTTATTTAGTTGACTGGTTTTTACTCGCTGTGGTTCATGTGAATACTAACTTCATAGTTCTTCTCCCACAATAAAAATCGGCCTTTAATAATTATAATACAAAAAAAGAAAAAGTGCACATTGCACTTTTTGATTATTTATTAATATTCCTTAACTGGTTCTAGGTTTTCAAACATCATTTCTAAAGTTGTGTAACGTCCAAACATTTCAATTGAAACTAACGCTACCCCTTTTGAATAATCCATTTCTTTGACAAGTCCTTCTTCACCAGCATGAATACCTTCTTTGATAGCTACTAATTCTCCAACTTCAAAGTTAGCAGTTTTTAATTCTTTTTTAGCTACTGCTTCGCCTTTTACTTTTTCAGTTTTTGCTTCAACTTTTGTATCAGTAGTGTCAATATCTAACTCTACAACTTCTTCTTCAGGCATTAACATTCTTAATACTTCTTCAGTTGCCAATGGAAATGGTTTCGCTCCTCTTCCAGAAGAACCAATAAATCCAGTCACCCCAGGAGTATTTCTAACGATGAATCAAGCTTTTTCAGACATAATCATATTAATAAAAATATATCCTGGAAAACGGTTTTTAACTGCTTTTCTCCCAGTTTTAGTTGTTGTTGATCCTTTTGAAATTCTTACATCAAAAACTTCATTTTCTAAGTTTGATGATTTAATTTTTTGTTGTAAATCAGCTAAAACTTTATCTTCATGACCAGTTTGTGAATTGACAACGAATCATTGTCCCTTTGCGCTTAAGATTTCATCTTCTAACTGTTTTAAATCAATGTTTGACATTTTTGTTCTCCTTATATAACTTTAATTAATACAAATAATTGTTGTAGTCCTCAATCAACAAAGAAAAATAAGACTGCGAAAAATAACATAAATAAAATAACGATAATAAACTTTCTTGTTAAATTTTCTCGACCTGATCATTTAATTTTATTGACTTCTTTTGCCATTTTAATTGGAAACTCTTTAAATGCCAATTTAATATCAACTTTTTCTTTTTCCGGTTTAACTTTTATTTTTGCTTTTGTTTCTTTAGATATTTTTGTAGCCACTTTTTTGGTTGACTGTTTACCACTATTTAGTTGGTCTTCATTGCCTGTTAATGATTGCTTATTCGCCATTTTAGCTAACTTTGCTTGAGCTTTTAACTCTTTTTTTAATTGTTTATCGTGTTTTGCCATACTATCTTGTTTCCTTGTGCAGTGTGTGTGCATTACATGTTGTACAGAATTTTTTAATTTGTAATCTTTCTTTTTGAGTTAGAGTACTTTTTGTAAGAGAATAATTTCTACTCAAACAATCTTCACATACCAATATAATTTTTCGACTATTTGAACCCATATTGTTATCCCCCTCATCATTTATATTATATAGAAAGCAGTTTTTTAAGCAACTTATAACCCTACTTAATCTAATTTTCCAATTTTATTGGCAACTTCGAACAAAACAATTGCAGCAGCCACTGAAGCATTAAATGAATCAATTGTCTTTGTTGACGGAATGAAAATATTCATATCGCTATTTTTAGTAACTAGCTCCGAAACGCCTTTTTGCTCATTTCCAATAATCAATACAGACTTTTGAGCGAAATCGACTTTGCGAACATCAACTGAATCTTTATTAAGATTTGTTGAATAAACTCAAAACCCTTGTTGTTGTAATTCTTTAATTGCATTACTTAAATTACTTACCTTAGAAATGTTTAAATCATAAACTGTTCCTGCTGATGTTTTTACAACTGTTGAATTAACTGATACTTGCTTACGGTCAAGCATAACAACTTGATCTACTCCCAATAAACTTGCTGACCTTAAAATCGCTCCAAAATTGTGTGAATCATGAATTTGATCTAACATCAAAACTATTGCCGTTGCTTTTTCTTTTAATGAGTCTAGTGCTTCAGCAAATGGTACATAATTGTATTCTTTAACTTCTGCAACAATTCCTTGATGATTAACTGATTCATAGAACATTTTATCTAACTGTTCATCAGTAGTTTTAATCACCTTAATTCCAAATTGATCAAGACTTGTAAATTTTTCTAAATATTTAAAATCTTTTACTCAAATTTTACGAATCATTTTAGGGTGTTTTTGAACAAACTCTTCAATTGCATGTCTACCATATATTAAATTCAATTGTTCCATCATTACACCAATTTCTTTCTTACTAGTTCTTCACGCAATTTGTCAGCTACCTCAAAATCTTTATCTGCAAGAGCTAATTTTCAAGCTTTAAAAATTTCTTGTTCTTCGCCAGTATACTCAATATTTAATAAATCAGTAAACCCCAAAATACTAAAAATTTTCTTAAGACTGTTAAACTTACTAATTCATTCAGTTTGATCAGGGTTATTAAGTTCCTTATTAATTTCTTTAATAACTCGGTCAATAATTGTTAAAACCAAAGCTGTGTTTAAATCATTGTCCATTTGGTCATTAAACTCCTCAATAATTGATTTATCAATTTCACTAGCAAAGTCTTGCTGACTTAATAGCAAAATACTCAAAACTTTTTTACGCAAATTCTCAACTTTTTCAAAAAACTTTTTACCTTGTTCAATAATGTCCTGACCAATATTTAACGGTTGACGATATTGAGAAGTCAGAAAAATTCAGCGTAATAAATCTGGACCATTATTCAAAACAAAATCTTTAACCAAGATTGTGTTTCCCAATGATTTTGACATTTTTTCATCTTCTAGTGTTAAATGACCATTGTGCATTCAACTATTAGCAATTTCTCGACCATTGTGAGCAATATATTGAATTCGTTCATTTTCATGATGAGGAAATTTTAGATCAACACCCCCCGCATGAATATCAACTGTTTGATGATTAAAATACTCGTCAATCAAGACTGCACATTCAGTATGTCATCCAGGACGCCCCTCACCAAATTTTGATTCTCATTTAATTCCGACATTAGTTTTTTTTCAAAGTACAAAATCTAATGGATCGCGTTTTTTAGAATCAATCTCAACTCGCTCTCCAGAAATTAACTCTTCAATTTTACGTCCTGACAATTTTCCATAAGTTTGAGTTCATTTTTTAATATTAAAATAAACATCACCATCAACTACATAAGCATCATCATTTTCAACAAGTTTTTCAATGAAGGCTAACATATTTGACAATTTCTCACTAATTGGGATTAACTTAGTTGGCATTGCAACATTCATAGACTTTAAATCGTCAATATAGGCTTTAGTAAAGAATTCTGAAACTTCTTTTTCAGTCAAATTTTCTTCAATAGCTTTTTTAATAATTTTGTCATCAACGTCAGTTATATTTTGCAAGTAATTAACTTCAACGTTTCGGCTTTTCAAATATCGAGTTAGAACATCAACTAAAATTGCTGGGCGTGCGTTTCCAATATGAATGTAGTTATAAACAGTTGGTCCACAAGAATAAATATTAATTTTTGATGTTGGTAAAAGGTTTTTTTCACTAGTTAGAGAATCATAAATTTTCATTGAGCCCTCCTATTTAGTATTTTTAATTAATGGTCTTAAAACTGTATATACAGTAGTCAAGACAGCAGTATTAAAGATTATCTTGAATGGCACTTGAAGAACACGTAAAACTACCATGGAAATATAAGCATTAGAACCACCTGCAGCAAAAAATCCTGAATCTCCTCAAGCTGAAATAATAATTGTACAAATTAATTCTGTTACAACACAAATTAAAACAACTGGTAAAACTGTATCTAACCAATAAGTTTTTTTAGTTAAATAAAGTACCGCGCATAAAATATAAACAACGATTAACGTCAAACTCATCATAATTAAAAATAAGTATGGGTAAAATGACGGGTTAACTTCAATACCTAAAAAACTAATGTTTTCTAAAGTAACATTTTTAAAAATAAATCACATAATTCCTGTGAATAATACAATCACTCCTGTAATTAATGAAATTGAAAAAATACGACGTTTCCCTACTCATTTAAATGCATAAGAACATAAACCTGATCAAAACCCAAATCCAATTGCCACTAAAAAATAAGCCACGTGAATATATGACGGCACAAACATCATCGTCAAAGTTTCGGTTGCAAGTCCAACAATAATACCTACTATTGGTCCAAAAATCATTCCAGTAATCTTAATCATGATTCCTTCGAAAGCGACCCTTATTGGTGGAAATACAGTAATTGGTAAAGTTAAAGAAATAACAACAGTAATTGCTACTGAAACAGCGACCATCATTGAAATATAAGTTATATTTCTAGTATTAAATTTCATCCCAGTATAAGGAATATTACGACGTTTTTTATACTTATAAATAAATCCTTGTCCCCCAGCATAAACTGCTGCAATGGTAAATGTGAATCATGTCGCAAGAATTGCTAAATTATGGCCCTGTAATAAGTAGTCACTAACTGCTCTCATAAATTCACTCCTTTTATCATAAGAATAACATATTGTTTAAAAATCTTAGTTAATATTAATTATATTGGTTTTTTAACCCAATTTATATACTAAACTTTAAGATATAAAAAATATAGCATTAAGCTATATTGTCAAATCCTAAAATTTATTTAAGTTTATCCTCTTTAGAAACTTGTAAATTAGTTAATTTAAAGTCTTTAAACTTGTTATGGAAATTGATTGTCCCTGTTTTTTTATTAGCAGTTTCAAGCCCTTGACCGTTCTCTGTTACTTGTGAATCTTTATCACCATTAAATTGATATCCTACCAATACTCAACCAAATTGAGTTTTTGCTTTTCCATCTTTTTCAACTTTAACTCCAGCAACTGATGGGCGGTAGACTGCTCTAATTCCCTCAACTTTTGCTTCAAGTGTGTAAGTTTGACCTTTTTCTTCACCTGTTTTTAATTCAACGTCAGTATTATAAACATATTTAACATCAATTGTTGTTGGTGCAGTAACATAAGATAATTTATTATTAACTGTTAAAGAAAATTTATCCTCTTTATCTTTATCTTTAGTAGCCACATACTCAAACTTCAAATCATCAAGTTTATCGGGAGTAACTGTTAAGTATTCTTTTCTAAACTCATCAGTTTTTTCTTTTTTAGTAAACTCTGCATCCTTGAAAATGTCAGCTGCTACAACTGTATCTTGTGAAATCGTTTTTTGACCAAAAGGATCATAAGCTGCATTTCCAGTTTGCCCTTTAGCCTTATTTGCTGATTCCTCTGTTAGTTCATAAACATTTGTTTCGGGAGATAAATATTCACCAACTGCCAACTTATCGCTTTCAATTGTTTCAGCATTTTCCAAATAAGCAATTTTGTTATCAGCATTAGCTGTTTCAAAACTATACTCAATTTTTGTAAAAGACCCATTTTTTGAACTATATTCACCCTCACTTGCAACTGATTTGAAGAATTCCAAATTATCTTCAACAACTTCCAGTTTACCACCAGATGCTTTTTTTGCAATTTCTTCATCAACTTTTCCATCATCTACAAATTTTTGTAATTGATATAGACCTAATAAAGATGAGATTTCAGTATTTTGAAATTTACCATAATATTCTTCGGGTGTTCCTAAAATTTCATTATAAATTCCGTCAACGCTAGTTCCTTCATCGCTTCCTTCAAAAATCTTTTTGTGTGATAAGAATTGGTCTTGGGTTGTTTCACGACCACTATAAGTCAAAACATTCGAAATGTCTGAACGTAAACGGTTAAAAACTCCAGTTCTTCCATTTAACCCGATATTAATCGCTTCTTTTTGATCAACGGCTTTCTTTTCTTTTCATTCCTTAAACGCCTCTGCATCGTTTATATACTTATTATTTTCTTTATCTCATTTAACAAAGTCAGCTTCATTCAACATGTTTTCAGAGTTCGCAAAATATGTAGGAATATTTTTAACGGGTGTTGAACACGCAATAACAGACGCTGTACCTGCTGAAACAATTGTTGCTGACATTAAAAGTCCCAATATTTTTTTCATATAGTATCCTCTTTCTAGATATTTTGCCTTTAAAGCACAATTATATATATTATAACAATAAAAAAGAGTTTTAAAAGACCCTTAGTTTCTATCGGTAAATTTACCATGCGCTTTATCAAAATATAATTCTACTGTTCCAGTTGAACCATTTCTATGTTTAGCAATAATTAGCTCCACTTCTGAAATTGGATCTTCAATTTGCTCTGGAGTACGATTGTGATTTTGATAATCATCACGGAATAAAAACATAATAATATCGGCATCTTGTTCGATTGCTCCTGAATCACGTAAGTCTGACATTAATGGTCGTTTATCCTCACGTTTTTCAACTCCACGTGATAACTGTGATAAACAAACAATTGGAATTCCTGTATCACGAGCAATGCGTTTCAATTGTCGTGAAATATTAGAAATCTCGTTTTGGCGATCATTACCACTAGCTCCTGGTGTTGTAATCAATTGCAAGTAATCGATAATACATAATTCAACTTCATGATCACGCTTTAATTTATGTAATTTTGATTGAATTTGTTGAATTGTAATTCCTGGTGTGTCATCAATAAAAATATTTGTTGATTGCAAACGATCATCTGCTCTTGTTATTTTTAATCAGTCATCTTTTTGCAAGTTTTTTCCTGTACGCAATTTTGTAGAATCAATTTGCGTCATCGTTGCTAAAATTCTTTGAGTTAATTGTTCTTTTGGCATTTCGATTGAAAAAATTGCCACTCCCTTGCGCCCTTGATTGGCAGCATTGTAAGCTAAATTTAATGAAAAAGCTGTTTTCCCAACTGAAGGACGAGCCGCTAAAATAATTAAATCTGAGGCTTGCAATCCTGATGTCATTTTATCCAATTTAGCAAATCCAGTTGTAACCCCAGTTAAAGTTTCTTCACGTTGTTCTAAATCTTTAATCTTTTTAATAACTTCTTTGGCAGCAAGTCCAATTGAAGCAATTTCAGTTTTTTTAGCTTCCAAATCTATTTCTAATAATTCTCTTTGAGCTTGATTTAAAACTTCTTCTAGACTAGAGTTGCTTTTACGTAGCTCCTGAATTTTCATAAGTGTCGAATCGAATTTTCTTGACATACTTGCTTTAAAAACAATATCAATATAATCTTCTACACCTTCATCAGTATAAAAATAATTTCCAATTTCAGAAATTTGCTCAGCTCCACCAGCTTTTTCTAATTGTTTTTTACTTTCCAAGTGCATTGCGACAGTTGTCGTTGATAGTTCCTTTGAGTTTTGGTTTAACTCAATAATTGCATTAAAAATTAACTTATGAGCACTTCTGTAAAAATCATCGCTTACTAAACGCACCAAAATATCAGGTAATGCATTAGGAGAATGAATTGCAATTGCAAGCACAATTTTTTCTGCTTGATCCAATACCTCAAATTGTTGCTGTGTTTGACTTTCCATTTTACGCTTCCTTAATTTCTACTTTCAATTTGGCTTCAATTCCAAATTCTAATTTAATACGAACATAATGTAACCCAATTTGGTTTAAATTTTTAAAGTTAATAAACTTTCTTTTATCTACAGTAATGTGATAAACTTTTGCCAATTGCTCAGCAATATCTTGATTTGAAATTGAACCAAATGCTTTATCATCAATAACTTGTAACTTAAATTTAAGTGTTACTTCTTCAATTGCTTTTTTGATTAGCATTGTTTGCGCTTTTGCTAGTTCTTGTTCTTCATTAGCAGTTTGAAGTTTTGTTTTTAATGTTTTAATACTATTTTCAGTAGCTAATTTAACAAGCCCATTTGGTAGTAAGTAGTTTCTTGCATATCCATCAGAAACTTCTTTAACCTCATCTTTTTTTCCTTGACCTTTAACATCTTTTAAAAATATAACTTTCATATAATCAGCTCCATTTCTTATTCTTATTTTATTATAAAAACATTGACTTATTAAGGCGATTGCTGGGGAAAATAAAAAAACCACTAAAAGTGGTTTTAAATACATTTACTATTATTCAACAACGTATGGTAATAAAGCCATTTGACGTGCTCTTTTAATAGCTAAAGCTAAAACTCTTTGGTCTCTTGGAGATGTACCAGTAACTCTTCTTGGTAAGATTTGGCCATTTCCTGAGATAAATTTTTTTAACATTTCAACATCTTTATAATCGATGTATTTAATATTATTCTTAGCAAAGAAATTAACTTTTTTTCTTTTTTTAACGAATTTTTTTTGCATAAAATTTTACTCCTTCTGTTATTAATCTCATAATATAGAATCATCATCACTTAAAATGATTTCATCTTCATTAGAAAGGTTCCCAACTGGTTGTTGATCTTGTTGACCATAACCATTATTTTGATCTAAATCAAAGTTTGAATCAGGTTGAGGTGATTGGCTTGAAGTAGTTGATGAATTGCTGCTACCTTTAGATTCAAGGAATTGTACACGGTCAGCGTTTACATTAACGATAGTTTCGTATTTACCGTTTGTATTGTTTGATCTCACTGAAATTCTTCCTGTAACTGCAATTAAGCTACCTTTTTTTAAAAATTTAGCCATATTTTCAGCAGCTTTATCTCATGCTACACATGGGATAAAGTTTGTAAACTCTTTATCACGACTAAATTCAGAAACTGCTAATGTGAAACCTACAAATTTAGATCCATTTCCAGCTTCTCTTAGTTCAGGATCTCTGGCTAATCTACCAATTAAACTAACTTGGTTCATATGGTTGTCCCCTTCTCTTTCTTACAATTAATACTATTTAACTTCTTCAGCTTTTGGAGCTTCAGCTTTTGGTGCTTCATCTCTATTAAAGTTTTTGTTAAATGGTTTTTTGAAGTTTCTTCTTTCACGACGTTCTTCTTCAAATTTTGTCATATCTGTTTTTGATAATTCTGTTGTTTGTTCATAGTTTTGTAAGTTTTCAGTATTTAATACTAATGTTCTTACAACGTTTTTGTCAATTCCCGCAACACGTTCAAATTCAGCAACTGCAGCTGTTGTTGCTTCAACAATAACTACTGTATAGAATCCTTTTTTCTTGTGGTTAATTTCGTAAGCAAAGTTCATTAAACCTAAATCTTTACTTTCAACAATTTTTCCACCTTCAGCTAAAATACCATTCAATTTGTCTGATAATTCTTTAGCGTCTTTAACGTCTTGATCAAGAATATACATAATTTCATATTTTCTAATCATAATTAAATTCTCCTTATGGTCTTGTGGGCCGTTAAGCCAAGGAGTTAATCCGTGTAATTAACTCGCATAATAAATTATAACTTAATCTTAATCATTTTAAAACCGTTACCAATGATAAACTATTTTATTATCAACTAATAAAAAAACTGCGAAAATTCGCAGTTCTGCAATTATTCTTTTGGCTTCATTTGAGGGAATAATAACACATCTTTAATTGACTCAGAATTTGTTAGTAACATTACTAAACGATCAATTCCAATTCCAATTCCCGCAGTTGGCGGCATTGCATGTTCTAATGCTTCAATGAAATCAAGATCCATATCATTTGCTTCATCGTTTCCTGCTGCTTCTTCTTCAATTTGAGCTTTAAATCTTTCATATTGATCAATTGGGTCATTTAATTCTGAAAACGCATTAGCATACTCTCTTCCAATAATAAATAACTCAAAGCGATCTGTAAAACGTGGATCTTCAAGATTTGTTTTTGATAGTGGTGAAATCTCTTTTGGATGTCCATAAACAAACGTTGGTTCAATTATTGTTGCTTCAACAAATTCTTCATAGAATAAGTTAATAATATGTCCAACAGTTTCTTGATGTTTTTCGACATGAACATTATGTTCTTTTGCTAAAGTTAACGCCTGTTCAACTGTCATTTGGTCTCAAAAATTAACTCCGGTAATATCTTTAATTCCATCTACCATATGTAATCTTTTAAATGGTTTTGACAAATCAATTTTATGCCCACCATAAGTAATTACATCTGGATTACCAATAGCTTGATTACAAATTTTGAAAATTTCTTCTGTTAAACCCATTAAGAAATTCATATCTTCATAAGCTACATACAGTTCAATACTTGTAAATTCGGGATTATGGCGAGTACTCATTCCTTCGTTTCTAAAGATACGACCAATTTCATAAACTCCTTCAAACCCTCCAACAATTAAACGTTTTAAATGTAGTTCAGTTGCAATACGTAGATAAACATCTGTATCCAAAGCATTATAGTGAGTAATAAATGGTTTCGCTGCTGCTCCCCCTTTTACAGAGTGTAAAATTGGAGTTTCTACTTCAATGTAACCCTTTGAATCTAAAAAGTTTTGCATTGTGCGGATAATTTTAGAACGTTTTTGGAATGTCTGGCGAACTTCATGATTAGTGATTAAATCAACATAACGACGACGATATTTTTCTTCAATATCTTGAATTCCTGAATGTTTATCTGGTAATGGTCTTAACGCTTTAGAAAGTAATGTGTATTCTTTAACTCTAAGAGTTAATTCACCATGATCAGTTTTCATCATAATTCCCTTAACTCCAATAATATCTCCTAAGTCTAACTCACGAAAATCATTAAACGCTTCTTCCCCAATTTCATCCATTCTTACATAAAGTTGAATTGAACTATCCTGATCATCAATATTTACGAAAGCGGCTTTTTTACCAGCTTCACGATAAAGTTTGATGCGTCCTGCTACAGAAATATTTTCTTGTTTTAAATTTGCTAATTCTTCTTTTGTAAAATGATTAAATTCATTATTCAAAGAAGTCAAAGATGCAGTTTTTACATATTTACTAATTTGATAAGGGTCTTGACCTTTTTCTACTAATTTTTGATATTTTTCACGGCGAATTTGTTCTTGTTCCGTAAATTTTCTTTCTTCAATAGCCATTGTTGGTTATCCTTTCTTTTGTTTATTTACTTTGCATCAATATATTCTTGAATAATTACTTGAATATCATCTAATGTCAAAATTTGATTGGCCTTATCTTTAAGCGCCTTAACATTTGGTTTATATGGTAAAACATCCAAGTATCATGCTAAATGTTTTCTAAATTCTCGCATTCCTCATTCTTCGGTTCTTAATTCAACTAACATCTTAGCATGCTTTTCAACAGTTGCTTTTCATTCTTCTAAACTGGGTCCAGGAATTTCTTCTCCTGTCTTTAAAAAATGATTAATTTGTCCAAAGATTCAGGGGTTTCCCTGACAAGCACGAGAAATCATTACAGCATCACATCCAGTTTCATCTAACATTTTCTTAGCTGATTTAGCATCAACGACATCGCCATTACCGATAACAGGAATTTTAACTGCATCCTTAACTTGTTTAATTTTTTCTCAGTCTGCATGACCTGTATAAAAATCCGCACGTGTGCGTCCGTGAACCGCAATTGCACTTGCTCCAGCTTTTTCAATTAATTGAGCAACTTCAACCGCGTTAACACTATCTTTATCTCATCCTAAACGAATTTTTGCAGTTACCGGCTTTTTAGTATTAGCAACAACCGCTCTAACAATATCATAAATTAATTCTGGTGTTTTTAATAAACTTGATCCAGATGCAGAACGAACAGCGACTTTAGGAGCAGGACAACCAATATTTAAATCAATAATATCGCAGTCTACATTTGCATCAATTCATTTGACTGCCTTAGTAAATGATTCAACATCATTTCCAAAAATTTGCATACTCATTGGATGCTCAGTTGGATCAACTGCTAGCATGCTAAAAGTTTTAGCATTTTCGTGAACCATTCCTTCAATTGAGACCATTTCGGCAACGACTAGAGCTGCTCCCTTTTCTTTTGCAATAACTCTAAACGGTGCATTCGAGATTCCGGCCATTGGTCCCTGAATCACTTTTCCCTTTATTTCAATATTCCCGATTTTCATTTTAACCTACTTTATTTCCATTCATATATCATTTACTATTAATATCTGTAAAAAAGACTCCAACCTTGGTTCCATAATCTTTAAAAAAATTTGTCAAATGCTTTGCTAAAAGCTCTTGCTTATCTAAACGAGCCATTCATTCAACTGTAACAAAAATTGGCGCTTGATTTCCTGTTTTAGGAAAAATTTCACTTTGCTCACTAATGAACATAATGTTTTCTGGAGCAGCATTCACCAACTCTCCAATTTCATCAATTAACTGTGAATATTTTTCTACTAATTCTGTACTAACTCCACTAAATTTTAAAATTGGCATAAATTACCTCCATAATAAATTAATTTTAACTTTTTAAGTTCCAAAACACAACAAAACTAAGAACTCAAAGTGAAAAGAAACATTAGTTTAAAAAGGAATTGTTTCTTTTGTCAACATAAAAAAACCTTATAAATTTTTGAGTACTTGCTTCAAAAATTTATAAGGATAGGTTACTTAACAAAAATTAGTCTATAAAAGCTTTCTAGTCTTCTTTTAAAATTGTTGTAAATTCACTTTCTTCCATACGAACTTTTTCAAAAAAGTGAACATATGGATCTTGTAAATCAGGTTTCCCCATACCTAGGGCAACAACAAATTGTTCATTTTCAGGATTAATTAAGTTATGCTTAGTTAAAATATCATTAACTCCATCTTTGTCAAAGCCTTCCATTGGTCCTGTCGCAACTCCAAGATCTGCTGCTGCGATCATTGCGCTACTTAAACCTATATAAGCTTGTTTCTGCGCTCATCAGTCAGGTAGGACATGATTTTGTTTTCAATTACTGTAAACTGCTTCTACTCGTGAATAACGCATGGCAGCAACTGGTACAGTAGCTTCAATACTTTTCTCAATAAGTGACTCACGTAAGTACTTTTCTTTGGCACTTACAAATAGAATGACATGACTAGCATTTACAAATTGGCTTTGGTTAAAAAAGTATGGTGCCAGCTCTGTTCGTAAACTATTTTTTGGTAAAACAATAATTCGATAGCTGAAAACTCCATAACTAGCAGAAGTTCAACGAATTGCTTCAGTGATTGATTTTAGGCTATCATCATCAATTGTATAATCTGCTACCATTTTTTTAGTAGCACGACGGTTGCGAATTAATTCATATACGTATGGTTTTTTGTTTTCAGACATAATTTTTCTCCCTTTTCTTTTCATGAATTAAATTTACAATAAAAATATTTGAAATACTTAAAAAGTTCTTTACTTTTTGTTTTAAAAGTAAATAAAAACTTATTGCTTTTGAGAATATTTTCTCAAATTAAATAAGCTTTTAAATAAATATTTGTTGATAATTATGATCAATCAATTGTTTGAGGATCAGCAGGATTTTCATTATGTTCCAAACTATCGATTAATCCATTTTTAATGTTGATTACAGTATTAGCAATTTTAGCAATATTTGGGTTGTGAGTAACAACAACAATTGTTGTTTTGTATTCACGATTTACTTTAACTAAAATTTCAAGAACTTTACGTCCCATTTCTTCATCCAAAGCCCCAGTTGGTTCATCGGCAAACAGAATGTTTGGGTTTTTTGCAAGAGCACGAGCAATTGACACACGTTGTTGTTGCCCCCCTGACATTTGGTGAGGGTACTTATTCATTTGCTCAGCCATTCCAATAGTTGTAAAGATATCTTCAATTGACATTGCATTTTCTTTGTTAGATGAAAGGTTTTCTCCAACTTCAGCATTTTCTTTAGCTGTTAGGTTAGTTAACAAGTTATATTGTTGGAAAATAAACCCAACATTACGGCGACGGAATTTAGTTAAATGAGAATCTTTTAACAGTGTTAAATTTGATCCTAATATAAATACATCTCCTTCGCTGGCCTTGTCTAGTCCTGAAATAATGTTCAAGAAAGTAGTTTTTCCAGAACCTGAAGGTCCTAAAATTACAATGAAATCTCCCTTGTCTAAAATAATATCGATTCCTTTTAAAACTGGTGTTTCTAAATCTCCTGTAATATAAGATTTACGCACGTTCTTTAATTCTATAATGTGTTTTTCTAAATTTGGTTGGTAATTTTCAGTTGTAACAACATCACCATCTAAAATACTTTTTGAGTATTTAGCAGTTAACTGTTTTTGAAGTTTAAGTTTTTGTTTTAAACCTTTAACTCCTTCTTCAAATTCCGGTTTTTCTCCAACGACTACAAATTTTCTTTCAGCATCATCAATTACTGGTTCAGGTTTTACAGTTTTTTTAGAAACCTTTGCTTTTGAAGTTTTTCCAGTAACTTCATTTACAACTGTTTCTTCAATAACAACTTCAGTTTCAGTTGATTGATTTTCGTGAGTGCCTAAGTTTTCTTGTTGTTCATTAACTTCACTGTTAATAGGTTCAAGTTTATTAATTTTTGTTTTTAAATCTACAGCAACTTTCTCTAATTTTTCAATTAACTTGTCACGGTCAGGATTTTCCTCAATTAAAGATTGCTTTTGTCACTCTAAATTTTTTTCTGTACTTGCTAAAGCTTCTTTTAGTTTTTCCAGTTTTGTAGAATTTGTCATCTATCCTCCTCTAATTTCAAAACAATGTCAAAATTATTTTATCACACAATAAGTTTACTTTTTTATAGATTAACCGTTTTATTTAATCTAGAAGTTCAGAAATTTCTGTTGAGCTAATTAAGTATTTTTTATTACAAAATTCACATATAGTCTCTACTTGTTTTTTTTCTTCAATAATACTTTTAATTTCAGCTTGTCCAAGCATCTTAATTGAACGCATTACTTTTTCTTTAGAACATGTACATTCAAAAATTAATTCACGTTGTTCCAATATTATTGCATCTTCAATGATTTCTTTAATTAATGCTTCATAATTAGTAGACTTTAATAAAATTTCTCCAACATAATTACTATTACCAATTTTTTGCTCCAAATAGTCAATATCAGCTTCTGTATGAGTTGGCAACAATTGCACTAAAATTCCTACAACTTTTTTGATTGTTAAATCTTCATTTAATGCTACTTTAGTTGTAATGAACGATTGAACTTGATTAGAAGTTCTCAAATAATTCATGAAATCTAAATCGATACTTCCATCTACAAGATCAGTATTTGACACATAGGGATCACGCATATTTAAATCCTGACTGATTAATAAATTACCCTCAGATCCAACGGCTCCGATAACTGGATTACTCATTTTTAAAATTTCTTCACAGTTAAAGTTATTACGTTGAGCGTAACTACGAACTTTGTCATTTTGAAACTCGGTAATCATTTTACCAATTGCCCCATCCTTAGTAGTAATATTTGCTGTCATTCTTTCCCCATTTTTCAATTCCATTGCTAGTAAAGCGTTTGCTGTAGTAAATTTTGAAAGGGCAATCATCACTAAAGGGTTTGATTCTTGTAGATTAACAATTTTTTGCATTGATTCTGTTAAATCAACAATTGAAATTTTTGCATTGTGTTTGGAACTTATTCCACGAATTCGCATATCCATATTTTGTATCTCGTTTTCTATAAAAATAACGAAATGACTAATCATTTCGTTATTTAATTATTTATTATTTTTGTTCTTCTGGTTCATCAGTAACTGGTGTATCTTCAATCACTGGTTCAATAATTTCTACAGGCGTGTCAACTTCTTCAACAAGATCATCTAAATCAATGTCAATAATTTCTCCTGCTTCAATTTTTTCTTTTTCTTTTTGATATTTATTTTTTTCTTCAATAACTTCAGGTGGCAGTTGATTATATTTATCAATGTAATCAATTTGTTCTGCAGTAATTGTTTCCAAAACATGTAAAGATTCAGCTAACAATTCCAAAGTATCTTTATTTTCTTTAATAATTTTAACTGCCAGCACATATGCCTCATTTAAAATTTTCTCAATTTCTGAGTCAATCCTTAATGCTGTTGCATCAGAATATGTCCCTTCCATTTTTCCATAAGATTCTTCTGCCATAGTTAAGTATTTAGTCATTCCTAAATCTGACATCCCGAATTGAACAACCATTCTTCTTGCAATGTTTGTCGCTTTATCTAAATCATCATGTGCTCCAGTAGTTACGTTATCTTTTCCAAACATAATTTCTTCAGCTGCACGACCACCTAAATATCCAGCAATTGTTGCATATAAATCTTTTTTAGAAGAGAATATTGTTTCATCTCGTGGAGTCATAATAGTATAACCACCAGCATTTCCACGTGGAATAATTGTTACTTTTTGAACTTTAGATGCGCTGTCAAGTCTTAATCCAATTAAGGCATGACCAGATTCGTGGTAAGAAACAATTTGTTTGTCTAATAAAGTCATTGCACGTGATTTTTTAGCTGGTCCCCCAACAACACGATCAATTGCTTCATCAATTTCTTTAATTGAAATAATGTCACGACCTTCACGAACCATTAAAATTGCGGCTTCGTTTAACACGTTTTCCAATTGCGCTCCAGAAAATCCTGGAGTTCTTTCAGCTACTCGATGTCAATCAACATCAGCTGCTATTTTTTTACCTTTTGCATGTAATGCCAAAATTGCTTTACGTTCTTTAATATCTGGTAATGACACTTGAATTACTCTATCAAAACGTCCTGGTCTTAATAACGCAGGGTCAAGAACATCAGCACGGTTTGTTGCTGCCATTACGATGATTCCAGCGTTTGTTCCAAAACCATCCATTTCAACTAACAATTGGTTAAGTGTTTGTTCATTAGTTCCTGTTCCCATTCCTGAGTTACGTTTACGTCCAACAGCATCAATTTCATCAATAAAGATAATTGCTGGCGCTGCTTTTTTAGCGTCGTTGAACATTTCACGAACACGACTTGCTCCAACCCCTACAAACATTTCTTCAAATTCTGAACCAGCAATTGAGAAAAAGGCTACGCCTGCTTCTCCAGCAACTGCTTTAGCTAATAAGGTTTTTCCAGTCCCTGGAGGACCTTCCATTAACACACCTTTTGGTGCTCTAGCTCCGGCTGCAGCATATTTCTGTGGATTTTTTAAATAATCAACTAATTCTACTAATTCAGATTTTTCTTCTTCAATACCAGCTACGTTTGCAAATTTAACATCTGATCTAGTTTGACGAGCTCTATTTTTACCCATTCCAAACATTCCACCAGGTCCACCTGCTCCACCACTATTTTTAGTCATGAAGTAGTAAATTCCAATATATAAAGCAATTAAGATAATCATTGGTAATATTGATGAAATTATTGCTGCTGCAGATGAAGGTTGATAAGGAACTGTTGATTTATTTCCCCATAATTTTATAGCTCAACTATTTTCTTTTCATTTTTGAACTAGTGCACCTCAACCTGGAATATCAGATGGAACTTTACCTGCCAATATGTCGTCTACAATATTAACTTGATATTGAGTAGGATAAACAACAAATTTGGTTCATCCCTTGTCTCCATTAATAATCCCATGAATCTGTGTTGTTCCATTTATTGAATTATAAACAACTAAATTCTTGATCTTCTCTTCAGATCTACCCATATATCCGATAAATTCTTCTCATCCGATAACTTGGGTTGTTCCTTTAATTGTAAAAACAATAATTGCAATAATAACTGCAACTATTAGTAATGAAATTATCCAGAACCATAAAGAACTTTTTTTCTTTTTCATCAGTATTCTCCTTTTGGCTAAATATAAATAATAATAACATATTATAGCCGCTTTTTTAACTTGTTATCTCGTCATTTTGTTTAATATTCGTCGTTCATTTTGCTGATAAACAACAGCTTTAAAAATTCGCTTTCGATAAGGAATTTTATTTTCAATCAAATAGCGATTAGTTTTAGCAAAACCAACCGTTGTTATTTGTTTATAAGTTTCATAATCATTTGAAACAACATATGGGTATGACTCTCCATCACTTTTTATTGCATTAAAAATTTCTAATCAGTTAATAAATTCTTCTACTAAATGTAAATCCGCTTTCGAATTAATTACTACTGTTTTAAAGTTAAAGGCTTCAACTGGAACTAAGTACAAACGATCAAAATCTTTCACTAAAAAAAATTCATTCAACTGAATTTTTCAAAATGGCTTTGTTGATGATTTTATTCGTTGGGCAATTTCATTGACTGTTTTGTGTTTTCGTTTTTGTAATAAAAAGCCTTTTTTTAAAATTGCAAAATACTTGAAAATAATTCTTTGAATCTTTTCTTGACTAAAGTTAAAAAGCTTTTGCTGCAAAATTAGTTCATCAGCACTGAGATTATTTAAGGTATAAAAATCGACTTCGTTCTTTAATAACTCTAACTCTTTATTTTCTTGATCAATTAGTTGACGATAGGCTGCAAATTTATCTTCGGTTAATTCCTTACGAATTGAGTTTCTTAAATATTTAGTGTCTGAATTTGTTATGTCATTTGCATATGAAATGCCATTTTCTTCAAGATTTTTAATAATTTCACTTTTTACTAAATTTAATATTGGGCGAATTACTGTCAAATTTTTATAAGTTGTAACTGGGCGAAGTCCGAAAAAATCGACGTTATTTTGGCGTTGTTTTTGCATAATATAAGTTTCTACCAAATCGTTGAAATTATGGCCTACTAACAAATTACTAATTTTATACTTTACTCCAATTTCAGTAAAAAAGTTGTAGCGAACTTCTCGTGCAAATTCTTCGAAATTTTGCTTGAGTTTTGTATAATCAGTCGTTATATTTAAAATTTCATACTTAATGCCATGTTTTTGGCAAAAAGCTTCAACAATTTTTTGATCTCTGTCCGAGTCTTCTCGAAAATGGTAATTAACATGACACACAACAATCTTATAATTTTTAATATTGTTTAATAAAAACATTGAGTCAGGACCACCTGATACAGCAACCAAATATTGCTCACTTTTATTTAAATTTATCATTTAGCCCTCTCCTTTTATATTTTAATAATATAGGATTTTTAAAACAAAAAAGAACATGAAATGCTCATGCTCCTTAAAATATTACTCAGATTCTTTTTTGACTGTTTGATTTGTCAATTCATTTTCAACTGAAGTTTGCTCCTCTTTTTGAATCGCTTTGTCACATTCAATTTCACATTCATCGTCACATTCATGTTCAACTTCCAATTCTGGTACATCAATCTTGCATTTTCGATAAATTTTTTTAAATCGTTCTGGGTCATGACGCAGAATTTTAATAAAGCACATTTGAAATGTGTATAGTAACGCTGAAATAGTTGAATATCTGGTCATTTGTAAAGGATCACTATCATTAATTCCTGAAAATTGAATTCAGACATCAGAATATTTAACATAATCATTTTGATGATTGATTGATATTAAAGCTACTGTTGAACCATTTTGTTTTATTTTTGCAAGTGACTCTGCAACAAATTTACGTTCTCCAAAGTATGTAACTGCAATAAATAATCAATTTTCATCGCATATATCACTAACATGCTCTAACACTTCTCGCTGTTGAATCACAACTGGAGGTAATCCTACCATCGATAACTTATTAACAATTTCGGACAAAATATCAAGTCCGTTATTAAATGAAATAATTGCAATTACTTTAGCTTTTTTAACTTCATTTGCTGATTTTTCTAACTCAACATCATTTATTAATTCTCGAGTTTCTTCTAATGCCCAAATGGTCTCATTAAATATCCATTCATCACTCTTATAACTAGTGTTTTCATTCCTAGTTGTTTCTTCATGAATGATACGTGATTCTTGGTTTTTTAAGTATAATTTAATAATTGTTTGTAGCTCACCAAATCCATCAAGTTCTAATCCTTGCTGACAAAATCTTGTAATCGAAGTTGATGAAGTATATGCCATTTGAGCAACTTTTGAAATACTTGATGATACTACTGTTTCCATATTTTCTAAAATAACTTTACTAGTCAATGCATAGTTACTGTTAGTATCTTGTGAAAATAATTTGATTTTTGATATGATTTTTTGAATTTCCATATAAAACTGGCCGCCTTTACTCTTTAGTATTAATAATTAACAACAATATTTATATAACAAAAAGGTTTTATTCTAATTCAAATCTACAATTTATGGTTTTCAATTTATTTTTCGGTTATAGACTTACTTTTAGCAAAAAGTATAGACCTAATCTCTAAAAAGAGTTAGCAATTCATTAGTGTAAGTTTCATCGTCATTGTGCGCAATTAACGGTGGCAAGATTTCTGTTCCTAAATTTCCGTTAAGAACACCATCAATTAAAATAGTCTTAGCCGCTTGATCAATCTTTGAATGCACGAATTGAATCCGCTTCGGAACAATTCGATGCTTTGTAAACGTAGCAATTATTTCTCCTGCTCGATCAGCTCTATGAACTAGTGTAAAAACACCACCATTTTTTAAAGCCAACGCTGCTGATTGAACGATTTCGTCCAAAGTTATTAACGTCTCATGTCGAGCATTTGCAACTGCTTCACTCACTTCCCGTAATTTGGGCTTACCATCCATTTTGAAAAACGGTGGATTACAAATAATTAAGTCCAGTGAATCATGATTAATTTTTGCAAAGTTTTTTATATCATCACAAACAATTGTAATTTGTTTTTGTAAATTATTTAAAACTACATTTTCTTGGGCAAGGTCTGCTGCTTTCTTTTGAATTTCAACTCCGATAATTGAGGCCTTAGTATACTTACTAATAACTAATGGTATGACTCCATTATTAGTTCCAAAATCAGCAATTTTTGTGCGTTTATTGCTAAGATTTGCAAAACGCGCAACTAAAATACTATCTAATGTGAAATTAAACATTTCACTATCTTGATAAAGCTGCAGGTTTTTATATCCTAAAATTTCGTTTAGTACTTTCATTAGATCGCCTTTGCTATAGTAATAAAATAATTATCAATCGATAAATTTGGATTGACCACATATTTCAAATCTTCAATTAGTAGTAAAGTTGCTTCCGCAAATTTTGGAAAGTTTTTAATAACTGTGCGTGAGTAACTTTCTTCAACCATCATAATTAAATCTTTTTTAGAGATTTTTTTAAGTTCTTGGGCAGCTAATAAATAACTATTTTGGTTTTTTGAAAACAAAATATTTTCAAAAATATTATTCTCAAAATTTTCCTGATTATCTTGAATAACAAATAATTTACATCTTGACTTAATCGTCTGCAAAATTTTACTACGATCATTGGATAATAAGAATGCATAAGTTCTGGCCGGTGGTTCTTCTAAAAATTTTAAAAGCGAGTTTGCTGCTTCAACTTTTAAGTTTTCAATATTAGCAATTACATAAACCTTATTACCATTATTTTCTGATGCCGTCATTGACATTTTTTGAATAACAGTCTGGACTTCATTTTTAGTAATCGCGGTTGCCCCGTCACCTATATATATAATATCTAAATTTTTATGCATGATGACTCTTTGGCAATTATTACAACTTTTTTGAGCTTCTAAGTGCTCTATGCAAAATATATTACGAATAATTTCATCTGCAACTTCTAAATTAGTCTCGTTTTTTTTAGAATTGAGAATTATTGAACTATACAAATTATTCTCTTTATAGAGATTTCGTAAATGTCCGATTAAGTCTGTACTTTTCATTTTTCAATCGCTTCAACAATTATTTTTTTAGTTTGTTGTTGAACTTCCTCAATTCCTAAATTGGCATCAATAACTTTAATTCTATTTGGGAAACTTTTAACTAGTTGATCATATCCGTCTTTAACTTTTAGCTTAAAATCTAAATTTTCACGATCAAGACGATTTTTTAATTCCGGGCGTTTATTAATTCTTCTTTCAGCTTCTTCCATATTTAGGTCAAAATAAATTGTTAAATCGGGAATACATCCATCCAAAACAATTTCTTGAATTTCATTAACTTTTGCAATTCCTAATCCACGAGCATTTCCTTGATATGCACTAGTTGAATCCATAAAACGATCAGAAATAACTACATAACCTTGTTGCAATGCTGGAACTACCACTTTATCAATATGCTCTTTTCTTGAAGCAATATACAATAATGCTTCAGTTCAAGGATGCATACCTTCACTGTAATCAGCTAAAATAACTTTGCGAATTTCTTCAGATACTTTATGACCACCAGGTTCTCTAGTTAATAAAACCTTATAACCTAATGATTCTAAACATTCTTTAATCGGTGCAATCGCGGTAGTTTTACCAGATCCATCCATTCCTTCAATTGTAATAAACATATTTTAGCCCTCATAGTTCTTTCTATTTAAAATAGCATTTTCCAAAGTACTTTCGTCCATATAATCTAGACTTCCCCCCATTGGAATTCCTTTTGCAATTCTTGTAGTTTTAATTTTTTGTTTTTTTGCTTGTTGAGCTATAAAATTAGCTGTTACTTCACCTTCAAAAGTTGCATTTAGTGCCAAAATTAATTCACTTTCAGAATCCAATCTGACAAAAAGTTTTTCAATTTCTAATTTATCGGGTGTTACGTTTTTAGCTAAATTAATTTCTCCATTTAAGATTGCATAAACTCCTTTGTATTTACCGACACTTTCAATATTTTTAGCATCCAAAGGTGTGCTAACAACACAAATTACTTTTTGATTTCTAGAACTATCGCTACATATTGGGCAAACATTTTCGACTTTATAATAAAAACAAATTTCACATATTGTAATCTTTTGTTTTACTTCTTGAAGATTAGTTAAAAAATTTTCAAAAGCGTTTTCATTTTGAATTAATTTTGTCAACATACGTTCTGTAGTTTTTTTAGTTAATCCTTCAGTTTTTCGAAGTTTTTCAACTAATTCATCAAATAAAAACTCTTTCATCTTATTCTCCTATTTCTATTTCTTCTAAATCAAAGATTTTTGCTGCACCCTCAATCAGATCATCATTTAAAGTTTTTTCTAATTTATCTTTAGCTAAACTTTCATAATAATCAGTTACATTAATTTCTTGATAACTTGGCAAACTATTTTTTACTTTTAAATTCTTAAATTCAATCTTGACATCTTCTCATTTATTTTCATCAATTGGATAAATGACAAATTCCTTATTAAACTCTTTAAAAATTAATTGACGAAACTGCTTGTTTTCCAATTTTAAACATAGCAATTTTGCTTGAGCAATATCATCGCATCTTATCAAAACTTCCTTATTTGATACAGCTACAACTTTGACTTTATAGAATGGGGAAAATAGCGCAGCTTTTTCTGGGTGCACTAATTTTGTGCCATCTTCAGTTTTAAATCAACTGCTAATTTTGTTTTCTATTAAATCTCGTAAATCTTTTTTAGCACCTACTAATAAATTGATTATGTTAGACATTTCAACCGAATGTGCCTCTTGGTTACTATTTTTCAGAATTTCCAAACTTTGTAAATTTGCTAATTCTGAAAGAAGCGTGACTACTGGACTTTTGACATCCTCAAAAATTCTTTCTTTCTCGTCAGTAGATTTCTCAATTTTCTGTACTTTTCGTTCAGGAACTTCTACATCAACTTTTGATACTTTTTCTGTTTCCTTAGTTTCAGTTTTTTCGATTATCTTTGTTTCCGCATGAAGTTTTTCTTCAGTGACTGAAGTTTGTTTTTGACTGACAGTTACATTTGAATTTGAGTTTTGGATTTCGTCGTTAACAGTTGTTTTAACTTCTGCTACTTGTTTTTTCTCAACTTCAATATTAATTTCTGCTGTTTTTTCTACAAGTTGATCAGATTGATTTGCTTGATTCTTTTGTTCAACAGTTCCAACCGATTTCAACAGACTTATTAATAAATAATTAAAATTAACAGTTGTTCCTTTAGTTTTAGCATATGCCTCACTTAAATTATCTGCTAATTTAAACATTGATTCTAACGATGCTTCTTTAATTACTTTTAAATCATCTATTTCCAAAATTCTTAAAAATTCTAAATTATTGGTTAACTTGTATTCAATAACTTCTTTAATAATTTCTATTAGACTCAAAGCAAATACATCAAAGTCCATCCCCTGACCATCAGCTTTTTCAAAATAGCTAATAATTGCTTCTGTTTCACCTTTGATGATACTTTCAATAATTGCAATTTTTTCATGCTTAGTTGCAATATAAAATATTGCCTTTAAACTCTCAATATTAATTTCTGTATTATTTACAATCATTAATTGTTCTAATATATTCAAAGCATCTCTTAGAGATCCTTCCGACAAGTAGAAAATTTCATCTAACACTTCTTCACTAATAAGATAATTTTCTTCTTTACAAATTAACTTCAAACGATCTTTTAAAGATTTTTTATCAATTTTTTGAAAATTAAAAGTTTGACATCTAGAAACAATTGTTGCTGGAATTTTGGCATACTCAGTTGTTGCTAGAATAAACAAAGCATGTGCTGGTGGTTCTTCCAAAGTTTTTAATAACGCATTAAAAGCTCCTTTAGTTAGCATATGTACTTCATCAATAATATAAACTTTATATTTTCCTAAAACTGGCAATGTTGCAACATTATTTTTGATTCCACGAATTTCATCTACTCCGTTATTTGAAGCTGCATCAATTTCAAAAATATCTGGTGCTGAATTATTATTTGCTGACAAACAGTTTTCACATGTTTCACAACAAAAACCATCAATTAAATTACTACAATTGACACTTTTTGCAAAAATTCTTGCCACTGATGTTTTTCCAGTTCCACGTTGACCTGCAAATAACAATGCATGTGAAATCTTATTTTCTTTTAGCTGTTTGACTAAAATATCCACAACATTTTTATGTCCTGCTAAAGCTTTAAAAGTTGAGGGACGATATGTTCGATACAGTGATTTTTTATTTTCTATCATAAGTCCTCCTCATTATTCCATATTATTTTATCATTTATAATGTTTGATATTTTGAGATATAAAGATAAAAACTGAGAATATTCTCAGTTCTTTAACGTTTATTTTTAAAAAATGATTCTAACAATTCTTGATATTCATTTTCCTGTTGATTAGTTCCAACTTTGATCAGTTTTATATCAATATCATTGATGCTATAAATATTATTAATTCCAAATTTTGCGTTACTCAAGATAAAATTAATTTTTTTAATTTTTGCTTGCTTAATTGCTCCATAGCACATTTCACACGGTTCTAATGTTGAGATAATTTTGTAACCTGACAAATTAATATTACCAGTAGTTTTGATGGCCTGATTAATTGCATTAATTTCTGCATGACAAGCAATATTTTGCTCCTTGTTGCGAGTATTAAAACCAACGCCAGCAACTTTACCAGCGTCATCAATTACAATAGCAGCAACTGGAATATCTTCAGATTCCAATGCTAATTTTGCTGTTGACATTAATTGTTCAAACATACTTTCTTTCATAATTACCTCACAAAAAAACCGCAATACAAGACACAGATCCTTATAGCTGCTACCTTCCGGTCCTGACCAATTCAGACGTTATCTTTATTACGGCATAAATATTATATCATTTTAATTACTCGACTTCAATTTCATGTATTTGGTCAACTATTTTTTTTGCTCGATCTCGAAAACTTTCATTTCGTTCTTGCTTAACAAGATAAGAACTTTCATAAAATTCTTCAAACATTGAAAGATCGTTAACATCATCACCAGCCACAATTACATCAGCATCAGCAAAATTTACAAATCGTTGTAATTCACGAATTGCTTGTCCCTTAGTCGTCTTGATACAAGTAATGTCAATATAAATACCATCAGCAAAATTAAAAATAAAACATCCAATTGTTGATTTAAACTTTTCAACCAGTTTTTCAATCCTTTCTTTAAGGACTTCATCAACAATGATTCGCATTGATAAAATTGCCTGCTTTTCTAACGATTCCAATGAATCATTTTCTGGCATCATTCCAAAATAAGCATCTCGCAGTTCTTCATTTCAAGTTTTGTGAAAAAGAACTTCTTCCTTATCAATTGTTGTATAAATTACTCCAATAAGATGTTCATGAAAACTTTTTAATAATTTAAATAGTTCATTTTGTTCTCGTTGAGGGATTGGATTGTCATACAATAGTTTTCCAGTCTTATCATAAACACAACTTCCATTACTACAAATTAAATAATCAGGAACTAAATTATAATGCTTTTTCAAAAAGTTTTTGATTTGCATATATGGTCTTGCTGTCGCAACTGTAAGTACATTACCTTGTTCCATAAAATCTAAAACAAACTGATGGTCTTTCGGATTTAAACTCAAATCTTTATTTCTTGAATTTCTTAATGTTCCATCAAAATCTGTAAAAAATCATTTTGCCATTTTATTACTCATTCCTATTAATCTCAATTTCAGTTATTTGCTGAATAACAGTTTTTGCTAGTTGTCGAATTTCAGCGTTATATTCTTGTTCAACAATATATGAATTGTCGTAAAACTCGTTGAACATTGAAATATCATTATTATCATCACCAGCTACAATTACATCCTCATCTTTAAAATCAAATTGCTTTTGTAACACACGAATGGCATTCCCTTTATTAATCCCTTGGGGATGAATTTCATTAAATGTTAACCCCTCAACATTATTTGAAGTTAAATTAACTTCAAAAGATTGTTTACTTAGTCATTGAGTAATTTTACTTCAAGTTTTTTTGTCACATAGAATTTTGAAACAAATCAATGTTTTGTCAAACAATGTATCAATTTCTTGATCTTGAGGTTGCATATCAATAAATAGTTTTGCTTTTTCACTATCTCATTGTTTATGAAATAACATATTCTCGTTATTAGCAGTGGCATAAATAACTGATGTAATTTCGTTTTCTAACTCTATTAGTTGTTTTGTTATCAAATCTTGCTGTTGTTTCTCAAATTCATGAGTATATAAAACTTCACCATTTTGACTATTAATTGTTGCTCCTGCATTACAAATATAAAAGTCTGGATATAAGTCATAGACAGTCTGTACATGCTTACTAATTGATGAGTACGGTCTTCCTGTAGCTACAATCAATTTGTGACCATCTTTCTGTAAAGTTTTCACAAATTCCAAATCTTGGTCAGTTATTTCCACTTTAGCTGATCGGGAATTTCTTAATGTTCCATCAAAATCTGTAAAAAATCATTTCATTTTGGCACCTCTAGTTTATTACAAATATTTTATACAAAAAAAGAACAGCTTGCGCTATTCTTTATTATTTTGTTTGTTTCGCTTGTTGACGAAGTCTTCTTTCTCTTTCTCGGTTTCCAGTTTTAATATGTTTTTGGTTATAAACATGGAATCCAAGTGTTTGGAAAATTTGGTATGTTGAAGAAATAATTCAGTAAATTGCAACCCCTGACGCAACAGATGCGACAATGAAGATGAATACAACCATCATTACTAATTGTAAGATTAATTGTTTTTTACGTGCTTTTCTTTGAGCTTCAGTCAAAGTAATATTTCTTTGTTTATGGTATTGCAACAATGTTGGTAACAACATCGAAATAATTTGCAATGGTAAGTAAACTGCTAATAAAGTAAAGTAAATTCAATTTCCATTTGTTACTTGTTCTCAAGGTTTAGCAACCAATGAAATTTGACCAATATTGGCAACTTTCAATGCTCTTGTTGATCTAACGATTGCGTAAATCGCAAATAAGAACGGCATTGAAGCAAATCCTCCAGCAACTGATGACATTGGAGAAATTCCTTCTTTTTTATACAACGCCATTGTTTCTTGCTGTTGTTTACTTTTTGAAAGTTGATCTTTTTTATCTTTATATTTTGCTTGAATTTCCGCTTGTTTTAGCTGCATTTGTTGCATCTTAATCTGATTTTTCTGTGATTTTCATGTAAATGCTAAAGTTATTGACTTAATAATAACCACAGTAAATAAGATTCCAAAGAATACAGAAACTCCGTATTTACTTTGTTCACTATTACTAAATCCTGGTTGCAGTGTTCCAGCAAATCCTTTAATGATTCCTGTTAATACAAACGCTGTTGGATATACGAAGAATCCATAAAATGGAGATCCAGTTTTACTGAAGGCTTCTCCCCAACTAGTAATAACATTGTAACCGTATTCAGAAGCATCAACCCCATTACCAATAATAATATGGTCTTTTCCAGGTAAGTCTCCTAATGATCGAATCGCAATTTCAAATGAAACTCCGGGGGTAATAACTTTATTACCTGTCATATCTAAAATTTCTTGCACCATGTATTCAGATTGGTACATTTGTACACATCCTCATAGCATAGAGATAATAATGAATAAAAACCCTAAAATTTTAGTTCATTTTCAAACTTTTAATAAGATTTCTTTTTTTGTAGCTTTACCTTTACCCATTTTTTGTGGATTAAGATAACTCATAACATTGTTATTTGCTTTATACAAAAGGTTATACCCCTTTCTATTTAAGTTGCTCAATTAGTTTGGTTAAAGCTTTTTTGTTAAATTCAAAATCTTTTTCCAACATTGCTTTTCGAGCGATAATAACGATTCGGAAATTTTTGTCACCGTTATTTGTTTGAATAATGTCATTGATCATCATTCTAATTTGTCTCTTAATTTTATTTCTTATAACAGCGTTACCAATTTTTTTACCAACACTAATTCCATATTCTAAGAAATTGTTTTCTGTTTTTTCAAAATATACAACAAAAGAAACATTTTTTAAGGTTCTTTGTTTAGAGATTATATTTTGAAAATCAAAGTTTCCTTTGATAATTCTTTTGTTCTTCATCAAGATTTCTATCTAAAGCATTAAGCAGATAATTTAGCTCTACCTTTAGCTCTACGAGCTTTAATTACTCTTCTTCCGTTTTTAGTAGCCATTCTCGCTCTGAAACCGTGAGTACGAGCAGTTTTAATTTTTGATGGTTGTCAAGTTCTTTTCATAAGTTTCGTCAATCCTCCTTTTTTAGACAATTTCAATAAATATTATATATGAAAACTCTTTGTTTTGAATTAGGAATTTTAAATAAATGATGTCTTTTCCCCAGAAAGTTTTTTTTACAAAAGTTTTCCCCAATAAAAAACGTCTAATGTGGAAAAGTGGAAAATAAGAATCGGACTTGGAAAAATCTATTTTATCTAAAAACTTAGTCTTATTAATCTGTTAGCAAAAACAATTTTATTAACATTTTAAAAGTTTTTACCTGTTAATTATTTTATAATCTAAACACGTTAGGAGAATAACTTTATGAATGAAACTGAATTATGATTAAAAATTAAAGAGTCACTTTCAACCAGCGAAATTGTTGATGAAGAAGTTTACAATGACTACATCACAACTGCAAAGTTAGTTAGAAATGATCAAAACGAATATAACTTAGTTGTTAAATCACAATTCGCTATTAGAGTTATTACTCCTTTAAAAGACGTTATTGTTAAAGAAATTAAAAAACATTTAGGTCATTTAGTAATTTTTAATTTTATGACTGCTGCTCAATACAAAGAAAATCAAAAGCAACTTAAAGAAATTGCTGCTGCAAAAACAGTAACAAAAATACCTACCAAAAAATATTCTGCTGTATTTGACAATTTCATTGAAGGTGAAAGCAATAAGCAAGCTTTTCTTGCTTCAAAAATGATTGCACATAATCCCGGAAAACAATATATTCCTTTATTTATTTATGGTGATTCTGGTTTGGGAAAAACACATTTATTGCAGGCAATTTATAACGAAATATCAGAGAAAAAGCCTGAATTAAAGACTTTATTTTTATCAAGTGAGTCTTTAATCAAACGGGTTGTTGATGTTTTATACAAAGACCACGATGCTATTGAAGCTTTTAAAGAAGAACTTATGTCATACGATGTTCTTTTAATCGATGACATCCAGTTTTTGGCAAAAAAAGAAAAGACTAATGAAATTTTCTTTACAATTTTTAATCACTTTATTGAAAATAATAAACAACTAGTGTTTTCTAGTGACAAATCTCCGGATAATTTAAATGGGTTTGATAAGCGGATTATTACCCGTTTTGATATGGGATTAACAACCTCAATTAAAACTTTAGATTTTGAAACTGCTGTTTTAATCACTAAAGCCGAAATTAAAATGCAAGGTGTTAAACAACAAATTTCTTATGAAGCTTTAAACTATATCGCAACTTACTATGCTGATGATGTCCGTAAGATCAAGGGATCAATTTCAAAAATTAGTTTTTGAGGAATTCAAAACGAACCATCTGCAGAAATAAACATGGATGTTATTTCAAGTTTATTTAAAGATGTTTCTACTGCAAATTTAGGGATTTTAAATGTCAAGAAAGTTAAAGAAATTGTTGGTGAAAAGTACGGTGTTTCTGTAAAGTCAATTGATGGAAAAGCTCGTACGGCTAATATTGCTAATGCTCGCCACTTATCAATGTACTTAGTTAAAAACATTTTAAATCATTCTTTGTCTCAAATAGGTAATGAATTTGGTGGTAAAGATCATACAACTGTTATCAACGCAGTTAATAAAATTGAAAATCTAATTAATACTGATAAAAATTTCAAATTAGTCGTTGAAGTTTTAAAAACTAAAATCTTATCGAAATAGGATTTTAGTTTTTTTTATGGGAAAACTTTTGATCAATTTCTATATGCATTCTAAGGTTTTTAAGGTTATCCACTTTTCCACACTATAATACTAATAAAGTATAGTAATGTAATAAGAAATACGCGGGAAAAGACAAATATAAATCTTAAGATTTTATTAAATCTGCTAACTAAATATGAGATAATATTTTTAATTAAAACGGAGTATACAAAATGAAATTTTCAATTAATAGAGCAATTTTACTAGAAGAAATTTTTAAAGCAAATAAGATATTAGATACAAAAAATCCAAATCCTACAATTGGCGGAATTTTTTTAGAACTAACAATGGATAAACTAACAATCATTTCAACAAACACTATTTTGTCATTTAAGAGTGTTTTGACAAATAGCAATGCCGATTTAGATATTAATGAGCCAGGAAAAATTTTAATTAAGGGACGTTATGTAATTGAGATGCTAAGACGACTTGATGATCAATTTGTGAATTTTACAGCAGTTGAAAATTCCGAATTGCGTATTTCAACAAACTCTTCAGAATTTAATATCAATATTTTAGATGCTGAAGATTATCCAAGTTTAGGTTTTAGAGAAAAGGGAACTATTTTAGAATTGGACGGTCATGACTTCAAACGTACTTTGGCTCAAACATTAATTTCTATTGATGAATGAAGTAAAAAATTATCTCTTTCAGGACTAAATGTTCATGTTGTTGAAGATAAAGTCGTTTTTTCAGCAACAGATTTATTCCGAATTAGTCAAAAGACAATTAGTTTACCAGAAAAACAGCCAGAAGAAATTAATATTACAATTCCATACAAAACATTATTGGAATTACCAAAACTAGTTGAGAATGCTAAAACATTAAAAGTTGTTATTTCAGATGGTTATGTAACCTTTGTTATTGACAATGTACTATTTCAATCAAATTTGATTGATGGACAATTTCCTAATGTAAGTGCTGCTTTTCCAACAGAATTTGCAACTGTAGTTTTTGTAGAGTCTAAAAAGCTTTTAAAGACCTTAAATAGAGCCGATTTGCCAAATGATGATGGTCTGCCACAGATTATTAACCTTCGCATTGAAAATGACCGTATTTACGTAAAATCAACGGTTTCTGAAGTGGGAAATTATGAAGAAGAGTTTACAGACTTCAAACTTGAAGGAACAGGAAACTTAGTTATTAGTTTTAACTCAAAATTTTTATTAGATGCTTTAAAGACATTTGATAATGAACCAATTAAGTTACAATTTGTTAATCCAACAAGACCAGTTATTATTTGTAAACAAACAAGTGACGAATTAAAACAAGTTGTTTTACCAACTTATTTAGGAAATTAATAAAAAGTTAATAAAAAGCTTCTTAAATAAGCACAAACTTGAAATTAGTTTGTGTAATAAATTACTTAGGAAGCTTTTTATTATAAATATCATTGGCTATTAATATTCTACATTTCATAATAAAAAATCTTTTAAGTACAAAAGCTCATGCAAACATTGCAGCCACTTTTTCAATACTTAAAAGATTTTTTAATACTTTAGTTTTCGGCTTATTGAATTTTCTTATATTTCAATGCTCCATCGATGATTGCATATCCTCGATTTTTGGCAGTTTTTACAGGAACATCAAAGAAATCTGCAAAGAAGTCTTTAACACCAATAATTCCGGCTAATTCACCAGTAATTTTAATTCCGTTTTTAATAACACTTGTTCGAATAAACATTGGACAACTTTCAAGTACAGAAGTCACAAGCGCTTTATAACTTGTGAAAATTTGTGTGAAAATTTTTTTAAATTCAGAATCACTTACTGTAACAGTACGACGTTCGTTTGTAATCATATCGCGCCCATTAATAATTAATTCTAAATCATCGCGCAACTTAATTACAGAACCAAGTGATCATTTAATTTTTTCAATAATTTCTTGTTCTACTACTAGTCCAAAGTTTTCTTTTAAAATTTGAATTAGTAAATCGTCTAAATGTTTTTCAGCAAATGTTGTTTGTCTATAAGCCAAAACTTCACGCTCAGCAATTACTGCAACAGTTGCTTTATAATAATCAATATCTAAAATAACTGTTCCATATTCATCATCGATATCAGTGTTAGCTCCAACGGCTGCTAAGAAAATTCGAGGAACAAATTCAACTGATTCATATTTAAAGTTTTTAATAACATCTAATATAATTTTTTGAACTTGTTCATTCTCAATTGTCGGTCCAGAAATAATTAACTCAGCACCTTCCATATGATCTTTAAAATTATCTAAAATTACTTTAACCATATCTTTAAAGATTTCCAAATTTTGAACTTCATCATTTTCTAAAGGTGCTACAACACGTAAAGGTTTATCAACACGATCAATCATTTTCTTAGCGTCTTTACCCATAACAACAACTTCAGTTGTTAAGTCATTTCAACAGACTAACGATAAATCATCATAAATTGTTCCGTTTTCGCTAGAAATAATTCTTGTGTATTCACCACCAAAAACAATTCCAATTCTTTTAATACTCATAATTTACCCCTTTTGATTGTTATAATATAATAATAATTTAACATTTTTATAAGTACTTAAAAAGGGAATACGATATGAATGGTGCAAAAATCAAACAAATAATCATTGTCGAGGGTAAAACTGATACGCAAAAACTTAAAAATATTTATGGTGAAGATTTAAAAACAATCGAAACACAAGGATTAAGTTTAAATCAACAAACTTTAGAATTTATTAAAAAAGCTAATCAACAAACTGGCGTAATTATTTTTACAGATCCAGATGGACCAGGTAAAAAAATTCGTGAGCAAATTATTGGGTTTTTAGGCACTAAGGTGGCCAATGCGTTTATTGAAAAAACTGCTATTGATTCTAGTAGTAAAAAGATTGGTATTGCTGAAGCTAGTGAAGCAGCAATTAAACAAGCTTTAAATGATTTGATTATATTTGACCAATCAAAAGAATCTCTTAGTTGAAGTGAATACTTAAATAATGATTTTTACTTAAAAAATAACCGCATGGTAATTTGTAAAAAGTATGGTTGAAATGAACAAATTAGTTCAAAAACTTTATTTAAGTGATTAAATTGAATTAGTTTAAATGTAGAAGATATCAAAGCGATATTAGGAGAATAAAATGGAAATACAGGCAAAGAAAAAGTTTGGACAAAATTTCATTAGTGATGAAAATTTAATTAATAAAATTATTGCTACTTTAGGAGAAAATCACGATCAATTAATTATTGAAATTGGACCAGGAACTGGAGCTTTAACTAAGAAACTAGTTAAAACTTTTTCTAAAGTTATAGCAATCGAAATTGATCAAGATATGGAGCCAATTTTAAAAAGCAAAATTAAAGATGATAATTTTGTATTTTTCTTATCTGATGTTTTAGAAGTAGATTTTGAAAAACTAATTAATCAACATCGCGCTTATCCTGAACAAAAAGTTTCTCTAATTTCTAACATGCCTTATTACATTACAAGTGAAATTTTATTTAGAACATTTAAAATACATTCATATTTAGAAAAAGCCGTGTTTATGATGCAAAAAGAAGTTGCGTTGAGAGTTTGCGCCAATAAAGGGGAAAACAATTATAATAACTTATCAATAGCAGCTGAGTTTTTTGCTAATAAAAAATATGAATTCACTGTTAATAAGGGAATGTTTAGACCAATTCCAAAAGTAGATTCAGCAATTATTTCGTTAACCTTTAAAACTGATAATTTAAAATTAGTTAAAAATAGCGATAAATTTATCGCTTTTGTTAGAAAATTATTCAATAATAAGCGAAAAACGATTTTAAATAATCTTTCAACATTAACTACAAATAAAGAACAAGCTCATCAACTATTAGATGAAGTTTCAATTAATAAAACTTTAAGACCTGAAGTTATCGGAATTGAAGATTTTATTAAACTTTATAATGCCTATGAAAAATAGTTTCATTATTTCTATAATGTGTTTAAATAGAAATAAGGATTGATAAAAGATGAAAAAAAGCGCCACTAAAAAAGTACCTAAAAGTTTTCGAATACCGAAATGATCAAACGAAAGAAAAATTATTTCTTACGCAAATCAACAACCAGAAAAAACTCTTAAAAAACTTAATAGTCCCTCAACTGTATTAAATACAAAATTTGTTAATTTTCAAAATAAGAAAAAGTTTAGTTCTAAAAATGACAATTGAAAGTTTTTTCAAAACCTATTTAAATCTTTGCGCGATGTTTTTGCAATTATCTTGCTGCTAATTATTTTTTATAACTTTTTAATGTTTGCACTTAACCCTAAAGACTATGCTTCTCTTGCGGGAGGAATTTTAGTGATCTTTTTAATAAGTTCTTCAACAGGGTTTCAACTTTGAAATTCATATTCAATTTATAGAAATAATCAAAAAATTATTTCCAAGCAGCGTGATCGAGTTAAGGTTTTAAGAAATCTACCTCAAATTAAACTGCTTGAAGAAATTGTTAATGACGCTGAAAATTTTAAAAGCAGTTTATCGCTAATTCCAAATGAAAAAATATATAAAGGCGATATTGTTTATTTTGCTCAAGGAGATATTATCCCAGTTGATTGTCAAATTATTTATGTAAATGACTTAATTGTTAATCAACAAGTATTAACTGGAGAAAGTACATTAATTACCAAAGATTCAGAAAATTTTTACAAAGGTAAAGATATTTTCAAACTTGATAATATTTTATATCGAGGATCACAAGTCAAAAGTGGTGAATGTTGAGCGATTGTTTTATTTACAGGTAGCAAAACATATTTTGGTCATAAAAAACAAACTCAAGTGGATAATAAACCAGATACAACATTTAATCAGCAAATTGGTAAGGTAACTAAAATATTAATATTGACAATAGTTATTTTTGTACCGATTATCTTTTTATTAGCATCCGGATTAACGGGACTGCAAAAGGGATTTAGCAATCCATTTGTGTGAATTGAAGCGATGATTTTTGCGATGGCAATTGCTGTAGCGCTTGCCCCTGACGCATTACCCTTAATTTTAGCCTCCGCTTTTGCAAGGGTTCGTAAAAATTTAAGTGCCAAAGAAATCACTTCTCGTGATACTTCCGTTGCTCAAAATATTGGTTCAATGGACGTTTTAACAATTGACTTTGAATCAGTTTTTCTAAAAAATGAATTAAAATTGAAATCAATTACAGATGTTTATTTTGAAAAAAACCTTGATGCCTTAGCAATGGCTATTTTAGGTTTAAAAAATGAAATAGTCATTGATGAACGTCAACTAAAAATTCTGAAACAAGCTGACGAATATGAGCAAATTAAGTTGCAAGTGAAGCGAGATTATAAGTTTATTGAAAGTTATGAAGCAGATATAAATAATATTAAAACCACTATTGTAGAAGACTTAAAAGGCAATAAGTTAGCAATTTTAATTGGACCACGTTCTGATATTCTTAATCGTTGTCGCTATTTTAAATACAATGATCTTAACTATAATTTAACTACAAGTAAGCGAAATCAAATTCAAGCTTCTTTTATTGATTTATTAGAAAATCATATTGAATCATTAGCAGTCGCAATTCAACCACTTGATGATCTTCAAAAACGCCGAATAACTTCAAGTAACTATACCTTTGTTGGACTAATCAATTATAAAATTAAAACCAAAACTAATTCACAAAATTTTATAAAAAATATTCGCAAGGAAAAAGTCCATATTAAGTATTTTACTCGTGGTTCTTTAGATGATGCCAATGTAATTGCTAAGGCCTTAAATTACACCATTAAAGAGAGTCTTAGTGCTGAAGAAATTTATCAACTAAGTGATTCACAATTAACAAAATGCTTGAGCAAAGTTAATCTTTTTTATAATATGGATTCGCGAGCTCAAGTTAAAGTAATTGAAGTTTTGCAAAAGAATAAATCCACAGTTGGATTTTTAGGAAAAGATATTGAAGATGCCAATCAATTATTAGCAGCAGATATTGGTATTACAACAACCTCTTCAGATAGCTTTGGGAAAAATTGTGCTAATTTACTGGTAAAAGAACGAGATCTTGAATCAATTTCAATTGCTATTCATGAAAGCCGTAAAGCCCTAATGAATGTGATGAAATTTGTAAAGTTTAAAATCACTAGTGCAATTTCGTTAACATTTAAATTGTTATTGGGAATGTTTATTATTAATCATGAACCAATGAGCGCAATTCAACTGTTAATTCAAAACTTACTTTTAAATGCCGTGCAGTTTTCAATTATTTCTGATAATTTAGATGCTCGTTATGTAGAACAGCCAGTTAGATGAGATACTAAGTCAATTATTCCTTTTGCTATTTGGAATGGTGTACTATTTCAAATAATTGCAATTTTTAATATTTTGATGATTGGTTTAGTTACTCATCCAGGAATTATTGGTGATATTCGTCAACAAGTTCCTGGTTATGAATCTAAACTATTAGAGTTTCAAGCGATGTATTGACTAGAAGATACCATAACAAATGTAGTATTCTGTTTAGTTATGTGTAATCACTTTAAACCATGATTTAAAGAATTTCCGGCTAAACCAACAACAATTTGTTTAACAACAGTTGCGGTAATTGCTTTTTGCTTACCATTGATTCCTGGAACAGAAATCATCTTTGATTTGGCAAGATCAAATTGACAATGAATTTTAATGATTTTGTCAACATGGTTTGTTGCGCTATTTATGTTTGACGGTTGAAAAATACTATATCTTAAGTTATTTAAAAAATGGTTATAAAACGGGGCCTTGTGTCCCTTTTTTATTGCAAAAAAGGTATTATATTTTTAAAGGAATTTTTATGACTACTAACATTGAAACCAATACACAAAATAATCTTAACTTTATTCGAAAAAATCGCTTTTATCCAAATAATTGAAAAGAAATTTTAGCCCTAACCGGACATATTTTTTTGCAATTATTTTTTGCCGCAATTATAGCTCAAATTAATGTCCTGCTGTTTAGTTGATACGATGAAAGACTGTATCTAGCGTCGATTAATAGAGCTACATTATTATTTACAACGATACAGTTTATTCCATCGTTAATTGCTTCAGGTACTCTTGTTGTTGGAGGAAATTTATACGGGCAAGGAAGACAAAAAGAATTATCAAAAGTAATTACAACTGGAGTAGTAGTTAATGTAATTATTTCTTTGTTTGTTATTTTGTTAATGCAAATTTTTGCCAATAGCTTATTAGTTTTTTTAGGTGCTGGAAACGAAAGTATTTTGGGCTCAACTCATCAATATGATACAAACCTTCAATTTACGAGTTTGTACTTTAGAATTATTGTTTTAAATTTATTTATTTTGTCAATTGCACAAGTATATATTGCGGGATTACAAATTCTCAAAAAGCAACGACATGTTGCAATTGGAGCAATTATTTCAAATATAGTTGATGTCTTTGTTGTTTGTATGGTTCTGTATATTTTAAAGATAGATCCCGTCTTAGCCGCATTTGCAATGCCAATTGCAGGGCTTGTCCAAATGGTTTACATGATTGTGATTAACTTTAAGTATATTGATTATCGTGGGGCTACTTTTAAAACACTGATAAACAGCAAGTTTGCTTTTGAAACAATCAAAATCGGATTACCAATAACTTTAGAAATAGGCTTATGAAATGTCTGCAACTTTGCAATGAATGGTGCCATTGGGCACTTAAGTGAAGATCAACAAACAATTGATAATCTCTTAAATTTGCATCGAAGTATTAATGCAATAATTCAGTATTCAACAACATTTTTACAAGCAGTGGCGACGGTTACTTCAATTTTAGTTGCCAAAAAAATTGGAGAGGGTGATTTGAATGGAGCTTTTAGAGCAGGAGTAGATTGCTGAAAAGTCGCGATTTATGCTCAATTGATTTTATCGTTATTCATTTTTAGTTTAATATATCCGCTGCTATTGGCATATAACACTCCAAAGAACTTAATTGTAAATTATGGATTTTACTTATATGCAATTATTTTCATTAAATGCTTATTCGATACAGTAAACATGACCCTGTTACGAGCATTATGGTCAGTTGGAGATCTTTGAGTTCCGTTAATGATTTCAATTTTCACAATGATTATTGGAATGGTTGCATTACCATGAATTATTACCTTAACTTTTATTGGAACACCGGGAGTTGGTTTGATTTTAATTTATTTAGTGATTTCGTTGGATCCAATTTCAAGATCGATTATTTATGCGATTAGATGATTTAAGCGTAAATGATTTAAATATGCTAAAACTATTTAAAAAATGTGCCCAATTAGGCACATTTTTATTTTAAAAGATTTTTAAGAATTTCAATATCTTCAGAGTTTTGAGAAACAAGCTGAATCATTGAGTTAGTCCCGCCACCTTTAAAAGTAGTTTGAGGAATGATTACATTTGCATTAAATTCTTTAAGATCGATATCTAAGTTCTTATTACGAATAATAACTACGTTAGCACCTGTTTGATGTTTATTCGCTAAAATGATAATGTGTTCAGCATCTTCATTAGCTTCTTGTGATGCTTTAGCCATTAAAACTTTGTTAGTATACATTTCGTCAGTCAAAGTAATTAGCTTAAATTTATTATTGATAATTTCAAAAGGCAATACTTGAGAAGCAAAATTTTTAATCATTTCTGTTTCACGTTCTTTTAAATATTTATTAACAATTAGTGTAACGTTGTTATGTAATAAATTTATTTCTTTGACTGATAAAGGATTTCAAATTTTAACTAATTCTTCACAACGATTTGTTATTTCAGAAAAATCATAAGTTAATCCATTGTCATAACCCTTTTTAATAAAAGCTTTAATTTCTTCAAAACGGTCAATTAACTTTTCATTAAAGAATTTAGTTGCATATTCAGCATTAGTAGTTAGTTCTAATAAAATACGCTTAGAGTTTTTATCATAAACTAAAAACCAAACTTGTGATAATTCTTTAGTGCTTTTAGCATGAGTTCCACTACATGGTTCAATAACAATTCCCGGGAATTCAACCATACGCACCATTTCGTCACCAACAAGTTTAGTAAATTCAAATAAATAATCTTTTTCAATTGCTTCTTGTTGGGTAACTTCAAAAATATTTACTTTAATATCTTGAGGGATTATTTCATTATTAATTTTATTAACAACTTTTAAAATTAGTTCTTCCGTAATTGCTTCATCAACAACAAATTGAACTTGATACTTTTCATCGTTTAATTTGCTTCCCAACTCTTCAATGTAATGACCGGCTTCATTTAAAGTTGTTTGTCATGTTGTATGCATAGCTGAATGGTTAATTGATGAGCGATCACGATATGTTTGATCAATTTTTAAAAATAAACGGTCACCGACTTTTAGTTCTTGATCTCCGGTATTAATTTGGTGAATGTAGTATCCATAAATTAAATCTTTACGAACATCTTCTAATTCAAATTCAACTCCATTAAATGATAAAGTTCCTTTATCGCTATCTTGACCACCACCCATTGCATAAAATGGGGTTTGATTAAAAATAACAAATCCAAGACCTTTTAAAGAATTAGTTTCTTCATGATTTTCGGTAAATATCTTTAAGATCTGAGCGTCTGCTTCTGACACTTCATGACCAACAAACTTGGTTTTTTCAATATTTAAAGATTTTGCATAATTTTTAAAATTTTCCATATAAATATAACTCTCATTTCTATTTTTTTAATAATAACATTTATTTACTTAAAACACTTTTTTTCTAAAAACATTAAGTATAATTTTTATATAAAGGAGAAGTTTTGTATGAACTCAATAATTAATAAAATAGTTGTTATTAAAGATGAAACTAAAGAATCATTAAATAAAAATATTGCAGTTCAACTTTTTGAAAACTTCTTACAAAAAAAGTTCTTATCTTCTAAAGAAATGGCATCAAAGCTATTTATAAGTCAGGCAACTCTGACAAAATTTGCTAAAAAAGTCGATTGCAAAGGTTATAATGAAGTAATTTTACGTTTACAAGTGGAATGTGAAAATGTTAAACCTTCATATGTTTCTGAAGTTCATGATTTATCATCACTTAATGAATTACTAAAAAATACAATTGCAGATTTAGATAAAGTTATGGGCGATATTGAAACAATAGCAAAAAATATTAAGACTGCTCAAACTGTTCATATTGTCTCTGCTTATAATTGCTGAAATGAAGCCCAGTTTTTTCATAGTTTAATTGTTAAATACCAAGAAAATACACGCATTTATAATCCAAGCTTTTTAACTGATGATAGCAGTGCATATAAAATTAATAATAATGATTTAGTTGTATTCTTTATTTCTGGAGCTGACAATAAACATCTAGAAAAGTTTTTTGAAGTTGCCAAAAAAACCAAGAATGCGCAAACAGCAGTATTTGCTTCGTCTAAACAAATCCGAAATTTTCAAGAGGCCAATTTTATTATTACAGCATCATCTTCATTGCTTTCAAGTAACTTACTATACTGAAAAATTATTTTGGACTATATTTTTGCAGCAATGGAGATATTTTTTAAATCTTAAGTAAGAGTTCGCTCTTATTTTTTTCTAAAAACATTAAAATCACATATTTGGCATAAAATTTGCTTTTTATGACCTTTTCATCTCCAAAGCACATACTTTATTAGGGCAGACCAAAAACATTTAAAATGCCCTTTTAAATTGAAAATAAGATATAATTATAATAGTTATTTAGGAAAAAAAGGTGAATAATATGGCAGAACAATATGGAGCAGGATCGATTAAAGTTTTAAAAGGTCTTGAAGCTGTTAGAAAACGTCCCGGAATGTATATTGGATCAACTTCAAAAACAGGATTGCACCATTTGGTTTGAGAAATTTTAGACAACTCAATCGATGAAGCAATGGCTGGTGAAGCAAACACTATTTCGGTAACAATTACAAAAGAAGGCGAAGTTATCGTAGAAGATAACGGTCGTGGAATTCCAGTAGGAATTCAAGAAGATTCAGGAAAATCAGCGTTGGAGTTAGTTTTTACTCAACTTCATGCTGGAGGAAAATTTGATTCTGATTCTTATAAAATTTCTGGAGGATTGCATGGGGTTGGAGCATCAGTTGTAAACGCTCTTTCATTGTATGTAGATGTTCTGGTTATGCGTGATGGCAATGTTTATCATCAAATCTTTAGTGATGGTGGTACAAAGCAAACTGAATTGGAAATTTTAGGAACTACTGATAAACGAGGAACAATTGTTCGTTTTAAACCAGACCCAGAAATTTTTCAAGAAACAGTTACTTTTGACTATGAAACAATTAGAAATAAAGTTAAACAACTTTCTTACTTAAACAAAGGAATTAAAATTAACTTAACTGATCAAAGAATTGATAAGACAGTGGAATATCATTTCCCAAATGGAATTTTAGATTATGTTAAAGAAAAAAATGAAACTAAATCAAAAATTAACCCAAGTGTATATTACGTTGATGGAAAGCATGATGACATTGAAGTTGAAGTAGCACTTCAATATAATGCTGAGTACCAAGAAAATTTAATTACATTTGTAAACAATATTAATACACATGAAGGTGGATCACATGAAGATGGATTACGTCAAGCTCTAACTCGTGTAATCAATCGTTATTCAGAAAAAGTCGCTAAAGGAACTAAAGCCCCAAGTAAATACTCTTGAGACGATATCAAAGAGGGAATGGTATGTATTGTTTCAATTCGTCATACTGACCCACAATATGAGGGACAAACAAAAACAAAATTAGCTAATCCCGATGCTAAAAAAGCAGTTGATGCAGTTGTAGGAGATTCTTTTGAAGAATTCTTGTTGAAATCACCAGAAGATGCAAAAGCAATTTTAGATAAAAATGCGAATGCTCAAAAAGCTCGTATTGCAGCTCAAAGAGCCCGTGAAGAAACTCGTCGTAAATCGGCATTGGATACTTTTTCATTACCAGGAAAACTAGCCGATTGTGAATCAAAAGATTCAACAATTGCTGAATTGTACTTAGTCGAAGGGGATTCAGCTGGGGGAAGTGCTAAAACAGGACGTAACCGTAAATTTCAAGCAATCTTGCCGTTAAGAGGTAAGGTCCTAAATGTTGAAAGAGTTGCTGAAGCCCGTGCCTTTGCTAACAATGAAATTAAATCGATTGTTACTGCAATTGGAACAGGGATTAAAGAAGACTTAGATTTGACAAAATTACGTTATGGAAAAATTGTTATTATGACAGATGCCGATGTTGATGGGGCTCATATTAGAACATTATTGTTGACATTCTTTTACCGTTATATGAAAGATTTGGTTAAAAACGGAAACATATTTATTGCCCAACCACCTTTATATAAAATTGAAGCTGGGAAAAAAGTTGCTTACGCTTATTCAGATGCTGAATTAGACGAACTAAAGGAAAACGAGTTTAGTAATAGTCGTTATACAATTCAACGTTACAAAGGACTTGGAGAAATGGACCCAATGCAGTTATGAGAAACGACAATGGATCCAGAAACAAGAACAATGCTAAGAATTGATCTTGAAGATGCAGCAATTGCAAATGAAGTTTTTTCTGATTTAATGGGAGAAGACCCTGAATTACGTAAAAACTATATTCAAGAAAACGCCGAATTTGTCGAAAATATTGACTTTTAGAGTCAAAAAGAAAAGGAATAAAATTATGAGAAATAATCAAAAAGTAATTTATAATGCCGGAAGTATGTTTACTGAAGCTCAATGAGATGCTCGAAAAGCTGAGGGAGCTGCTCTAAAAGAAATGTTCCCTGATTTCTGAATTGGAAATCCAGTGGATTTTGACACTAACCAAACTGAAAGACCAACAAATAAAGCAATTTTTGAAATGGATTTTGAAGGGTTAACTGATGCTGACTATGTAATTTTGGAAATTGATGGTTGAGATTCAGGAACGCATATGGAATTTGGATTAGTTGTTCAACAAGCAATTGCAAATAAGCAAAAATACTTATTCCCAATTATTTCTGATTTTAGATTTAAACAAGGGATTTTACGTGGTGAAATTCCAGGTTTAGGAATCAATGAAATGATTACTGGAGCATTTTATTATGATGCTTTAAATCAAGGAGAAGTTCCTCAATTAATCGTTTGTGACTCACATAAAACTGCTAGAGAAGCTATTAAAGCTATCGAAACTGGTGATACAAAAAATTATAGAGAACGTTTTGACATTAAAGACTTATATGCTGAGGATTCAATTTACCACGGTTTTAAAAAATAGTTTTTAGTTGTTGCTTATCAATAGAATGTAGGTGTAAAAATGAGTAACGAAAATAAAATAGAACATAATCACGGTACGATTAAACCCATGGATATTTCAGCAGAAGTTAGAAAAGACTTTTTGGAATATGCAATGAGTGTTATTGTTTCACGTGCTTTACCAGATTTAAAAGATGGTTTAAAACCAGTTCACCGTCGTATTATTTATGCAATGAACGATTTAGGGATTACTGCTGAAAAACCGCATAAGAAATCTGCCCGTATTGTTGGGGAAGTAATTGGTAAGTATCACCCTCATGGTGATAGTGCTGTTTATGAATCAATGGTAAGAATGGCGCAAGACTTTTCTTATCGTTATCCTTTAGTTGATGGTCACGGAAACTTTGGATCAATCGATGGTGATGGAGCTGCGGCCATGCGTTATACAGAAGCAAGATTATCAAAAATCTCTAATTTTATTATTAAAGATATTGATATGGATACTGTGCCTTTTGTCGATAACTATGATGCATCAGAAAGAGAACCTGCTTATTTAACAGGTTATTTCCCCAATTTATTAGCTAATGGAGCAATGGGGATTGCCGTGGGGATGGCAACATCAATTCCACCACATAATTTAAGAGAAGTAGTTAGTGCAATTTCAGCATACATTGATAATAATGAGATTACTATTGATGAAATCTTAGATAAACATATTAAAGGTCCAGATTTTCCAACTGGGGCTTTAATGACAAACGGAGCAAGAATGCGTGAAGGATACAAAACTGGTCGTGGTGGAGTTATTATTCGTGCAAAAATTGATATTGAGGAAAACGATCGTCATTCTCGCTTAATCATTACAGAAATTCCATATCAAACTAATAAGGCAAAGGTTATTGAACGTATTGCTGAACTAGTTAAAGATAAGGCAATTGACGGAATTGCAGATTTAAGAGATGAATCTAACTACGAAGGAATTCGTATTGTCGTTGACTTAAAACGCGATGCTAATCCAGACGTTGTACTTTCAAAACTATATAAATATACAAACCTACAGTCAAGTTATTCTATTAACTTGTTATCGTTGCATAACAATATTCCCCTATTGTTAGACTTAAAAACAATTATTAAAAACTATGTTGAATTTCAAATTGCAATTATTATTAAACGTAGTATTTTTGAAAAAAATAAATTGGATAAACGCCATCATATTTTAGAAGCATTACATAAAGCTTTAAGTAATATCGATCAAGTTGTTGCAATTATTCGAAGCGCCAAAACTTCAGATCAGGCAAAAGAACAGTTGACTGCAACTTTTGGTTTTGATGATGAACAAAATAAAGCAATTTTGGATATGCGTTTACAACGTTTAGTTGGTTTAGAGCGTGAAAAAATTGCTGAAGAGATGGCAGCCATTCAAGAAAGAATTACATACTTAAACTTCTTAATTGCTGATACTGAAGAACAAAATCGTGTTCTTAAAGAACAATTATCAGATATTGCCCTTAAATTTGGGGATAACCGTCGAACAGAAACCATTAGTGAATCTGTTATGAATATTCAAGATGAAGAATTGATTCCTGATGAAAAAACAATGATTTTACTATCTGAAGAGGGTTATATTCGTCGTGTTGATGCTGAAGAATTCAGAATTCAAAAACGTGGTGGTCGTGGAGTAAGTGTCAATTCAGCTAATGATGACCCAATTGCAATTGCAACAATGGGAAAAATGCGTGATTGAATTTTATTCTTTACGAATTCAGGAAAAGTATTTAGAACAAAAGCTTATAACATTCGTCAATATTCAAGAACAGCTAGAGGATTACCAATTGTTAACTTCTTAAATGGATTAACAAATGAGGATAAAATTACAGCAATTCTGCCATTAAGAAATACTAAAGAGAAGTTTAAATATCTAACATTTATTACTCAAAACGGAATGATTAAACGTACCGATATTTCATTATTTGATAGTATTAATCAAAATGGAAAAATTGCCATTACTTTAAAAGAAGATGATCAACTAGTAACAGTAATGCCAACAACTGGTGAAGATACAGTCTTTATTGCCAATAAATCAGGAAAAGTAATTCGCATTAATGAAGATATCGTTCGTCCATTATCAAGAACGGCATCAGGAGTTAAAGGAATCAAACTTGATACAGATGACATTGTTGTTGGAGCAGTTTCTTCATTTGGAATTGAGAACATTACAACAATTTCTTCAAAAGGAAACTTTAAGAAAACTGCCTTATCAGAGTACCGTATTTCTGGACGAAATGGTAAAGGGATTAAAGTTATGAATCTGAATGAAAAAACCGGAGATTTTAAAGCGATTATTGCTGCTCGAGAAACAGACTTAATTTTAATTATTTCAAGCGATGGTAACTTGATTAAATCAAAAGTTGCAGATATTCCAACATTAGGACGTTCTGCAGCCGGAGTTCGAGGAATTAGACTATCAGGAACAAACGAGATTAAGGCCGTGACTTTACAATACCGTAAAAACGGAGAAGAGAATCAAGAATTTGAAGAAGATTAAAATTTTAAAAGCATAATAAGTAATAAAAAAGTCACAAGTAAAGTGACTTTTTTATTACTTTAATTTATTCATTGCTTTGGCTGCAACTTTTTTTTGAAATCATTTTTGTTTACCAAAAATTATTGCTGGTCCACCAATGGCTTGCTTTGCTCAATTATAAAAGTCAAAGCTGTCAGTATGAACAATAATTTTTTCATCCTGAATGGTCATTCGTGATTCAACTACATTAACAACTTTGCGCCTTTTAGGTCCAAATAAATATGTTGCAGTTCATACTACAAAGATTTCTTCATTAAGATTTTTAATTTCAAAATCTACTACAAATTGTGATTGTTCTTTAGTTGCTAGTAGTGATGTTCACATGTTTGTGACTTGTTTATAATTTAAGTTTTCAAAAATGGCATCATTGAAAGTTACTTTTTTTGAATACAAACTATTCATTTTTTCAGAATCTCCGTTTTTAAAAGCTGTATAAAAACTGTCTAATATTTCTTGTTTTCCCATATAAATCTCTTTTCTTAGTGATCAAAAGTATTTGCTTTAACAAAGAATTGTTTCAAAAGCTGTAACTTTATAGTTTCTTTTTAAGACACTCAATAGGTTAACTCTATATTTCTCATCACTTGGTTATTATAACTTGGTTTAATGAATTCTAATTAATTATGAGAATATTATTAAAAATGCCTAAAAAACCGCAAAAAAAGCGGTTTTTATGTAATTTCATTTAACTAATATAATTTTGATTAGTTATTCATTTATAAGATGATTAAAAATATCAATAGCTTGTTGGATTTCACTTACCTCAAATTCAAGTTTTTCTAAAATTAACTCTGCTGCTTTGGAAATTGTGTGATAACTAAATTTCAAAGTACGAAGGTCAGAAAATGATTGTTCACGATTAATTTTTTCTCAAGATAAGCGAATTTCGCCAAATTTAATTTTAATAGCCTTATTTTTATAAGCTTCTATTGGTAAACTACTTAGTTTATTAGTAAAAACTAACTCATCAGAGCTCAACTTATTTTTATAATCAGAATCTTCTAGTAACTTTCATGTAACAGGATTAAGAAAAATTTTTTTTGGTGGTTGAATTCTTGGGCTATAAGCTCTAGCTATATATTTGGTAACATAAAATTTATCTAAAGAAACTAAAGAAGTTCGTTGATTTTCATAAGCAGCAAAAGTCATATGAAAATTGTTAGCTTGAATTTTTAAATAACTTCCCCCACCATCCAGATCATGAAACACACCGCGGTACTTAAATTTAAAATTATTATCTGCAAAAAACTTTTCGTAAAGTTCAAATGTATCGTTTTTGCTCAATGAACAAAGAAACTTCTTTTTATTTACTAAGAATCAATATGCTCAAATAGTGATTCCAACAAAAGAAATAATTATAAAAAATAAAATCACTAAATTATTCCCTTTAGTATCAAAGAAAGATGCACTAGCAAATATTAAGTAAACCAAACTGCTAATAAAAAATAGTAAAACAACTAAAAAACATAAAACAATCAATAAGATTTTAGTTTTAACCTTTTTTCTCAAAATTTGAGTGACTTCTTCTTTTAATTTTGGCTTCATAGATACCTCTTTTTAAATTTTACAAAGTTTATGAAAAATAGCATTGTGTTTTAAAACCAATAAAAAACTCTACATTTTTTAAAATATTCAAAATATGATATTCCTTGGTCTTAAATGTTGTAAAATTAAACTTATAAACTATATGGGAGTTTATTTTAAAAGAAATGAGTAAGAATATGAAGAAAAAACATACAGTAAATTCTGAGAAGCGTCAAATTCGTAATGAAGAGTTTCAAAAGGAAGTAAAAATTTTAGATGCACGTTTGCATAATGAGCAAATTACCCAAGAAGAACATGATGCAGCAGTAGCTGTACTGGTTGAAAAAGATATTCAATGATCAAAGGCTCAAGGAACTTTTTTCATTATGATTGGGAGATATTTCAAATCTGAATGAAGATTAGCAACAATTATTGTTGTCTTAACTATTATTTCAGTAATTGCCTCAGTGGCAATTCCATTATTAACTCGTCAAATGACAATGGACATTTCTGATAAAATTGCGCAGGAAGTGGCAAAATTACCAGGTGCCAAAGAATACACTCGCGACCCTGCTTTTTGGGGACTAAGTTGACAAGCGACACTTTCAATAGCTTTAGGAATCGTTATTGGAAATGCGGTAGTTTCATTTTTATCACAATTTGTTTCTGTATTGCTTTCAAAAAGAATTGAAATTGATTTGCGTAATAAAGCATTAGAAGCGTTAGTTAGACAAGATATTTCATATTATTCTGATAAAAAAATTGGAGAGATTATCACTAAAGTAATATCAGATACTCAAATAGTTGGAGATCAATCAGCTCAAGTCCCAGTGACTTTGTTAAGCGCTGTTTTAACAATTATTGGAGCATCAGTAATGATGTTTGTTTTTGAAGCAGTGTTAGCAGCATGTGTTTTAGGAATGTTCTTTATCATTTTAGTAGCGATGACAATTTCATTTCGATTTACTAAAAAACGAATTAGTAATGTTCGTGAAATCGTTACAGATATTAATGGAAATGTGACAGATAGAATTTCAACTGTTCGTTTAGTTAAAGCAACAGGAACAGAAAACTATGAAACACAACGTTTTAAAAATTTACATAAAGATTATTATGCAGAAGCAACAAAATTAGCAAAAGTTCAAGCGTTAATGGTAACAATTTTGTTTTCAGGAATTAGCTTCATTCAATTTGTTTCTATTGGAGTTGCAATGTTGAGATATGGAAATGCTGATGCTATTCATTCTGGAGCAGCTATGAGCTTTTTTATGGGAACATTTGCTTCATTTACACTAGCACAAGGAATCATGGTAGGACCATTATTTCAAGTTGTAATGTCAGCTGTTGGAATTGCTCAAGCATCAGTTGCTTCACAAAGAATTGATTCAACAATTAGTTCAACTTCAATTTTAAATCCTCATTATTTCGATGGAGAAATTGTTGACTCAATTGAAGGAGATATTGAGTTTAAGGGTGTGAGTTTTGCTTATCCTGAAAAACCTTCAAAAACTATTTTACCTAAGTTTGACTTCACTTTTAAAAAGGGGCGTTCATATGCCTTTGTTGGAGAAACTGGATCTGGTAAATCAACTATTTCACGATTACTGTTAAGATTTTATGACCCAACTGAGGGTGAAATTATTGTTAATGGTAAAAGTAATTTAAAAGATATTAATTTATCAAGTTATTTATATAATGTAGGTTATGTTGAACAAGATCCTCAAATTTTATTTGGTGATGTTTATGAAAATGTACGTTATGGACGTTTTGATGCTACAAATGAACAAGTAATTGAAGCATGTAAAAAAGCTGAATTGCATGATTTAATTATGACTTGACCAGACGGTTATGACACTGTTTTAGGTGAACGAGGATTTATGTTATCTGGAGGTCAAAAACAACGTATGATTATTGCGAGAATGTTTTTAAAAGATCCTCAGGTGCTAATCTTAGATGAAGCGACATCTGCTTTAGACAATATTGTGGAAAAAGAAATTCAAGAGAAACTTGAATTATTAATGGTTGATCGTACAACTATTTCTATTGCCCACCGTTTATCAACAATCCGTAATGCCGATGAAATTATTGTTCTAGGAGCTGATGGAGCCGGAATCGTTCAAACAGGAACATTTGATGAATTGAAAAATAAACCAGGACATTTCCAAAAACTTTACAATGCAGGATTAATGGACTAATCAAAAAATACTTTAAGCAATTAAAGTATTTTTTTATGAGTAATTTTGTTTATAATGTTTAATTGGTATAATTAAAAAATAGATGGTAGTCTTTACTCCTAAGGAAAATCAATTTATGAAGTATAAAAAAATTAAGTAAGTCAAAATTTGTGAAATAATAATAAAATTTAACAGGCAATGTGCAATAAAAAACTAATCAAGATGTAGTTGATATTTTTATTGTGTAAAACTGCTAAACAAGAAAGGGATACAATGAAGAATCAAACATTAGCGAAAAATCAAAAATCAAACAAGATTTTTTGAAAAATGATTTACAAGTTTTATATCAAAGAGTGAAAGTTTACAATCGTAATTGCAACATTAATGATTTTTATCGTTGCTTGTGGATTAATGATTCCACTACTTACAAACCAGATGACCATGTCTATTATGAGCGAAAAAGCTGGTGTAGAACCCTCACCGAACTTTTGAGGGATTGGATGAGATAAGCTGGTCTATATTGCAATTTCCGCAGTAGTTGTTAACTGTATCTGTTCATATTTATTTAACTATGTCGGATACTTGATGGGAAAGAAAATTGAAATTGATTTAAGAAATAGGTCTTTAGAAAGACTTGTTCGTCAAGACATTTCATATTACTCAGATAAAAAAATCGGTGAAATTTTAACAAAAGTTGTATCAGATACTCAAATGGTTGGAGATCAATCAGTCATGATTCCAATGCTAATTGGTATTTCTGTTTTCCAAATTATTGCGGCTTTAATGATGATGTTTATTTTGCAATGACAATTAGCGTTAGTAGCGTTAGTGACATTTGCAACAATTATGTTAATTATGTATTTGACATTTAATGTAACTACAAAACGTTTTCACAAAGTACGTGCAGTTATTACGGAAATTAACGGTAATGTTATTGATAGAATTGCGACAGTTAGATTAATTAAATCAACAGGAACTGAAAATTATGAAACTGCAAGATTTAAAGAAGTGCATCAAGAGTATTACTCAAAGTCTGAACTAGTTGGGAGAATGCAGGCGTTAATGCTGACAACTTTATTTGGAGGAGTTTCGCTATTACAATTTTCCACAATTATTGCAGCAATGTTAATTTTTGGGAATTCGGGAAACACTGAACAAGTCAAAACATTTTTTACAGTGACTTTTGCAGCGTTTGCCTTAGCTCAAGGAATGATGATTGGGCCGTTATTTAATGTAATGAATGCAGCATTTGGTTTAGCTCAAGCAAGTGTTGCTGCTTCAAGAGTTAATGAGACCATTAACTCGGAATCAATTATGGATCCACATTATTTTGATGGAAAAGAAATTGCTGGAATTGACGGAGATATTATTTTTAAAGGTGTGAGTTTTGCTTATCCTGAAAAACCAACTAAAACTGTTTTACCGAAATTTGATTTCGTTTTTGAAAAGGGAAAATCTTATGCATTTGTAGGTCAAACAGGTTCGGGTAAATCAACGATTTCTAAATTATTATTGAGATTCTATGACCCAACTGAGGGAGAAATTTTAATTAATGGTACACAAAATTTAAAAGATTTAAATTTGGCGAGTTACCTAAAACATATTGGTTATGTAGAACAAGAGCCGCAAATTATGTATGGTGATGTATTTGAGAATGTTCGCTATGGAACTTTTGAAGCAACAGATAAAGAGGTTATTGAAGCATGTAAAAAGGCGGAGTTACATGATTTAGTAAAAACTTGACCAGAGGGTTACAAAACAATTTTAGGTGAACGAGGGTTTATGTTGTCTGGAGGCCAAAAACAACGTTTGGTAATTGCGAGAATGTTCTTAAAAAATCCGCAAGTATTAATTTTAGATGAAGCAACGTCAGCTTTAGATAACATTGTAGAAAAAGAAATTCAAGAAAAGTTGGAAACTTTAATGGTTGGGAGAACTACAGTTTCGATTGCCCACCGTTTGTCAACAATTAAGAATGCAGATCAAATTATTGTTTTAGGAGCAAATGGAGCTGGAATTGTTCAAACAGGAACTTTTGAAGAATTGAAAAATACTCCGGGACATTTTAAAAAACTATATGAAGCCGGACTAATGGATTAAAAAATTAGCAAAATGCTAATTTTTTTATAGCTTAAAGTAATTCAATTATGATTGTGTTAAACTTGACTTAAAGCCAATTTTAATTGGTAATGATGTGTATAAAAATGAGCAAATTAAAAAATAATTAAGCAGAATAAACAGTTCTTTTGAATATTAAGAGTAGTTTAAAGTTTCATATCATTCAAAGGAGAATTTATGAGTGGGAAGAAGAAAATATCAAAAAATAGTGAATTTTTTAAAGTAATTTGAAAATACTATTTAAAAGAATGAAAATTAGTTTCATTAATGCTAGTAATGATTATTTTATTTGCATTAACGAGAATAATGGTGCCAATGTTAACTCAACAAATGACTATGAGTATCATTCAAGAAGCAAACGAAAATGTAGGAAATATTGAACCAATCCCAGCAAATTTTTGAGGGCTACATTGAACTGAATGTATTTATATCGCAGTAGCGATAATTTTGTTAGACGTTATAGCAACGTTTGTATTTAGTTATTATGGTTATATTTTAGGACGTAAAATTGAAGTCGATTTACGTAATCGTATTTTAGAAAAGTTAGTTCGTCAAGATATCTCTTATTATTCTGATAAAAAAATTGGAGAAATTTTAACAAAAGTTGTTTCTGATACTCAAGTGGTAGGAGAATGAGCAGTTACAATTCCGTCTTCAATCGGAATTTCAGTTTCTCAAATTATTGTTGCTGTAACTATGACATTTATTTTTGATTGAAAAATAGCTGCAGCGGGATTTACAGTTTTTGTAATTATTTGTATAGCGTTTATATTTGCATACCAAAATACAGTTAAAAAATATGAAAAAATCAGGGAAGAAATTGAAATAGTTAATGGAAATGTTACTGACAGAGTCGCAACAGTTAGATTAATTAAGTCAACAGGAACTGAAGCTTATGAAACAAATAAATTTAAAGAAACTCATCAGAAGTATTATAGTTTACAAAAACCGACTGCAATTAGTTTGTCGTGAATGTTAACGATTATTTTCGCAGGGGAATGTATTATTCAATTATCAACACCAATTTTTGCCGGAATCTTTTATGGTTTAGGTAATGATCCCGAAAAAGCAAAAATCTTTTTTGGAACAACATTTGCATCATATATGCTAGCTCAAGCGATTTTAATTGGACCACTATATAATTTATTGAACTCTTCATTTGGACTAGCAATGTCTGGAGTTGCAGCTTCGCAAATTTCTGAAACAATTGCAACTGAATCAATTTTAGATCCAAACTACTTTGGAGAAAATATTGTCAAATCAATTAAAGGCGACATTATCTTTAAAGATGTTGAATTCAGATATCCCGAAAAACCAGAACAATTAATTCTTCCAAAATTTAGTTTTAAATTTGAAGAGGGAAAATCATATGCCTTTGTTGGAGAAACTGGTTCAGGAAAGTCAACAATTGCGAGACTATTACTTAGATTTTATGATCCAAGCAGTGGAGAAATCATTATTAATAAAAATCAAAATCTTAAAGATGTAAATTTGGCTTCTTACTTAAGACACGTTGGTTATGTTGAACAAGAACCACAAATTTTATTTGGAGATGTTTATGAAAACGTTCGCTATGGCCGTTTTGACGCTAGTGATGAAGAAGTCATTGCTGCATGTAAAAAAGCCGAAATTCATGACTTAATTTCTGGTTGACCAGAAGGGTATAAAACAATTTTAGGTGAACGAGGATTTATGTTATCTGGAGGTCAAAAGCAACGTCTAGTAATTGCAAGAATGTTCTTAAAAAACCCAGAAATTTTAATTTTAGATGAAGCAACTTCAGCGTTGGATAATATCGTTGAAAAAGAAATTCAGGCTAAGTTAAATGAGTTAATGAAAAATCGTACTAGCGTGACAATTGCACACCGTTTATCAACTATTAGAAACGTTGATCAAATTATTGTTCTTGGTGCAAATGGTAAGGGAATTGTTCAACAAGGAACCTTTGAAGAATTAGTTAACAAACCAGGGCATTTTAAAAACTTGTATAATGCAGGTCTAATGACCCAACAAGGTTAAGAAAGGAGTTGAACTTATGGGAAAAAGAAAAATATCAAAAAATAGTGAGTTTTTCAAAATCATCTTTCGCTATTATGTCAAAGAATGAAAATTAAGTGTTTTAATGATGCCGTTGATTTTAATTTACGGTATCACTGTGATGATGATTCCATTGTTAACTCAACAAATTAACATGGACTTGACTAAAGACTTTGCAACCGAAACTGTTGGGTCGTCTTTTATTACAAGCTATTGAAATCTATCATGACCTTATTTAGTATTAATTGGGGCAATTTCAATTGTTATTAACACAATTAATACTTTTGCAATTAACTACTTAGGATACTTAATGGCAATACGTATTGAAATAGACTTACGAAATCGTATTTTAGAAAAATTAGTTCGTCAAGATATCTCGTATTACTCTGACAAAAAAATTGGAGAACTTTTAACTAATGTAATATCTGATTCAAAGTTTGTTAGTGATTGAGCAATTAATATTCCTGTTGGAGGAATTATTTCAGTTTTTCAAATTGCGATTGCTGTTACAATGACATTTATTTTAGATTGAAAAATCGCTCTTGTAGGGACAGGTCTATTCATAGTTATTTTAAGTGGATTTGTGTTCGTTTACATAATGTTAGTTAATCGATATGAAAGAGTTCGTCAAACTTTGGAAAAAACAAATGGTAACGTAATTGATCGAATTGTTTCGGTTAGATTAATTAAAGCTTCGGGAACTGAAGCTTATGAAACTGAAAATTTCAAAGCTAAACACGTTGATTATTTTGAACAAACAAAACCAGTTGCTAGTTGATTATCGTTGTTATTTACAGTTGTTTTTGCAGGAGATTTTATTATTTCTTTTACTGCTCCTATCTTTGCAGTTATCTTTTATGGCTCATCAGGAGACTCACAACAAACATTAGACTTTTTCAAAAATACTTTTGCAGCGTACTCTTTATCACAAGGGTTGCTAATTGGTCCGTTGTTTACTTTACTGAATATGTCAGGAGGATTTGCTTCTGCTGGAGTGGCATCAGCTAGAATTAGTACAACATTACAAGCCGATTCAATTATGAATTTTCACTATAATGATGGAATCAAAATTAAAAAAATTACTAGTGACATTGTGTTTAAAGATGTTGAGTTTAACTATCCAGAAAAACCTGAAAAACAAATTCTACCAAAATTTAATTTTAAATTTGAGCAAGGTAAATCATATGCTTTTGTTGGAGAAACTGGTTCAGGTAAATCAACAATTGCTAAGTTATTATTAAGACTTTATGATCCAAGCAAAGGGAAAATTGTCATTAATAAAAAATACGATTTGAAAGATCTTAATTTGGAAAGTTATCTGCAACATTTAGGATATGTCGAACAGGACCCTCAAATTTTATTTGGTGATGTTTTTGAAAATGTTAAGTATGGAAGTTTTCAAGCTACAGATGATGATGTAATTGAAGCATGTAAAAAAGCCGAACTACATGGTTTAATTATGAGCTGACCAGAAGGATATAAAACAGTTCTTGGAGAACGAGGATTTATGTTATCTGGAGGTCAAAAACAACGTTTGGTAATTGCGAGAATGTTTTTAAAAGATCCACAGATTTTAATTTTAGATGAGGCAACTTCAGCATTAGATAATATTGTTGAAAAAGAAATTCAAGCTAAATTAGACGAGTTAATGCAAAACCGTACTAGTGTGACAATTGCCCACCGTTTATCAACAATTAAAAATGTTGATCAAATCATTGTTCTTGGAGCAAATGGTAAAGGGATTGTTCAACAAGGATCTTTTGATGAGTTAATCAATACTCCAGGGCATTTCCAAAATCTTTATCAAGCAGGATTAATGAGTTAGACTATATAAACCCACATTTGTGGGTTTTTTGTTTTTTAATACAAAAATTGTTTCATAGATTTTGTCGTTTTGTTTATATGATTATTTTGAAAGAAGGATTTTCTATGAACTTATTAAAAGAAATTAAGAATCATTATCTTAAATTAACAAAACAACAAAAAATGATTGCTGATTATTTTGTAATTTATCATAAAGTGATTGATACTATTTCAATTAAGAAAGTAGCTGCTGATTGCAATGTTAGTCCAAGTACAATTACAAAAGTTTGTAATAAAATAGGGTTTGATGGTTTTAAAGATATGATTAAAAAAACTTATAATTCTACAATTAGTGATGATGATAAAGAGTCACTGAGCATTCGTCTTTATCAAAAAAACTTATGTGACCCGATTGTTAAAACGCTAACTGAAATCAACTTAAGATTAATTAAAAATGTTTCTAAAGAAATTATTAAAGACAAACGCTCAGTCATTATTTATGCTTCAGGGAAAACGCTAATTTTAGCAAAGTACATGTTTTCAACTTTTTTGGATATGCATGTAAATGTCAAATTAAGATATGACAAATATGATCCTCAAATTTTTGATGTAGAAGAAAAAATTATTTTTGTATTAAGTTCTTCAGGGTTTAACAACCAAATTAAGGAATACTTAAAAAAAATTATTGTTTTTAAACCTTATGCAATAATCGGAATTACTGGTTCTCAAAAAATTAATTTTGAAAAATATCTTGATTATCATTTGTATGGTAGTTATGAAGATGAATATATCTTAGATAGCAAAAGATTTCCCATGACGGCTAAGTATATTTTACTTTTAATAATTGATCAGTTTATTTTAGAAATGTTAAATTATATTTAATTTCTAATACCTTTTAGAAAATATTTTCCATAAAAAAAGAAAAAGTGTAAGGTTGTAAAACCTTATTTTTTATCGCTTGGTTAATAAAATATTTTCGAGGAGGAAAAATGAAAAAAGCACAAATTATTAAAAACAAAATACTTAGTGCCCGTTCTTCATTGGAAAGTTTTGCTCGTGCAATTTTAATACCGATTTCAATCATACCGTTATTGGCGCTAATTGGAGCTATGGGATATGCTGTACAAGCAATTGCCGTTTCTGCAGGAACTTATTCAGGAAATACTAAAATTGCCGCTGATGCAATTAAAAATATTGGAATGATTGCAATTACAAATATCGACTTCTTGGTAGCTGTTGGATTAGCAGCGGGATTAGCCAAAGAAGAGAAGATTGCTGCAGCTTTATCTGGATTGATGGCATTAGCTGCGCTTTATGTTGCAGGTAATATGATTTTGTCAATTGTGTCTCCAGAAATGCTTATAGGTAATGGTCCAAAAGAAAATGGATTAATTACAAGATTTGGAGTTGTTGGTTTTCAATATTCAGCTCTTGGTGGAATGACTGCTGGATTATTAGGTTATATCGTTCATCGTTGAACTTATCGCTTAAAATTTCCTACTTATTTGGCTTTCTTTGGAGGACCGCGATTTTCACCAGTTGCGACAACTTTAGTAGCATGATTATTTGGAATGCCCTTAGCATTGGCATGAATTCCAATTTCAGGAGCTATTAAAAGTTTTGGACAAGGTATTAGTAGTATGGGTGTCGCTGCACCGTTTATGTACGGTTCTATTATTAGAATGCTTATCCCATTTGGTTTGCATCATGTACTAAATTACTTTTTGTATTATACCGAAGTTGGTGATACTTGAGTAAACCCCCAAACTAATGAAACAGTTAAAGGAATCTACAGTATTGCAATTGCTAAGTTAGGAGCTGGAGAATTTGTTACAGCGAAGTCTGCCTGAATTATTAATGGAACTTTTCCAACAAACATGTTTTCCTTGACAGGAGCAGCATTTGGAATGTGAATTTGCATTCCTAAACAAAATCGAAAAGTTGGAGGAAGTGTAATTTTTTCAGCAATGTTGTCCTCATTTTTATCAGGGATTACTGAACCGATTGAATTTACATTTTTATTTTCAGCACCAATTTTATATGTATTTCATGTAATTTTTACAGGATTTACTTATATGTTTATGTACTTAGGGAATTTTGCCCAAGTTTCGACAAGAGGATCAGGTCTAATAACATGAATAATCGTTAATGGAATTAATTTTAAAAATATAGAACGTGCATGAGGAATCTTTGTAATAGGTCCAATTATGTTTACAGTTTATACAACAACATTTGTTGTTCTTATTAAAAAACTGAAGTTAAAAACACCTGGTGCTAATGGAACTGAGATTAAATTACATTCAAAAAAAGAGTTTAGAGAAAAAATTAATCTTGAGCCCATAAATGTGACCGACAAAGAAAGTGAGCAATTAAGTTTAACAAAAACAATTATTGAAGGTTTTGGAGGGCAAGAAAATATTGCAATCTTAACTAACTGTGTTTCGCGTTTACGAGTAACGGTTGCTGATGAAACATTAGTTAATGAAGATATTTTGAACTCAACTGGAAACTTTGGAATTAAAAAAATGGGCAATAAATATCAAGTAATTTATGGTCCCAAGGTAATTAATATTGCTACTGAATTAAAAAAATACTTGAAAATGGAGGAATAATGACACGTAAATTAATTGTAAATAATTTAATACTGGGAGACCAATTTTCGGCTCCGAACAGTACTGTAAAAGAAGTAAAAATCAGTGATATATACTATAACATTTTTTCAAAAAATAAAGATATTATTATTCGTGATAAAGATTTTCTGTTGCTACCAGACAAAATTATATTAAACATCGTAGATATTCATGATGTTAACTATTTATCAGAAAGACCGTTTGTTGCAGGTCTAAAATTTCTAATTGAAAATGAGGAAAGTGACATTTATGTTCATTGTCAGTTGGGGGTAAGCAGAAGTCCGTCGTTAGTTTTTATTTACTTAGTCACTCAAAAGTTTATTAAGGCTGATAACTTTTCCGATGCAATTGTTGAATTTATTGATAACTTTTACCCATATATGAAATTAAATCAAGGAGTTTTCGATTTTTTAAAAACTCACTTTCCGTTTGTAGATATTGCTAAAAAAGCTAAATTAGAATGAGGTAAATTCTAATGGATAATAAAATCATTAAATTTGGAAATTACTTTGTTGAAATTTTTCAAAACAATAAATGTATTTTTCGTGAGTCAAATTTAGTTGCTTATGACTTAAAAACTTTAAAGCTAGTTGGAGCTGGAAACTTTGCTGAAGATAAAATTCGTGAAAAAGGGAATTTTTTATCAACGCGTTTTTTTGAAAACGATAAGATGATTAACATTGAAAGTTTTATATTTTATCTGAGATATTTAAAAAGCAGTGGAACTTTAAATAAAAATGAAGAAATCACATTTGTTAAAATGAGTAAATTTTTGCAAGAGCTTTGTAAAATGGAATTCCCCAAAGCTCAATTTATAACGCAACGAAAGTTTTATAAAAATGTCCTTGATAAAAGTGCAGAATTTTATGTTGATTTAGAATATCATTCTACATGAATCTACGAAAAAAGTTACGGCAAAATTTTTAAACTTGATTATGGTCTTTTAAAAATACAAAAAGATTTGCATAAATATATTTATACAAATTTTAAAGGTCTTTTAAATACCAAGAAAACTATTTTATTATTAGATACTATTTGCAAAAAAGATTTTGAAATGACCAAATTTGAACTAAGAGAATTTGGAACAGGAGAGCCATTTAAAGTCAAAATTTGAAAAAACTCTGAGTTAATGAAGCCAATTGAAAAACTGCAAAAAGATATAGAAAAAATCACAACAACAAAAGCAGTTGATGGAAATGCCGATTTTTTAAGAATTATTAAGAGACAGTAAAGTGATTGCGATCATTGTACTAAGTGTTTTTGGAGTTTTATTAATTGGAATTGGTGCAACTATTTATTTTAAATATAATAAGACAAAAAACAAAAAACTTAATGTTCGAAAACCATCGCTTGCTTTTTGATTTAAAGATTCTATTTGGTTAATTTTTGTTGCTGCGGGAATTATTTTATTAGGACTTTGTATTGCTGTTAACATTTAAGGACAAAAAGGCACAAAGTAGAAAAGTTTTTATCTTTTAAATAGGTGATAGAGTATATAATTAAATTAACAAAAGAGGTATTTTATGATAGATATAAATTATGTTGAACAAAATTTAAAAGAAGTGACTAAACGTTTGAATTCTCGCACACAAGATTATACAAATGATCTTATTTTTGTAGTTGAAAAAAATACGTTAAGAAAGCAACTGCTTAAACAGGTAGAAGAGGTCAAATTTTCTAAAAATTTGATGTCAAAAGAAGTAGGTCAACTTTTAAGAAACAACAATCAAAAAGAAGCTGAAGAAGTTAAACAAAAAGTTTCACAAATGAATATTACAATTGAAGAATTGGATAAGCAATTGAAAGAAGTTGAAAAGGAATTAGATAATAAATTACGCTACATTCCAAATATTCCAAATTCAAATATGCCAATTGGAATTGATGATAATGATAACATTGAAGTTCGCCGTTTTGGAGAGGATAAAATTATCAACCACAAAACTCCTCATTGAGATATTGCTTCAAAACTGAAGCTTGTAGATTTTGAGGCAGGTCCAAAGTTAAGTGGTTCTAGATTCTTGGTATACACTGGGTTAGGTTCTAAAATTGTCAGAGTTATTGCAGATATTTTGCTAACAAGACATACTAACAATGGTTATCAGGAAATGTTTGTACCGGTTATTGTAAATTCAGATTCAATGTATGGAACTGGAAATCTTCCCAAGTTCGAAGATGATGCTTATAAAGTTGGTGATCAATATTTAATTCCAACTGCAGAAGTTCCATTAACAAATTTACATGCTAATGAAATTTTAGATTGCGATAAATTGCCAATTAAGTATACTTCATTCACTCAATGTTTTAGACAAGAGGCAGGTTCAGCTGGACGAGATACAAAAGGGATGATTCGTTTGCATCAATTTAACAAAGTTGAGCTAGTAAAAATTGTTCATCCAGAATCATCAGATCTTGAGCTGGAAGCACTAGTAAAAGATGCTGAAGATATTTTGCAAATGTTTGAATTACCATATCGCGTTGTAGAGTTATGTACTGGAGATGTTGGATTTTCTTCAATGAAGACTTATGATTTAGAAGTATGATTCCCTGAACAAAATAAGTATCGTGAAATTTCATCATGCTCAAATTGTGGAGACTTCCAAGCACGTAATATGGCTACAAGATTTAAAGATAAAGATGGTAAAACTAAACTAGTTCATACCTTAAATGGTTCAGGAGTTGCAATCGATCGTTTGTTCGCAGCGATTTTAGAAAACTACTGAGATGGTGAAAAATTAACGTTACCAAAAGTAATGAAACCATATTTTAATAATCAAGAATTTTTAAAATAAGACTTTATGTCTTATTTTTTATATAATAGTTTTGAGCGAGGTATAGAATGGCTAATTTAAATGACACTATTGTTGCGCCAGCAACCAACATTGCAACCCAGGCTATTGCCTTAATTCGTATAAGTGGTGATGATGCATTTGCAATTACTAATCAGTTATTAAAAAAACCAGTTCCTTTAACAAAAGGGGTTTTTGTTCGTAAACTTTATGATAATAATGCCCTTGTTGATGAGGTCGTTTTAACAACTTTCGTAAATCCTCAATCTTTTACGGGAGAAAATGTTGTTGAAATTGCTTGTCATGGAGGAATTTTAAATACTAACCGAATCATTAAATTAATTTTAAACCAGGGAGCTCGAATGGCAATGAAGGGTGAATTTTCACAACGTTCGTTTTTGAATGGAAAAATTGATTTAATTCAAGCTGAAGGAATTAATGATTTGATTCATGCCACTAATGATTTAGCTTTAAAAATTGGAATTGATAATATGAGCGGAGCCAATAATCAAGCAATTGTTGAATTGAAAGCAAATTTAATGGATATTATTTCACGAATCCAAGTTTCTATTGATTATCCCGATTACGACGATATTGAGGGATCTAGCATTAGTGATTTAACAAAGTTATTAGTTTTGATCGAACAACAAGTTACGAAACTGGTGATTCGCTCAAAAATGGCTAATAAATCTGTTGAAGGAATTAAAACTGCAATTGTTGGTCAAACTAATGTCGGAAAGTCTTCGATCTTAAATACATTATTGAATGAGGATAAGGCAATAGTCACTGATATCCCAGGAACAACCAGAGATATCGTTGAAGGTCAAATTAGTTTGGGAAATGTAACTTTAAACTTAGTCGATACTGCGGGAATTCGTCAAACTGATGATGTTGTAGAATCGCTAGGAATTCAAAAGTCAAAAAGTCTTATCAATAAAGCAGATTTGGTACTTTTTGTTGTTACAAAAGATAATCTTAATGACGAAGAAAATACTGAGATATTTAAATTATTAAGTCATAAACCACATATTTTAATTGTTAACAAATCTGAACTTTTAAGTAAAGAAGAGTTGAAAATGATTATTTCAAAATACCCAGAAGCAATTTTTACTAGTGCTATTAATTATCAGATCGATGAACTGATTTTAAAAATTCAAAATATGTACATCAATGAAGAAATTTTAGCTTCCAATGAATTAATTTTAATTAATATTAATCAAATTGCCTTAATTGAAAAAGTTCAAGAAAAGATTCAACAATCGCTTCAGGCGATTCAAAATTTTATGCCAATTGATATTGTTAATGTTGATCTATATGAAGCTTGAAATTTTTTAAATGAATTAATAGGGGAACAATATGACGAAGAAATTATTGACAACATTTTCCGAAAATATTGCTTAGGTAAATAGTATGAAAAAACAACTATGAAGCGAATATATCTTTGCGACAGTATTAATAATTTTGGCAATTGCGACTTTTACAATTACTAATATTGCCGATTTGGCAAGACAAACCGATATTGATTTTAATAAGTCTTTTTTCGACCAAATGAAATATTATAGTAACTGAACTTTAACAGTTACTTTAGTATATGCAATTTTTACGTTCTGTAATGCAATTAACAAAACTCCAAATAGCTCACTGAGTTGCTTTGAAGTTTTTGTAGTTTCAATTAACACAGTTATTGGAATTTTATATTTTGCAGGGTTGTTTACTAATATAATTGCTCCTAAATCGAATGCAGCAAATGCCTTAGATACTTGAGATAAAACCGCTAAAGCAATTTTGGGACACTTAGTAATTCCGGCAATATTATTGTTACATTTCTTTTTATATGCTAATGAGCCACGCAATCTTAAAGAAGTAATGCGAAAAGATGCATGAAAAATTATGTTTTATATTGGAATTTATATGTTATTCGCTTTGTATAGATTTCTATGGTTGAAAAGTAGCGGAATTGCAGGAAACTCTTTAGAAGAAAAACGTGAACTATTTCCGTATTGATTCTTGTCACCTGATGTTTTATCTTGACCGGGATTTTTTGCAATTGCAATAATCTTACTTTTTGGGCATATGGGAATATTTATATTTTATGTGTATACTGGTAATTGCATTTCACAATATTGAAAAAACCACCTGAAAACAGAGAAAAAAAGTAAGTAACTAAGTTACTTACTTTTTTAGAATGTTTGAGCAGCAGCAATTATTTCTTTTTCAATAGTTTTTACAGCTTCTGTTGGACTTAATTTGCTTAGTGGTTCAGTTTTTGTTCCTGCCAGCAATACTGGTGTGTTAACTTTAGCGGCAACAAACTCTCAAGTTCCTTTTAAATATTCAGTATGGTTTCCTCATAAGTATCAACCATATGGAGCTCCTTGAGTAGTTAAGATTTGAACTTTTAAATGTTCCAATAAACCAATTGCATCACCTTTTTTTGAATACTTATATGAAAAAGTTTCATTTGCTAAAAGCACGTGGTCTAAATAGTTCTTTACTAGCGCAGTAACATTAAAGTTATGCATTGGACTTACCATAATAACTTTATCAACACTTTTTAACTGCTTAATATATTTTATTGAATCTTCTTCATTAAAATAATTTCCCATAGTTGCTCTTGTCAAAGTCTTTGAAGCCATAGCGACTTCATTCAAATCTAAATACTCAAAAGTATCATTTGGATTTGTTTTTCTATATTCTTCAATAAACTTTTTTGTTAATTCAGCAGAGTATGAAGTCTCAACTGGACTAACAGAACCTGAAATAACTAATATTTTATTACTCATAATAATATACCTCCTGTAGTTGTATATATAACTATTATAACTTTATTTTTGATAAGATATACCTTAATAAAGGATGGTGTAACATGATTGATGATAAAAAAATTTTTGATGCTCATATTCATTTTAATGATGAAACTTTTTTTAATGATGAGATGATTGGAGATTTATTACAAGAAGGTTATGAAAATAATGTTGGCGCATGGCTTTGCGCTTCGTTTGATATTCCGTCATCTTTGAAAGCAATTAGTTATGCTGCCAAATATGACGATATTTATGCAGCAATTGCAATTCATCCTAATGAAGTAAGCAATCAATCTACAAGAGAACATGAGCAATTAAAGCAATTAGCAACTGAAACAAAAGTGATCGCAATTGGAGAAACTGGACTGGACTACTTTTATACAAAAGAAGATATTGAACTGCAAAAAGAGTGATTCATTAAACATATAGAAATCGCAATTGAAAATGATTTGGTATTACAAATGCATATTCGCGATGAAAAAGATCAGTATCAGGCGTATGATGACACTTTAGAGATTTTAAAAAAATATCAACCTAAAAAAATGATTGTTCATTGTTTTTCAGCAAACATTGAGTATGCTCAAAAGTTTTTAGAAATTGGAGCTTATATCAATATTGGTGGAGCAGTAACTTTCAAAAATGCTAAAGATTTACAAGCAGCTGCTCAGTATATTCCGTTAGATAAACTTTTGTTAGAAACTGATGCTCCGTATTTGACACCGCATCCTCATAGAGGGAAAACCAATTATCCAAAATATATTTTTTTGACTGCTCAAAAAATTGCTGAACTAAAAAATATTAATGTTGAAAAAGTTATTGAATCAACAACAAAAAATGCTAAAAAGCTTTTCAAAATATAACAAAAAGACAAGTAGTCTAAATTTTAGAGTGCTATAATTAAGAAAATTTGAAACTCAGGAGGTTTATGTCATGAGTGTAAATAATAGTGTCAAATCGAAAAAAGATTTGAAACGTTGATATGCAATGTCGAATAAGGAAATTTGTAGTAAATTTGATGTTGACCCAAGTGTTGGACTTTCTTCAGAAGAAGCCAAACGTCGTTTAGAGTTAGAAGGACCAAATAAACTCGAAGAAGCCAAACAAACTTCGAATTTGGTTATTTTCTTTAAAACCTTTTTAGACCCGTTAGCAATGCTTATGATCTTGGCAGGAATTTTATCGATAATTTTGCCGTTATCTTTAAAAATTTCTTTCAAAGGTGAAAATATTGCTGGTATTTGTGTAATTTTTGGAGTTGTATTGGTTAACTCGCTAATTGCTTCAATTCAAGAAATTAAAGCTCATAAATCATTGAATGCATTAAAATCATTGGCTGAGCCTAAAACAATTGTGATTCGGGATGGAAAACAAGTTGAAATAGCTGTAGAAAATATTGTTAGAGGGGATATTGTATGTATTGAAACTGGGAAATTTATTCCAGCGGATATTCGTATTATTGAATCACCGAAGCTAAGAGTTGATGAATCAGCATTGACTGGAGAATCTTTACCTGTTGAAAAAGTTACTAAATCTTTAATGAATAAAGAGATGGTTTTGGGTGACCAAATCAATTTAGGATTTATGTCAACATTTATTACTGATGGAAGAGCAGTAGGAGTTGTTTTTGCAACTGGTAAATATTCAGCTGTTGGTCAAATTGCGTCAAGTATTGCTAATACAAAACAAAAGAAATCACCTTTGCAAAATAAATTGAGTCAATTAACATTGTGAGTTTCAATTTTTGCTGTTTTATTAGGTAGTTTAATTTTTACGATTATGTTTTTAGAAAGTAATCGTACTTCAGAAAATTTAGTTGATGCCTTAATTTTTTCAATTTCTGCAGCAATTTCGCTAATTCCAGAATCAATTATGATTATTGTTACGATTACTTTATCAATTAGTGCCCGTAAAATGGCTGATCGTAAAGTTATTGTTAAAACATTTAATGCGATTGAAACCTTAGGAGCTGTTAATGTAATTTGTTCTGATAAAACAGGAACACTTACTCAAAATAAGATGACTATTTTAAAAGTATTTACCAACAACGAAATTCAAGATCAACGTATCTATCGCTATAATAAAAATGATCCAGAGTCATTCCATTTTATAAATGCCTTAATGTTATGTAGTGATTCAATAAGTGAAGGTGGAGTCCAAATTGGAGACCCAACAGAATTAGCCTTAACAAATTGAACTCAACTACTAAAACTAAATGAACTAAAATATCGTGAAATGTATCCGAGATTGGACGAAATTCCTTTTAATAGTGACAAAAAATTAATGACAACTGTTAATGAAGTTGACGGAAAACGTGTTGTTTACACAAAAGGGGCGTTAGATCAATTGTTGAAACGTTGTTCTAAAACCTATGTAGATGGAAAAATTGTTCCTTTAACTGAAACTATGAAAATGGAAATTCAAGAAAAATGTACTCCATTGCTAAAAGAAGCTTTGCGTGTTTTAGGTTTTGCTTATGTAGAACAAAATCAAAAAATTGAAGAATATGATCAAGATGAAATCTTCTTGGGATGTGTTGCAATGATGGATCCTCCGAGAAATGAAGCCAAAAGTGCGATTAAGAGAGCAAATGATTCAGGAATTCGCGTAATTATGATTACAGGAGATCACAAAATAACTGCGTTAGAAATTGCTAAACGTTTAGGAATATCAAACTCAAAATTTTATGAAGGTTTAACTGGTGAAGAAATTGATCAATTAAATGATGAAGAATTTAATGAAAAGTTAAAGACAACGAATGTTTTTGCTCGTGTAAATCCGGAGCATAAAACTCGTATTGTTGAAGCATTACAAGCTCAAGGAAAAATTGTGGCAATGACAGGAGACGGAGTAAATGATTCTCCTTCTCTTGCAAAAGCAGATGTGGGAATTGCAATGGGAATTACTGGAACTGATGTTGCTAAAGAATCTGCAAAAGTAATATTAGCTGATGATAACTTTGCAACAATAATTTCAGGAGTTCGTGAAGGACGTAACGTTTATGAAAAAATTAAACGTTCAATTGCCTTCTTATTAGGAGCAAACTTATCACAAATTTTGACAATTTTAATTGTTTTAGCAATAACTGCAATTAGCGGAGAAAAATATGGAACTCCAGACGGAATTATTAAAGCATTGGGAGACATCAATGTTTTATGACATATTCTTGCTGTAGAAACAATTTTAGCAATTCCTATTGGAATGGCCCATTCTAAAGAAACTTTGATGGCATACCAACCACGAAGTTCTAAGGAATCTGTTTTTAAATGAATTTCATGAGAAATTTTATCAATGGCTCTGATTAATACAGTTTGTGCGGTAATGGCTTTCTTTATTGCAGCTGTAGCAACAGATAATGCCCAAGCAGGTTCAACTGCGGCTTATGTAGTAATTATTTTTGCTCCAGTGTTTTATGTTTGAACAACTCAAACACGTAACTACACTGTTAAAGTTGCTCGTGAAAAAGCCGAGAAACTACGTATTAACGAGTGAATGATTGCTGCAATAATGTTTGCACTTATTTTAAATATTGGAACACTTGTAGTTCCCGGAATCAGTTCTGGATTTAAAATAGCAAGTATGCCAGCTTGAATATGAGTTGTTTCATTTAGTTTAGCTTTTGCAACTTTCTTATTAAAATGATTAGAAAACTATTGTTTCCGTAAAATATATCAACATATTCATCGCGATGAATTAACATTGGCTAGTTTCAATTTTAGAAAAAAACAGCTTCGTGATGAAAAGAAAAAAGCACGAGCAGCCAAGAAGGCCCGTACTCAAATCCGTAAGCAAAAAATTAAATCAAAGATTGCAAAACTAAGCGAGGAGTTACGAAAATCTTAAGAAAATAGAAATCTTTAAGGTTTCTATTTTTTTTAATAAAATTAAGACTTATAATTAACTTAATAGGAAAAGGGGACTACTTATGCCATCAGGAATTTATGATATTCACTGTCATCTAAATGATAGTGCATATGCAGAAATGGAAATCACATCGTCAGAAATTGTTAAGGAAGCAAATAGGGTTGGAGTAGATCTTATTAATAACATTGGTTTTGACATTAAATCTTCTAAAGTTGCTATCATTCAAGCGGAAAAAAATAAGAATGTCTTTGCAGTCGTAGGAATTCATCCCAATGAAGCTCATTTATTTACAGAAGAGGCCTATGAATTTTTAAAAGATTTGGCTCATGCTGATAAAGTTGTTGCCATTGGGGAAACAGGTTTGGATTATAATCGATCAACTAAATATATCAAACAACAAAAAGAATCATTTATTAATCAAATTAAAATTGCCCAAGAACTAAATTTACCAATTATGTTACACATTCGTGATGTAAAGGGTTCAACTAATGCTTATGATGATGCATTGGAAATTTTAAAACAACATAAAGTTACTTCTGGAGTTGTTCATTCATTTGAAGGAACCTGAGAAATTGCTCAAAAATTTATTAATCAAGGAATTTCAATTTCACTTAATGGAGAAGTTACTAAAATTGCTGAGGTTCAAAGAATTGCCAAAAATATTTCTTTAAATTATTTAATGGTGGAATCTGATGCACCGTATTCAGCACCAGTACCATTTGACAAACGTATCAATCATTCTAAATACTTGCCATTAACAGTTCAAAAAATTGCGGAAATTCGTGGGACAACAAGTACGGAAATTGCTGCAGCAACTCGCGACAATGCTCAAGAATTGTTTAAAATTAAAACTAAATTAGTGTTAGAATAAACATCTTTGGATGTTTTTTTATTTGTTTTCATAGGTTATAATGAAAGGGAAAAGGCAGAGGTAACTGAAAAGTTTGAGAAATACTCTTAGAACCTGATCTAGTTAATACTAGCGTAGGAAGTCCTTATTATTTATATATTCTGTCTTTTCGAGAGGATAAATTATGCAAAAAAAAATATTTTTTTGAGCAAGTGTACTATATAGTATTCTATTTGTAAGTGCATTTGTAGCTTTAACAACAATTTATATCAAGGAAAGATCAGTTAATGATTCTTCAGGTAATTTAATTATTTTAACTTTTGCGATGGTTGTATTAAATATAATTATCGTTGCAGTTCAAGTCCTATTAGGATTTTCATTTTTTGAAGATTCAGAAATTGAGACTGCAAATGCAAAGCAATTTTTAATTTTATCAATTGTAACCTTAAATTTAGTATCAGTAATTTGAAATAGTATGCATATTAAATGAAAGTGAAAAAAACTTAGAATTGAAAAATTCAAAGTTCTTGATATTACCTTTATGGGGATGATCGTTGCTTTGTTTATAATTTTGGATTATGTAATGGGATTTGTACAACTTCCAGCATATACTTCGCTATCATTAAAATTCTTACCGTTATTTTTTATGGCTTATGCTGCAGATTTCGTTAAAACGTTTATCGTTTGTGCAATTTGTGGAGTTGTTTCATGATTCATGCCAGGTAATTTAGACGCAGGAATGCCAGGAGCATTTATGTTTGACTACTTCTTACCAATCGTTACAATTTCAATCTGTTGCTTTATTAGACCAATTAAGACTAATTCAAAAATGGTTAATGTTACAAGTTGATTTATTTTTGTAACTGTTCCGACAATTATTATTTATTTATCACGTGTAATTGCAGGAGTTTTATTTTACGCTGCTTACGCTTGAGAAAACTATAGCATTTGAGTATATTCATTGGCGTTAAATGCTATAAACACAACTGTCGATTACGTTTTATTTTTAGTAGCAGTTCCGTCAATGTGTAAAACATTAAACTATATTGTTAATCGTCTAAAACAAAATCGCTAGACTAATAATCTATAAATAAATTATCTTTTTCATAAATAACCATATACAATTACATATGAGATATTAAAACGTGAATAAGTTGCCAAAAGTTATTATGTTGTAAGGTCTTGAAAAGAGATCCAGTACCAGAAGTTGGACGTAAGAGGTCGTAAAGGAAAAATGGAAAAAAGAGATAGAAATTCATCAGAAAGAAATTCTGATAGAGAATTTTCACGTGACCGTGAAGATAGAAGAGATAGAGATCGCGGTGGAGATAGAGACCGTGGAGAAAGAAGCTATGGCGGAGACCGTGGCGGAGATAGAGACCGTGGTCCAAGAAACTATGGTGGAGACCGTGGTGGAAGAAACTTCGGTGGAGACAGAGATAGAGATCGTGGCGGAGATCGCGGCGGAAGAAGTTATGGTGGAGACCGTGGCGGAAATCGCGGTGGTGGAAGAAGCTTTGGTGGAGATCGTGGTGGAAATCGCGGCGGAAGAAGTTTTGGTGGAGACCGTGGTCCAAGAAGAGAAGGACCAAGCTTTGGAGAAAGAATTGAAGCTTTGGAAAAACAAGTAGCTGAGTTAATGGCAATCATTAAAGGAGAAACAGAAGTTTCTGAATAATTAGAAACGCCGTATTTGGCGTTTTTTTATGGTTTTTTGCCCTTTTAAGATAAAATTAGAATAAAGATGAGGTAACAATGAAAATTAAAGACTATTACGCAAATCCGCTTGTTAAGCTTAATGAGGCAACACATGAATATTATTGAACAGCAACTAATGAAATCATACAAGGACCAAGTATCACCAAACTAATTGAAGTGATTTATCCTTTCAAGATTAAAGACATACCTGCTGATGCTTTAAAAGCAGGAATTGAAAAAGGAGTATGTGTTCACAATCGCCTGAGTGAATATATTAAAGCAAAAGATGACAGCAAGTGTCAACATACCTATAATGGATGACCGATTCAAACTCATACTAAAGAATATTTATGAATTAAAGAACAATTAGCAAATGTTTCTTGCCAAGAAATTTATAGTGAAGTATCACTGTCAAATGGTCGATATAATGGAACCTTTGATTTGCTGTATTTAGACCATAATAATAAATGACATTTAGTTGATTTTAAAACTACTGCACGATTAAATAAAGCGAAAGAAATTTTGCAACTTAAATTCTATGAACAGCTAATTACCGATATTTTTGAAGATATTCCTGAAATTGATTATTATGAAATTTATAATTCTAAAAATCAAGAACATTACACTTTTGATGATGACTTGCAAAAACAAGCAGAGTTTGAGAAAGCAAAAATTATGAATGAGTCAGAATTTAGTGAGTTATTCAAAAACTAAAAACTTAGAGAAAATCTCTAAGTTTTTTATTATTTTGAAATTGATTGAGTAAGCACAGGGAAATTTAATGTGCCGATTTGTTTAATTTTAAGTTCATTGTAGAAAAATAGACCTATTAGAGCAATCATAGTTACAATAAAGATGACTGGTTCAATGAACCCTTTAGCATCACCTAATTTTGAAAATAGATCGTAATAAATATATACAAGTGATAGGGAAAGAGCGATTGAAGGGAATGCAGCGATACCAAATAGATATTTGACTTTGTCCACTTGTACTTTGTTTGTAAAACGATTCCTGATTACTCCAAAAATAATGAGCAAGTAAATTGTGAACGTTGCAATTGCAACAGTATTAGATATTAAATCCACAACTTGAATAATGTCTTTGTAAAAAATTCAACCCAAGATTATGTAAATTATTGCATGAAATAAAGTAATAGCAGATTGTAAAATTCCAGCTTTTACAAGCGAAACTTTAAAGCCTTGTTTTGCATAAAATAAATCATCTTCAAAGCTAGAAAGAATTCCTTTTGTTCCAGTTATGGCGTAGCCGTTAACAACACTTGTTGCAGTAATCGCTACAATAACTTTAAAAAACATTGCTCATCCAGGGGCTTTTTCAAATAAGTTATCAAATAATGTAAATACATTTCCATTTTTACTTCCAAAGAAAATAGCTATAGAAATTAACACGTAAAATAGAGAAACTCCAATTACTCCACAAAATAGGGCAGGAGCAACAACTTCTTTATTTTTAATATCCTTTTGTAAACTAGCAGATTCAATAAAGCCCATAAATGAAAACATTATTGGAGTAATTGTCAAAATAATATGACTTATTTCTCATTTACCGCTTGAATTAGTAAAAGCATTTTCGTTTCCTTGAGAACGTAAGATTATCCCGCCAATTATTACCAAAATTAAGGGAACAAATTTAAGTAAAGCTGTTACAGTTTGAACAATTACTCCAGGCTTTGTTGTAAAAATATTCATAACCATGAAGCCTAACAAAACTATTAAAGTAAATAGTGTTCTTAGTGTCAAACGTAAAGTTTCACCGGCCCATTCTTTACCATAAAGAGCGTCAATTCCATCAAATACAACTTTTACTGATAAAAACGCTCCAACGCATGTTAAAACAGGAGTAAAAAATATTACTAAAAATAATGAAAAGAATGATCCAGCTTTTCGTCCAAGAAATTTTGAACCTCAGTTTTGTAAAGTTGAATGACCTTTATTTTTTGTAGAAGAAGCAACCTCAATAAAGACTAAAATAATCATTGTCGCGATTACCCCAAATATTGATCACATCATAATAGCAATTCAAGGATTGTTACCGGCATTACCTAAAATTCCCCCAACACCTGAGTGATTTTTAATGTAAATTCCCGATCCAATCATCATTCCCATTACCATTGTAATCAGAGTCATAAATTCATATGCTTTATTAATTTTTTTTGTCTTTTTTTGCATATGTATGTTTCCTTTCTATGGATACTAAATAAGACTCATGAAATCTATAAAGTCTTCATTGAAGGCTTTAGCAACAGCTTCAAAAGTAATTGCATTTTTGAAAATGTTAATTCCAGTTTTAATAGTTTTGTTTTCTAAAGCGGCTGCAATAATTCCTTTGTTAGCAATTTCTAAAGCATAAGGAATAGTTGAATTTGTCAACGCAAAAGTTGAACTTTTTGCAACAGCTCCAGGCATATTAGGAACAGTATAATGAATTACGTTATGTTTAATAAAAATAGGATTTTCATGACTAGTAATTTTTTCAGATGTCTCAAAGATTCCTCCTTGATCAATAGGAATATCGATAACTACTGATCCTGGTCGCATTTTTTTAATATCTGTTTCTTTGACAATTTTTGGGGCAACATCTCCAGGAATCAAAACAGCTCCAACAACTAAATCAGCACTAGCAACTGCCTCAGAAATATTAGTTGAGTTAGAAATTAATAGTTTTACACGACCATTGAAAATATTGTCCAGTTCTCTTAAACGGTTAGGATTAATATCTAAAAGTGTTACTTCCGCACCCAGTCCAACGGCAGTTTTTGCTGCACTATAACCAACAATACCACCACCAATAACTGTTACTTTACCGGGAGCAACTCCTGGAACTCCGCCTAAAAGAACTCCGCTACCACCATTATTTTTTTCTAAGAAGTGCGCACCAATTTGAATTGACATACGTCCGGCTACTTCAGACATTGGAGTTAATAAAGGAAGATCATTTTTAGGACCAACCATAGTTTCATAGGCAACTCCAATTGCTCCTGATTTTTTCAAAAACTCAGTTAACTTTTTATTAGCAGCCAAGTGTAAATATGTAAAAATTATTTGATCCTTCTTAATATATTTAAATTCTTGTTCTAAAGGCTCTTTAACCTTCATAATCATCTGAGCATCTCATACTTTAGCAAGCGAAACAATTTCAGCTCCAGCTTCAGCATACTCGGCATCAGTGATTCCTGAACCAAGTCCAGCTTCAGTTTGTACAAAAACTGTATGTCCGCCTTGGACTAATGTACGAACTCCGGCAGGGACAATGGCGACTCTATTTTCATTATTTTTAATTTCTTTTGGTATTCCAATTATCATAAATTTCTCCTTTATTTTAGTATTGAGCGATAACTTCAATTTCAATTAAAGCTTCTTTTGGTAAGTTGCTTACTTCAAAACAACTACGAGCTGGTTTGTGATCTTCAAAAAAATTGCTGTAGATTTCATTAACAATTAAGAAGTCATCGATATTTTTCAACATAATTGTGGTTTTAAAAATATCTCGTTTAGTATAACCAGCATCATTTAATATGTTGTCAATGTTTTCCAATATATTTAGTGTTTGCTGTTCAATATGTTCTGGTAAAGTCATAGTTTTTAAATCAAAACCTAACTGTCCTGAAACAAAGATTTTTTTATCGTCTAAGATAACAGCTTGCGAATATGGCCCAACCGCAGCAGGGGCATTTTTTGTATTAAACATTTTCATAATTTATAAAATTGTTTTTAAATAATCTTCGTTATTTAAAACAAATCCTTTCTCTTTAATTTGCTCAATAATTGTAAATAATTCTTGAGGGTCATTAATATCAATGCATACATGATATGTTTCTTCATTTATTTTTAAATAGTTTTCTTGTTGTGATTGATATATTGAATGAATTTGAACTTTATTATTAGAAATAATTGTAGTAATTTTAGCTAAGTTACTTTTATCAATGTTACCTTTTATTTGTAAAACTACACGACGGTGTAAATCAATTAGAGCACGATTGGTAATGTTTAAAAATGAAGTAACATCAATATTTCCTCCAGATAAAATACACATAATTTTTTTGTTCTTTAAATTTAACTTGTTAAATAGAACAGCAGCAACAGCAGTAGCTCCTGCACCTTCAGCAACAATTTTGCAGTGTTCGAAAAGTAATAGAATAGCTTGCGCGATTTCTTCTTCAGAAACAAGAACAACATCGTCAACTACGTCTTGAAGAATTTCAAAAGTGACGTTACCTGTTTCCTTAACAGCAATTCCATCAGCAATTGATGTTTTGCCTTTAACTAAAGTTGGATGCTTTAAGTTTCGGGCTTCAAAGTATGATGGAACATTAGCACTTTCAACTCCAATAATTTTACAATTAGGGTTCACTAATTTAACGTATTGCCCAATTCCTGAACAAATACCACCACCACCAACAGGAATAAAAATATATTCCAAATCTTTAACAGCGTCCAAAATTTCAATTCCAATAGTTCCTTGACCTTTAATAATGTCAAGATCATTAAACGCATGTACTAAAGTTTTTCCAGTTTCCTTTACAATTTCTAATGCTTTATTGTTTGCATCATCAAAAAACTTTCCATGTAAAACAACTTCAACTCCATAACTTTTAGTTGCTTTTATTTTTGCATTAGGAGCATTTTCTGGCATAACAATAATCGTTTCTTTTTCAATTCCAAGCATCTTAGCAGCATAGGCAACTCCTTGTGAATGATTTCCAGCAGAAGCTGCGACAATTCCTTTGGCTAAGTCTTTTTCGTCAATTGAAAGAATTTTTGATAAGGCTCCACGAAGTTTAAAAGAGCCCGCTTTTTGTAAATTTTCTAATTTTACATAAACTTCATTTTGAGTAATTCCACTTAAATTAACAGCGTATATTGTTGGAGTAACGTTAATAAACTTACTAATTTTGTTGTAAGTAGATTCAAACTCTGATTTTGTAATTTTAGGTTTCATATCTTTACACTTTCTTTTTTTGATCGCTTCTTTTTACACCTTAATAATTGAACTTTTAAACTGTAGAATCAATTTATTTTTTTCCTTTGGTCCAAAAAAAAAAAAAAAATGGGGAACCATTTTTGGTTCCCCATTTTCTAAAGTATTTATTTGACTTTTTCTTCAATTGTTATAGTTTTAAAAACCTTACGCTTGGCTTTATACTTTCCAGTTCATTTAGTATTTGTCATTTTTTCACGCAAATACTTTGATGTTTTAAACTTAATAGTATTTTGCGCAGGAACAAAAACTGGTTCTCCTGTTAAAGGATTAATTTTTTCATGAGGATCTGTTCTAATTAGCATTAGTTTTCCGAAATTAGCAATTGTAATTTCTTCTCTTTTGCTTAATTTTTCTTCAAAAATTGAAAAGACTTTTTCAAATGTCAATTTAAGAGATTTTTTAGTTTCATTTGGAAAAGATTCATGTAAGTGTTTCAGCAGATTTTGCTTTGTTATTTTTTGATAATGTTTTTTGTTAATAACTTTATGTTCAACTTTTGTTTCTTTTCGATATCTAATATTGGTTATTTGATTATCCATTTCTTCATTTAAATTATTTACAACTAATTTTAAAGGAACATAAGATTTGGAAACTTTTATCTGACTTTTGTAAAGTCTATTGAAAACTAGTATTTTGATAGTAATAATTAAAAAAATAGTAATGCGAAAATCAATAATCAGTTAATTAAAAAGTCCCAAAAAACGGGCATCATAAATAGTTCATTTTGCTATAGATTAAAATAAATTATTGATTTTAATCCTATTGGTCCTAATAAGAAAGTTTGAATGATGTTTTGGCCAGTGAATCACTGTTCCTGTAGATCGCTTGTTATATAATCTTCAACTAAAAGAAATCATTTTGAAGTTCCATAATAATATTGGTTAAGTAATTTTAAAATAACAATTAACAAAATTGTAAGAGCAAAAAGTATTGGCAAAAGTCAAATTCGATATTTTTTATTAAAATTTATTTTCATACTATTCCACTACTTTCTTTTCTTTAAAAATACCAAACCAATTGTGATTCCTGCAACTGTGATTCCTGCTAAAATTGATAAACTAATCATTACTAAGCTATTCTTGTCTTGCTATGAAAGTTATTTATTTTTTTCATTAGTTAATAGGGTTATTTTTTTGCTCCATAATAAACATTATTATTTGTAGGCACAACTGTAGCTGAATATCGATAAGGGCTTTCTTTTTGAGAATAATCACGAGTTATATCAATAATTGTCATTGAGTTTATATCAAGTTCTGGATTTTGCTCTTTTAGAACTTCTAAATAGGAATTTATTGTCAGGGGACCACTAATTTCGAGATTTGTTGAAGTGATAACTTCTTGTAGATCCTTACGTACAAAGTATGAAAAATCAACAGATCCATAATATAAAATACTTTTATCTTTTGCTTTTACAGTTGCTGTTTGAGAATCGCTATTAAAAGTAATTTCTACATCGTTTCATATAAAATCATAACCGTTATTAATTAAGTATTTTTTAATATCTTCTTCGGTAGGATTTTGATCATAAATTCCTAAGTAACGATCTTCATTAGAAATAATGCTATTAAGTTCTGCCTTTATTGTGAAGATTACATTCACAGTATTTTTGTATTTTTCTGAATCAGTTTTTGCAATAATCTTAGCTGAATTGTTGCTCATAAGGTCTGTTTCCAAATCATTTATATCAATTCCAGAAACTTTTTCTGCAATTTTTTGAAGAATATCTTCTTCTGACATTTCCAAAATTGTCTCTGCGGAATTCTCTTCGAGAAGATACTTGGTTTCATCAAAGTGAAAACAAGACAAACTATCTCAAAATGAGAAATTTGTCTTGCTTTATCTTTATATTTACCAATTATTCTACTAAATCTTCAAAATTTAACACTTTATCAGCTCAGTTAGTTTCAAAGTTAATATCATGAGTTGTGATTAAAACTGTGCCTTCAAAAGCTTGAATTGCTTCTAACAGTGCTTCTTTTGCAAGGACATCAATATGGTTAGTTGGCTCATCTAAGATTAACAAACTTGCAGGTACTAAACTTAATGCAGCTAGTCTAACTTTAGTTTGCTCTCCCCCAGAAAGTAATTTCATAGGGTTCATCATTAATTCTGATTTAACACCAAACTTTCCAATTGTGGCACGAACTTCTCCTTCTAACATTTGAGGATAAAGATTCATTAAATAAGCAATTGGAGTCATTTCATTGTTATCTTCAACTTGATGGAAAAAAGCAGTTTCCACACCATTTCCAACCATTACAGTTCCACTAACTTTTGGTGTTTCTCCAGCAACAGTTTTTAAGAAAGTCGTTTTCCCAATTCCGTTATATCCTTTAACAATACATTTTTGTCCTTCACGAAGTTCAAATGTTAATGGCTCGGTTAAAGCAAAACCATAACCGATTTCCAAATTTTCAGCTTTAACAATCACTGCTGAATTTGGGCGTTTATATTTAAAAGACATTTTGGGCTTTGCCAATTTACGACGCTCGTCCAAAACATCCATTTTATCAAGTTGCTTTTGACGAGATTGAGCACTTCGAGCTGTTGAAGCACGAGCGGCATTTTTGGCCACGTATTCTTTCAGCTTAGCCATTTGTTGTTGTTGAGATTCACGAGCACGATCATATTGTTCGGCGCGTTGAGCAGAAAGTTCGACGTATTTTTCGTAGTTTCCAACGTAACGGTTAATTTCCATATTTTCAATTGCATAAATTACATCGACTGTTTTGTTAATAAAATCTTCGTCGTGAGATACAAGTAAAAAAGCATTTTCATATTGTTGTAAAAACTTTGCTAGTCATTCTACTTGTTCAATATCTAAAAAGTTTGTGGGCTCGTCTAATAAGATGAAATCATCTTGTTTTAAAAGCAATTTTGCTAATAAGACTTTTCCACGTTGTCCTCCAGACAATTGGCCTAACTGTTTTTTAAGGTTTTCGGCGTTAATTCCCAAACCTGAAACTAAATTCCCAATTTCTTTTTCAATAGTATCGAATCCACGTAAACTTAAGTCTTCTTGCATCGCTAAAGCTTTAACAAGGTCCTCTTCGTTGTATTCGATTGCCATATCTTCATAAATTTTATGAATTTTGGCTTCAATTTCATAAAGTTCTTTATAAGTGTCTTTTAGATAGTCTTCAACAATAATTGTCATATCGACATCCTGGTGTTGATCAAGATAACCCATTTTTGAGCGAGGGTGTAGTTCAACAGTTCCATGATCAGGAACAATTTTTCCAGCAATGATATTTAATAATGTTGTTTTTCCAGTTCCATTTGCTCCTAATAAGGCAATATGTTCGCCTTTGTTAATTCGCATTGATGAATCTTGATATAACTTTTTCCCACCATTTTGGTGTGTTAGTCCTTCAATTAAAACAATACTCATAATTTGGGTTCCTTTCTAAATTATTTTTCTTTTATAAGAATAAATTTTTCCATAATATTAATTATATATTTTTCTTTTGAATATTCAAAAGTATATAATAAAATAATAGAGTTTAGGGGTAAAAATAGTATGAATGTAAACAATAAATTTTGAAATTGACTATTCGAAGTTAAAAAACCTTCTACTAAACCTTCTACTGATAAGAATTACCTTGAGGATTCTTTAGAAAACAAGCAACAAAAGTTAATAGAACCAATGACTAAACGTGAAGTTATGTTACGTTATTCGAGCGTTTGAAAAGCAATCATTTTCTTTTGCTTACCAACAGTTATTTTAATGCTTGTTCAAGGGCTTTATAATATTTTAGATAAATCATTAGCATTACAATTTGCGACACCACATGCAATTAAAAATTGAAAATATATCGAATTAATGATTATTGGTGATGGCCAAGGAAATCATAGTATTTTGGCAGATTTCTTACAAATTGGGAATACTCCAGAACAAGCAGTTAAAGAGCTGTTTGGTGTGTTAAATGCTGCAGATTATAATAAAGTTTTACAAATTATTTCAAATTTTAAACCTGATCAAGCTCAAACAACACTTGACCAGCTTAAAGAAGTTACTAGTTTAACTATTAATGAAGATTTAATGAAAAAATATATCAATATTACTACCCAATATACTGCTCAAACTTACAACTTAGCTTATTCATTTAATCAAATTATGGCAATTGGAGCAGGAATGGTTTTTGCTATTGAATTTGGGCGTGGCAATAAAACTCAACTTGGAAAAATCTCAGGAAATGGTCTAACTTATAGTTTCTTAGTTTCACTATTTGTAGGAGCACTACTTTTTTCAGTGTCATTTCGCCCTTGAGGTCAAGCATTAATTAGTTCACAAATGGGAGATCATAAAAATTTAGTTATTGAAGAATTGGCTTGAAGAGATGTTGAACCATTAATTTATGGAATTTGAATTTTATTCATGGCTAACTTTTGTATGAACATGGTCCGTAGCGAAGGAAAAATGATTCACATCATGATCATGACCATTAGTTCATTAGGAGTTAAATGTGCTGTGTCAATTTTTTCAATGGATGTTTTAGGATGAGAGTTAACTGGAGCTCAATTGGGAACAGTTATGGCATACTTTTATCAACTTGTTTATTGCTTAATCGTGATGTTCTTTTCAAAAGTGACATATTCAAATTTTAAGTTTAGAGACTTATATATTCTAAATCCCCGAAATTTCACTGAAACAATTAAAGCTGGAGTCCCCAACTTTGTAATCTATTTTGCAGTTTTCGTAAACGCCTATGTGGCGACTTCACTTGTTGTTCAATTACCAATTCCCGAAGGCTATCCAAGTATCGAAGATAGTGGGGGAACTTCTATAGTTCAACAATTGATTTCTTCAATGACACCATGAAATGAATTTATTTTGTCAGCAGTAATTGGATTAAACCAAGGGGTTAGAACAATTATTGCTTTCAATTATGGAGCTGGAAATAATAAGCGAATTTTAGATATTCTAAAAAAATCTTCATGATTAATGTTTGGATGATTTATGTTCATCTTTGTACTAATTATTATTGCAGGACCATGAATGTTAACAATGTTTGCCTTCCCATCTGAACACGTTGGATATGGAACAACATTTTATTGATACCAATTTGTAAACTTTATGACTTATCCACTTGCTTGTCTAACTTATATTTCTTTAGGGTTATTTCAAGGGACAAAACGTAGTAAAGTTGCTACTTGATGTACTTCACTAAGAACGATGACTATATTGTTGCCAATGATCGGAATTGGTTTTGCAGTTTCAAAAGCAACTAATGATGCGTTTTGATTTTTCTTCTTTTCGGGACTAACAGATTTAGTTGTTGCAGTCTTAATTGCGCCGCTATTGTATGTATTTTATAAACGCACAAAAATTAACGGAAAATTAGTCACAAAAGACGATAGTGAAAATATTAAAGCTGCATATGCTTTGTATTTAGAATCTCAAAGTGTAAAATAAGACAAAGCATAAATATTAAAATAAAAGGAAACCTATGGCACAAGATATAAAATATAAAAGATCAAAGCGAGTTATCACGGAATTGAGAATAGCAAAATGAAGTAATGATACTTTGTCGCCATTGTCAATTAAACGTTACTGAGAGCTAGCATCAAAATTGGTTCCTGAGGATGAAAAGTGTAAGACAGCCTTAATGGCAAAATCATTTGCTTCATCGCTAACTCCGAAATACTTTTTATTAGTTGCAACTGAAGATAAGATTCACATGGCTATTTCAACAGGAGAACGTAGATTACATAATCGAAATTTTGATTTTAGCAATTTTAAATATATTAATTTAAAACAAGACTTAAAGTTAAAATCACGAATTTATATCAAAATTAAATTGTCTTGATGAAAAACAGTTTTTTTAGAAACTGCGGATCCCACTAGCGCACTTCATTTCAAAAAATACATTGATAAAACTAAAAAAAATGAAATTGAAAGACAAAAAACCGAAAGTCAAATTTAAGACATTAATTTAAATTTAAAAAGTAAAAGTACAAATCTATAAAAGTTTCTTTATTTATAAGGGCTTTATAGATTTTTTTATATAAAGTATATTTTGTTTAATGTTATTATTTATTTAAAGGGGTTTAAAATGAATAGTAAAAATGAAATAAGTATTTTTGGGTTAAGTTCAAATCAACGTTTGACAAATGAGGTATGTGAGGCTTTAGGGATTCAACAACAAAGAGTACAAACAGTAACATTTGCAGATGGGGAGATGCTTGTAGAAGCTTTAGATTCAGTTCGTGGAAAAGAAATTTATGTAATTCAATCAACATCAACACCAGTTAATGACAATATTATGGAGCTTTTAATTGCAATTGATGCATTTAAACGTGGAAGTGCTGAAAAAATTAACGTGGTTATTCCTTATTTTGGATATGCAAGACAAGATCGTAAAGCGAAAGGACGTCAACCAATCACTGCTAAATTAGTCGCTGATTTGTTAACAAAAGCAGGAGCAGATCGAGTAATTACAGTGGATATTCATTCTCAACAGTCAATGGGATTTTTCGACATTCCTATGGATAACTTTCAAACATCACAAATTTTGGCAAATGAAATTATCGATACAATTATTGCTAATAAATTTGATAGAAACGAATGTATTTTAGTTTCACCAGATCATGGGGGATTAACTCGTGTTCATAAAGTTGATTCTTACACAGGAGCAATGACTAACGGAATTGCTGTTATTGCAAAACGTCGTCCTGAACCAAATAAGGCTGAAGTTGAATTTGTTTTAGGAGATATCGAAGGCAAAACATGTTTTATTGTTGACGATATGATCGATACTGGTGGAACAATTATTAATGCTGCAAAGGCTTTGAAAGAAAATGGAGCCAAAAAAGTTTATATTTTTGCTTGTCATGGTCTATTTAATGGACCAGCTAAAAATCGTATGGAAGAAGCAATTGCTGCGGGTTATGTAGATCAAGTTGTGGTTACAAATACAATAAATATTCCTGAAGACCGAAAATTTAAAGGGCTAAAAATTATTTCTGTAGCTCATTTAATTGCTGATATGATTCAAGCTTCAGTAAATCATGAGTCATTAACTAATGTCTATAATCAAAAGAAACAAGCGATTCTAGATAAAACCGAAGAATACGTGAGAAATAACTAATTATGAAATTGGTTGTGGGATTAGGTAATCCAGGCAAAGAATACGTCAAAACACGCCACAATGCTGGTTGAATTGCGATTGATTTGTTTTTAGAAAAATATGGATTTACAACTCAAAAAAATGAGCATCATGCTGAAGTATTCTTTTCGACTATTAAGGGAGAGAAAGTTTTATTTGCTAAACCACAAACTTATATGAATAAGTCAGGAATAGCCGTAAGAGAGTTGATGGATTATTACAAAATATCAAAAGATGATGTAATTATTTTTCATGATGAAAAGGACTTCCCTGTTGCTAAGAATCAATTTAAAATTCAAGGTTCTGCTGCCGGACATAATGGTATAAAGTCAATTATTCAATATTTAAATGGAGAAAATTTTAAACGTTTTCGAATTGGTGTTGGAAATCCTGAGCCAGGATGACAAATTGTTGATTGAGTTTTGTCAAAATTTAATGAACAAGAATTAGAAGATATTAAGTTAAGTATTTCTAAAAGCTTAGAATTTATTCTAGAATGACATAATGAGCAAGACTTCAAGACGGTAATGACTAAGTACAATTCACTGTATAAATAAGTAAAATTCACTAAAGATGGTTTATCCATCTTTTTTTGTTTATTTTTCTTAATTAAATACATTTTTTTAAAATATAATCTATTTTAGGAGGATAAAAACATGAACTATGAAGAAAAAATACTACTTGTTGCAGGAATTGTCGGTTTGATTTTAGGCGCTTCTTTCTTGCTTATGTATATGTTTAAAAGAATACCATTTGTCAAGTTTATTCTGTCAGGTTTGTCAGCAGTTGTGATTTTGTTAGTTCTTGCCTTATCAGTTTGAGCGATTCTACAATCTACTGGAATTGTAAGCCCAATATTTTTGGATTGACTCAAAAAAATTACTAGTAAGTAAAAGACTTAGGTCTTTTTTTATTTTAAATGGTAAAATATTTTTAATGTAGAAGGGGGTATCATATATGCCCAAAAAATTTTATGTAACAACACCAATTTATTACCCAAGTGGTAAATTACATTTAGGTCATGCATATACAACAACATTGGCAGACGTCCTTAAACGTTATAAAGATATGCAAGGTTATGAGACATTTTTTTTAACTGGTTCAGATGAACATGGCCAAAAAATTGAAACAAAAGCTAAAGAAGCGGGCTTAGAACCAATGGCCTATTTAGAAGACAAAATTGAGAACTTTAAAAATTTATGAACTAAGTTGCGTATTGATTATTCTAAGTTTATTAGAACAACAGATCATTATCATGAACAAACTGTAAAAAAAATTTTCTCATTTTTATTTGAAAAAGGTTTAATTTATAAGGGAGCTTATGAGGGTCTTTATTGTATTTCATGTGAAGAGTTTTTAAACACAGATCAAATCGATGAGCAAGGAAATTGCAAAATATCAAATAATAAACCAGAATTAATTAAAGAAGATACTTATTTTTTAAAGACATCTCAGTTTCAAACTTTTATTGAAACTATTTTAGAAAGTGAATTTTTAATTCCCGATTATCGTCGCACAGAAATGTTAAAAAACTTTGTTGATCCGGGGCTTAAAGACCTTTCGGTCACAAGAATATCTTTCAAATGAGGAATTCCAATTAACGAAGATCCCAAGCATGTTGTTTATGTGTGATTAGACGCTTTGACAAACTATATTACTGCTTTAGGTTACCTGCAAGAAGATGACGAACTATTTATCAAATTTTGAGCTGATCCTGAAACAGAGATTTTACAGCTTGCAGGAAAAGAAATCATTCGTTTTCACGCAATTTATTGACCAATAATTTTAGAAGCCTTAAACTTACGTCAACCATCTCATTTATTAGGACACGGATGAATTTTAAGCAATAGTACAAAAATGTCAAAATCATTGGGTAATGTAATTGACCCTCTTGAAGTAATTGATGAATTCGGAGCTGATGGGTTACGTTTCTACATTTCCTATGAACTTCCGACTGAAAAAGACGGAAACTTCACAATTGATTTATTTAAGGAATCATATAATGCTCATTTGGCAAATAATGTGGGAAATTTAATTTCCCGAACAAATAATATGATTACTAAATATTTCCAAGGTTATATTGAGGGAAATATTAATGATGTTGATCTAACAATGATTAATTTAGCTAATGAATCAATTAATCAATATCAAACATTAATGGATCAATATAAAATAAGTGCTGCAATGAGAGTCGTATTAGATTTAAGTGCTGCATGTAATAAATACATTGAAGAAACTACTCCATGAAATTTAGATAAAGAAGGAAATACTAAGGAATTAACAACAGTTCTTATGACATTGCAACGTTGTATTTCAATCATTTCATACTTATTGAAACCAGTCTTAGTTGAAAACTATGAAGATATGATTGAACAATGTGGATTGGAAAATGTTGAGTTGAGTTTTGAAAGTTTAAAAACATTCACAAATCTTGAGTTTAAAAAACTGGGATCTAAGAAAATTTTGTTTCAAAGACTTAAATAATTTACTTTGTGTATGTTTTTTCTAAGCAAATATGAGTAAATAAAGTATATAAGTAAAATAAAATGAAAAGGAAGAAAATGAGAAACTATTAGCATTACTAGGTGCGGTTGGATTAACTGTATCTATTGGAGCAACAGCAGTTGCATGTGGGAATCCAAGTAAGGATAAAGCAATTGATATATCTGAATTTGAGGCTCTTGTGAATAAGCAAGCACAAGGAGCACATGAGACAATTGAGCAGGCAAAAATAGCGATTGAAGATATTGATAAATTGCCTGAAGGAATTGAAAAGATAGAAGTATCGATATTAGATAATGATCAAATTCAAATAGCATTTATTGCTAAAAAGGGATATTTAACTCCTGAGAATTTAGTGGTCAAATTTGAAAAACAAAAAGAATTAATTGATTTAAATACAATTACTTTAAAAAATTTTACTGCAACAAATAATACTGTAAAAGAAGATGTTTTAAGAGCATTGCATGAAGTTGAAGGTTTGAGTGATGTAACATTAGAAGACTTTGATATTAAAGTTACAAAGGCGACTTTACAAAGCAAAGGGAATATTATTATTTCTGCAAGCGAGCAATCAAAAATAATTAATGGGACTAAAGAAATCGAAATTCCAGAATTGCAAGAAGTAGAAATAACACAAAAACAGCTAGATGATGAAATAAAAAAAATTACAGATCAAGTTTATGATGATGTCCCTAACGCTATTGGAGATATTAATGAAAATTGAAGTCTAGAAGGAACTGAAGTTGAAGCAAATGTTCCAGAAAATGAGGCAAGTGATTCATTTGCTTCGCAGAAAGCGAAAATTTCTATTACAGTTACACTTAAACCAAAGTATGTTTTTGCTAATGATGTAACTGTAGAAAATAAAAAATTTAAAAAACAAATTGAAATTGATGTTATAAATGTGCCGGATGCAAATTAGATACTATTAAACTAAAAAATATTTTGTTTTTAAGTATGTCAAATAGCTTATCGCTTTACGAATTTTAAACTATAATGGATATAAAAAAAAGGTCTCATAAACTATTAGTGAACAGTTTATGAGACCTTTTTTTCGTCTTGTTTGCAATGTTGTCAACTTGCTTTGTAAGAAATAATAGTACTTTTTATTGAAAAGTTATGCTATTTGAAAATCCAGCACAACCGTCTAAATCCAAATGCACAATGTATCCTGCCTTTATTGCACTAGAAACAGTGTTAGCAACACAAATATCAGTAGCAACACCAACAATTGTTAGCTCGTTAACATTTAGTTTTTTTAGTAATTCATCTAAACCATTAGAATTACCTTTTTCATCAAAAAAAGCGCTATAACTTTCAATATTTTTATTTTGCCCCTTTAGTATTATGTGATCAACATCAGTTTCATTAATCATTAAACTTGCACCTTGTTTGTTTTGCTCACAATGATTACCTCATTCAGCAAAAGAATAATGATCTGCCGGATGTCAATCCTTAGAAGCAATTACCAAATTGTTTTCTTGCTTAAACTTAGATATTAAACCTGTTATATGTTCAAGTTTTGTTTCTGCCCCGGGAACATATAAATTACCTTCGGGACTAACAAAATCATATTGATAGTCGACAATTAATAAAGCGTGTTTCATCTTATTCTCCTTTTAAATTAACTAATATTATTCTATAATATATTTTAGTTAATAATTGTCAAAGGATTAATAACTAAACTTTATTGTTTATATGTCAAAGATATAACAAATCTACAGAAAGAAGATTACTATATTATGAAAAATAAAAACTATGATGTTTTAGTTGTTGGTGGTGGACATGCTGGAGTCGAAGCGGCTTTGGCTGCTGCGCGAATGGGCAAAAAAACAGCTTTAATAAATCTTTATGAAGATAAAATTGCAGCAATGCCATGTAATCCAAGTGTTGGAGGGCCTGCTAAAGGAATTGTTGTTAGGGAAATTGATGCCTTGGGTGGCGAAATGGCAAAAGCAGCCGATGCAACTGCACTACAAACAAAACTATTAAACTCATCAAGAGGACCAGGAGTTTGAGCACTTCGTGTTCAATCCGATAAAATTGAATATTCAAAGTATATGCAGCGAAAAGTTAAAGAGCAAGAAAATCTTGACTTGATTGCAAAAGCAGTTCAAAAACTGCTATTTAATGCTGCAAAAGAGGTTTATGGAGTTGAACTAGAAGACGGTACAGAATTGCATGCTAAGGCAGTTATTTTGACCACAGGGACATATTTAAAGTCAGAAATTCTTAAAGGAGTTGAACGTTTTGAATCAGGTCCTAACCAAGAACGAACAACCACAGGAATTAGTCAGTCATTACAAGAGTTAGGTTTGAAGTTGCTTCGTTTCAAAACCGGAACTCCTGCTCGTGTTTACCAAAATTCTGTTGACTTAAGCAAAGCAATAAAAGAACCAGGAACAGATGCTCCGCTGGCATTTAGTTTTTCAACAACTAAATTTACGCCTTTAGCTGAACAAGAATTATGTTATTTAATTCATACTACACCAGAAACTAAAAAAATTATTGAAGATAACTTAGAAAAATCAGCAATGTATTCAGGAACTGTTGAATCAGTTGGACCAAGATATTGCCCAAGTTTTGAAGACAAAATTGTTCGTTTTGGAAATAAGGAAACTCACCAAATTTTCATCGAACCAGAATCACTAAGTGATGACGCTTGATATATTCAAGGGTTTTCTACTTCAATGCCAATTGAAGTACAAGAGCAAATGTTGAAATCTTTACCGGGTTTTGAAAATATGCGGGTAAAATCATGAGCTTACGCAATTGAATATGATTGTCTAGATCCAATGCAACTAAATCCTAGCTTGGAGTTAAAAACAGTAAAAAACTTATTTACAGCTGGACAAATTAACGGAACTAGTGGATATGAAGAAGCAGCTGGACAAGGGCTATTAGCAGGAATTAACGCAGTTAGAAAGATTGATAATCAACCACCATTAATTTTACGTCGTGATGAAGCTTATTTAGGAGTGTTAGTAGATGATTTAATTAACAAAGGAGTTTGAGAACCATATCGCTTATTAACTTCAAGAGCAGAACATCGCTTGTTATTAAGAAACGATAATGCTGAATTAAGACTTAAAGAGTACGGGTATCAAATAGGGTTAATTAGTGACCAAGAATGAGCCGAGTATCAACAATATGTACAGGAAATGGAAAATGCTGTTGAAGAGCTTAAAATGATTCGTTTTACTCCTAAATCAGAGTTGGCAATTACTTTAAAAGAAAAAGGTCAAGCAGACTTGACTCACGGTTATAGTGGATTGGAAATTATTAAAATTCCGACTGTAGATATCAATGAATTAGTACCATATGTTAAGTCATTGCAAGGCTTAAAAGTAAATCAGTTGCAGTCAATAACTATTGAAACTCGATTTGAAGGCTATGTAAAAAAAGAACGTCAACAAGTTGAAAAATTGGTTAAATTAGAACGTAAACAAATTCCTCAAGATATTGATTATAACAAAGTTGAGAATTTGGCAACTGAGGCCCGTCAAAAGTTAATCAAAGTTCGTCCTTTAAACATTGGTCAAGCTTCAAGAATTACTGGAGTCAATCCAGCTGATATTCAAATGTTATTATTTTATTTAAAATCAGTCTATCCGAATAATAGAGATATTTAATAAATAGTAGTTGTTATTGGAAAATGCTTTAAAAATAAACTTATAATTGAGGTGATTATCAATTATGGTAGTCGTTTGTATATAAAAGCAAAGGAAAGAACAACTATGAAAAAACTATTAATAAGTCTGGGAGCAGTTTCTTTAATTTCAACAAGTTTAGCACAAGCAACTATTAGCACAATTAAAAATAGTAAAATTGAAAATCCGACATTTTTATCAAATAGAAAAATGGAAAAAGAAGCAACGGATACTTTTAAATTGTCTTTGTTAACTGAAAATTTTGAGGTGGATGATAATAATGAAATAGTGCCGAATCGGGCATATGATAAAACAGCAGAAATGCAAAGTTTATTAAAAGAATGACAAGATTATAAGAAAACTAATTCAATTCATAAATTTAACTATGACAAAATTGAAACTAAATTTGATGCCCTAAATAGTTCTGGTAATGACGTTGATAAAATGTTTTACAAGAATTTATTGAGATCCAATAATGTTGAAGTTTTGAACTTACAGTTTCACATATACGATAAGGAACAATCTCAATATACAATTGGAATTGTTGGTGATTTTATAATCGATGGCAAAGAATACTCAAATGTTTCTTTATCAGGATATAATGAAAGACAATACTTTACTTCATGACAAATCTTGTCAAACTTTAGTATTACAGTATTTTTTGAACTTTTTGATACTTATGAAGTTGTTCATGGTGAAAAATGGTCAGTCGATATTGAAGATTATGATGGGACTTGGGAAAATAATACTGATTCATTATTTAGCGATTTGGCAAATGAATTTCAAGATCATTTTGTAAATAACGAAGAGGACTTTAATAGAATTGATACAGTCTATTTTATTATTAAAGATTTTGATAACAACCGTGAATACTATCTAGATGCGGAAGACATTAGGGAAAAAGAGTATTTTGGGATACCGTATAGAGATACTTACATTGCATTAATGATACAGAAAAATGAAGATGGAACAGCATATTTAGCGTTTAATTCTTTTATTTTCCCAGAAGATTCAAGAATTCGTGCAATAACAGGTCTTTGAAGTGATGGAGAATATCCGCAATTATTTTTTAAGTCATCAGATATGGAAGTGTCTTTGTTTACTGAAATGGTGAAAAAATAAATATTTAATTAAAAAAGTCGCAATTTCTTGCGACTTTTTATTTATTATAAAAACTTTAATGTATTTTGATAAATCATGCTCTCTTCGTCTGTTTTAATAACATAAACTGGAATTGCTGAATTTTCGGCACTAATAAGGTTAAAATTTTCGATTTTTTCATTATTAGCGGTTTGATCAAGGTTAATATTTAAAATTTTAATTTTATCAATTATTCCCTGACGATTTTCTGAAGAATTTTCTCCAATTCCAGCTGTGAAGATAATTGCGTCAACATAGGGTAGTTTGTTAATAAACTTTACAATATGGTCAGCCACAAGTTGTTCATATTTATTAACAGCTAAACTAGCTTGCTCGTCGCCTTTGGCACTAGCAATAGTTAGATCACGCATATCAGCAGAAATACCACTTAATCCTAACAATCCTGATTTCTTATTTAAAAGTTCAGTTACTTCCGAAATTGTCATTGATAGTTTTTTGGTCATAAATTCTAGAATTGAAGGATCAATATCTCCTGAACGGGTTCCCATCATCAGACCACCTAAAGGTGTAAATCCCATTGTTGTGTCCAATGACTCACCATTTTTGATGCAAGCCATACTGGAACCACTTCCTAAATGACAAACAACTAAATTAAGATTTTCTTTGTTTAGTTTAGACAATTCAGCAAACTTTTCAACAATATATTGATAACTTAATCCATGAAACCCAAATTTTCTAACATTATATTTTTGATATCATTCAATAGGTAAAGGATATAAAAAGTTATCTTTTGGGATTGTATGGTGAAAAGCATTATCAAAATTTCCAACAAGCACTGCATTAGGAGTAACCTTTTTAAAAGCATCAATTGCTACCAATGCACCTGGATTGTGAAGTGGGGCAAATTCAATATTATCAAAGATTGCTTTATAGACTACTTCGTTAATGACTGTTGGTTCTGTAATTAAACCACCATTAACAACGCGGAATCCAACAGCAACAATTTCATCAATTGTCTTAATAACTCCTAATTCCTGAAATTTACTTAATATTCCTTTAACAGCTTTTTCATGATTTTGAAAATCCATATGTCAGGTTGTCTTTTCGCTTTTGTATTTAATTGTCAAAACACCATCAAGAGTAATTCTTTCGGCTAATCCTTCCAGAATTACTTGTTCATGTTGTGAAGGTTGTTTGCTATATAGTTTAAACTTTATTGAGCTACTTCCTGAGTTAATAACTAAAACCATTAAGCCACCTCACTTGCTTGGAAAATTGTAATAATTGCAGTTGTAATTATGTCTTCTAAAGAAGCACCACGACTTAAATCGTTAACTGGTTTGTTAAGTCCCAAAATGAAGGGTCCAATTGCATTTCAATTTCCCATCCTTTGAGCGATTTTATAACCAATGTTTCCAGCATTAATGTCAGGAAAAACGAATACATCCGGGATTTCTTTAGTTAATGTATTTGAAGGAATTTTTTTCATACGAACTGTTTTATCAAAAGCAGCATCAAATTGAATTTCTCCAACGTAATTAAAGTCAACTTTTTGAGTATCCAAAGTAGCTACAGCAGTTTGTACTTTTGTAACATCTTCGCCCTTACCTGAACCATTTGTTGAGTAACTTAATAATGCAACTTCAGGATTTAGCACGTTCATTGAACGAGCAAACTCTACTGTCATTTTAGTGATATCGACAAGCTGGTTAGCGTCTGGTTTAATATTAAACCCACAGTCTGTAAATAATAGACTTTGACCATTTTTTTGCATAATTAAAACTGAACTAGCTAAGCTGTAACCGGGAGCAGTTTTAATTATTTGTAGAGCTGGTCTTAAAGAATCGGCTGTAGTATAAGTAAGACCTAATAGCATACAATCAGCATGGCCTAATTCAACTAACAATGTTCCAACATAATTAGGTTGTTTTACAATTGCGTTGGCCATCTCAACTGTTGCTTTGTCTTTTCTAATGTTTAAAAAAGCTTGGCTTAACTCACTTGAATCATAAGAATCCAAAATAATTGTCTGAGCCTGAGAACTCAGGTTTGGAGAAACACTTGCACTAGTCTCAAAAATCACAATTGGAATTGCCAGATCATTTTCAATTAAGTAATTTGCAGTTTCAATTATTGAAGGTTCATTACCTTCTGGTAAAACAATTCTTTTTTTAGTTTTTGATTTTTTAATAAATTGTTTAATTTCTTCAATTGTATACATATGGTTCTCCTATAAGTTTAATGGTTTTCCAGATTCTAATGCTTCAGCTGCTTCACCGATTGCTTCACTCATAGTTGGGTGAGGATGAATGGCACGGGCCAATTCGTAAATTGTTCCTTCACATTCAATTAATGTTGTTATTTCTGAAATCATTTCTGTAGCACGATTACCGATAATATGAGCTCCTAATAAAACTTTAGTTTCAGGATCCATAATCAATTTAACAAATCCAACACTATCATCATCGGCTAATGCTTTTCCAATTGCAGCAAATGGGAAGTTAAATTTTTCGTATTTAATATTGCTGTCTTTCAATTGTTTTTCAGTTTTACCAATCGCAGCAATTTCAGGAGAAGTATAGATACAACTTGGAATTCGATCGTAGTTCATTTTCAAATCAAGGTTTTTGGCAATACGATTGGCAACAACTAATCCCTGGTGACTAGCAACATGGGCTAACATTGATTTACCAGTAACATCTCCAATTGCATAAACACCACTAACGTTTGTTTCGCAGTAATCGTTAACATCAATAGCATTTCGCTCAGTCATTTTAAGATTTAAAATGTCAAATCCTTTAGCTACAGTTTTACGACCAACTGATTGCAAGATATAATCTGCTTTAACTTTTTGGTCCTTACCATCAACTTCATAGATCAATTCATTATTTGATAGTTCTTTAACTTTAGCATTAGTAACTAAGTTAATTCCATATTTGTTAACAATAACTTTTGTCATTTCTGCAATGATATCTTCATCCAACATTTCTAAGATCGTTGGTAGTCCTTGAAGTAAAGTAACCTTTGTTCCAAGTTGAGCATATAAACATGCAAACTCAACTCCGATAACCCCTCCTCCAATTATAACAATTGAATCAGGAATTTTAGGTAGTGATAGAGCTTCTGTTGAAGTTATAATTGTTCCCGCTTCATAACCTTTATCAAAACCAGGTAAGTTTAATGTAATTGGAACTGAACCAGTAGCTAAGACAATATTTTTAAACTCATAGTTTTTGTCACCAACAGTAACGACATTTTTAGCAGTAACTTCAGCATCACCCTTGATGATAACTACTTTATTTTTTTTCAATAAATATTCAACACCAGTAGTTAACTTTTTAACAACTGAGTTTTTACGATCTTGTGCTTTAGATCAATTTAACTTAGGCTTAGGGTCGTTTTCAAATTCAATCCCAAACTTTTCGGCTTTAACAATTTGGTCAAAAACTTTTGCAGTTTTTAATAGGGCTTTTGTGGGAATACATCCAATATTTAAACAAACTCCTCCGAAACTATTTTTTTCAACAATCATTGTTTTTAAACCTAACTGTGCACATTTGATGGCACAAACATACCCACCAATTCCACCACCAATAACAACAACATCGAATTTATCTTCGATGTTGTTTAATTTAGGTTGTGAATTAGAGTTTAGAGGGCATGTTCCATGAGCATTTTGTGAATTCATAGAATTTCCTTCTTTCATAATTATGTTAATAAAATAATTGGGTTAGTTAAGTATTCTTCTACTTTTTGTAAGAAACGCCCAACGTCGGCCCCATCAATCACTCTGTGGTCAGCTGTAATTGAAAATGGCATCATATATCTTGGTTTAATTTCATCTCCAACATATACAGGTTCTTTTTTCATAATTCCCACTCCCATAATTGCTGATTCAGGAGAATTGATAATTGGAGTTGCATATTCTAAACCAACACTTCCAATATTGGAAATTGTAAATGTTCCGTTACTCATATCACCAGCTGCTAATTTTTTGTCTTTAGCTTTAGCAGCAATATTTGTAATTTCTTTAGCAATTTCAAACAAACTTAAATTGTTTGCATTGAAGATGACAGGAACAACAAGTCCATATGGAGTGTCAACTGCCACAGAAATATTAATATTTTTAATGTATTGAATAGCATTGTTTTCTTCATCAATACGAACATTAATATTTGGGTTATCAACAAGAGCTTTAGCGACTGCTTTTACAATAAATGCTAAATAAGTTAATTTAATATTACTTTGTTGTGCAAAATCTTTTAAATTATTACGTAAGTCATAGATATTTGTAATATCAATTTTCTTAAATGATGTAAATGAAGCATTTGTTGAGTGTGAGTATTTCATGGCCTTAACAGTTGCTTTTCTAATTCCTGACATTGCCATAGATTCAACTTCTAAACCTGTTGTTGGTAAATTAGGACGAGTTGCAGTTTGAACTGAAGGAGTTTGAACAGTTGCAGTTTGTGCTTGACTGTTGTATGCCTCAATATCCTCAATTGAAATTCTTCCACTTGGTGAAGAAGCAGTAATTTTGGTCAAATCAATATTTAATTTTGCTGCCAGTCTTCTAGCTTGTGGAGTTGCACGAACGTCAACTGCCGGTTTTTTAATATCTGCTGGTTGAGGAACTTGACGAGTAATTACATGATTTGAAACTGGTGTAGATCCAACAACACTGGCATTTTCTTCTTCTTCTGGTTCTGGTAGATTAGGTGTACATGAACCACCGCTTAATTCAGGTTCTTTTGTTGTAGCAACAGCCACAGGCTCATCAGCACTAGCTGACCCGTCATCAATTACAAAAACAACTTCTCCCACATTAATATCTTGGTCTTTTTTAATAAGGATTTCAGAGACTTTTCCATCGACTGGAGAAGGGATTTCTGCGTTAACTTTATCAGTTTCAACAACAAATAGGCTTTGACCCATTTTTACAGCATCACCGACGTTAACTAGAACTTCTGTCACTTTTCCTTCGTGTAAACCTTCTCCGATATCGGTAAATTTAACTTTAAACATATTTTTCTTCTTTCTATAGTTCTAATATTCTAAAACTTCATGAATTTTATCTAAAATTTTATGAGGATTAATATTGAATCAACGTTCTCCTTGAACAAACGGAATATTTACATCGTATCCTGTACAACGTGTTAATGGTGCTTTTAAATAGTCAAAGCAATTTTCATTAACAGAAGCAATAATTTCACTGGCAACTCCAAATGATTTCACAGCTTCATTAACAATTAATAGTCTTCCAGTTTTTCTAACAGATTCAAAAACCATTTCGCGATCTCATGGGTTGATTGTTCTTAAATCAATTAAATCTACAGTCACTTCAGGATGAGTTTCTTTCAATAGCTCTAAAGCTTTTTGACAATCAACAGTTGGTGCTCCATAAGTAACAATTGTTAAATCGTTTCCTTCTTGAATTTTATAACCAACTCCAATTGGTACAGTATAGTATCCTTCAGGAACTTCTTGTTTGAAAGCACGGTACAGTTTAGTTGGCTCTAAAAAGATTACTGGATCTGGTGAGTCAATTGCTGCTAAAAGTAGACCTTTTGTATCATAAGGTGTTGATGGAATAATTACTACTAAACCAGCTGTATGAGCATAAAGCGCTTCAAATGATTCAGAGTGGTGTTCAAGAGCACTAATTCCTCCACCCATTGGAGTTCTAATTACCATTGGACATGTGTATTTTCCACGAGTTCTATTACGCATTTTTCCTAAATGAGTTGTAATGTTTTGTAAAGCTGAACGTCCAAGACCTTCAAACTGTAATTCAACAACTGGTGTTAAACCGTTGATTGCCATTCCAATAGCTGCTCCAACAAATAAGTTTTCAGAAATTGGTGCATTAAAAGATCTGTGTACACCATATTTTTGTTGAAGTCCTTCAGTAGCTCTAAAAACTCCTCCTTCAAACCCAACATCTTCTCCGTAAGTTACAACATTTTTATTTCTTTCCATTGCAACATCAAGCGCTTGATTAACGGCTTTAATATTATTAATTAGTGGCATGATTAGTGTCCTCCCTTAACTGAATTAGGATATTTTTCATAAAATCTTTTTGCTTCAAGATATTGTTCTTCAAGCTGATCATTTTTTTCAGCGAATGTGTAATCAAAGATATCTTCAAGTGGATAAGCTTTATTTTGTTCCATTCAATCAAATTGTTCTTTAACATATTGATCATGTTCATTATCTAATGCTTCTTGTTGTTCATCACTTCAAACTTTGTTTTTAATTAAGTAAGCTTTTAATCTTACTAATGGGTCACGAGTTTTAGCATCCTCAAATTCCTTAGGATCACGATAAACATCAGGATTATCAGCACTTGAGTGAGGTCCTAAACGGTAAGTTTCACATTCTACTAGGAATGGTCCGTTACCTTCACGTACTCATTGAGCAATTTCTTTAAAGACTCCATAACAAGCCAAGAAGTCATTTCCGTCAACTTTTAATGAAGGAACTCCAGCAGCAATACCCTTGATTGCAAAGTTTAATGATTTTGTTTGTTCACCTCTTGGTGTCGAAATGGCTCATTGGTTATTTTCACAAACAAAGATCACTGGAACTTCATGAATTTTAGCAAAGTTCATCGCTTCGAAAACTTCACCCTCACTCATTCCACCGTCACCAGTAGTAGTTAAAGCAATTCCGTCAGATCCTTTGTATTTTTCAGCAAAGGCAATTCCTGTTGCATGGCTGTATTGACTACCAATTACAATGTTTGGTGGTAAAACGTTAACTCCATCAGGTGATTTTGCTCCGTATTCGTTTCCAGCTCAGTAAAGCATTACATTTTTGATTGGTACACCACATGTAATTCAAGCAGCGTTATTTCTATATCCAGATACAAATCAATCTTTACCTTTAATTAAGTTTAAAGAATAAGCAACTTCACAAGCTTCTTGCCCTGTTGAACTTAAAAATGATAGTAAACGCCCTTGTCTTTGAACAAGATTTTGGAAAATATCTTGTCTTCTTGAAAGGTTCATAATTTTATAAGCTTCTAAAACTTCTTCCAAGCTAATTTCTGGCATTAAATCTTTATTAATGATTTTTCCAGTGCTATCCATTACACGAATAATTTCGTCTTTTGTTACATCAAATTTGCCAATATATTTCATATATCCTCCTTTTAAATTTGATTAAAATAATAAGTTAGTAATATCATCAATCTCAAATGTATCTCCAAATATTTCAGCGATATTAAGATGGCGTATTACATTGGTAATTGTTGCTTTTTCATATTTTTGACCAACAAGAATTTTTTCTAAGTTTTCAGTTCCTAAATATCCTAAAAAATCTCCATAAAATTTAATTTCAGTAATGTAACCTTCAGAAGTGGTAAATCTGATTTCTAATAAACCTTTATTAGGAAGATAAACTTTTGCTGTTTTGGCAAAAGTCGTATTTTTTCCAAAAGTTCATTCTCAGGTTGCATACTTTTCTTCTGCAAGTTTATCTATAATTGCAACTTCTTCAGGGGTTAATTCAATTTCTTGAATATCTTGATTTTTTAAATAATAGTCTTTAAGTTCGCTAATAAACTTTTCTAAATCTTTTGGTTCTTCTAATAATGCTGAAATATTAGCTACTCGTGAACTAACAGAAGCAATTTTTTTTGATTCCATTTTAGTACGATCAACAATTAAATAATCATTAATTTTGCTTAAATCAACATCATATAATAGTGTTCCATGTTGCAATACTCGATCATTTGTTTTTAATTGAGCGTTACCAGAAACTTTAAAACCATCAATTTCGATATCGTTACGTCCAGAAAAGTTAGCGTTTAAATTTTTACTTCTTAAAAATTCAACAATCGGACTTAGAGTTCTTTGAAAATTTTCATTGATGCTTTTTTGATCATTTTCAACAATCAAAGAAAAACAAATATTTCCTAAATCTTGATAAACGGTTCCTCCACCGGTATTTCTACGAACGATAGTCACATTATTGGCGTTTGCTTTTTCAATATTAATTTCTGAATAAGCATTTTGGTTACGCCCAACAACAATTGTATTTTGGTTTTGTCACAAAAAGAAAATTGGGGTTTTTATATTTTTGTTATAAGTCAAATACTCCTCACATGCAAGATTTCAATAAGGGTTTGTGTGCTTAGATACAACTAAATTAATCATAATTTTTTACTTATCTTTTTTAAAGTAATTTAATCCTAAAACTTCTAATCCTGCTAAAGTTACGAAGTTATAAGGTTTATTAAAGTGTGGTAAAAAGAACATATCAACTAATGGTAATTCGTCAATTGTAAGTCCTTTTCAAATTCCTAATGAAAACATATGAATAATCTCTGTGTGGTTATTTTCCCCAGCCACTTGTGCACCAATAATTTTTCTTGTTGCTTTGTCTCAAATAATTTCTAAATAAACAGGTTTAGTTGTTGACATAAATTCTGGACGGTCGTTGTCAGTAAAGAAAATTTTATCGTAGTCAATATTTAATGATTGAGCAACTTTTTCTGTAATTCCAACTGATGCCATTTTCATTCCAAAAACATCAATTGCATTTGATCCACAAAATCCTGGTGATGGCAATGAATTTGGTTTAATAATATTCATTGCTGCCAAAATTCCTGTACGAACTGAAGTTGTTGCTAATGCAATTGGATGGTTTCTTTCAGTAGCATTGTCATAAACTTCAATACAATCTCCAATAGCATAAATGTCTTCGTTAGAAGTTTGCATGTAGCGATTAACTTTAATGCTGCCATTGCTTGCTAAGTCTACAATTCCTTGTAGCATTCCAGTTTGAGGTTTGATTCCTAGACAGAACACTACGTAGTCTGTATCGATGACACTGTTTTCAGTGACTACTTGAACTACTTTATTTGTTTGACCAACAAATTCAACAACTTTTTCACCAAGAACTAATTTTACTCCAGCATCAGTCATGCGTTTTTCAATTAAAGAAGTAAAGTTTTCTCCGTAATAGTTAGGCATGATTCGGTCAGCAACATCAATTAAGGTTACTTTCTTACCAGCTTCATGGAAGGCTTCAACTAGTTCAACTCCAATGTAACCTGCTCCAACAATAGTGATGTTTTTAATATCTTTATCGTTATTGATTCCTTTTAAAATTTTTCCATGGTGGTAATTTTTACAAATTTGTACACCATCTAAATTAATTCCTGGAATTGGTGGTTGAACTGGTCAAGAACCAGTAGCTACGATTAACTTGTCATAGCTATCTTCAAAAGTTTTTTCTGTTTTAAGATCTTTGATTAGAACAGTTTTTGTGTCAGGATTAATTCCGACTCATTCATGTTGCATATGAACTTCAATGCCTTCAGCTGCTAAAGTTTCGGGTGAAGCATAAAATAACCCTTGAGGGTCCTTAACTTCATCTTTAACTCATAAAGCAATACCACAACCTAAAAAAGAAATATTATCATTTCTATCATAAGTTGTTACAGTAATGCTTGGGTCTAAACGTTTTAATGTGCGGACAGCAGTTGTTCCTGCATGATTCGTTCCGATTACAATTACTTTCATTATTTGTAATTCCTCCTATTTTTTTTGGAGTATCTCTCCACCTATAATTTTATTTCTTATAATAAGGAGAAACGGTAAATATAATGAATATAATTCGGAAAACATTTTGTGAATTGCCAACCAAAATGGAAAAATTTCCACAAAAGATTTCAAAAAAAGAGTATAATTATTTTTATAGTGTGTTTTTTAGGAGTTTTATGGGTAAGGTAAACGAGATAAATTTAGTTATTCCAACTATAGCATATAAAACAGCAATTGAACAATATCGTAAAGATTTTGACCATCAAGTAATTGAAGGTAGTTCACAACTTTTTCTGATACCCAGCGTTGAAGAATGACTAGATTATTTAGAAAACCAAAAAGCTGGAGTAAATTTACCAAGTGGCTGAGTTCGATCATTACAATTTTTGGCCGTTGATAGCACTACGAATCAATTAGTAGGAATGGTTAATATCAGATTGTCTTTAAATGATTATTTACTAAACTATGGTGGTCATATTGGTTATTCAGTTAGTCCCCATCATCGCCAAAAAGGCTATGGTACAAAAATTTTACAACTAGCATTACAAGAAGCTGCTAAACATGACTTGAGCTCAGTTTTAGTTACTTGTAAAGCCGACAATATTGGATCAATCAAAGTGATCAAAAATAATCAAGGAATTTTAGAAGACCAACGATATGAACCAAAACAAAAAGTTATGTTTAATCGCTACTGAATTTCTACAAAATAACCTGCTTTTGAAAACATTTCTTAAAGTTATTTAAAAGATATAGAGTATAATTGATTATGTAATTTAATATAGAAAACTTATATAATCCTGCATATTGGGCAGGAGTCTCTACCTTACACCGATGTAAGATTATGAGTTATTAGAACTAGCAAAAAAAGCTATGGGTTTTCGTAATCTTTTTTTGCTGGTTTTTTGTTTGTTTTCAAGGAGGAAATATGGAAAGAAAATACAAATCATTAGTTGTGGTTGGAACTCAATGGGGAGATGAAGGTAAAGGAAAAATTACTGACTATTTTGCCCAAAAAGCAGAAATGGTTGTAAGGTTTGCTGGTGGAGATAATGCTGGACATATGATTGAATTTAACAATAAACGTCATAAAGTTACTATTGTTCCATCAGGAATTTTTAACCCAAAAGTTTTAAATGTTATTGGTAACGGAGCAGTAGTTAATTTAGAAAAATTAGTTTTGGAAATGCAACGCTTACAAGCATCGGGAGTTAATACTGACAATTTATTTGTTTCAGATCGAGCACATCTAATTTTTGATTGACATTGTCAAATTGATGAGTTGCAAGAAGAAGCTCGTAAAGCTCAAAAAATTGGAACTACAAAACGTGGAATTGGTCCAACTTATGCTGATAAAGCTTCACGTTATGGAATAAGAATTTGTGATATTAAACAACCAAACTTTAAAACTGTTTTACAAGAAAACTTAGAATACCATAATGAAATCATCACAAAAATTTATCAAGGAACTCCGTATTCATTTACTGATGTTTATGAAAAGTTAATGCAATATTACAACTTTATTGCTGACAAAATTGTTGATTCAGGAGACATTGTTTCTAAAGCAATTGAAAACAATAGTTTTGTTTTATTTGAAGGGGCTCAAGGAGTTTTATTAGATATTGATCATGGAACTTACCCGTTTGTAACATCTTCATCATGTTCAGCTAACAATGCGTCAATTGGAACAGGAATTCATGCCAAACATGTTCAAAAAGTTGTTGGAGTTGCAAAAGCTTATAACACTCGTGTTGGAGCAGGAGGAATGCCTACAGAAATTACCGATGAGACTTGTTTAAGAATTCGTGAACGTGGAAACGAATATGGTTCAAATTCAGGAAGACCAAGACGTATTGGGTGATTTGATGCTGTAGCAATGAAGTATGCCGTTAGAGTTGGTGGAGTTGATGAACTATTCTTAACTTTATTTGATGTTCTTGATACTGAAAAAGTTGTTAAGATATGTGTTGCTTATGAACTTGATGGAAAACAAATTCAAACTATGCCAGCCAATGATAATGATTTATTAAGATGCCAACCAATTTATATTGAAATGCCAGGATGACAAACAGATATTACTAAAGTACGTAGTTATGAAGAACTACCGCAAAATGCTAAAAATTATATGGCCAAAATTTCGGAAATAACAGGAGCTAAATTTTTAGGATTTTCAGTTGGTCCAGACCGTACACAAACAATCATGCTAAAAGGAGAATTTGATGATTAATAGATATACGGTTGCAGATATTGAAAATATTTGAAATGATGAAAACAAATATAATATTTGATTAAAAGTTGAACAATTAGTGTGTGAAGCTTGAGCTAAAATTGGCGTGATACCCAATAAAGATATTGAGTTAATTAATCAAAAAACTCATGTTGATTTAAAACGCATGGCAATAATTGAAGAAGTTACTAAGCATGATGTTGTGGCATTTACAAGAATGCTTTCTGAACAATTGGGACTAGAAAGCAAATGAATTCACTTAGGAATTACTTCAACTGATATTGTTGATACTGCCCAAAATTATATGATTAAAGAATCTAATCAAATTTTGTTCAAAGAGTTGTATCAAATTACTGAAGTTTTGAAAAAAATGGCCATTGCAAACGAAGAAGTTTTAATTATGGGCCGTACTCATGGAATGTATGGAGAGCCAACATCTTTGGGCTTAAAATTTGCCTTATGATATGAAGAATTTATGCGTCAAATTGAGCGTTTTGAATTAGCAGCATCTCATATTGAAGTTGCTAAAATATCAGGTTCTATGGGTAATTATGCTAACTTAGAGTTAGAAATTGAAGATTATGTAGCTGATAAACTAGAACTTGGAATTGACAGTTTATCAACCCAAGTTACCCAACGTGACCGTCATGCTTTCTTAATTGAAGTATTTGCAAATATTGCTTCAACTTTAGAAAAAGTTGCTACAGAAATTCGCTTATTTCAAAGATCTGATGTTAATGAAATGGCAGAAGGTTTTGCCAAAAATCAAAAAGGTTCTTCATCAATGCCACATAAAAAAAATCCGATTTCAAGTGAAAATATTTCTGGTTTAGCCCGTTATATTCGTGCACAAGTTATTGTAGGATTAGAGAATAATAACTTATGACATGAGCGGGATATTTCGCATTCTTCAAATGAACGAATTATTTTTCCTGATATTTATAATGTTTTAGTTTATGCAGTTCGTCGAATGAAAGATACCTTAGAAAATTTAGTTATTAATTATGATGTAATAAATCAACATATTGCTGATGCTAAAAATATTTACTTTTCTCAAAGAGTACTGACATATGTCTTAATGTTTAATAAAGAAGTTACTCGTGAAACAGTCTACGACATTATTCAAGAAGCAACTTTAGAATGCCTACGAGATCATGCTGATTTTAAAACAACGATCTTAAAAAGCAAAATCGTTGACTATATTTCTGAGTCAGAATTAGCCCTTTTGTTTGACAATGAATTTTTTATGCGTCAAACAAAAAAGATATTTAAAAAAATATTTTAAAGATTATAATGACTTTTAATGTTTTTAGAAATATAATTAATTATTATATGGAGGCATTATGGAAATAACTGTAGTAGAAAAAAAGGGTAATAGAAGAGCGATCAATTATTGATTGGTTTTCTTTTTAACTCTTTTCTTGACAACATTTGCTGTAGCAATGTTGATTAAAGTTTTAAACCCAGTATTTAACCAAGAAGAAGGACTTACAAAAGACTTTTTCTTTGGACCAGCAGGAGTAATTAACTTTAGCTTAGAATACTGAAATAACGGAATCGCGTTTAGAGTGGATTTAATTGCGAATATCTTTTTATTAATCGTAGCACCATCTACATTTTTATTATGAATCATTTTATCAATTGTTGCAATTTATACAGCTAATGATGAAATCGTAATTGAACAAAGTGATGAAGCAATTGCTGAGGACTCAAAATGTGAATTTAAAGATTTTTCACCAATTTTTAATATTAATTGTGTTTGTGGGAAACACGAAGAAACACCACTTAGTAATAGCAATGAAATAACAGCAACTCAAGAAGTTGTTGAAGAACCTGTTGTAGAAGAAGTAGTTGAGGAAGTTGTCGTTGAAGAAGTTCAGAAAGATGAAGCGATCATTGAAGTTGTGGATAGCGAAGAAGTGATTGAACAAAAAGTTGAAGAAAAAGCACAAAAACCGCAAAGAAAAGTAGCTAGCAAAAAAGCTGAAACCCCAGTTGTAGTGGAAGAAGCTTTAGTTAGTGAAGAAGTTTTAACTGAAGAACCAGTTAAAACTAAAGCTCCAAGAGCACCACGAATTAAGCGTGAACAAGTTTCTAAAAAAATGATTTTAGAAGAGCTTATTGCAAACAACCCAGATATGACTAAAAAAAGTGTTAAGGCTGTGGTTGATGATGTGTTTGCGACAATGCAAAGAAGATTAGAAGAATCTGAAGAAGTAACAATTTCTGGATTTGGAAAATTAGTAACAATTGCAAAACCATCAAAAGTGTCACGTAATCCATTGACTGGTGAATCAATTAATATTCCTGCACAAACTGGAGTTAAATTTAAACCGTCAAAAACTTTAAAAGAAAAAATGAAATAGAAATACTTTTTCGTTGATTCAAAACTAAAATACTTAAAATCCAATTTAGCAAAATAAAAAAATTTTTGTTATTGTGGGATATTTAAGTATTTTTTTGTTTAATATATTTTAAGATAGAATAATAAATTATAGGAGATTTATGAAAGCAAAAGTTATGAAAATTATTGCGATAAGTTTTTTGCTTATGGCTTTGGTTACAAGTATTTTTAATATTGTGACAATTAAGCATGGGTATGAAGTTAATCGTATTAAGACTAATCAAAAAGTTGTAATGTTGACATTTGATGATGGACCAACAACTGATGATTTAGCAATTCTTGATATTTTAAAAACTGAAAATATTCATGCAACATTTTTTATGACCGGAATTAATCTTGTGAAATACGAAACTAATGAAGATACAAAAAAAGTTGTTGATAGAATTATTAATGAAGGACATACAATTGGAAATCATACTTACACTCATGATGAGTATCTTCATGATCAAAAAAAGTTAGTTAAAGAACTGCAAGAAACTAATCAGTTAATTAAACATGTTTATGCTCAAAATGGAGTTACAATTGCAGAACAAGATATTCCTGTACGTTTAGCATACTTGCAGTATTTTAAAGGAATAGACTATGTTCAAAAGCAAGTTGGAATTAAGTACTTAGTAAGAGGGTACTTGGGAACTGATTATAATGAAGCACAAACAGGAAAAGATAAAATAATACATCAATATATGTCACATTTGTCAAAAGGAAAAATTTTCGTTTGTCATACTCGAAGCTATGCTAAAGTTTGGTTACCTGAACTTATTCAAAAACTAAAACAAAAAGATTATAAATTTGCCGCATTTAGAGATGACGCTGGACAAACTGATTCTTATAAAAATTATGGAAAGTTGGTGTTTTAATGCAATTGTCAACAATTGAAATTGGGCATTTAATTCTTAATGGTGTTTGTGCCTTATTTGGAATAGGTTTAAGTATTTATTGATTGATTAAGATAATTCCACTCAAAGAACACCAAAAAAGACTTAAAATAGGTTTATTGAGTGGTTTATTAGTAGGATCAATTGCACTATTAGTGTTTTTGATTATTAGTTTAACAATTTTAAAAACTTCTTGAGGAGTTGTAGTGTTGACTCCAGCGATCTTGTTAGGAGTAAATCTATTATTTTGTATTGGGTACTTTGTTGTTGGTTGATGAACCAAATCAAAAAAATAAATAAAAAACGCAAAGATGAAAATCAATGCGTTTTTTGCTTCTTATAAAATTTTATACTTTTATAGCTTAGTTTTTAAGATGTATTAACCCTAAATCAATTATTAGTTTGTTGTTTGCTTCCTTAGTGATTACTAAAATTGAGAATAAAATTAAAGTATAAAAGAAGGGAGATAATCTATTATGATTAAATATTTATCATTGTTAGCCTTATCAGTTTTTATAACAGCACCTTTTAGTACAACAACTAAGGCACTAAAAATCCCACAACAAGAAACCTTAAAAATAAATAGCTAAATTGAAAATGAAAAAGTAAGTTATAGCAAGGATTATGGAGACATGATTAATGTTGATACAGAAAATATTTCTGAAGAACAAATCAGTAAGTTTTCATTGTTACCAAATAACTGACAATTTTTTACAAAGTTAGATAGCAAAAACAAAATAGGTTATTACGCCATTGGAGATGTGTTATTTTCCAAAGAATCTAATGCTAGCGATATTGTTAGCGACGAAAACAAAAGCAAGTATCACATAGGTCCCGATGATGGAGGATTATGCGAGTATGTTTCATTAGTGATGTTGTATAAGTATTTTCACATATATGGTAAAAACAATTACTTTACACAGCAACAAATAAAAAAATACTTTAGAAATGGAAAACTGGATCAAGATAATTTTGAACATGTAGAACCAACAAGAATGGAGAATGGTGAAGTGATAAGCACAGCTTATGATCTTTGAGTTGCCAATAATCGAAGATTTAATTTATGATACGGAAGTGATTTGCGAAGAACCACTAGAAATTTCGTTGGTAACTGAGTAAAAGATGATTATAGTGTTTCATGAATGCATACTTCAAGACCTGAACAATGAATTGAAAAATATAAGGTGCCTGTAATTGTAGTTTCTGGAAACTATGAACACAGTTTTTTAATTTATGGTTATGATAAAGTCAGCAATAAATATGCTGTCCATTTGGGATGAGAAGATAAGCATATGAAAACCATACCTGCTTTAAAACTATTTAGTTTGCTTAGTCTCGGATATTGATACGGAATTCACGAATAATCATTTTTTAATAAAGGAGATGTATGAAGAAATTTTTAAATATACTAGGAGCTATTTCTTTATCTGCAATTATGACTTCAAGTACTGTTTCATGTTTTTGATTTATAAGAAGAAAATATCCAATTCCAAAAATGGAAAATGTTATAGGTAAGAGGGAGTTGGGAACTTTTTATTATCCAAAGAAAATTGAAGAAAAAAGAAGGTTACCATCTGAAGCCGAAATATGAAATCGAATATATCGTCTTCATAAATATATGGCGGCACAAGAATGGATAAAAGACCCCGTAACAGGAGAACCTTTGTGACCCGAAAAGGAATCAAAGAGATCGTTTTTTACTCGTAGATATGGTCAAAAAGTAGTTCGAGAAAATATAAAAGTGACTAATATAACTGAAAATTCAGCTTTAATAATTGCAGGAGATAAAAAATTTAATGGTGGTTACTTTTCAGGAAGTGTTGAAGTTAAATATGATATAAAACAAGCTACAGAACCAATGCAAATTAGTGATATTATTGAAAACAATTTAGTTTACAGAAATGTAAAATGTTGCTATTGTCGAGCAGAAGAAAATGTTGATTATAAAACTGCTGCGACTAGATTTATTAACTATATGTACAAAAAATTAGAAGATTTGTATACTGTTGAAGTTTTAACTCCATCTCTTTCAAAGTTTGCCCAAGATAGCAATAATAATGACATATTGAAAAATGTTAATATTATAGCTAAAGAAGGTTTAACTAATATTGTAGGAAAAGTAAATTTACAAATGGAATTTATCGTATAAATTGAACAAAAAATCTAGTTGATACAAACTAGATTTTTTTACTAATAATAATGGTTCTTTATGAAGCGTGAGTATAGAACAAAAGTTGTTATATAAAGACATTTACACATAAATACAGTTTATTTTGTTCTGATTTTATCCTAAGTGTTAAAATTATTTTAATAAGTTGGAGGCAAAATCTTATGAAACAATTTGACTATTCTGAAACTTCTAAAGTAATTGAAATTGCTAATACAGAAATTAATGAGCTTTCGTCATTACTAAAAACAGGCATCGGAGTTAATGAAAATATGCGCTTTGATCAACAAAATAAGTATGGGAATAACGAAATTGTAGTTGCCAAGTTTCCTCATATTAAAAAGTTTTTAGAAGCTATCACTGAACCATTTAATTTATTATTGTGATTAATTGCAATTGGAGAGTTATTGGTTTATATCTTTGTTACTGAAAATGGTAAGCATGATTTGATCAATTTAATTTCGTCGTTAATTGTTTTTTTCATGATTTTTCTAGCCGGAATAATTGATTATATTCAAGAGTATAAAGCCTATAAAACAAATATTGAATTAAATAAAATTATTGAAAACAATTTTCTAGTTTTAAATTCTTCGCTAACAGACTTTAAAAATCTTAACTTTTTAAATATCAAAAATAATTTAATTAACTGTGATCAGTCACATTTGCTTTATGGGGATGTAATAGTTTTACATCAAGGCGATATTGTTCCTGCCGATGCAAGAATTTTGTGAATCAATAATTTAGCAGTTGATCAGTCATCTTTAACAGGTGAATCACAAGCGATTCAGAAATACGTAACCAATTCTAAACAACGCTTAATTGAATTAGAAAATATTTTATTTGCTCAAACAACAATTACTACAGGAACTTGTATAGCTGTAATCATTAATGTGGGAACAAAAAACTACGCCTCAGCAATTCTAGAAATGGTTGATGATGACGAACCGAGCGACTATGAAAAAGGATTAACTAAAATTACTCGTATCTTAGTTGCCTCTATTTTAGTGATGGTTCCAATTATTATGATTGCAGCCGGATTACGAAGCGGAGGGACAACCCAAGATTGAGTATCTGCACTAGTTTTTGCGTTATCAATTGCGGTTGCCCTAACTCCAGAAGCATTGCCAGCAATTATTTCCTCTAACTTAAAGTTGGGAAGCAAAAAACTTGCCAAAGAAAAAGTTGTAATTAAAAAGCTTAGTGTTGTTCAAAATATGGGAAGTGTTAATATTTTGGCAACTGATAAAACTGGAACGCTAACTTTAGATAAAGTTGAGCTAAATAGCTGTCAAAATTTTAATAATCAAAAAGACCCTTATTTATTAAGACTATTGCTTTTAAATGCTAATTATCAACAAAACTTGGGCAATAAAATTGATCAAGCCATTGTTGATTTACTAGGTTCTCAAATTGATTTAAGTGATGTTAAATTTATTGAAGAACAAGCATTCAGTCATGAAACGCGAATTGCCTCAGTTTTAGTTAAAGATAAAAAAGAATACTTACAAATTTCCAAAGGATCAGTTGATGAAATTCTTAGTCGAGCAAATTTTATAAGAATCAATAAAAAAGTTATTGAATTGTCAGAAGAACTAACTAATATGGTTAAACAAACAGTTGATAGTTGGACTAAACAAGGATTTAGAAGTATTTTAGTAGCAAGTGCCTTAACAAAAACTTTTAAAGATGCGGAATTAGTTTTAGAAGGAATGGCCTTTTTTGAAGATGTCTTAAAAGCAGATGTTAAAGAAACGTTGAAAGTTATTGAAAAATACAACATTGATTTAAAAATTTTAACTGGTGATGCTCAAGATATTGCTCTTAATATTGCACAACAAATTAACTTAAAATTACCAGTTGCGTTAAAGGGTGAAGAATTAGAAACACTATCAACTGTAGAATTAGAAAATGTTTTGCAGGATGCTAATGTTTTAGCAAAGCTTTCCCCAAGTGATAAAACAAAAATCATTGAAATTCTAAAAAATAATAATGTAGTTGCATTTTTAGGAGATGGAGTTAATGATGCAGGTGCTTTAAAAACAGCGGATGTAGGAATTTCAGTAAATAATGGAACACCATTAGCAAAAGCGGCAGCAGACGTAATTTTATTGGAAAAAGACTTACGAGTATTGGAAAATGCTTTTGTCAAGGGCCGAGAAATTTTTGCTAATGCGATTAAATATATCAAAATCACTGTAGCTGCCAATTTTGGAATGCTTTTAACCTTATTAATCTCAGCATTGTGACTTGAGTTTCCATCAATGTCACCAATTCAATTACTGCTACAAAATTTAATTTTTGATTTTGCTAACTTAATTTTTGTCTTTGATTCTGTTGACGACAGTAGTATTCGTCACCCACAAAAGTGAAATGCAAAATCAATTATTCCCTTTGGTCTTTGAAATGGAATGGTATTAACAATTATTAGTATTCTAAACTTTGTAATTTTAGGATTTGTGTTTGGTTTATTAACTAATGGAGTTGCAGCTCATGAAGCATTAGATCAGCAACAATTTCAAACGGCATTCTTTTTAGAGTCAATTTTGACACATATTGTGATTATTTTTGTATATCGAACAGAACAAATTTCGTTTGTTAAATCACAACCATCTAAAAAACTTGTTTATGGACTATTAGGATTTGCAACAATTCCATTTTTATTTATTGGAATTGATAATTATTTAAATAATTTGGGATTTAAAATTATGACGGGAACTCATCAAGGCATTAATTTAAATTGATGATATGTAGTTTTGGTAGGTCTTTTAGCACTTGCATGGGCTTTGGGTGAGCTGTTTAAAGCAGGGTATAAGCGAGTTTTTAAAGCTTGACTATAAAATTTCAAGGTGTCAAAAAGAAAGTGTTTTACTTTTTCAACGTAATGTTATAAACTTATAGAAATTGTGTTGAAAGGAAATGTTATATGATAAAAAATAAAGCTAAGCTTTTTGAACTATTAACTTTATTTACGATGGTTATTGGTACTGTTGTTGGTACTGGTATTTATGTCAAAAATAACGAGTTATTAGTTGAAACAGGTAATCCCATTATTGCGATTATTTTGTGATTTGTTGTAGGAATGGTATGTGTGGGGATAGTTTATGTCTTTATTGAAATTTCTTCAGCTACAAGAAAATTTGGAAATGGAACAATTGGAAACTGAACTAAACTATTTGTGGGTCGTAAAGCGGCATCACTATGTAGCATGATGTATCTAATTATTTATGTACCAAGTTGTCAAGGAATTTTTACAGTATTATTCGTAACTTATATATTTAAAATTTTCAATGTGGTCTTGCCACCAGGAGCAATGTTTTCACTATATTTATTTATAGGAATTTCAATGATTGTGATTTTCTTATTCATTAATATGTATTCACCATTTAATGCTTCAAAAAAAATCTTACTTTTTGGAACATTCTTTAAATTCATCCCGTTGATTATTGCGTTATTTGCTGGATTTATTTTAGCAGGAACAAATGGAGCAATGAGTAATGGTGGATTTGGAGATCAATCATGATCAACTTCTGATTTTGATCCAGGACTATTTATTCGTGGGTTTGGAGGAATTTTATTCTCATTTGATGGATTCATTTATATTGCCAATGCCCAAAAAACAGCTAAACATAAAGAAGTTGTTCCCAAAGCGTTATTATTTGGGATGATCTTCGTAGCAATTTTCTATGTATTAATGGCAATTTCATTATTCTTAGGATCACCAGATGGAACAATCGAAAATGTACTTGTTCAAGTATTTGGTGGTAAAGGAGCAGGGACTTTAATCACTAACTTGGTATCAATTGTAATCTGTTTCATGGGAATTAATATTTTCTCTTACATCGGAGTTGTTGGAATGCAATCTGATGCTCAATCTCGTGTTGTTTATTCAAAAGGAAGAAATATCGATTATATTAAAGCCGGATACATTCAAATGGTTGCTTCAATTATCATTTTTACCTTATTTTTAACATTAGGATTTGGACTATCATCTGGAGATTGACAAGGGTTTGGAACAAGCACAAATATTGTCAATGCTGACGGAGATAATATTTATCAAGGACTAGTATTTGGAAATGCTGCTAAATATGTAGGAATTATGTCTTCAACTGCTGCATGTTTTGGATTTTCGTTTATTACAGTATTAATATTTGCATCAATTAAAAACCGTATGACAAACAAAGTGGAAGTCGAAAAAATCAAGGGATTTTTACCAGTTGCTTGAGTTTCAGGAATTCTACTAGCGTTGTTTGTTATTTTAGGAATTTATACATTCTTAGTGCCAATTGATGTATATAAAGGTGTTAAAGTTGATGATATCTATGTCAAAACAAAATGAATTGAATCATCAGGATTTATTTTCTTATTATTACTAATAGCTGGAATTAGTGCAATTGCAGTACTATATTTCATTCAAGAATACAAATTCAAAAAAGATCCATTTGTTAATGGATTTGAGGGTGAAATTCAACCTGAAGAAGTTATTGCTAAAAGAAAAGCCTCTGAAATTATTAAAACATCTGTTAATAAAGTTTTGAAACGATAAGATAGTAGAAAAACTTCCTTAGATACTTAAAATCCATTTCTAATGGATTTTTTATTTGTGATAAAATTATTAATGATAATGAGGTAAATTATGGAGAAAAAAACAACATTAAATGTGCCCAACATTTTGACACTAATTCGTCTATTACTGGTACCAGTTGTAATAAGTTTAATATTAGCGAGTTATTACATTGAAATGAAAGATATTAAGATTCCTGACTGACAATGAGCAATTGGGAGTTTTGGTAAATATCAATATCGCTTACCAATTTTGTGAATGGTTGCAGGAATAGTCTTTATTTTAGCCTCATTGACTGATTTTCTGGATGGGTATTTGGCTCGCAGAAACAATCAAGTTACAGATTTTGGGAAGTTTTTTGATCCAATTGCTGATAAGTTGTTAGTTAACTCAGCGTTAATATTATTAGCAGTTACTGGAATGATTCCTTTATGAATGGTATTAGTTTTAATTTTACGAGATACAATTGTTGACTTTATCCGTATGATTTTATCTTCAAAGCAAATTACCCTGGCAGCAGGAATGGGAGGAAAATTAAAGACAACTTTCCAAATGATTGGGTTGTCATTACTTTTCTTCGTTAACTTTAAATTCTTTGGAAGTGAAGTACAGGCTACGGGAGAATATGGCTGAATTAACCAATTAATTATGATTCCAATGTATATTGCAACATTCTTTAGTATTTATAGCGGAACGCTTTACTTTTGCAATGCTCGCAAAAATTTATTTTAATTAAAAGAGCAGGTCTCTTTTTAGAAAGGGACATTATGTTTACAAATTGAAAAATATTTGACAACTATCGTAATATTTCTTTAACACCAATTGTTAAGGAACAATTAATGAAGTACTATGAATTTTTAGTTAGTGAAAATGCAAAGTACAACCTAACAAGAATTACAAACATCGATGAAGTTTTTGAAAAACACTTTTTAGATTCATTGTTGTTTACAGAAAACTATTCAATCGTTGATCAAAAGATTGCCGATATTGGGACAGGTCCAGGGTTTCCGGGAGTGGTGCTTAAGATATTTTTTCCAGAAACTCAGGTAACTTTAATTGAATCTAACAATAAAAAGGTAAATTTTTTAAATCAACTAATTAAGGAATTAGGTTTGACAGGAATTGAAGTTTCTAATCAACGAGCAGAAGAGTTTTCAATAAACCATCATGAAGAATACGATTTAGTAATTTCTCGAGCAGTTGCTTATTTAGATATCTTGTTAGAAATTGGCGTACAAATGGTTAAAGTTAATGGTCATTTTATTGCCTTAAAAGGTCCTCGTGCTGAAGACGAGATTAAAGACTTAAAGGGCAAAGATGAACGTATGAAATTGAAACTTGTAGATAAACAAGTTTTAGAAGATGTTGGTTTTGGAACTAGAGTTAACTTATTTTATCTAAAAACAGGATCAACAAATTCAATGTATCCTCGTAAGTATTCGCAAATTAAAAAGGAGTCTCAATAATGGCTTGAGAAGAACTTGAAATTGGTGATGTAGTCGAATTTAACAAGCCACATCCAAGTCAAACAGTTACGTGAGAATTAATTAGAATTGGTGCTAAATATAAATTTCGTAGCACAAAAATTTTTGATTTGTTTATCGAGTTAAAACGTGAAACGATTAATAAACAACTTAAAAAAATTATAAAAAAGAAAGAGGAATAAAATATGTCATTTAAAGCAGGAATCGTTGGTTTGCCCAATGTTGGAAAGTCAACATTGTTTAATGCTATTACAAATTCAAAAGTTGAAGCAGCAAATTATCCATTTGCAACTATTGAGCCAAATGTTGGAGTAGTTGAAGTACCAGACAAAAGACTTGATGAATTAGCAAGAATTTTTGAATCAAAAAAGAAAATTGCAACAACAATTGAGTTCGTAGATATTGCTGGTTTGATTGCAGGAGCTTCTAAAGGAGAAGGATTGGGGAATGCTTTTTTAGCAAATATTCGTGAAACTGACGCAATTTGTGAAGTGGTAAGATGTTTTGATAATAAAGATATTACCCATGTTGAAGGAAGTGTTGATCCAATTCGTGATATTGAAATAATTAATTTAGAATTAATGCTTGCAGATGAAGCAACAATTAAAAAACGTATTGAACGTATTGCTCCAAAAGTAAAAAGCGGTGACAAAGCTCACTTATTTGAAAATGAAGTTTTACAAAAACTGCAGGCATGTTTAGCTGCTGGAGAGTTATTAAATACTTTAGAGTTAAATGACGAGGAAACTAAAATTTTAAAAGGTTTTCAATTATTGACTTCAAAGAAATTTATTTATGTATGTAACGTCAATGATGACGAGCTACAAGAAGATAATCAATACGTTCAACAAGTTAAAGAGTTTGCTAAAAAATCAAATTCTCAGGTAGTTAAAATTTGTGCCAAGATTGAAGAAGACTTATCAGAAGCATCGGCTGAAGAAAAAAGTGAATTTTTAGCAGATTTAGGAGCTTCACAGTCAGGTTTAGACTCATTAATTCAAGCAGCATATGCAACACTAGGTTTACAAACATATTTCACAGCGGGTCCTCAAGAAGCTCGTTCTTGACAATTTCCTAAAGGAGCAACAGCTCCACAATGTGCTGGAATCATTCATACTGATTTTGAAAAAGGATTTATTAAAGCAGACATTTATCACATTAATGATTTATTAGAATGCGGAACTGAAAAGGCAGTTAAAGAATCAGGAAAAATGCGTTTAGAAGGTAAACAATACATTATGCAAGATGGAGATGTTTGCTTCTTTAAATTTAATAATTAAAAATAGACCAATAAGGTTTATTTTTTATATAATAATAATTGCACAATAAAGAAAGGATATAATGGCAGAAATTAAAAAAACGCTAACATCCAATGGCAATAAAATTAACTATTATATTCGCTATGGAAATCAAAAAAATATTATCTTAAGAGTTAGAGAAGGAACAATTTATGTTTCAGCACCATATAACTCTCCTGATTGAGAAGTGGAAAAACTTATCTATAAAAACTTATCTAAAATAATTAAAGTTCAAACAAATTATGAGGTTCGCTCAAAGCATGACTTTTATGGCACACAACCTTGAATCAAACTTTTTGACAATACTGTAAATGTCACTTTAATTGATCAAAATGTTCATGCTAAACAAACTAGCGATGGTATTATGATGAAAGATTATCATGATTTAGAACTGCAGTTAACAAAGCTGTATGCTTTTTTAGCTAATCATTATAAAAATTGGTTTATTAATCGTTCTTCTCAATGAGCAATTAAAATGAATGTGCAGTTTAAAAATTTAAGTGTCAGAATAATGAATCTAAAATGAGGGGTTTGTTATCCGGTTCAACAAAAAATTATTTTTAATACTAAACTATTACACTTTAGACCAGAAATTATTGACTATGTAATTGTTCACGAACTGGCGCATTTACGTCACCATAATCATTCAAAAGATTTTTGAAGATTTGTAGAACAATATTTGCCAAATTATCGAGAATTGCAGAGTGAACTTAATGGAGCAGGGTTATAAACAAAGTAAAGCGAAGGCTTTATTTTTTTATTTCAAAATAGATTTTTTTCCAAAAAGGTTCAATTTTTTTGGAAAAAATGTAAAAACATTGATTAAAGTGCTTTAATTAAATTGTAATAACTATGAAGGGTATTACAGCCAGATACTTATGATTTATAACTGAATATTTAATGAAAGGATTAGTGACTTATGAAAAAAATTAATGTATTTTCAGAAATTGGAAAGTTGAAATCTGTATTAGTACATAGACCAGGAGATGAAGTTGAAAACTTAGTTCCTGATTTATTAGAAAGGTTGTTATTTGATGACATTCCTTTTAAAAAAGTAGCAGTTGAAGAACATGATAAATTCGTGGAATTGATGCGTCAAAATGGAACTGAAGTTCTATATATTGAAGAGCTTACAGCTGAAGCATTAGATCAAAACCCTGATCTTCGTGAGCAATTTGTTGATAAGTTCATTGAAGAAGGACTTAATGACCCCAAATACCAAGCGCAGTTCAAAGAATTTTTATTAAATATGAGTAACTTAGAAATGGTTAAAAAAATGATTGCGGGAACTAAAAAACTTGAAATGGGAATTGTTGATGAAGATAACTACCCATTTATAGCTGACCCATTACCAAATGTCTTATTTCAAAGAGACCCATTTGCGTCTGTTGGAAATGGAATTACCCTACATCGTATGTGATCAACTACTAGAAATCGTGAAACTTTATTCCCTGATTTCATGTTTAAAAATCATGAAAGATTTGCGGGACAAGTTCCATACTTTTATGAACGTAATTTACCCGACCCAATTGAGGGGGGAGATATTTTAGTATTGAATAAAGAAACTTTAATTATTGGAGTTTCTCAACGTACTACTATGAAAGCAATTGAACAAGTTGCTCAAAAACTATTTGAAGAAGGTAGCTATAAACGTATTATTGCCTTAGATTTACCAAAATCTCGTGCCTTTATGCATCTTGACACAGTCTTTACAAATGTTGACTATGACAAGTTTATTGCCCACCCATTAATTTTTGACAATGTTAATGAATTCAAAATTTTTGAAATTACTCCTAAAGGAACACAAGAAATATTCAAACCTTTAGTAGAAGTCTTAAATGAACTAACAGGTCGTGAAGTTAAAATTATTCGCTGTGGAGGCGATGACGTAATTGCAGCGGGCCGTGAGCAATGAAATGACGGAACTAATGTTATTACAATTGAACCAGGAAAAGTAATTGCGTATGAAAGAAATTGAGTAACAATTGATTTATTAAGAAAAGCTGGTGTCGAAGTTATCACAACTCCATCTTCAGAATTATCACGTGGTCGCGGTGGTCCAAGATGTATGACAATGCCGTTGTGAAGAGAAGACATTTAAAAATATTGAAATTAAAAGGAGAACCAAACATGGCAGTAAATTTAAAAGGTAGAAGTTTTTTGAAACTATTAGACTTCACACCAAGAGAAATTAGATATTTATTAGACTTATCACGTGATTTAAAACGTGCTAAATATGCTGGAACTGAACAGAAAATGATGGAAGGCAAAAACATTGTGTTACTTTTTCAAAAGGATTCAACTAGAACTCGTTGTGCCTTTGAAGTTGGGGCTTTAGATCAAGGAGCTCATGTTACTTATTTGGGACCATCAGGTTCACAATTTGGTAAAAAAGAATCAGTTGCTGACTCAGCAAGAGTTTTAGGAAGAATGTATGATGGAATTCAGTTTAGAGGATATAAACAAAGTGATGTTGAAGAATTAGCTAAACATTCAGGAGTTCCCGTATTTAATGGACTAACTGATCAATGACACCCAACCCAAATTTTAGCTGACTTCTTAACAATTGAAGAATATAAAGGCAGTCTAAAAGGATTAAAATTTGTGTTTGCTGGTGATGCTCGTAATAACATGGGAAATTCGTTAATGGTTGGAGCAGCAAAAATGGGAATGCATTTTGTAGCAGCGGCACCTAAAGAATTGTGACCGGACCAAGATTTAATTAGTCAATGTCAGGAAATTGCTAAAGAAACAGGAGCTGTAATTGAACTTTCAGAAAATCTTCAACAAGCTGCAACTGATGCTGATGTAATTTATACTGATGTTTGAGTATCAATGGGAGAAGCACCAGAAGTATGAGAACAACGTATTAAACAACTTAAACCATTTCAAGTTAATGCAGAGAATGTAAAAAATGCTAAACCTGACTTTTTGTTTATGCACTGTTTACCAGCGTTCCATGATTTAAATACTGAAGTTGCCCAAGATATTTATCAAAAATTTGGACTAACAGCAATGGAAGTTACTGATGAAATTTTCGAGTCTAAACATTCTGTTGTTTTTGAAGAAGCAGAAAATAGATTGCATACTATTAAAGCAGTCATGGTGGCAACAGTTGGTAAATAAATATATAATTATTTTTATGTAGCCAATATTAAAAAAGAAAAGGAGGCACTATGACAACTGAGAAAAATACGACAAAAGAATCTCAAAATGTTGTTGAGAATAAAGAACTAAGTAATGCTGAATTTGAAAAGTTAAAACCAAAAGACCCTAAACGTAAGCGTCACTTCAAAATGTTTTCAGCATTTACCATTTTGCTATTAATTATTGCAGTTTTAGTCTTGTTATCATGAATTTTAAAATGATCAGGAGTAACTACTGAAATAGACAAAATTGTAGAATGAGATCCGACAACCGGGAAACCAGTTCCAGGTAAAACAGAAAAAGAAATTGTTGGAATTGGAGCAGCGGGAATTATCGATATCTTTTATGCTCCAATTAAAGGATTTTTAGGTAAAAGCGATGTAATTGTCTTTATCCTAATTTTAGGAGCGTTCATCCAAATAGTGGTAGCTTCTAAATCATTAGAAGGATTTTCACAAGGAATTATTGCTAAATTAAAAGGTCGTGAAATTTTTGCAATTATTCCTCTAATGTTGTTCTTTTCAATTTGTGGAACAGCTGAGGGAATGGCTGAAGAATCATTAGGATTTTACATGATTTGTATTCCCTTAATGATTGCAGCAGGATTTGATACATTTACAGGACTAATGATTGTCTTAGTAGGAGCTGGAGCTGGAGTTATGGCTTCAACAGTTAACCCATTTGTAATTACCATAGCTTTAAATGGACTAAATAGTGGAATTACTGATTCAGCGCAACAATTGAGTGCTGGAGATGGACTAGTATGAAGATTTGTAACATGAATTGTAATTACGACTGCTGCAATTGCTTATGTAATGTACTATGCACGTAAGGTTAAAATGAACCCATCAAAATCAGTCACATTTTCAACTTCACAAGGAGATCGTGAGTTTTTCTTGTCAGAAACTACTGAAAAAATTGACATGAATTGAAGACGTAAAACTACATTAGCAATTTTTGGTATCACTTTCTTAGTGATGATTATGTATTTGGTAAATTGAGATTCAATTACTGGAACAAACTTCATGGAGAGAACTGGTGATTGAGTTAATCAAAATCTACCATACTTAACATCATTAATTCCAGGTTGAGGTCAAGGAGGATTAGATGTTATTGCAGCATTCTTCTTAATTTCATCAATTTCGTTAGCGCTAGTTTTAAATTTAGGAGAACAAGGATTCTTAAAAGAATTTATGACTGGAACATCAGACATTTTAAGCGTTTGTTTAGTAATTGCAACTGCAGCTGGAGTTGGGGTTATTTTGCAAAGCACTCATATGCAAGAATTATTTGTTAATGCTTTAGGAAAAAGTGTTGGAGGAATTCAAAGCGAAGTTGGAAAAATTTTAGTATTATTTATTCTATTTTTACCACTATCATTCTTAATTCCGTCATCATCAGGATTCGCTGCAGCCATTTTCCCACTGTTAGTTTCAACAGTATCAACAGGGGCAATTGGTAGTCCAGAATTTGCCTTCCAAGGAGCAGCTGCGTCTGGATCAGTAATGGCATTCTCATTGGCAAACGGAATCTTAAACTTATTTACTCCAACATCAGGAGTGGTAATGGGAGCTGTTGCCATTTCAAGAGTTGGCTATGACCGATTCTTAAAAGGAATTTGACCAGTAGTTTTAGGAGCAGTAGTTCTTTCAATCGTAATGTTATCAATTGGTGGAGCAATTGGTGGGTCAATTGCTTAATTACCAAATAGTTAATTAATAATTTAATAATTATTTAGAATAGAGGACACAATATGGCAAAAGTTGTTGTGGCAGTTGGTGGAAATGCTTTGGGAAATAGTCCTGAAGAACAAAAAGAAATTGTTAAAAAAACTGCCAAGCATTTAGTAGATTTTATTATTAAAGGTAATGAAATGATCATTGTTCATGGAAATGGACCTCAAGTTGGAATGATTAATAATGGATTTGATATTGCGCATAAACATAATCCTAAATCACCGCTTGTTGATTTTCCTGAATGCGGAGCAATGAGTCAAGGTTATATTGGTTATCATTTGCAACAAGCAATAACCAATGAACTTCAAAGTCGTAATATTGATAAGTCAGTAGCAACTCTAATCACTCAAACAGTAGTTGATATTAATGACCAAGCGTTTAAAAATCCTTCAAAGCCAATTGGGGATTTTATGACAGAACAAGAAGCAAAACAATTGGCAAACGATAATAATTGAAGTGTTAAAGAAGATGCCGGAAGAGGTTGAAGACGAGTTGTTGCTTCGCCAAAGCCAATTGATATTGTTGAAAGGGAAATGATTAATACTTTAGTTAATAGTGGATATATTACAATTTCAACTGGCGGAGGTGGAATTCCAGTTATTAAAAAACAAGGAATTTATGAAGGAATTGCAGCTGTTGTTGACAAAGATTTTGCGGCAGCTAAAGTAGCAGAAATCACAAATGCCGATGCATTAGTAATTTTAACGGCAATTGACCGGGTGGCTATCAATTATCTGAAACCAGATCAAACTGAAATAGAAGTTATGACTAAAGCCATGGCACAGCAATATATTGGTGAAAAACAATTTGCTCCAGGTTCAATGTTACCAAAAGTTGAAGCAGCACTATCATTTGTCGAAATGACAAATGGTAAGCCAGCTTATGTAGGGTCACTGGAAAAAGTTGAAGCAGTTTTAGATGGTAAGTCAGGAACCAAATTTGTTTTATAAATGATAAAAAATAAATATTGTTTGGGAAAAGAGAACTTGGTTCTCTTTTTTTATATACAATTGAGACATATATCGCAAATAAGGAGTCTTCATGAAACAAGTAAAAAATCAGCAAATTCCGTATTTTGAAGTCAAAAATTTAACAAAAATCTTTAAAACTGGAGCAGGAGTAAAAAACGAAAGTTTTACAATTAATAAAGGACAAATTGTTGGATTCATTGGAGACAATGGTGCTGGGAAGACAACAACTATTAAGCTTATTTTTGGAGAACATAAAAAAGATACCGGAGAGGTATTCTTAAAGGGAGTCTCTACTGAGCAACGTGAAGCGCTTATTAAGATTGCCTTTTTCCCAGACCAAAATAATTACCCACATCAATATAAAATTAAGGAATATGCTTATTATTGTGCTAGTTTAAAAGGTATTACGAAAGAATATGTTGATCAATATTTTGACCGTTTTTTAGAAGCCTTAAGTTTAGAAAAATTTCGCAAAAGCCGTTTTGATGAATTATCAGCTGGAATGCAAAAGCGAGCATTGTTACTTGCAACATTAGTGACAGATCCGGAAATGATTATTCTTGATGAACCAACAGCTAATTTAGATGTTAAGTCACGTTTAGAGTTTATGGAAGTTTTACGATTTTTAGCTCGTGAGTATGGCAAAACAATTATGATTACCAGTCATAATATTGATGAACTAAATTTATTAATTGATAAAGTTGTTTTAGTAAACCGTGGTGAGATCATTTACGAAAATGACTTTGACAAAACTAAAGAAAATTTACGAGATGTCTACATGAAAGCAATTGGTGACAAAGAAACAACGATTAATTATGAAAAAATTAAATCGATAGTTAAAGAAGAAAGCGAGACTAAGAAAAATGCAAAAACAAGTGAATAATTTTGAAACAACAATAAATTTCCCCATTTTTAAACGAATTGTCAAAAGTTTTTTAACATCAAAAACTTGAATTATAATGACTACTTTATGTTTTGTAGCAATATTAATGATCAATATTGGATCGGCATTTGTTTTTGTTAAGGCTGCAAATCCAAGCAAAACAGCGGCCGTATTCTTACCAATCGCAATTATGGTTTTCTATTTAGCATATTTTGAAATTCATTATATTTCTTCGTCATTTGCCAAAGAAATGCGAAACGGAGTTATGAATTTAGAGATTCGTAGTGGAATTTCCAAATCAAGACTTTTTTATGAACGTCTTTTAGCAAATAAGGCATTTTCACTTATCGCAATCGTAATTTTTATTCTACTATTCTTTTTGATTCATATTATTTCACCGTATGAGTCTAGTAAACTAATTGCCATAAAATCAACAGCAGGTTTATTTTTTGTTCTATTGTTCGATATGTTTTTAACTTCAGTTTTATTGCTAATTGTGACTTTAAAAAGTTCAGTTTTGATGGGTGTATTTGGAACTGTTCTCTTTTCATTTGTTGCTATTAGTCCGATTATGGGAAGCGTTGCGACGTTAATTAATGGTAAAAATATTTCAAATTTGGCCGACAGAAGTTTGAAGTATAACTTAGCTAGTCGAGTTAATAAAACTGCCGCAAAGTATGGAGAAGATTCAGTTATTGAAGAAATGATCAAAGACATTCCACAATTTGAAAATGGTATTGAAAAATTTGTAGATAAAGAAAATAATGAAGTTTCTAAAGAAAAACTTGAAAAAGCTAGTTTTTATAGTTTTGACGTAGTTGAAGCAAACCTAAAAATAGGAAAAGGTGATAGATATTCGTATAATGATCTTCAAAATAAGTATATCTATGATCTTTTAAGTGAAGGTTTATTTACTGAAATTGAAAACAAGCCATTAAAGTATATTACTGAGGATGGAAACGCCACAATGAACTATCAGTACATAGAAATTAAACCGGTTTTAAAACCTGAAGTTAAAGGACTAAAAACTTATAAATTAATGGAAGAATTAACTAAAATTATTAATTTCGACCAAACTTATTTTAATGAAGAAAATGATTTTGGAGCTGAAGGAATTCATAATTCAATGTTTGTATTTTCAGGGTCATCTAGTTTTTATGGTCAGGCATACAATCTAAATCGCAAAAACATTTTCAAAGGACAGTTTAACTATAATAAGGATTATCAAAAAGCTTGAAAAGCATCTAGTTCAGAAGTTAGAGATTTTTTAAAAATTCTTGATGACTTTGCAAAATCAAAATATTTAACTGAAAATAATCCTTTTAGTAGATACAATTGATATGATGATCCGAACTTTTCATTTATTGTTGATCAATCCATTAATGGTACTATTGGTGGTACTTGAATTCAACAAAAAGTAACTGATTTTAGTTGAGCTGAAGGAATGCGAACATCTTTAGGACAAAGAACTATTCAGAAAATAGCTTTTAAATTGTTAGAACTGACAGTTGATGTTGATGAAGCACTATATCAAGCAGATACTAGAAATGATGCAGAGTTAACAGCTAAAGAAGTGCAAAAAAACTTAGCGTTTATGAATGCTATTAATCCATTTGAAATTATGTGAAAACAAATGTTTAATGTACAAGCAAATCAAACTTTCAATTTAGCTTGAAGTCGATTCTCCTTATCTAGTTCAGCTGCTTCAAGCAGTCCACTATATATTTATGATGTTAAAGGATACAAAGAAAAAGATTATTCTGAAGGTTTTAGAAAGTTTGCGGGTGGTCGCAATTATGAAGAAATTGTATTAGTCGGAAAAACTTTTAATGTAACCTTAAGTTATTTTGCAATGCTAATAGTATATATCTTATTAGGAGCTTTAGGATTTTGAATATTCCGTCGCAGAATTATTAGATAATAGATTATTAACTTAATAAGCTAAGCCTTTATGTGAACACACATAAAGGCTTTTTATTATAGTCCGTTTTTTGTTTTGCTTCGTTAAAAATAAAATTACTTATAATCATAACTTTTCTAGATTTTTTTACTCGAATTTACAAAAGAGCAAAATATATTTTTATAATGAAAATATATTATTTCCAAAATGTTTATTTATTTTCGGAAATAATTCTAAATAGGAGAGAGTATGAAATTTATAAGAAAAGATGGTCCTTATATAAAGGATTGTTCAATTTTAAAAGAGTCAATAGGGGGCTCTAAAAATATTGAAACCATTAATCGATGTTCAACAAGAATTCGAATCACACTTAAAGATATTAGCAAAGTCAATCAAACAGCACTACAAACAACTACTATCTTTCAAAACTATTTAATTAAGGAAAATACAGTTCAATTAATCATTAAACATGATGTTGAAAATATCTTTATTGCCTTTCTTAAAAGTCTAAGAATTTCTTATAGTAGTTTACCAAATACCTTTGAAGTAAACCTATTAGGCAGCGGTAAAAAAAGTTTTTTCAAATGATTAACTGATGGAATTGCAATTATTATGAATCCAATTATTCCACTGCTAATTACGTTAGCAATTGTTTCGACATTAGCCAACGTCTTTAATGGAATTGACTTTGGTGGGGGAACTTTAGCTTCTACTAGTGAAGTTGCTCAAACAATTGGAAATATGCTAAAAGTTTTGCAATCTGGGGTTAACTTAGCATTCACAATTTTAATTCCTTGATCAATTTTCAAAGTTATGAAGGGTAGTCAAGCAATTGGAATTACCATTGGAGTCGTATTATGTTGTAAAGACTTAATGTTGACTGACCAAATTATGGGATTAGAAGATCCAATCTTTAAATGAGATGCTTCATTTGGTAGCATTATCGGAGCATATCCATGAAAAATCTCATATGAAGGTCAAATCTTACCAATAGTTCTAATGAGTTTTGTTGCCGTTTACATTGAAAGATTTGCCAACAAAAAAATGAACTATCCAGTTGTTAAAGAAATGATTGCAATTCCAATGATAACAATTCTAACATTCTTTATTGCGATGTTAGTTGTAGGTCCAATTGGATTAATGCTTACATATGGAATGAATTTAGGTATTGTTTGAGCAACAACCAATAGTGTTGCAAAATATATCTTTAATCCCGCATTTGGATTATTGTTACCATGAATGGTTGTTACAGGATTTATTCAAATCTTTGTGGTTATCAACATGCAACAATTTACGAACTTTGGAGGAACAACAATTATGCCAATGTTTACTCAACTAAACATTGCTGTTGCCACAAGTTTATTGGCATTGATGTTTATTAACCGAAGTAATAAAGAATTACGTAAAACCGGAATTCCATCATCAGCGTTAGCATATATTAGTGGTTCAACAGAACCTGCATTATTTGGAATAACATTACGCTTTATGTTCCCAGTTATTGCTGCAAGCATTGGAGCTACAGTCGGGATTTTAATTACTACTTTTTCTGGAGTTGTTTGTACTTTAGGAAATGCATCATTGTTAGTTTTCTTATCTGTAACATCAGATCCAGCAACATTAGATCGCCTAAATGTTCAAACCATTTCTGGTGGTCCATACTTATGAATGGCAGTCGCTATAGGAGTTACCTTTGTAGTAACATTCGTAAGTACAATAGGATTATCAAAATTGAAAGTATTCAAACAAATGAATGATAAAGTTTTAGAAAGAGATTTTTCGGTAAATTAAAATGAAAGTAAATAAAAAAATATTAATGAATAAAATTAATCAACATGATTTAAAAGATTTAAAAGCTGCAGAAGAACTAGTAGCTCAAGATAAGTCATATCGTCCGTTGTATCATATTGCCCCACCTCATGGGTTGCTAAATGATCCTAATGGGTTAATTTATAAAGATGGTTACCACCATGTACATTATCAATGAAGTCCAATTCAACCATATCATGGAATGAAACACTGATATTATTTGAAAACAAAAGATTTTGTTAACTATCTAGATTTAGGAGTATCAATTATTCCTGAACATGAGGGAGAAATTACTGGAGCATTTTCAGGGTCAGCTTTTGAAACCCCAAAAGGAGTTAAAATTTACTACACTGGAAACATTGAAGATGGTATGGGAAACATGCTTCGTGAAGTACAAATTAGCGCAGACTTAGTTGATGATAAAATTGTCAATAAGCGCATTGCAGTTGAACATGACCCAGAGTTATTTACTCCCCATGCTCGCGATCCTAAGATCTTTAAATATCAAGACCAAATTTATATGATATTCGGAGTTCAATGCCAAGCAGACAAATTAGGAGGCTTAGCACTTTACAAAACCGAAGACTATGAAACATTTGTTTTTGATCGCATTTTAAAACCGACTTTAGAAAATCAAGATTATGGTTATATGTGAGAATGTCCAAACTTAGATTTGTTAGGAGACCAGTTACTATTCATGATTTCTGCTGAGGGATGATTTAATCCTCAAGATGAGTATGAATTAAATAACTCTCGTAATGTTGTTTATACTGCCATCAAAAGCTTAGATTTAGAACATAATCAGCTGGGTGAAAGTGCAATTATGAAAACTATGGATTATGGTCATGACTTTTATGCTCCCCAAACATATTGATGTAATAACAAATTGTTAATGATTGGATGATTGGGTGCAGTTGATGTACAATATCCAACTGACAAATATTCATGACATTCAATGTTAACAATTCCTCGTGAACTTTCATGAAATAAGAATATTCTTGTACAAAGACCTTTTAGTGAGTTTAAACACAATATTTTAGAAAATTCTAAAACTGCAGAAATTCAAACTCTTAAAGTTAATAAAGCTTTACATTTAGAATTTGACCTAAATGATGAGTTAATAATTGAAGTTGCTAACGCCAAGGGTGAAAAGCTACAAATAGAATTTGCTAAGACAGAAATTATTTTAGATCGTTCAAAAGAAACAGCACATCCAACTTGAGACTTTGAAGGACCGCGAAAAGCTTTAAGAAAACTTCACCAACAAACAGTAGAAATTTATCTTGATGCTTCATCAATTGAAATTTTCGCTGATAATTATCAAACAATCTTTACTTCAAGATTCTTTGTAGAAAATTTTGATGAAATTACTTTTAGCAAAGCAACATCTGTGACAGTATCAAATGTTAAAACAATTAATTATCAAAAGTAAAAAAACTAGAACTTTGTTCTAGTTTTTTTTACTTCTTAATTGCTTTTTTTGGTTTTGCTGTTTTTGGTGTTTCTTCTGTTTTTTCTGGAGCTATATATTCTTTTCAAGAACCATCAGGTTGTTCGTATTCACGATAACCACATTTAGTCTTGGTAAAGTTAGAACATCCACGACCACGGTTGAATCTTGATTTAATAAATACTAAAGTTCCTTCACCACATTTTGGACAAGGAATATCACTTGTTTTAGCATTTTCAGTTTCTAACAAGACACGGTCATTTAGTTTAGTATAAATGTCTTTTAATCAGTTAACATAATCGTAGTTTCCATCCGAAATTTCATCTAAAGTTTCTTCCATTTTAGCAGTGTAGTTTAAATTGAAGAAGTCTTCAAATTTATCGTACAAGAAGTCATTTGCAATATAACCTTTTTCAGTCATTTCAATTGCTTTCCCTTTATGGTAAATTGCATATTCACGTTCTTTTAGTTTAGCTAAAATTGGGTTATATGTTGAAGGGCGACCAATTCCTAAATTTTTTAATTCCTTAATTAAACTGGCTTGATTAAACATATTAGGTGGCATTGTTTTTGCTTCATCATTACGGATAAAGTCCTTAGAAATTTCTTTTACAAATCCTGTTTTAAATTCCAAGTCTGGTTTAGGATTTTTAGTGTTTTGTACAACTTCTTCGTCATTTTCATTTAACTCAATTCCTTCATCAGAACTTGAACGTTTAATTGCTTGATATCCAAAGTCTGTAATTTCTTGTCATGATTGTTTAAATTCATAACCATTGTTCATAAATGTTCAACGGTGATTTAATCCTGAAGGACCACGCATTAAAGACTTAACTGTATTTCATCAAATTAAGTTATAAATACGTTTTTGAAGTTCATCTTCAATATTAACTTTTTCAGGAGTTATAAATAAATCTGTGGGACGAATTGACTCATGGGCATCTTGTGATTTATCATCTTTTTTAGTTTTAATAACAATTGGATCTTTGTATAAATTATTTTCAAAATTAGTATCAATGTAATTTTTAGCTTCCTTAATGAATTGGGCACTATATCTAGTTGAATCTGTACGAATATAAGTAATTAATCCTGCTTCATAAAGTTTTTGAGCGGCAACAGTAATTTGAGCGGCACTTAAACGTAATTTTGAAAATCCATCTTGAAGCAATCCAGCTGTTGAATAAGGTTTAAAGCTACGAGTTTCAAATTCTTTTGCTACGTATTCACTACATTGGTAAGAAGTTGACAAACTGTTAATGATTTCTTCAGCTTGTTCTGAAGAAATAAATGATGTTTTTTCAGTATTAACAACTTTTTTGTCTAATCCTTTGTTTAATGTTAAAAAAATATTTTCGGCTTCATTAACAACAGAAATTTTACGATAAATAACTTCTTTAAAAGCCTTAATTAATTTATCACGAGTAACTAGAATATTTAAAGCTGGTGTTTGAACTCGACCAGCACTCATTAAACCTGTTGATTTTTGTAATGATTTAGAAACTAAGTATCCAATAATTTTGTCTAGCATTTGACGTGATAATTGAGCTTTAACTAAATCTAAGTCAACTTCACGTAAGTTGTTAAAACTTTCGACAACTGCATCTTTTGTAATTTCGTTGAAAGTTGCTCGCTTAATAATTTTGTCTGTTCCTTCGAAAATATTTCCTAAGTGTCAAGCAATCGCTTCTCCTTCACGGTCAGGATCGGAAGCAAGTACAATCATGTCGGCATTTTTACCAGCTTTTTTAATTGCAGCAATATTTTTAGCTTTAGTTCGCTCATTAACAAATTTGGGAGTCATTGTGTCTAAATCAATTCCCAAACCTCAAGTTCCAGTATCAGCTATTTTGGTAATGTGACCTCCACTTGCTAATACTTCATATTCATTTTCGGGAAAAGCCTCCTCTAAAAAATGCTGAATTTTGGTAACTTTAGAAGGTGATTCTAATAATACTAGTATTTTTGCCATGTAATTAACTCTCCTTGAATTTTTTTGCTGCTTATATAATAATGGTAAAAAGTTAATTAAACAAGATAAAAGTCTGATTTTCCCAAGTTATTTTTTTTATTTATTTTCTTAATATTATAAATATTAAAGTATAATTTTATAAAAAGTCATAAAATACGATACGTTAGAAAGGTAAAATATATGGATCAGAATCAACTAGAAAGATTAAATGATCTTAAGAAAAATGTTGAACACAAAATTCAGCAAGAGACGAGTTCACCAAATACTAATAATCATGAGCATCTTAAAAAATTGGAATTATTAAATATTTCTTTACAAGAAATTAATAAGCGTATTGATGAGTACTACCAAACTAATCCTTCATCATCAATTAATGGGGTTGTTAAAAAACCAAAAGTTAAAAAAGCTCGTAAAATGTGAGCCGCCGTTGTTATTTTATTATTAATTGTTGCAGCAGTGGTGTTTGTTTCATGAATTTTACAATTAACTGGAAAAGAAGTGGTTTCCGGAGTTGACGAAAACGGTAATGAAATTTGAGTACCAATTAAGGCTTTAGGAATTGCCGATATTTTCTACTTGCCATTAAAGGGATTTGAACGTCAAGTTGAAATTGTAATTTTCATTTTAATGATTGGAGCTTTTATTAATGTTGTTGTTCGTTCAAAAGCGTTGGAAGGAATGGCGCAAAACATTACATTAGCTTTAAAAGGTAAAGAAATTTGAGCAATTGTTCCATTAATGTTATTTTTCTCAATTTGTGGATCAATTGAAGGAATGTGTGAAGAGTCATTAGGATTTTATGCAATTTGTATTCCATTAATGTTGATGGCAGGTTTTGATACTTTTACCGCTTTTTTAATCGTCTTTTTGGGAGCAGGAATTGGAGTTGTAGGTTCAACTTTAAATCCTTTTGCTGTAACAGTTGCGGTTAACGAACTAAATGAGTGAGCAAAAGATCCTAACTTTATTTCTTCAGGAGATGGGTTAGTATGAAGATTTATCACTTGAGCAATCCTAACAATATTTGCGATTGTCTTTACAGTTAGATACGCTAAAAAAGTTAAAAATAATCCGCAAAAGTCTGTTGTGTTTGCAACTTTAGAAGGTGATAAAAAGTTCTTCTTAGCAAACTCTTATGAAAAAATTGAGATGAACTGAAAACGTAAGTTTACTGTGTGAGTTTTTTGTTTGACATTTTTATTAATGCTGGTATATCTTGTTAAATGAGATAGCATTTTTGGAATTACATGATTTGCAACCGCTTCAGAATGATTCCATAAACATGTATGATTTTTCTCTAGTCAAATTCCTGGAATTGGAGTTGGTTATTTAATAGAAGTAGCAACCTTCTTTTTAATCGCGACAATTATTTTAGGATTAGTAAATGGCCTTGGTCAAGAAAAATTCTTAGGACAATTTACTGAAGGAGCAGCTGATTATATTGGTGTTATCTTTGTTATGGCAACTGCAGCTGGAGTATCAATCGGAATTGAAAACTCTAATTTACGTTATTTAATTACTGAAGTTGTTAAAAACGGTTTATCAGGAATTCAAAGTTCATATGTAAAAATTATTTTATTGTTCTTAATTTTTATTCCAATTTCATTTTTGATTCCTTCTACATCAGGATTTTCAACACTAATTTTCCCATTGATTGCTCCAATTGTTGCAATTGAAGGTGAAACACCAGGAACATGAGTAGCAGATCCGGCGTTAGCTTCAGGGTCAATTGCTGCCTTTGTTAATGCTAATGGATTTATTAATTTATTTAGTCCAATGGCAGCAGCATTGATGGGTGGTTTAGCATTATCAAGAGTTGACTATGGAACTTTCTTGAAAAAAATGTTCCCATTCTTTGTAGGAGTGTTATTAATTATTATGACTATGTTATGTATCGGAGTTTATGTTTCCGAAAACATAAGTTCTGTCTTAGCATAATTTGAAAGAAAAGGCGCAAGCCTTTTTTGTTTTATCTATATAATTATTTTAAAGGAGTTTTATGCGCAAAATAGTAGTTATTGGTTCACTGAATATTGATCTTGTGTTTAAAGTTGCCAAGTTGCCAAAACCAGGAGCAACAATTTTTTCAGAATCTTTTGAATATCATTTTGGTGGTAAAGGAGCTAATCAAGCTTATACAATTGGAAAACTTGAAGGTGATGTTGAACTTTTAGGAGTTGTCGGAAATGATGAATATGGAATGAAAATTCTTCAACATTTGAAGCAAACTGCAAAAGTTAAAGTTGATGAAATTAAAGTTAGTTCAACACTACCAACAGGAATGGCTAACATTGTTGTTGATGACAATGGCAATAATCAGATTATTGTTCACTCTGGGGCAAACTTTGACTTTGATGAAGCATATATTGCAAAAGTTAAAGCAATTATTGATACTAAAGACATTGTTATCTTGCAACTAGAAATTCCAATTAACGTTGTTGAAGAACTTATAAACTATGCATATGAGCAAAAGAAAGTCATTATTTTAAATCCAGCCCCGATTTGTCAACTTAAAGATGAAATTTTAGGGAAGATCGATTATTTAATTCCCAATGAAACTGAACTTGAAGTCCTTATGCAACAAAAGTTCATTTCACCAGCGCAATTTTTAGCAGCAGCTCAAGAATTTGTTAATCAAAAAGCTTTGAAAACTTTAATTGTTACTTTAGGAAATTATGGTTCTTACTTAATAACTAATAAGACTTCTAAGTTTATTAATGTTTATAAAGTTAATGCGATTGATACTACAAGTGCAGGAGATAGCTATCTAGGAGCATTTGCAGTCAAACTATCTCAAGGATGTGATCTAGAACAAGCCCTGGATTATGCAGCAAAAGTTAGCGCAATCGTGGTTACTAAAAACGGAGCACAATCTTCAATTCCTTCCCAACAAGAAGTCGAAAATACCAAGATATTTAAATAAAAAGTATTATAATTAAAAAAGTTATTTATAAGGAGAAAAATGAAAAAATATAGATTACGTTATGCCCCGTCACCAACAGGGTACCTACATATTGGAAATACTAGAACAGCATTAATGGACTATTTATTTGCAAAACATTATAATGGTGATTTCATTGTAAGAATTGAAGATACAGATACTGCAAGAAATGTTGAAGACGCAATCGAGTCTCAATTTAGCAATTTAAACTGACTAGGAATTATTGCTGATGAATCAATTTTTAATCCTGGAGATTCTAAGTATGGTAAGTACATTCAATCGGAAAAGTTAGATGTTTACCGTGAACATGCTCAGACATTAATTAATAATAAATTTGCTTACAAATGTTTTTGTACAAGTGAAGAACTAGAAAAAGATTATGAAGCACAAGTTGCTCGTGGAATTGTTGCAACTAAATATTCAGGAAAATGTGCTAATTTAGATAGTGAAACAATCGCTAAATTAGAAGCGGCACAAACTGAGTATTCAATTCGTTTTAAAGTTCCTGCAAATGGTGTTTGAACTATTAATGATTTAGTACGTGGACAAGTTACTTTTGAAGCTAAAGATTTAGGTGACTTTGTAATTATTAAGTCAAACGGAATTGCAACTTATAATTTTGCTGTGGTAATAGATGACCATGACATGGAAATTACTCATGTAGTTCGTGGAGAGGAACATATTTCTAATACACCTCGTCAAATGATGATCTTTGATGCTTTCAATTGAGCTTATCCAGAATTTTGTCACTTAACATTAATTGTTGATGCAACTGGAAAAAAATTATCAAAACGTAGTGGTAATGCGTTGTTCTTTATTGAACAATACCGTAACCAAGGATATTTACCAGAAGCAATGTTCAACTATATTGCATTGTTGGGTTGATCACCACCAGGAGAACAAGAAATCTTGTCTAAACAAGAACTAATTGATTTATTTGATGAACGTCGTTTTTCAAAATCACCATCAACATTTGATATGGTAAAAATGAAATGAATTAATTCTCAATATATGAAAAAACTGACTGACGAAGAGTACTTAAGTTTTATTAAGCCATTTATTGATCAAACCCGTTTTGACTTAACTAATAAACCTGAACAATGAATTAATCATGTTTTATTGTTGTTCAAAAAAGAAGTTGAATTTGGAATGCAAATTAATGATCATTTGGATATTTTCTTTAATGACATTGAAGTTGATCAAGAAACTCGTGATCAATTAGCAGAGTTAGAAAATTATCAAAATTTGATTACTATTTTTAAAGATAAAATTACTAACTTAACAATTTGAGATGTTGAAGCCATTAAAACTGTTATCAAAGAAGCAGGAGCTGAAGCAGATGTTAAAGGTAAGAACTTATTCATGCCTATTCGAATTTATGCTTCCAAATCACAACACGGTCCTTCGTTAGCTGATGTTATCTTTTTACTAGGTAAAACAACGGTTTTAAAAAACATAAATAGTTTTTAAGTCAAAAAAAGCGCCAAAAGCGCTTTTTTATTGATTTCAAAGATTATTTCCCTATAATAGATTTAAAATGAATTAAAGAGGTATATATGTTTGAAAAGGTAATTAGAGACAGCGTACATGGCGATATTTATATTAATGAAGAAGTTGTTTATGAAATTATCAATACTCCTGAAATGCAAAGAATGCGTCGAATCCTCCAATTGGGAGGGGCACAATTTGCTTATCCCGGAGCATCGCATACAAGATTTTCGCATTCAATTGGGGTATATCATATTGTTGGTATGTTTTTAGATGCTCCTGGTTTTAAAGAAGTTAATCATAAAGATCGTGTTTTGGTTAAGTTAGCAGGGTTAATGCATGACTTTGGGCATGGACCATTTTCGCATACATTTGAAAAAATAACGACAAAAAGTCATGAAGCCTATACAGCAGATATTATTCGTAATCCTCAGGGAAATATCGCTCCAATTTTAAAACGTTTCAAAATTGATCCTGAAGAAGTTATTCAAATTATTGAAGGAGTTTATCCTAATAAAGCTGTAAATTTATTGGTTAGTTCGCAATTAGATGCTGATCGATTAGATTATTTAATGCGTGATTCTTACAATTGTGGAGTTAACTATGCTGCACTAGACATTAAGTGAATGGTACGTCATGCGCAAGTAGTTGATGATAAAATAGTTTTTCCAAAAAAACTAGTTTATGCAATTGAGTCATATTTATTGGGTCGTTATCATATGTACAAGCAAGTTTATAATCATAAGCTATCAATTGCTTTTGATGCTATGTTTATGGTTTGATTCAAACGATTAAAATATTTATTTGACAAAAATTATCAGTTTAAGCATTTACAAATTGTCGAGATGTTTAAAGAAATTTTTAATAATCAGGAAATTCCGTTGGATAAATATCTAAACTTTGATGACTACTTTATTTTTGAAATATTTAAAATGTGTGCTGCTGAAGATGACCAAATTTTAGCAGATTTATCAGACCGTTTGGTCAATCGTCGGATTTTTGCCTACTGTGAATTTTCAGACATTAAGGTAGGCGAGATGAAAGCAAAATTAAAAGAGGCTGGATATAACCTTGACTACTACTTTATCTCAATAACTCCTAAACAATCTTTGATTTATAAGGATGGAATTATTGATGGTAAAGATGAGCGAATTTATATTCAAAATCATAACAAAATTCAGTCAATTCAGAAGTTAAGTTTGTTGACTGATTCTATGAAAGAAATAAATGAAATTAAATTAGAAAAAAAATATTTATTTCCAAAAGAAATAGTGTAAAATAGATTTTTGTAAGGTGAGGTGCGAGATGAAATTATCCAACATTGATATAGCTTACGAATTTCTGAAACAGAAAAATGACGCATCAAAATTTGATGAAATTTGAAACTCTGTTGCAGAAGTAATCGGAGCTGCTGGTAAGAATAAAAACTCTGTAATTGCAGAACTATACAGTGACCTAGTTTTGGATAACAGATTTTCATTGACTCCAGAAGGAACATGAGCTTTAAGAGAAAACGTAAAGTTTGAAGATATTAAAAAACAATACGCTTACGTTGATGAACTTGGGAAATCAAAGAAAACAAAGTTGAGTGAAGCCGAAGAAGCTGAAGAAGACGCTTTGGAAGTGGATGAATTAGACATCGAAGAAGATGAAGAAGACATCGAAGAAGATGACGATTTTATTGACGATGACGAAGATATGGATTAGTTGTAAAAACGCAAGTTTTTGCGACTTTTTATTTTTATTTTAGAAAAGGAGATTAACATGAGTAAATATATATTTGTAACCGGAGGAGTTGTTTCGGGATTAGGAAAAGGGATTACTGCGAGTTCATTAGGAACATTATTAAAAAGCAGTGGCTTAAAAGTTTACATGCAAAAATTTGATCCCTATTTAAATGTTGATCCGGGAACAATGTCACCGTATCAGCATGGAGAAGTTTATGTAACAGATGATGGTGGAGAAACTGATTTAGATTTAGGTCACTATGAACGTTTTATTGATGAGAATCTTTCAAAAATATCATCAACATCAGCAGGGCGAATTTATTTAGATGTAATTGAAGCTGAGCGCCGAGGAGATTGAGCAGGAAAAACAATTCAAGTAATTCCTCATATTACTGATGCGATTAAAGCTAAAATTTATGCTGCAGCTGAGCGTAGTCAAGCTGATGTTATTATTTCTGAAATTGGAGGAACAGTTGGAGATATTGAATCACAACCGTTTATTGAAGCTTTACGTCAAGTAAGAAGAGAACAAGGTCGCGATAATGTCTTGTTTATTCATGTTGGATTATTACCATACTTAAATGCGTCTAAAGAATATAAAACTAAACCAATCCAAGCCTCAGTTAAGGAATTATTAGGAATGGGAATTCAACCAGATGTTATTGTCGCAAGAAGTGATAAGCGTGCACCCGCAGAAATTAAAGATAAAATATCATTATTCTGTAACGTACCAATTCAAAACGTTATTGAAGCAATTGATATGGATTCAATTTATAAGGTGCCAGCTGAAATGAAACGTCAAGATTTACATAAAATTGCGATTGAGCATTTAAAATTAAAGGCGCAAGAAACACAATCAACACAATGAGATATTTTTACTAAAAAAATTAATGATGCAGTTGAAGACTTCGAAGTAACTTTTGTTGGAAAATATATCGAGTTGCAAGATGCTTATTTATCTGTAATTGAGTCACTTAAAATTGCAGGATGAGAATATGGTCGCAATTTAAAAATTCGCTGAGTTCAAGCAGATGAAATAACAGAAGAAAATTATCAAGAAAAATTTGCTGTTTCTCAAGGAATTTTAGTTCCCGGAGGATTTGGTAGTCGTGGAGTTGAAGGAATGATGTTAGCTTCAAGATTTGCGCGTGAAAATAATATTCCGTATTTAGGAATTTGTTTAGGAATGCAAATTGCAACAATTTCAATTGCTCGTGATATTTTAAAATTAACAGATGCAAACTCAACTGAGTTTAATAGTGAAACTAAAAATCCAATATTTGATTTCATTGCCGGAATTGATCGAGACAATATCGGAGGAACTTTGCGTTTAGGGAAAATGCCAGCGAAGTTAAAACCAGGTTCAATGGCTGCTAAATTGTATGGTAGTGATACTGCATTTGAACGTCACCGTCACCGTTATGAGTTTAAAAATGAATTGCGCGAAAAATTTGAAAAAGATGCTGGATTAGTATTTTCAGGAATTTATGAAAAACAAGATTTAGTTGAAATTATCGAACTGCCAAAGCATAAGTTTTTTATAGCTTCACAATATCACCCAGAGTTTACTTCAAGACCAAATAAACCAAATCCGTTGTTTAAAGGTTTTGTTGAAGCAATCATTAAAGGATAAAAAAAGTTTAAAAAAGTCCTTTTAGGACTTTTTTGATGTAATATACAATTAAATTTAATATAAAATGGAGGATAAAATGTCAAAAATTATCGAAATTGAAAATCTAAATAAAGCGTTTGGCAAAAAAGAAGTTTTAAAAAATTTGTCATTAACCGTTAATCGCGGAGAGCGTTTGGCAATTTTAGGAGCTAATGGGTGTGGGAAAACTACTTTAGTAGAAATGATTGCCCAAACTTCTCGCCCAAGTTCGGGAACTATCAAAATTAATATTGAGGGAGACTTGCGTAAAGAAATTGGAATTCAGTTTCAACAAGGGGAATGACCTCCAGGGATTTCTGCTGCGGATATGTTAATGTTTTATCGTGTCGTATATCCTAAATTTACGGCTGCTTGAGAAGCAGAACTTGCCGGAGTTTTTGATATTGAAGAATTTAAAACTCGTGCTTTAAAGAAATTATCGGGAGGTCAAAAGCAACGCTTTAATGCGATGATTTCAATGATGAATAATCCCGAAATTGTCATTTTAGATGAATTAACAACTGGATTAGATATGCAGTTACAATTTAAGATTATAGAGTTCTTTAAAAAGCAAATTCAGGAAAATTCAAAAACTTTACTTTTGGTGTCTCATAGTCCCGAAGAAGTTGAATTGTTATGTAACCGTATGGTTATTATTCATGAAGGACGAATTGTTTTTGATCGTCAAATTAGCAAAGCAATTGCTGAATATAAATCAGTTAGAAATGTTATGGATGAATATTTTGAAGGGAGCCTAAAGTATGACAACTAAACTTAAAAAAAGTGATATCAATTTAAAGAAAAATACCGGAATTTTTACTAATCTTTTTAAATTAGTTTCAAAGTCATTTTTTAGAAATCCTCGGGGTCCATTATTTATGTTTATTGTTCCGGTATTCTTTATGATTTTGTTTTACTTTGTATTACCTCAACAAGGAAATATTGGAGCGAGTTCGTTATTTGGTTATACATTATTACCAGCATTAACAATTTTAACTTCACTAGCTCCAGCTATTGTTGAATGAAAGAACTCAGTCTTTTTAAAACGAATTGATACAACAGGAGTTAAAAAGGGAATGTTTCTTGGAGCCATTTGATTATTTTACTTGGTTGTTTCGTTAGGAGCCTTAGTATTTATGATCTTAGTAGCGATGGCTGTTGGTTCTGGAAACTCTCAAATGACTTTTATAAGTTCAATGAAAAATGTTAATTGGCCTTTAATGATTTTAGCAACTATATTTGTAGCATTAACATCAATTGGAATCGCAACATTATTGGGTGGTTTATTTAGCTCTGAAGGGGGAATGCAAGGAATAGTTATGATGATTTATTTCTTCTCAATCTTTTTCTCAGGAATTATGATTCCTCCTCAAGTATTAATGAATTCAAAGTTTATGATAATTTTTACTTATTTTGTACCTCATAAATATGCAGTATTTTTATTTTTATTTGCTGTACAAGGAAAAGCTGCTGGTTGAGATTCATCGTTTAATAAGTATCCGGAAATAAACATGCAGAACTTTACAGCTACTTGACAGCCAGTTTTAGGATCAATTTTAATTATTGTGACTTTATTTGTTGCAACAACTTTAACTTTTAAATGGTCAGCTAAAAAATAATTATTCGTCAGAGTCACCTAATCAGGTGGCTTTTTATTTTTAAGATATCAATTTAGGTTTTCAAGTCTTTAAATAAATAAGAGTTCATTAAAGGCAGCACTATAATTAAATTGTATAAAAGTTGTCATTTTTTATATGTATTTTTGAAAGAACCAATATGGGAAAAAGTTTGAAATAGTAATTTTGATAATAAGGGATATAAGATCCTTGGATAGTATCATTACAGATGTGTTTTGGGGGTTACAATTTTATGCTTCAGTTAAGTAAAAAAACAAGAGATGCATTAGAAGTTGCGTACATATCATCTTGAGCTATGTTTGGTTTTGCAGCAACTATTATGGGGTTTTCAATGATGTTTACTATATTTACACCAATCGAAGTTAAACTTACAGTAATCTTTTGGGTACTTTTAATAGTATTGGCAATTACTAATACTTATAGTTTGATAATTATGTCAATCGTCAGATATAAAAAAGGTTTGTTGTCTAAAAAAATGTATTACTGATTGTTATCTGCTTTAATTGTTACTGGAATTCCACCATTTAATCCAATACCTTTTAATATTGCAGCAGATGTTGCTTTGGTTTTTTCAATTATTGATAAAAAAAAGCAAAATCAAGCAAAAGTTGAAGAAGAGTTTGAAAAAAAAGACCAATAGGTCTTTTTATTTTCTAAAAGGATCTACTGGTTCATAATTCAAATTTAAATCTTTAGTCATAGTATTAATTTTTGAAATTTCTTCAGTTGTTAACTCAAACTTATCTAAATCTTGATTTTCAAAAATTCTTGATGGCGTAACTGATTTAGGAATAATTATAACGTTACGTTGCAAGGCTCATTTTAAAGCAATTTGTGCAGGACTAACATCATATTTTTTAGCTAGTTGTTGAATTAATTCAAAATCCCCAACTTGCCCTTTCATAATAGTTTGTCATGAAGTCACAGCGATATTATGTTCATTACAAAAATCTACAACATCGTTTCGGGGAACTGATGGGTTCAACTCAATTTGATTCATTACCGGTTTAATGTTTACTTGTGGTAAAAATGCTTCAAGATCTGTTACAGTGAAGTTTGAAACTCCAATAGCACGAACTTTACCAGCGTTGTATAAGTCTTGTAAAGCCTGATAACATGATAGGGCTTTGGGAGTAGGTCAATGCACAAGACACAAGTCTAGATAGTCTGTTTCTAATTCCTCAAGTATTTGCTCAAAATGAGCAATTGTTTGATCATAGTCATGATAATCATTTCAAATTTTTGAAGTAATGAAGATTTCCTCACGAGGAACTTTTGATTCCTTAATTGCTTTGGCAATATGCTTATGATTTTGGTAATATTCAGCAGTATCAATATGACGATAACCAATTTCTAATGCGTACTTAATTGAATCAACTGCTTGTTGTTCGTTTTCCATACGGTATGTTCCTAATCCAATGATAGGTATTTCTACACCATTGTTTAAAACACGAGTGCTTTTTAATAAATTTTTCATATTTTTCACCTCACTTATTATTATAGTCTTAAAACAAATAAAAAAAATCTTTGATATTTAATAATATGACTACCAAAAAGTGATAAAGATACTATAATTAAAAGTATATATAAGAAAGAGAGAATTATCACATGCCAAAAATTTACGGTAATAGATTAGTTAATGCTCATAACATGGTTCATGCTGCTTACGAAGGTAAGTATGCAATTGGACACTTTAACATTAACAACTTAGAATGAACAAAAGCTGTTTTAGAAACAGCTCAAAAAACAAATACTCCAGTTATTATTGCTACTTCAGAAGGAGCAATTAAATACATGGGTGGAGCAAATGTTGTAGTTGGAATGGTAAACGGATTATTAGAAGACTTAAACATTACAGTTCCTGTAGCATTACACTTAGACCACGGTCAATCAGTTGAAGTTGCTAAAAAATGTATTGAAGCTGGATACTCATCAGTAATGTTTGATGGATCACACTTCTCATTTGAAGAAAACTATGCAAAAACTAAAGAAGTAGTTGAATTCGCTAAACAATACGGAGTTTCTGTTGAAGCTGAAATTGGTACAATTGGTGGAGAAGAAGACGGTGTTGTTGGTAAAGGTGAATTGGGAGATCCTAAAGAAGCTAAAAAAATGGTAGATTTAGGAATTGACTTCTTAGCAGCAGGAATTGGTAATATTCACGGTCCTTACCCAGCAAACTGAGAAGGATTAGCATTTGAACAATTAGAAAAAATTGAAGATGCAATTAACTTCCCAATGGTAATGCACGGAGGATCAGGTGTTCCTCAAGCACAAGTTGAAAAAGCAATTTCTTTAGGAATTTCAAAAATTAACGTTAATACTGAATTACAATTGTCATTCCAAAAAGCAACTAGAGCTTATATTGAAACTGGAGCAGACCAAGATATGGTTAAAAAAGGATTTGATCCTCGTAAATTATTAAAACCTGGTTATGATGCAATTGTTTCAGAAATGACAAACCTAATTACTTGATTTGGAGTAAAAGGTAAAGCTGACGAAATTAAAAAATAGGTCAAATAAATTCAAAAAAAACTGCAGATGCAGTTTTTTTATTTTTTATAACAAAAAGTTTATTTTTGAGTTAAAATTATTTAGTACTATTAAGTATCTAATATGACAACATAGTAAAGGAGAAATAACTATGCCAAGAAAAGATATTCAACCAAAATACTTCGAAGAAGCAAAATTTGTTTGTACAACTTGTGATAACGAATTTATTTGTGGAACTGTAAGAGGAGAAGAAGTGAGAATTGATGTTTGTTCAAACTGTCACTCATTCTACACAGGAAACCAATCATTTACAAATAATGCTGGACGTGTTGAACAATTTAAATCTAAATTTGCTCGTAAAGAAGCAATTAAAGCTACAGTTGAAAAAGAATCTGAAGCTCAAAAAGCTCAAAATTCTAAAGCAGCTAAATAGTTTAAATAATTTAATTTAAAAGACCTTTTTGGGTCTTTTATTTTTGTTTGTAAAAAAATGATTTAAAATATATATTAGATGCTTTATGGAGGGGTAATATATGTCATACAAAATTGAAAATGTTACTTTCGCCAATAAAGTAGCAGAGTTAGATAAAGTTAATCTACAAGCTCAACCGGGTAAGATAACAAATATTTTAATTTATAATAAAAATCAAATGACGTTTATGAAACGAGTTTTGAAGGGACAAGAAAAAAATCGTAGCGGTCGTTTTCAAGTAAATAATATTGATATCATTAATAAAAAGTTTGTAAAAAATCGTATTGAATTTATTCGTAATGATACTTGATTTGAACGACTAATTCCTGCGAAACTAGTCCTATTTTTATCACTGCTATTTGACCCAAAATTTTTACGTAAAGCAAGAATTAAAACAATTGATAAAAAGTATGATTATTTGTCTTTTATTAATTCAAAAAATGATGTTACTGATATGCGTTTGCGTCGTAAAATTGATTCGGTTATTTCGCATTTTATCGATACAACAAATATTGCTGAAAATAAACTGCTAAATAAATTCAATTCAGAAATTTATAAGTATGATGTTTCAAAGATCAAACAATTGTATTCAAAATTTCCACCTCAAGTAGGAGTCCTTGCCAAAGAAATTTCCCGAATTGAGGCAATGCTTGAAAAAAGTCAAGCAATGCTTACTTTTTCTCAAGTCTTATGAGATAACATTTTTGCTTTAAATGAGCTTCGTGATTCATGTACTTGTGAATACAACGCTCGTAAATCATCAAATAAGTATGTTCGTAAATACTGGAAAAAGTTTTCATATACTCAAACTAAGTATATGATTATTAAACAACTAAAGTTTTTGAACTTTAACTTATCAGAACTACGATACAGTATCTGAAGAAATAAAAAATTGCATAAGCAATTGACTAGACAATTTAATTTAGAACTTAGAAAATTTTATGAAGTTGAAAATATTTCTAAAGAATCGCAATTAGAAATTGCTGAACAACATTTAAAATGAAAACGTGTGGTTTCAGATCAACGTAAAGAATTTGAAGAACAACAAAAAGAAATTCTTTTCCAATTACTACCTTCTGAAGGTTATATGATTGGTAAGAAAATTACATTCTTAATTCATGATTATCATAAAAAATTATTAAGTGGAAATGTCAAGTATGGAAATCAAAATGAATTTTTAGTTTTGAAAAAGCATTATAAAAAAGAAATTCACTCAACGTTTTCTCAAGCGTTAGAGTGAACTGAGCAACACTTAGAAAAGTTAGATATGAAGTTTGATTGGTTCATTAAGCAAGGATTTAAAATTTCGTCGTTAAACATCATTTACTTAAAAATTCTAAAGGCAATTAACTTGCAGAAAAAAAATATTGTCTTTTCAAATATTTTAGATTACTTAAGTCAAAAAGACTTTCATGATTTAATGAATACAATTCAGAAAATTCAAAAGGTTTATCCTGACTTGGCGTTTATTACTTTGAATAATGGGTTAGAAACAATTTGAGATTTACGAGAACCAATTTATTCCGTTGAAAAAAACGAATTGAAAAAAATGACAGCCTCAGAGATTTTTGAAGTTAACGCTAATCATATTTTTTCAAAAATTCATAATTCATCAAATATTTTAAATTATCGTAAAGTACGCCAAGGAATTGAAGTTGAAAACAAATATTGAAATATTACCGATTGATCATTAAATGACAAAGGAAAAATTTTTATTAACTTATTTAAAGTTAATTTGGAGCCATCTCCTGAGCGTGATGATGAGCTACCAGTTATCTTAAAAATTATCAAACAAAATAAATATAATGATCCTAAAGTATATTTAGGATTTAACAAATTTAAACATTTTATCTTTTTTTACGATGAGCAAGGCGAATATCTTGAAAATAAAGAAGTTATTGTCTACATAAATCGTGATTCAATTAGTAAAATAATATAAAACCATAGGAGAAAATATGAATAAACAAGCAGCTAAATTATTATTAAAAAAAATCAAAGAATACCAAAACATTATTATTGTTAAACACAAAATGCCCGATTGAGATGCTCAAGGAAGTGCAATCGGAATCGCAAACATTATTGAAGAAAACTTCAAAAATAAAAATGTATTTGTTGTGGGTGACCGTCTAACTGATGATCAAACATTCTTATCAAAAAAACCGTTGACAGACGAATTTGTTAGTCAAGCGTTAATTATTACAGTTGATACAGGAAATAAAGCGCGATTGGACTTTGATCGTTTCGATATGGCTAAAGAATCATTTAAGATTGATCACCATTTAAATGTGGACCCTTATGCAACAAATGACATTGTTGTTGAAGATGCAATTGCTTGTACACAAGTTGTAGTGCTATGAGCTCAATTAATGAAATTAAAAATTAATAAAGCAGCTGCACATAACTTATACCTTGGTTTAATTACTGACTCAGGAAGATTCTTGTTTCCGAGAACAGACGAAGTAACATTTAGAGTTGCAGCGTCTTTAATTGAAGCTGGAGCTGATTTAAAAGCAGCTCATGACTTTATCTTTGTATCAAGTTTAAAAATGCGTAAGTGAACTAACTTTGCATTTAGTAAACTAGAATTAACAAAAAAAGGCGTTGGGTACATTGTGATTACTAAAGCAGATCAACAAGGTTGAGATTTAGAGTATTCTGAAGTTAAATCTGCTTTGGGAACAATGGCAGGAATGGATGAAATTAAAGTATGAGCTTTAATTGTTGAATTAGACGATATGATTAAAGTTTCATTAAGAAGTCGTGACTTTAGTGTTAATGAAGTTGCTGAAAAATTTGAAGGTGGAGGACATCGTTTAGCAAGTGGAGCACAACTTTCATCGCTAACAGATGTGCCAAAATTAGTTAAAGCATTAGATAAGTTAGTTACAAAAGGGGTGAAATAACATGCTTACAGGACAAGAAAAAATTTATAAAGAATCAAACTTGGGTTGAATTGAATTAATTACAGGATGTATGTTTGCAGGAAAAACTGAAGAGTTTATTCGTCGTCTACGTCGTCATGATTACGCTAAACATAATGTTATTGCGTTTAAACCATTAATTGATCAACGTTATTCAGTTAATTCGATTGCTTCTCACTCTGGAACAATGCTACCTTCATTTCCAGTAGCTTCGACTAATGACATTCGTAATATCTTTGAAAGAGAAAATCAAAAGCAAAAAATTGATGTTGTTGGAATTGATGAGGTTCAATTTTTAGATGCAGCAGTTGTTGATTATATTGATGAATTAGCAAATCAAGGTATTATTGTAATTGTAACGGGATTAGATAAAGACTTTAAAAGTCAACCATTTCAAAATGTTGATAAATTATTACCATTGGCAGAGTTTGTTGAAAAATTAACAGCTATTTGTCACAAATGTGGAAACTTTGCGAACCGTACACAAAGAATTATTAATGGTCAACCAGCTGCTGCTGATTCACCAATTGTCTTAGTTGATGGAAAAGATAGTTATGAAGCAAGATGTCGTAAGTGTTATCAAAAACCAGAATAGAAAGTAAGAGGTAAAAATGAATCCTAAAACAATCGAAGCATTGGAAACAATGCAAAAAAGATTAGGCCAAATTAACCATGACTTGCAAAGTGAAGAATTATTAAAAGATATTAAAAAGTTTACAGAATTAAATAAAGAACGTGCTTCACTTGAAGAGGTTGTTGAAAAATTTGAACAATATCAGGCTGTTGTTAAAGCGATTGAAGAAGCCAAAGAAATATTAGGAAACGAAAAAGACCCTGAAATGGTGGAATTGGCAAAATTAGAGTTAGAAGAAAATACTGCTCAGTTACAACCATTAATTTCATTGATTGAAGAATTGTTGTTACCAAAAGATCCTAACGATGACAAAAACGTTATTGTTGAAATTCGTGGAGCAGCTGGTGGGGATGAAGCAAATATTTTTGCTGGTGATTTATTCAGAATGTATAAATTATATGCTGAAGAACAAAACTGAAAAATCACAGTTTTAGATGCCTCTTTATCAGAAGCTGGAGGATATTCACAAGTATCATTCATGATTAAGGGAGAACGAGTTTATTCTAAACTAAAATTTGAATCAGGAGCACACCGTGTCCAACGTGTCCCTAAAACTGAAACAAAGGGTCGAATTCAAACTTCAACTGCAACAGTCGCTGTACTACCAGAAATGACAGATGTGGAAATTGAAATTAAAACAGCTGATTTAAGAATTGATACTTATCGTGCATCAGGTGCTGGAGGTCAACATATTAATACAACTGATTCTGCGGTTCGTATTACCCATATTCCTACAGGAGTTGTAGCTGCTTCGCAAGATGGTCGTTCACAACATGATAATAAAGATATTGCAATGACAATGTTACGTGCTCGTATTCATGAAGCTGAAACTCTAAAGCAACAAGCTGAAGCTGATGCTACAAGAAAGTCAGCAGTGGGAACTGGAGCAAGATCGGAAAAAATCCGTACTTATAATTATCCACAAAATCGGGTAACCGATCACCGCGTGGGATTAACTTTAAATAAACTAGATCAAGTTATGGAAGGTAAAATTGACGAGTTCATTACTGCTCTAATTAATGAAGAACAACGTCAAAAAGTAGCTGAACAATTAAATGAGTCACAAGCCTAATTTAACAATTCGTGATTTATACTATAAATTAATAAATTTAAACATCAGCCTTAAAACAGCTGATGTTTATCAAATATTAGAGCATTTATTAAAGATGGAATATTCTGATATCATTAGTAACTTTGAAATGACCATTGAAGTTAATGAAAAGCTTTTAAATGAACTTATCAAAGAATTAGAAATGCAAAAGCCTTTAGCATATATTTTGCAACAAAAATATTTTTTTAAAAGAAAATTTACTGTTGATGAAAGAGTATTAATTCCTCGACCAGAAACTGAAATTTTAATAGAAACTGCCTTGAGATGAATTAACCATCAACAAAATATTTTGATAGCCGATATTTGCACAGGCTCAGGAGTTATTGGGATTACTCTAAATTTAGAAACTAACAATTCAGTAATTTGTACAGACATTTCTGATGCAGCGTTAGCTGTAGCCCAAATCAATAGTCAAAACTTGAAGACCCAAAATGTTAAATTTTATCAGGGAGATTTTTTAAAGCCATTAATTGAGCAAAATCTTAAAGTTAACTTGTTAGTCTCAAACCCACCCTACATAGATTATCAAGACCAAGATCTTAGTGTCAATGTCCAAAGTTTTGAACCGCATTTGGCATTATTTGCCGATAATAACGGATTGGCTTTTTATCAAACAATGATTGATAATTTAGATAAAGTAATGGATTTGAGTAAGCCTTTTGCAGTCATCATGGAGTTTGGATGAAAACAAAAAGCCGAAATTGAAAAACTTTTGAAAAATTCTCAAGTAAAAATTACATGAGAATTTGTTAGAGATTACTCAGATAATTGAAGATGTGTAATAATTACTAATGTATAGAAAGGTAATAATATGGAACAAAAACAAAAATTTAGTTTAAAAAAACGTCTGAATTTTAAAATTAATGACCAAAATGAAGATTTGAAGCGTCGTAATATTCGTTTATATTTGATGTCGTTTTGATTTGCATTTATTTTTTTAGTTACCTTATTACCTTTTTACGTGTATGTATATATTACTTTTAATAATGATGCGTTAACTTATTACTTTGAACATTATCAAGTAATTTCTCAATTTATTGATGTGCCAAGTAAGGCAACAATAATGGGAACACTATCGGGCTCATTATTATTAACTTTTTTAGTCATCGGAATGTTTATATTATTTAAACCAATAATGACATCAAGAGCAATTCGCAAAAATAGCAAATTAGCTTATTTAACAGCAATTGTTGGAGTTGGAATGCTGGTCTTGTTGTTAGCAGCACTATCACAATATTTTTATGCCGCATATCAAGATTTTTACATTTATGAATCTAAAACTGGTAGTGAAGGTAAACATGCAGCAATGGCTGAAATTAGTGATTGATATTCCAATAGAGCTGGTAAAGGAGAATTTGTTCCAAATTTTATGTGACAAACTTCAGATATTGTTTGATGAATAATGTTCCTACAAATTATGATTTTATTTTCAATTGGGATAGCATTGCAAAATATGGCTTTTGGAAATGCTAAATCAGCAGGAATTGATCGTTATGTTAAATGAATTTCTAAGAACAAAAAAATTACCGGTTCAAAATTCAAAACATTGTGAAACCGTTTGTTCAGAATTGATGACAAAACATTATCTTTATGAACAATTGTGATTACTTTGACAATTATCCTACCACAAATTATTTATATTATTTTAAGCTCAGCTTCAACAACGGGAATGGGTTCAATTGTTAATTGAACTTACAATGTTGTTAATTTAGTTGGTGATTATGAAGCAGCTCATCGTATTAATGAGTTATTTGATAGTGCATTTAAAAGTTATCAGCTAAATCCTTTATTTATTACTTCATTACCATTAATTGCTTTAGGAATTACTATTTCATCAATGTTTTTCTTTGTATCAGTAAGTATTAAAGGAGAAAACGTATCAAACCGAATTTTCATTACTCAATATATCGTGTTGTTTTTTGAATTAATTTTATTACTTTGTCTAACAACTTATTCAAAAGCTGAAATCAACCGTACAACAAATTTATGAAATCAAATTTATGCTTCGGGAGACCAAACAATTGGAATTACATTACTAAATGAAATTAAAAACGTTGTGACAAATAATGGAGAGTCAATGTATGATTGAGAACAGCTAATAGAAATGTATCCACTAAATGGTATTGATGAAGCTAACGGAACATTTGTCTGACTAGGTAAATATGGAATAATTGCAGAAGCAATTATTGTTTACTCATTTATGTTCAGCTCTTTTGGAATTTTAAGCAATGGAATATGAAAATCAGCAGAGTTCAAAAGTTATTTGAAAAAACAATTTGTTGCTAAAAGAATTGCTCGTCTTGAAGAAATTAGAAAAGGTGATAATGATGCTTAGTTCAACTCAAATTAATCAAGCAATAACTGCTTTAAAAAATAACGAAATAATTATTTTACCAACTGATACAATTTATGGACTTTCAGCAATTGTACAAACTTCAAATCAAATAAGAATTAACGAACTTAAACAAGCAGAGCCAAATAAACCACTAATTATTTTATTTTCACGTTTTGAGCAAATTGAAGATTTTGATATTTTTGATCGCAATCTTTATGAGCTGATGAATAGTCCAATTCCAACAACTGTAATTATTCAACATAATCAACAGACTTATGCTCTCCGCAAAGTCATTCGAAAAGATCTTCAAACAATCATTGATCAAGCAGGAGTAATTTATTCAACTTCAGTTAATATCCATGGACAAGAACCATTAAGAGATGAAGCAGAACTAAAACGATTTAGTGATCAAGTTAAAGTTTTTTTCGATGAACCATTATATGGAGAACCCTCAAAAATTTATAATTCTGTGACTAAGAAATGAGTTCGCTAATGGCAAAATATCAAATTGAAGACCTAAGTCAGATTTTGACTTATAATGAAAAAACTTTTGCTTACAACTTAGCAACCCCAACTGATGATCTTGATTATTATCTTGCTCAACTTATTACCGACAACTTACAAGGTGATACTTTAAATGTTCCGACAATTAGTGAAATTGTTAATCAAGTATATCCCTTCATTAACAAGCAAAGTTCAGAAATTGTGCAAAATTTAATTAATCGAACAAGACGAATTAAGGCGCTAGTGTTTCATGCAATTAATAATCAGCGCGGAGCTGAATTCCAATTTGACGAGTTAACTGAGAAAGATAAGTTTATTATTAAACTAGCTAAATCAATTGTTCATGATTTAAATAAGTTTTTATATAAATATGAAATTAAACATTCATTTTGCAACTTAGTGTTAATTAATAATGATGTTAACAACTTGTTTATTGGAACAATTGATTTTTTAGCGACTAATGGTAAAGAATGATTTTTATGTAGTTTTAAAAATAGTCGTTCAGGTTTTAATCAAAAGTATTCCGCAGAGCTTTATTTACAAAAGCAGTTAATTGAATCAAATACAAAATATAAAATTACCAAAATGTTAATTTTTAATCCCCTAGAAGAACGGGTTGTTGTTGAATCTAATATCCTTTCGAATTATGAACTTTTTAAGTTATTTGAAACCAAATTTGCACAAAAATAGAGATTTTTGAAATTTTTTATGTTTGCAAAAATACCCCATGAGTTGTATAATTTAGAAAGATTATTCAAATGAATAGTCGCTGGGGGCAATATGAACTCTTATGAATTAATTTATGATTTTAAAGAAAACAAGCACTATAATAATGAACTCTATAATATCATCAAAAAGTCTTCAAAATCTTATTTTGAAGATTGAATGTTAAAAGGCCACTGGGATGAAAATTATTATCCAATGGCGCTAATCAATGAAAAAAATGATATTGTAGCGGCTGTCTGTGTTATTAGACTTAACTTATCAATTAACGAAGTTAAATGTAATGCAATTCAAGTGGGAAGAATTTTTATTAAAGATAGTTATGAACACGATCAAGTTGATAAAAAACTTTTGGACCTTGTTGTTGAAAAATACTCAAATGTTTCTGATTTGATTTATTCATTTAGCGATTCAGAAACTGATGCTTTATTCATGAATAGTGAATTTCAAAAAGTGCAAGAATTTATTTATTACATTCCTTGAAATTCATCACTTGACACTGAAAAGACAGCAATTAAAAAACTTGATACTGATTCAATCAAAGACATTGAGTTTATTCAAGATCATATTAAACATGCAACTAAAACTCCATCAATGATTGCAACTAATGGAGATTCAAGTGTAAAACTTTATAATATATTAAAATTTTATCGTCGTAATGTGTACTATATTTCTGAAATTGATGCAGTTGTAGTATTTACAATTAATCAAGCTAAGAAACGATTTACACTAGTAGCGATTTATTCGTCTAACAAAATTGACATTATGGATATTTTGAAAATTTTAGTTCCTGATGGAATTGAAAGAGTCGAATTTATGTTTATTCCAAATTTAAATTGTGGAGTTAACATTCGGAAATTATCATTTATTGAAACACCTGAAGGCAATGTTCCATCATATTTATATATGAAAGAAATTACAACTGCCCTTGAAGGTAAAAAAATATTTTTCCCAGTTTTGGGAAGAGGAAAATAAGCTTTTTGCTTATTTTTTTTATAAAGAGATATAATTACTTAAAAGGGAGAATAAAGATGAGAATTAAACGTAATATTACAGCGCGAATTTCTTACATCAAAACTAGAAATAAAAAGTTTAATAAGTTTTTACAACGTAATGAAATTAATGACAAAGAATTTAACAACTTTTCTGTTATCGATAGTAAAAATATTCTTTTAAAAAACTTTATTCACTTGTTACGCCTGGAAGAATTAAATGAAGAAATTCAAATGGATCATATTAACTTTGTTAAAATATGTTCTCGTTATTTATTTGCCACAACAATTAAGCAAGATAATGAAGAACTAATTCAAAATTTAGAATCAACTATTTGAAAATTAGTTTTAGAAAATAACTATACTTATTTTGTAGAAAATCTTGAAGAAAAAGTTTTAATAGAGAATCAGTTTGAGTTTTCAAAAGCAGAATATAATAAGTATTTTAACTTTCATAAAATTTATGCGTTAATTGGCAATGTTTTTGCAGCACCTTTTTCAGTTAAAGAACGTAAAAGTTATTATGAGTATGGTTACTATTTAGCAATGTATTTGAATTTGCATAACTTTATTAATAAAAACTCTGTTCATGAAAATGTTGATATGTTTTTAATTAAAATACTTGTTAACAAAAAGGTCATTGAAGCAATTTCAGATATTACGCCAGATTTCTTTAACTTGTTTATTATTAAAAATAATAAGTGGATTAACCATATTAGTAGTCGAAAACTAATTAAGGAGGCTCAGGAATATGAAGAAAAAAATTAATATTTTTTTAAGTATGTCATTAATGTTTTTTGTCGTATTTTTGGGAGTAATTCTGTTAGCGGTTTTCCAAAACTGAACTTTCTCTTTAGTTTTTTTAGGAGTTTATGCAGCGTCAGTTTTATTCACAATTGTCATTATTAGAAATAAAAATCGTCGATTTGAAACTCGTTTACGATGAACAATTTTTATTATTGCAGTTCCGTTTGTTGGAATGGCTTCATATATTTTATTTGGTCGTTCATATAAATATAAAACTGATAATGAATATCGTTATAAAAACTTCAGCGAATTTGCAACTAGTCAAGACCGTGAGACATCAAGACATGCTTTAGAAACTTTAACTAAAGAATCACCTCAATATAAACGTGCCTTCGTTTTAGGAAATAATTTACAAAACGATACAATTTATGATCAAACGGATACAAAATTACTAACTAATGGGGCTGATTTTGTCGTTAGCCTTTTTAGAGATATTCAAAAAGCAGAAAAGTATATCCTATTAAATTTTTACGTTATTAAAGACGGGGAATTATTAAATAACTTAGCAGCTCTTTTAATGGCAAAAGCAGCTCAGGGTGTTAATGTATATATAATTTATGACTTTACAGGTTGTTATACTGATTTTAAATATGAAACACAAACAAAATTACAAGCAGCAGGAATTCGCTTGGTACCGTTTGCACCATTGAACTTGCCATGAATTAATTGAACTGCTAATTATCGTGATCACCGTAAAGATGTCTCAATTGATGGAAAGATTGGATATATTGGGGGTATTAATTTAAGTGACGAGTATATTAATATGAGTAGTAAATTTGGATTTTGAAATGATGCCCACGTAAGAATTGCGGGAGCAGCTGTTCAAGGAATTGAAAAAATCTTTGCTAGTGACTGAAACTTTTGTCACCGCCAACAAGAACGAATTACTGATTTAGAACCAAGTGTTGGAACATTGCATACAGTTGAAAATCATTCAAAAGATTTAGTTCAAATTGTTTCATCAGGACCAAACCATAATACACCAATGCATTTTGACTTAATGATGAGTCTAGTCAATTCTGCACAAAAACGAATTTGAATTTCATCACCGTACTTTGTGCCACCAGTTGAGTTGATTAATGCCTTATGTACAGCTGCCAAAAGTGGAATTGACGTTAAACTGGTAATTCCCGGTAAAACTGATAAAAAATTACTATTGGAGGTTTCGAAACGTTGAACTCGCCAATTATTTGAAGCAGGAGTAAGAATTTATTCAATGAATAATACTTTTAATCATACTAAGGCATATTTATTTGATGACAACATTGCTTTTATTGGATCAACAAATCTTGACTTTAGAGCGTTCTTTTCTGACCAACAAACAATGGCTTTGATCAAATCTCAGGCGTTTAATAAAGAGTTAGAAGCACGTTTCTTATGAGATTTTTCTAAATCCTTTGAATATACTTTTTTACCAAACGATGAGCTTCATTTTGGGAAGAAAACTTTAGTAGCAATGTTTAATATTATTTCGCCGTTATTGTAAAAATTGTGAGAAAGAAGAATGATTATGAACTTTAAGAAACTAATTTATCAGGCAGTTAATTCAACATATCATGATTTCAAAATGCTAAATGGTTTAAAGTTTTATAAGAACTATAAGACTTTTATCAAAAATAATCAGATCATAAGTAACTATTCGCAAATTCTTGAACTTTTAAAAGTTATCGATAACTTGCTTTCACAAGAAACAGGATTTGAAAATAATCTTGAAAAATTACAAGACTCGTTTTTATCTTGCTTAGAAATCATGGTTACGTTGGATAAATATTCAGATCTAGTGACCGTCAATAAAAATTACTTAAATAATTTCGTAGTACGCCTTTATGGAAAATACCATCAACAGTTTTTAGAATTTAAAACTCCGCAATTGACTAACTGAATAACTACAACCTTTAATGAAGGAACTGAGTTAAATAATCTAAACGAGTATTTGAAAACCTACAAGGAATTATCTGAAATTATTAAAGTAAGTTTTTTAGAATTATCAATAGAGGATAATTACGAAAAAAAGGCTTTTTTCTGAGACCTAGAAAAACACCTTCCAATTTTACAGCTGTTAATTAACTTAACAAATATGGCAATTAATCAAGGAGAAAAATAGTAGATGTTACAAGAATCATGTATTAACTGGGGGCAAATGATGTGCGAATATTTTAATGTTCGTGAATATGCTTGAAAAGACAATGCTCCAATCTATTTAGTTGAAGAAGCAAAAACAGATCAAGAACATACGCAATTTGAATTTGTGGGTGTTCGTTATTATTTGTGTGAGAAATGTTATTTAAGTTATTTAGAAATTGACAAAGACTTTTTTAAGTTCACAGAAGTAATTCATTATTCTAAAGAATTAAACTTGGATGAAGTTCCAGCATTTGCTGTTACATCCAAAAGATTTGTTAGCTTGCGTGAATGTAAAAAAGTTGTTAACGAAAATTTAAAGTTGTTTCGCTTTGATGTAGGACAACTTAAAGAACAACAAACAATGTTAAAGCAACTTAGCGAAGCCGATTATCAAAGACTTCTTGAAGAGTTCAATGATTCGCCATTAAAAATTAATGGTCGTGAAGCGATGAATATTTCATTAGCAGAACGATTAAAAATTATTGACTTGCTTTTAGAACACCTTACTAAATAATCTTTTTAAAGGGATTATTTTTTTCGTGAAAAACTATTTGTCTTAAATTTTATTTGATATATAATATATATTGTGTGAGTTCGATACACACGGCAATGTGAAAGGAGGAATATTCTATGCCTACAATTAACCAATTAGTAAAAACTAACCGTAAAGCTAAAACTTGAAAAACTAAAGCACCTGCCTTAAACCGTGGGGTAAATACTTTAAAGAAAAAAGTTACTAAAGTTTCAGCTCCACAAAAAAGAGGGGTATGTACTCGTGTTGCTACAATGACACCTAAAAAACCCAACTCAGCGTTACGTAAATACGCTCGTGTTAGATTAACAAACGGAATGGAAGTAAATGCATACATCCCAGGAGAAGGACACAACTTACAAGAACACAGTGTTGTCTTAATCAGAGGAGGACGTGTTAAAGATTTACCAGGGGTACGTTACCACGTTATTCGTGGAACTTTAGATACTCAAGCTGTAAATAAACGTATGCAATCTCGTTCATTATACGGAGCTAAAAGACCTAAAAAATAATTTTATAAATTATTAAATCAAACTATTAATGTCGTGAAAAAACGAACCACAATAGTATCACAACAATAAAAAAAGAAAGGGGACACAATCATGCGTAAAAATAGAGCTGAAAAAAGAGACGTTTTACCAGATCCAGTGTATAACTCAAAATTAGTTACACGTGCTATCAACAAAATTATGTTAGATGGTAGAAGAGGAACTGCTCAAGGAATTATCTATGAAGCATTCGATCTTATTAAAGAAAAAACTGGTGAAAATCCAATTGATGTTTTCAATAAAGCAATTACAAATATTGAGCCACATTTAGAATTAAAAGTTCGTCGTATCGGGGGAGCTAACTATCAAGTACCAGTTGAAGTTTCAGACGAAAGAAAAGTTACTTTGGCATTACGTTGATTAATTAACTATGCAAGACTTAGAAATGAAAAAGTTATGACAGTTAAATTAGCAAACGAAATTATCGATGCATCAAACAACATGGGTGGATCAGTTAAAAAACGTGAAGATACACACAAAATGGCAGAAGCTAATAAAGCATTTGCACACTACCGTTGATAATTATCAATCAGAAATATTAGAATAGGAGAAAATTATGTCAAGACAATATAGTTTAAAAGACACTCGTAACATTGGGATTATGGCCCATATTGATGCGGGTAAAACTACAACTACTGAACGTATCTTATTCCATACAGGTAAAATCCACAAAATTGGAGAAACTCATGAGGGTGCTTCACAAATGGACTGAATGGCTCAAGAACAAGAACGTGGTATTACTATTACTTCAGCTGCGACTACTGCTCACTGAAAAGATCACCGATTCAACATTATTGATACTCCTGGACACGTAGACTTCACTGTTGAAGTTGAACGTTCATTAAGAGTTCTTGATGGAGCAGTTGCTGTTCTTGATGGTCAGTCAGGAGTTGAACCTCAAACTGAAACTGTTTGAAGACAAGCAACAACTTACCGTGTTCCACGTATTGTTTTTGTTAACAAAATGGACAAAACAGGGGCTGACTTTATTTATTCAGTTAAATCAATTGGAGACCGTTTAGGGGCAAAAGCTGCACCAATTCAATTACCAATTGGAGCTGAAGAAAACTTTTCAGGAATTATTGACTTAGTTGAAATGAAAGCATGACACTTTGATGGTAAAGCTGATGAAATTGCTCAAGAAATTGAAATTCCAGCAGAATTACTAGAACAAGCTCAAGACTTAAGAAATCAATTAGTTGAAACTGCTGTTGAATATGATGAAGAATTAATGATGAAATTCTTAGATGGTGAAGAAATTACTATTCCAGAATTAAAATCTGCAATTCGTAAAGGGGTAATTGGAGCTGAATTTTTCCCAGTTTTAGCTGGATCAGCTTTCAAAAACAAAGGGGTTAAATTATTATTAGACGCCGTTGTTGATTACTTACCTTCACCATTAGATGTACCTGCAATTAAAGGGGTATTACCAAATGGAGAAGAATCAGAAAGACATGCTGATGATAATGAACCATTCTCAGCTTTAGCATTTAAAGTTATGACAGACCCATTTGTAGGGAAATTAACATTCTTCCGTGTATACTCAGGTGTACTTGAAAAAGGAAGTTATGTATTGAACTCAACAAAAGGTCAAAAAGAACGTGTTGGACGTATTTTACAAATGCATGCTAACAACCGTACAGAAATTGAAGTTGTTTATGCTGGGGATATCGCTGCAGCTGTAGGATTAAAAAATACTACAACTGGAGATACTTTAGTTGATGAAAAACACGAAATTATCTTAGAATCAATGGTTTTCCCAGAACCAGTTATTCAATTAGCTTTAGAACCAAAAACTAAAGCTGATCAAGAAAAAATGGGAATTGCTTTAAACAAACTATCAGAAGAAGATCCAACTTTTAGAACTTATACTGATGAAGAAACAGGACAAACAATTATTGCCGGAATGGGTGAATTACACTTAGACATTATTGTTGACCGTATGAGACGTGAATTTAACGTTGAAACAAACGTTGGAGCACCTCAAGTTTCTTACCGTGAAACAGTTAAACAACCAGCAAAAGCTGACGGTAAATATGTTAAACAATCAGGAGGACGTGGATCATATGGTCACGTTGTTATTGAATTCGAACCAAACCATGAAAAAGGGTTTGAATGAGTTGACAAAATTACTGGAGGACGTGTTTCAAAAGAATATATCAATGCTGCACGTACTGGTTTAGAAAATGCTTTACAAAATGGTATTTTAGCTGGATTCCCAATGATTGACGTTAAAGCAACAATCGTTGATGGATCAATGCATGATGTCGATTCAAATGAAATGGCTTATAAAATTGCTGCTTCAATGGCTTTAAAAGAAGCTGTTAAAAAAATGAACCCAGTTATTTTAGAACCAATCATGAACGTTGAAGTTACTGTTCCTGATGAATACTACGGAGATGTAATGGGAAACATTTCATCTAAACGTGGATTAATTGAAGGATCAGAACAAAGAGGAAACGCTCAAACAATTAAATCAAAAGTTCCATTAACAGAAATGTTTGGATACGCAACAGAATTACGTTCATTTACACAAGGACGTGGAAACTATACAATGATTTTTAGTCATTATGCTGAAGCACCTAAATCAGTTGCTGAAGAAATTATTAAGAAATCAGGAAAATAGTTTTTTAAAAAACTCAAATCTGTTTAAAATATATTAAAATTATATTATTAAGCAGTCGCCCCTACGGGGGCGGTAAAGGTACTAGAAAGTAAATCTAATACCGCTATATTAATTTAAAAGAATTAAAAGGAGACCAAAAATATGGCAAAAGAATTATTCGACCGTAGTTTACCTCACGTTAACATTGGGACAATTGGACACGTTGACCACGGTAAAACTACTTTAACTGCTGCAATTACTAAAGTATTAGCAGAACAAGGTGGAGCAGAATTCAAAGATTACGCAAACATCGATAACGCACCTGAAGAAAGAGAACGTGGAATTACAATTAATACATCTCACGTTGAATACAAAACAGCAAACAGACACTACGCACACGTAGACTGTCCTGGACACGCCGATTATGTTAAAAACATGATTACAGGAGCTGCTCAAATGGATGGAGCTATCTTAGTAGTAGCTGCAACTGATGGGCCAATGCCTCAAACAAGAGAACACATCTTACTTTCAAGACAAGTTGGAGTACCAAAAATCGTTGTTTTCTTAAACAAATGTGACATGGTTGATGATGAAGAAATGATCGACTTAGTTGAAATGGAAGTTAGAGATTTATTATCTGCTTACGAATTTGACGGAGATGGAGCACCAGTTATCCGTGGATCAGCTTTAGGAGCATTAAATGGTGATGCTAAATGAGTTGGAGCAATTAATGAATTAATGGCTGCAGTTGATGAATACATCCCAACACCAACTAGAGATGCTGACAAAACTTTCTTAATGCCAGTTGAAGACGTATTCACAATTACAGGACGTGGAACAGTTGCTACTGGACGTGTTGAACGTGGAACAGTTAAAGTTAACGAAGAAGTTGAAATCGTTGGATTACACGAAGATGCAACTAAAACAGTTGTTACTGGATTAGAAATGTTTAGAAAATTATTAGACTTTGCTGCTGCAGGGGATAATGTTGGAGCATTACTACGTGGAGTTGACCGTGATACTATTGAACGTGGACAAGTTTTAGCTAAACCTGGAACAATTAAACCACATACAAAATTAAAAGCATCAGTTTATGCTTTAACATCTGAAGAAGGTGGACGTCATAAACCATTCTTTAACAATTACCGTCCTCAATTCTACTTCCGTACAACTGACGTAACTGGAGAAGTTACTTTACCAGCTGGAACAGACATGGTTATGCCTGGAGACAACGTTGAATTAGAAGTAACATTAATTAAACCTGTTGCGATTGAAGAAGGAACAAAATTCTCAATCCGTGAAGGTGGAAGAACAATTGGAGCTGGAACAGTTATTGGAGTTATTGCTTAATAACCTTTCACAATTGAAATTGTTATAACAAAAAGGCTTTGTGCCTTTTTTTATTTGCTAAAAACCTTTAAAATCTTACTAATAAATAAATTAACAATTATGAAAGGGCAATTATGAAACTTAAATTATTATTAAAACAATCTTTAAATGACTTTTGAAGTAAAAAAGTTTTATACCTTTCATTTACGTTATTCTTATCAATTGCCTTGTCATTGGTTTTGGGGTTGTTTTCGTTTATTACATATTTTAGTGGTATCAGTAATAAAATTTTAGGTGACCACAATCACAATATTCATTTGCAAAATAAGTTTAGAGTTGCCAAACAAGGAACAAAGTTGGAAAAAACTGCCAACCTTTGAATTGATGAAGAAAATCAAGTTAGAGATTATGTTTTTAATATTCTTGATGAAGCAAAGTTTTTTGAAAACTCTCAGCTTAAAGGCGATTATCAAACCACTGAGTCTCAAAAAGCTTTAGCAGCAGACTTTGTTGACCTTGAAGGGGTTACACCTAGTTGGACATATATTTATCAGGATCAAGAAATTCTTGACAGGTATCAAGATTTGACATTGTCAAGAATCAGCGATTTACGTCTTTTAAGTCGAAACTTTTTGGTTAATTCTAGTAGAATATCAAATAACTTAATTACCAAGTTTTTTTATCACCGTTATAATGATCAATTTAATAGGACGGGATTTTCTGATTCTTATGGAACATTGAACTATGACATAACAACTAAGCCTATTGCCAAAGCTTCAGCATTGGGAGTCAAAGTTACGGCAAATCATCGTGAATGATTTGCTGATGAAACAGCATATGAGCAGGCTCAAAAACATTTTCAATTAAATTCAATGAATGATATTTATATTGAAAGTGAAATCGATTTTAACTCCTTGGATGAAGCCCAAAAGCTTGCCTTAGATGAAGGAAGATTTGTGTATATGTCTCCAAAATATTTCAAAGAGCAAGGATACAAAGTTGGAGAATTTATTAAGTTGCGAACAAACACTAATAAAACTACTAGTTTTTTAATTGCAGGAACAGCAATGGATCGTTTTTCAATTGTTAAAAAAAGTGATCAAGCGGCAGCAAACTTAGAGGGATATTTATATATGTCTGCTCAAGGTTATGAACGAAATTATCCGACACTATCTTATGGATGAAATCAGATGTTTTTTTATGATGCTGATAATAATATTGGTAATCATGCTCAAATAATTATTGAATCAGATATTAATCATATTTTTAAAAATTCTTTAAATTCTAAAATTGTTTTGTCATTTAATGATCAATACAAGGATTGAAGTTCGCCGTTTGTAACAAGACAAGCCTTAACTATTATGTCGCTTATGTGTTATAGCGTTGGGGGCTTAGTAGTTTTGTTAACAATTTTGGTGTTTTTCTTTATTACTGACCAATTCATCAAAATGCAACGTCAGACACTGTTTTTCTTAAAGTCATTAGGTGAAAGAAAAATTAAGTTAGCATTGTTAACGACATTTGCTGTCTTAATCCCCTTAATACTTGCGTTAGCAGTTTCTTTATTAGGAGCAATTTTGGTAAACGCTTTTATGACAAATGCAGTGGCGTCATCGTATTTAATTGCTTTTCCCAAGTTAAGTTTAAATTTAGCAATGTTGTTGGGAACAAGTGCTTTAATTTTAATTTTATTATTGGCTTTCTTTGCCATTAACTTATGAATCATAAACGGTAAAACACTTACTTTAGCAGGAATGAATCTTGTAAAAACTCCAGCCCCGATTGTTATGAAAATCAAATCCAACTTACCGTTAATTTCAAGTAAGGCAAGAATTGGATTATCATTTGCAATTAAAAATGTTTATAAAAATATGGTGACGTTTGTAATCTTGACATTAAGTTTTACTGTAATCTTATTTTCAATTCAGTTTAATCAATCAGTTGATTACGCTTCAAAAATTGGAGTCATCCATAATGCTCCGTATAAGTCAGTGAAATATTCAACTGAAGAAGAAATTTTTTATAGTCCCAATTATAATGAAACCTATGGTCTGAATTATTCTACAGAAGTTATTCATGACTTAACAGATTTACATTCAATTGATAGTATTGACGAGTTTATTCAAATTAGTTTGGCATCGATTGTTAACGCTGATATTACAAATCCTTTGACTACAGATATTAGCAAGTATTATTTATCTGCTCAGGCGATTAATCAGGTAGTTAATTTAAATGAAGAAAAACTCGATAAAAAAATAATCAGTATAATTGCCAATTATCCTAAACTGGCAAAGCTTTACGAAAGCAAGCGATCAACAATTATGGATTCTTTTAAAATTTTTAAAGAACAAGTTGATAAGATTGTAGAAAGTTTAAAATTAACTGGAAGTAAACAATTAGATCTTAATATATTATTTGGAAAGAATTATGTTCCGTTAGATAGCCGTAGTTATTGAACTAATGGGGCTAGTTTAACAGGTGAAAAGCAAGACTGAATTATTGGTCAAGGTGCGTCAAGAAAACGTCAAGATAGTTATCAATTTGCTTTGCCAGAAGTGTCTAAGAAACCTTCATCAATATCAATTTTAGACATGTCTGAAGAATTACATTTAACTCAAGAAAATAAAAAAATGGGAAAAACTTTGGATGTTGAAGTTTCTTTAAGACTAGCAAAAGAATTTAATTATCGTGTAGGGAATTATATTAATTTTAGTATGGACGGTATCTATGATGATTTGGGTCAGCCAATTTCGATTCCAGCTAGAATCGTTAATATTCAAAAAACTGAAGTTGCCAAGCCAATTGTGTACTTTGATAAGGATGACTACTTATTAATGGTGAAAGAAGTTTTAATTAGGCAACTTCAAGATCAACAACGAGAAGCAGTTTTAGCATTAGCAAGAGTTACAGACTTAATTGAAAAATCAAAAGTTGATAGTACAGGAACGTTTTTAAATAATACGGTATTTTCAAAAACAAATTTGCCATGAAATATTCAATATATTACGCTTCCCAAAATTAATAATCTTCAACTAAGAAATGATTTAAAGATTGAAGAATCAAGCGATTATAAAAACTTTGGGAGAAGTGTAGTCAACTATTATGATAAAGAAACATTAACTCAATACTTTGGGAGTTTTGCTAAAAACACGATTGTTTATCCAATAATGCAACAACGAATTAAGGAAAGCGCCCAAGAGTACACAAAAATTATGGAAAGATTTTCTTATATTGCAATTGCTATTACAATCTCAATTTCAATTATTGTGGTAATGCTGATTTTATTAGAGAACCGTCAAATAATTTTATTATTCAAGGCAATGGGGTATCGATCAAAAGAAGTCAATACTTACTTAGTTGGAGGTTATATTCTTTCAGGGATTTTAGCTTTATCTGTTAGCTTTGTAATATCGACTTCCTTAATAGGAATTGCTTCACCGATCATACAACAAGCAATTTCAGTTACTTTAGTCTTTGTATGGTCAACCCAATTAGTAGTGACCGGAATTATTATGCTAATGTTTTTTGTAATTTTAGTAATATCATCAATTATTGGATATACTAAAAAACAACATCCTAAAGATGCTTTTTCAACATTGTAAAAAGTTTAAAAGTTTGCAACACCAGAAACCTTATATTAAAAATGACAAAGTGATATAATAAATATCAATAAGTAGAAAAGGGGTAATAATATGATTACTTTAAACCAAAAACACGAAGAACTAACATTAGTAGCGATTAATGGAGAACAAGCTCCTAAATTTGTAGTTGCTAATGAAGGGGCAACAACTTTAATTGCTAATGAAAATAAAATTTACTTAGTATTAAAACCAGGAAACGCTAATCCTAGAAAACAAGTTATTAACGCATTAACAAAATTTGTTGGGTCAAATAAATACAACGTAAACGTTGATTTTGATTCAATTTTAAAAGTAACAGGGGTAGATAAAATTGAATTATTTAACACTGTTGTTGAAACACTTTCATTTGTTTCTCATAAACAAGTTAACTTTAAAAAAGACAAAGATACTACAGATGTAATTTACAACATCGTAAGTGCTGAAGATTTTGGTAAGACTTTTGAAATGGCAAAAATTAAAACTGAATTCATCAACTTTGCTCGTGACTTACAAGATACACCACCAAACTTAGGAACTGCTGTTGATTTAGCAGACAAAATTGCTGACGCAGCTAAGGAAATCAAAAACTTAAAAGTTACTGTTTTAACTAAAAAAGATATTGAAAAATTAGGAATGGGATTATTACTTTCTGTTAACGCTGGATCAAGTGTTGAACCAAGAGTAGTTGTTGCTGAATATGTTGGTGACGAATCAAAACCTAAAACAGCTTTAGTTGGAAAAGGAATTACTTTCGATTCTGGAGGTTATAACTTAAAACCTTCACAATTTATGGAAGGAATGAAATTTGATATGTCTGGAGCAGCAATCATGCTATCAACAGTTATGGCATTAGCTAAAGCTGAGGCAAAAACAAATGTTGTTGCTGTAGGATGTTTTACTGACAACCGTATTGGAGCAACTGCAACATTGCCTGAATCAGTAATTACTTCAATGAATGGATTAACTGTAGAAATCAATAACACTGATGCTGAAGGGCGTTTAGTATTAGCTGATGGAATTACATATGCAATTCGTGAAAAACATGCTACAAGAGTTATTGAAGCATCAACATTAACTGGAGCAATTACTATTGCTTTAGGACATTGAGCAACAGGAACATTTACTCATGATGACGCATTATGACAAGAACTTGAAGGAATTTCAAAATTCACAGGTGAGCAATTATGAAGAATGCCAATTTTCCCTGAGCATTTAGAAAAAGTTAAAAAAGACACAGTTATTGCTGATTTAACTAATGCAGCTAAAGGAAGAGAAGCTGGTTCTTCAACTGCAGCAGCCTTCTTAAATGAATTTGCTGAAGGTAAGCCTTTTGTACACTTAGATATCGCTGGAACAGCTGATATTGCTGAACGTGGAACTGGAGTAATGTTAAAAACTTTATTCGAAATGTTAAATAAATAATAAAAATTAAGCACTCGTAAGAGTGTTTTTATTTGTTAAAATTAGAGTAATAGTAAAGAGGTACATTATGAAATTTAAAAATTGAAGCTTTTATTTGGCAAACGACTTATTAGATGTAGAAGGAAACTCATTAATTAAAGGAGAATTTATTTTAGTTTGTTTACGCCCGGACATATTAAAACCCAACCGAATTTTAGGATTTGGAATTGAAAAAGAATTAGGAACTACTAAAGTAGTTGATTTGCAAAATCGTATTTTAACAGATCAAAATGTAGCTGATATATTTACAAATAAAATAGGGGTTGTTGAAGCATCAACAATTAAGGAATTAATTATCAAAGACGAAAATATGTCATTAACTCCCATTAGAGAAGAAAACATTAAAACAATTATTGATACATACAATGTTTTTGTTAAGGCTGAAGTTATCGAATTTGATTCAAATGAATTTGATACAGTTGATAAACTAGAAGCTGCAAATGAAAAATTTACTGAACTAAATTTAAAATCAATGTCAATTAATCAACTACTAAATACAATTAATTCAGGAATGAATGATTACTATGGAAAACTAAATGAACTACGTAATCCCCAAATTTCGGAAACTGAAAAAATTCAAAAGACTTTAAATTTATCTACTTTACAAGGAAATTTAATTTTATTCTTTGAAGAAACTTTACGTAAAATGGATGGTTTAATTGGAAAACAACATGAAGAAATTATCGAATTGAAAAAACAAATTGAGAAAAAGTAATTTTTTAGAACTTATTTTTTAAATAATTTTCAAAATTAGCAGAGTTTTGCTAATTTTTTTATTTGCTTAAAAGTTCATTTTTTTTGCCAATTTTTAGAAGTATTAAATACTTTTATTGCTTCTTTTATTCTTCAAGGAAGAACTTTTCAGGTGGTTATTTATGATCAGTTCCTGCAGATCTTGTATGATCAAATTTAATTGCTTATAAATATGGAACTAATGGATTTCATAGATTTCAATTAGATGAGTTTACTACTAATGATATTTATTTAGACGGATACATTGCCAAAAATGAGCATGAACCAATGGATAGTGCCCTTATTTATTCGGGTGATAAACAAAAAAATATGACAGTTTGCGAATTTTAAATATTCAAAGTGGCTTAAACTTGTATGATAACTAATGTCTCTGAAAGAAAATAAAAGAATTTCATTAGAACAATCTACAAAAATAAAAAACTACATAAGCTGAAATTATGATATTAAATATAAGTAAACAAATTTAAATAACGTTATTAATGAAAAAGATTTTGATAACTCTAAAAATTACACAATTTATACTCAAATATATAAAATAAAAGAATATGTAAATTCTTTTGAATAGTAGATTTTACAGCTATTTTTCTTTTAAAAATTTGGCCTTTTTCAATTTGTTTTGAAAAAAGGCTTTTTTTTTTTTTTTGTGTAATCTCAATAAGAGGAACCGCTATTCAAATTTAAAATAACCAACTCAATAGTTCTATTTTAAAATAAGGTTATCAAAGGAGAATTATGAGAGCTATACAAAACACATCAACAAGTTTACCTAAAAATAAAGATTTTACTGAAAGTTTAAAACTGCGATCTAAAGGATTTTGGAGCTTGTGATTTCATTACTGAGTTAAACATCGTATTAAGGCCTTTTTTTGTGTTCTGTTTATTTTCCTAGTGTCAGCTTTTTCGGTCTTTAATATTTTTATAGCTCAACAGATTACAGCAATTTTAACAGCTGAGTCGCTAATTAATACATTAAATAATAAAGAGTTGCTTGCTTTAATTATTGGTCATTATGTTAATGATCCAGATATTTATCAAGCATTGATAAATTTTTTAAACTCTCAACAACAATCGCTAGACTATCAAGTAATTAATCAAATTTTAAATATTTTTTATTTTTCTTTTATTTATTATGATGGCTCACAAATTACCACAATGTTTTTAGGAATGGATATTTCAAGAATGCAATGAATCTACATTTTGATATCAAACATTGTTTTCTTAATTTTATTTATGTATGCAGCTTATTCATTGTGTGGGTTAATTAGTGAAGAAGTCCACACTGATTTAAAAAATAAATTAATAGCATCATTACTTCTTAAAAATATCGATTTTTATGAAAATCGTACAAGCTCTGAATTGATCGAAATTATTACAAAAGATTCCAAAAATATTTCTGATCAATTTAAAGTCGCTCCAATCATTATTATTTATATGATTTTTGCTTCTCTAGGAGCACTTGGAATGTTGTTCTATATTGATATGATTGTGACCTCATTAATGATTGGGTTAATGTTAATTATTTTTTGTATATTACTTTTAGTAGTATTCTTAATTGCAAATCCCGTTAAACAAAGTCTTCAAAATCGCTCAAAAACTGATGCTAAAATTGTTGAAAAAATTTTAGCAATTCGTTTAATTAAAACAAGTGGAACTTGAAATGAAGAAATTAATAATTTTCAAACTAACAACAATCAGTTAAATCAGTATGATAAAAAACTAAATTTTGGAATCTCAATTATTCCCGCCATTGTTGTTGGTGCGGTAGGATGTTTAGCATTGTCATCAATTGTTTTTGGAGTCTTTGTTTACAATCAAGACACAACAAAATTAATTACTGTATTTTCGTCATTTACAGCTGGAGTTATTGTTATGATTACACCAATTTTCCAATTAAATACAATTTTGCAAAGTATTAATACCACAAATAATTCGGCAAAAAACATTAGTGATATTTGCGATACCAATAATGAACAATCTATGGAAACTTCTTTAGCAAATGATAATGCAAAAATTAATATTGAAAAACTTAGTTTCAAAAACGTTAGTTTTGCTTATCCAAATAACCCAGAAAAACCTATTATTAAAAACTTAACAATTAAGTTTGAACAAAATAAAACCTATGCCTTTGTTGGACCTTCAGGATGTGGTAAATCAACAGTTACAAAATTGTTATTAAAATTTTATAAAAACTATGAAGGAAAAATTATTGTTAATGGTGACCAAGACTTAAATGCTATTGATACTAAAACTTGAGTTGATAGTATTGGATATGTTGATCAAGAGCCTCAGATTTTATCAGGAACAGTTTTAGAAAATATTTTATATGCTAAAAAAACAGCCACAACAGCTGAAGTAATTAGTGCTTGTAAAAAAGCAAGTATTCATGAATTAATAATGAGTTGACCAGATCGTTACAATACAGTTTTATCAGAACAAGGGTCACAATTATCTGGAGGGCAAAAACAACGTTTGGTAATTGCAAGAATGTTTTTAAAAAACCCGAGTTTATTAATTTTAGATGAAGCAACGAGTGCCCTTGATAATATTTCCGAACAAGAGATTATTAAAGAATTAAATAAATTGTTTGTTGGGAAAACCGTTATTACAGTTGCCCACCGTTTAAATACTGTTAAAAATTATGATCAAATATTTGTTTTTAACGCTCATCAGGAAATTGCTCAACAAGGAACATTTGAAGAGCTTATCAAGATGGAAGGATTATTTAGAGAGCTTTATTTAATTGAAAATAGTTAACAAAATTAAAAATCTTTTTTAAATACATCATGTTCAATTGATAAACCATCATATTCTTTAAAAATTGAATGAGTTTTTTCAAAGTGATTTTTCAAAAAAACTTTTTTTGAAGCGTAGTTATCAGTTTTGATTAATGCATATACGGTTTTTAAGCGATATTTTGTTTTAGCAATTTCTAAGAAGTCTTTAACCATTTGTGAGGCATAACCTTGATTTCAAAATTTAGGATTTACGATGCACCCAATTTCATAAATAGCTTCTCCTGAAACGTGTTGAATAGTAATTCCACCCTGACCGACTATTTGTTGAGTTAGAGGATTAATTGCTAGGAAATATCCTAAATCACGATCTTGATAACGAATTTTTTGGCGCTCAATTCATGCTGAAACATCAGGCAAAGTAAACGTAATATTTCAAGCTTTAACAATTTCAGGATTTATCAACATTGCTGCAATTGCTTCAAAATCGGTTGGATTCATTTTACGATAAGTTAGTTTCATAAAGTTTAGGTCTCCATTAAAATGTAATTCTAGTTCACTAAAAAGATTATAGCAATTGCAAATGGTAAAAGATAAGAAGTAAAAAAATCTAAAAACGAGGTTACTAGTGAACCTCGTTTTTAGATTTTACATTTCGTTTCCAATTAACAATTGTTCAAGATATTGTCCCAAACCACCTTCGTCATTAGTTTTATATGTAATTCCGTTAGCCACAAATTTTAAAGCATCCGCACCGTTTTTCATAGCTACTCCATGACCCACTTTTTGAATCATTTCAAAATCATTTAATTGATCTCCAAAAGCAACTACATCGCGTAAGTCTTGATTATAGTATTGCGCTAAAATATCAGCAGCAAACCCTTTAGAAGCATTTTTGTTAGTTAAGGTAATCACAGGTTTTTCAGATGTGCTAACGACTCCATATAAAATATCACTTTGAATTTTAACAGCGTCTTGATATTTTCCTAAAACACGAAGAACACGATTTTTATAAGAATTATCTTTTAGCTTTAAAACAATATTTGTTGAAGGACCTTTTCATTCTGTATAAGGACTTCCAACAATTAAAGGTTCGTTTAAGCTATCACGTAAATCAGATAAATGGAAAAACTCATCCAAGTCTTTGTCCTCTTTTCAAATTAAAGTTTTATCATAATACTCGATTAAAATATTTTCTACAGAATTGGCAATATTAGGTTCGTTAATGATTGCTTGAATAATTTCATTATTAATTGCTAAGACAATACGCTTAAATTCTTTTTTGTAAGGATCGTGAATATGAGCACCATCAAAGTTGCACAATAAAGTTGTTAATTCAAGTTCTTCATAAATATGTTTAATTGCTCGGAATGGTCGTCCGGTTACAATACAAACTTTATGACCATCAGCTGAAGCTTTCATTAAAGCCGATTTTGTTAGCGGATGAATCTTATCATCTTTGTTCATTAATGTAGTTCCATCTAAGTCAATCATAATCAAACGCTTGCGGTCCAAATTTTTTAGTTTCATAATAATATCCTTTCATGATTCTTTCATGTAGAATAATTTTCTCACATTTAATAAATGAAAATGGTATCTATTTGTGGAAAAACCGGTTTTTGGTTTTAAAATATTTTAAGAATATTTACTTATAGTTGTATAATTAAAAATATAGAAATTAATAAAAAAGGATTAAAATGAAAAAACTTACTACTAATGAAATACGTCAAATGTGACTAGACTTTTTTCAAGCAAAACAACATTACTTTTTAGCACCAGTTTCATTGATTCCTGTCGATGATCCTTCTTTGCTATGAATTAATTCGGGAGTTGCTACATTAAAACCATATTTTGATGGAAGAAAAACTCCACCAGCACCACGCTTAACTAACTCTCAAAAAGCAATTCGTACCAACGATATTGAAAATGTTGGAGTAACTGCTCGTCACCAAACAATGTTTGAAATGCTAGGAAACTTTTCAATTGGAGATTACTTTAAAAAAGAAGCAATTGAATTTGCTTGAGAATTATTAACTTCTCCAGAATGATTTGCAATTCCACCAGAAAAATTATATATAACAGTCTTTAATGAAGATGCAGAAGCTTATCGTGTTTGAACTGAAGTAATTGGAATACCTGAAGATCGTATCTTTTCTTTAGGTCGTGACACTAACTTTTGAGATGTTGGGCAAGGACCATGTGGACCAAATACAGAAATGTTTTTTGACCGTGGAGCCCAATGAGATCCTGAAAATATTGGACCACGTTTAATTGCTGATGATATTGAAAATGACCGTTATATTGAAATTTGAAATGTTGTTTTCTCACAATTTAATAATGATGGAAATAACAATTATGCTGAGTTACCAAGAAAAAATATTGATACGGGAGCTGGACTAGAGCGAATTGCCTCAATTTTCCAAAATACTCCAACAAACTTTGAAACAGATATTTTTTGACCAACAATTAAAAAAGTTGAAACATTATGTAATCCTAAGTTTAAATATTCAATTGAAAATTATCATAATCCTGATAAAGAACAAACTCGAATTAATACTGCTTTTAAAGTTATTGCCGATCATGTTAGAGCAACAACATTTGCGATTGCCGATGGAGTATTTCCGGGGAATAAGGATCGTGGATATATTATTCGTCGTTTAATTCGTCGTAGCTCGGTATATGGGCGTGAGTTAGGAATAACAACTGCATTTTTATATAAATTAGTGGATGATGTAATTGCGGCAATGGGAAAATTTTACCCATACTTAAAAGCTAAACGCGATATGATCGTAGAAGCAATTAAAACTGAAGAAGAAAAATTCTTAAAAACACTAACAAAAGGTTATGACACTTTAGAAAAAATCATTAGCGAAGAACAGAAAGTTTCAGCTAAAAATGCCTTATTGTTATTTGAATCATTTGGATTTCCAATTGAACAAACTTTAGAATTAGCAGCTGACCGTGGAGTTGAAGTTGATTATGCTGGGTTTCAAAATTTATTAGAAGCTACTAAAGCAGCAGCTCGTGATGCTCGAAAAGATTTAAAAGCTTGAGATAAGCAAAATGAATTATTTACAAAATTAACTGTAGAATCAGAATTTACTGGTTGAGAAGAAACAACTCATGAAGATAGTCAAGTTGTCTTTATGTTTGCCAATGACCAAGAAATTCAGGAAGTAACTAATGGTGAAGCATTTGTAATTCTTGATAAAACTCCGTTCTATGCTGAAAAAGGTGGTCAAGCAGCTGATACAGGAGTTTTAGTAGGAGACAACTTTAAAGCAACAGTTGTCGATGTTCAACAAGGACCACAAAAACAAAATATTCACCGAATTTCTGTTCAAGGGACTTTAAAAGTATTAGATAAAGTTCAAGCAATTGTTGATGAAGATAAACGTATTTACACAATGAAAAACCACTCTGGAACTCATATGGTTCATTATGCTTTGCGTCATGTTCTTGGGGATACGGTTATGCAATCAGGTTCTTATAATGACGAACATGGATTAAGAATGGACTTTACATTTAATCGTAATATTACTGAAGAAGAACTACGAGCAACTGAAGCAGAAGTTCTTAAGCGTATTAAAGAAGCACATCCCCGTGAAGTGTACTTCTGTAATATGGATGATGCCATCAATAAATATCAAGCTTTAGCGTTCTTTACTGAAAAGTATGATGAAGAAGTTCGAGTAGTTAAGTTTGGGGATTTTTCTTCAGAATTATGTGGAGGGACTCACGTTGACAATACTAAAGATATTGAAGATTTCATTATTACTGGAATTGAATCTAAAGGGTCAGGGACTTTCCGTATTAAATGTTTAACGTCAAATGAAACAGTTAATGAATATTTACAAACTCAGTTTAAAAAATATTTTGACGAGGCTGATAAAATTATGGATAAGTATAATCTATCGCAGCAAATTTTGAAAGATGCCAACTTAGAAGCAAACTATCAAGATTTAAAAACAACTGAGATTTTGAAAACTAATTTAGATGTAGTTAAAGAAAAATTAGAAGTCTTAAAAGAAATTTTTAAAGGTTATGAAAAACAAGCAAATGACTTAATCACTGCTGCCAAGTTAGCTGAATTTCAAAATGTTGAACCAGTTATTAATCAAAATGGAGTTAAAGAAATTAAACTTCACACAACTGGATTAACAATTAAAGATTTAAAAGAATTGTCAGATCAATTTAGAAATAAATTCGCTGATGTAATTGTAATTTTAACATCAACTACTAATGGAGAAAATTATCTTGTAGTTGGAGTTAGTGAATCACTTCAAGATCGCTTTAAAGCAATTGACATTTTTAAAGCAATGAAAGATCTTAACCCAAAAGGTGGAGGAAATGCTAACCTAGCTCAAGGGAAGTATTAAAAATTAACTTGTGAGAATCCTCACAAGTTTTTTATAGAAAGGAACTAATGTTTTATTTTGACCATCAAGCAGTCTTAATTGAAATTAAAGTCTTACAAGTTAATGGCGAAGAGGTTTATTTAATTGGTGATGAAATTTATAAGAATGTCCCCCAATCAATTTTGGATTTAGCGTTTGTTAGTGCGAACTGAAATCGCGCTTTGAAATATTTTGCTAATCCTGAAATAGGTGGTGTATTGCAAACTGGATATTACATGATTGATTTTGATATTTACTTAGACTTTAATTCTCAAGATATCAAACTTTTAACAAAAATATTTTTCTTTCAAAAAATTATTGAACAGGATCGCTTTAAAAAAGCTTTCATGAAAAATATTTTTAAATTTAAAAATCGTAATAAAAAAGTTGATGTTATCAAACCAATTACTAAGGCATTTGTTGAAACTTATAACTTACAAAATCTTAAACACAGTAATCGAAATTTTAGTTTACACCGTAACCTAGTTTCTCAAGTCCTGGATTTAGGAAAATATCGCTTTAAAGATTTGTTTATTTTAGATGATAAATTTTATTTAGAAATTACTAATAAAAATCAAAGAATTTATCACTTGCCTATTCAAGAACTAAATTGTGAAGTTTTACCGCTAATTGATTATGTTGATCTTAATCGTAATCTATTTTATTTGAATACTGAATTAGCCTGAAATCATCAAATCAAAGGAGAGTTTTATTTTGAACATCAAAAATTAGGACAAACTTTATTAACAAAAATTATCAGTCTTATTGAGAAATATTTAGCAGATGAAAATCTTTACTGACATTTATATAACATATCGGGAAATGAAACTCACTTATTGCAAGGAATTGAGCAAAATTTCAAATCAATATCTTTTATAGAGGGAATAAAAAAATTAGAAGATAGTTTTCGAAGTTTAAAATTGAATTACTTAAACTATATGTTAGAAAAAGAACTCATTGTAGCAAAACTGCAAACTTATGTATCTAATCAAGCAGAACAACAACTTTTTAATAGCTTGTTGGTGCGCTATAAAAAACAACCAAAATAATGGCAAAGCAGCCATTATTTTTTATTTAAAATTTTTTGAAAAAGGGTCTTTTATTCTAAACAATTTATGAGTATAATTAACCTTGCATGTATATTTTGTGTGCGCAATTACAACACTCTGGAAAGAGTTGTCAAGAAAATATTAAAATAGGAGGTTAGCATGGCAGATCAAAAAATGAAAATCAAACTTAAAGGTTATGACCACGCAATCGTGGATCAAAGCATTTTAAAGATCATCGAAGCTGCTGAAGGAACTGGAGCCAAAGTTAGAGGGCCAATTCCTTTACCAACAGATAAACAAATCATTACAATTCTTAGAGCTGTTCATAAGTATAAAGATGCTCGTGAACAATTCGAAATGAGAACTCACAAAAGATTATTAGAAATTTTAAACCCAACACCAACAACAATGGATGTTTTAAAAAGAGTAAAACTACCAAGTGGTGTTGATATTGAAATTAAACTTTAATAATTACAATTCTTAAAAGCAAATTAAAAACAAACACAAAATACAAAACCAAGATATACATGGTTATCAAAAATTAGGAGGAAATTAAGATGAAAGGAATCTTAGGACGTAAGGTAGAAATGACACAAATCTTTACTGAAAACGGGAAATTAATTCCAGTTACAGTAGTTGAAGTTCTACCAAATACAGTTTTACAAGTTAAATCTTTAGAGTCAGACGGTTACGTTGCAACTCAATTAGGAGTTCAAGACAAAAGAGCTAATTTAGTAAATAAACCTGAAACAGGACACTTTAAAAAAGCTGGTTCAGCACCTAAGCGCTTCGTAAAAGAAATCAGAAACATGGAAGGTTTCACATTCGGTCAAGAAATTAAAGCCGAAGATATCTTCACTTCTGGTGAATACGTTGACGTTACAGGTATATCAAAAGGAAAAGGATTTGCAGGAGCAATCAAGAGACATAATTACTCACGTGGACCAATGGGACACGGATCAGGATACCACCGTGGTATTGGATCAATGGGTGCGATTATTAACCGTATCTTCAAATCTAAAAAAATGGCTGGTCACATGGGACACCAAAAAGTTACAATTCAAAATTTAGAAGTTGTAGCAATCGATTCAGTAAATAACTTAATGTTAATTAAAGGATCAATCCCAGGGCCAAAAAACCAATTTGTTCAAATTAAACAAAACGTTAAAGGATTAAAAGCTTTAACAGCAGCTACATTATTAAACAGAAATGCTAAAGTTGAAACTCCAGTAGTTGAAACAGTAGCTGAAGAAGCATAGGAGAGGGCCAAATGAACTTAAAAGTATTAAACGTTAAAGGTGCTGAAGTAAAAGACATCACTTTAAATGACAATGTTTGAGGAATTGAACCTCACCAACAAGCAATTTACGATACTGTCGTATCACAACAAGCTGCATTAAGACAAGGAACAAAGAAAACAAAAACTCGTGCTGAAGTATCAGGAGGGGGACGTAAACCTTGAAAACAAAAAGGTACAGGTCGTGCTCGTCAAGGATCAATCAGAGCACCTCAATGAAGAGGTGGAGGGGTTGCGTTTGGGCCAACACCAGACATTAACTACAAAAAATCTGTAAACAAAAAAGTTAAAGCATTAGCTTTCAGATCAGCTTTATCTTTAAAAGCTAAAGAAAGCAATCTTGTAATCGTCGATAAATTTGACTTTTCAAAACCGTCTACTAAAGAAATGTTAGAAGTTATGAAAAACCTAAAAATTGACAACCAAAAAACATTAATTATTACTAAAGAAAAAGAAATGTTAGTAATCAAATCTGCAAATAACATTAGCAAAGTGAAAACATTACCAGCTAACCAAATTAACATGTTTGATATTCTAAATGCTAATAAATTAGTAATGACAGAAGAAGCTGCTTTAGCAGTTGAGGGGGTATACGCATAATGCATTTAACAGAAGTAATTAAAAAACCAATTTTAACTGAAAAATCTTTTGTTGGTCATGCAAATGGTGTATATACATTCATCGTTGATAAAAAAGCTAACAAAGTAACAATTAAAAAAACCTTTGAAGAAATTTTTCAAACACAAGTTGCTTCAGTAAGAACAATGAACTGTGATGGAAAAGAAAAAAGAATGGGTAAATTTGTAGGTAAAACAAACGCTTACAAAAAAGCAATCATCACTTTAAAAGATGGTCAAACATTAGACGTATTAAATGACTTATAGAAAAACCTTCCCAAGGTAAATTATTGTAAGCATAATCGTTAGAAGCTATATAGAAAGGGATAAATATGGCAATTAAAAAATATAAACCTACGACAAATGGTCGTAGAAATATGACTACAATTGATTACAGCAAAATCTTAACCACAGATACACCTGAAAAATCATTAGTTAGTTCATTAAGCCAAAAAGCCGGAAGAAATAACCGCGGAGTAATTACAACTCGCCACAAGGGTGGAGGACACAAACGTAAATACCGTATTATTGATTTCAAAAGAAATAAATTAGATGTAGTTGGAACAATCGCAACTATTGAATACGATCCAAATAGAAACGCATTCATCTCATTAGTAAAATACATGGACGGAGAAAAACGTTACATCTTATTTGCTAAAGGAATGGAAGTAGGAATGAAAATCGTGGCTTCAGAAAATGCTGATATTAAAATCGGTAACGCTGCACCATTAAAAAACATTCCTGAAGGAACATTAGTTCACAACGTGGAATTAAAACCTGGTAAAGGTGGACAAATGGCTCGTTCTGCTGGATCAAAAGTTCAAATTCTTGGTAAAGACGAAGAAGGTAAATATGTAACTTTACGTTTAGCATCAGGAGAAGTTAGAAAAGTTTTAGCTGAATGTTTTGCAACAATCGGGGAAGTTGGTAACGAAGAGTACAACTTAATCAATTGAGGTAAAGCTGGACGTAACCGTTGAAGAGGAATTCGTCCAACTGTTCGTGGATCAGTTATGAACCCGAATGACCACCCACACGGAGGGGGAGAAGGACGTACACCAATTGGACGTAAGAACCCAGTAACTCCATGAGGAAAAACTGCATTAGGAGTTAAAACTCGTAACAAGAAAAAAGCAAGTACAAAACTAATCGTAAGAAGACGTACTAAATAGGAAAGGGGAAAAGAAGATATGGCAAGATCATTAAAAAAAGGACCTTTTGTTGACGAACACTTATTTAAAAAAGTGGAAACAATGGGGAAAAACGAAGTTATTAAAACTTGATCACGTAGATCAACTATTTTCCCTGAATTCATCGGAAGAACTTTCGGTGTGTACAATGGAAAAGAATTTATTCCAGTATACGTGACTGAAGATATGGTTGGACACAAATTAGGTGAATTTGCTCCAACTCGTAAATTTGGTGGTCACGGTGATGACAAGAAAAAATAGGAAGAGATAGGAAATAAATCATGGAAGCAAAAGCACAATTAAATATGATTCGTATCTCACCTAGAAAAGTTAGACTAGTTGTCGATACAATCAGAAATAAATCAGTGGCACAAGCTGTAGCAGTTTTACAAAACTTAGATAAAGTTTCAGCTGAGCCAATTTTAAAATTATTAAACTCAGCAATCGCTAACGCTGTTAATAACAACGGAATGGAAGCTGATAAATTGTTTGTTAAAACAGTTTACGTAAATGAAGGTCCAACTTTAAAACGTTTTAGACCAAGAGCTCACGGTAGAGCATATGAAATTTTAAAAAGAACAAGTCACATTACATTAATCGTAAGTGATGTTAGAAACTAGGAAGGAGCAGAATTATGGGACAAAAAGTATCACCAAACGTTTTACGTTTAGGAATCGTTAGAGATTGAGAAAATAGATGATATGCTGAAAAAGGACAATATGTAACTTGATTAAACCAAGACATTAAAATTCGTGAAACAGTTTTAAAATTATTAAAAGATGCCGCAGTTGCAAAAGTTGATATTGAAAGAACTTCAGCAGATTTAACTTTAATCATTAAAACTGCTCGTCCAGCGATTGTTTTAGGAGCAGAAGGTAAAAATATTCAAAACATTACCTTAGCTGTTAAAAAAACAGTTAAAGACAAAAACTTAGTTGTTAATGTAAAAGTTATTGAAATTAAAAACCCAGATACTGATGCAACATTAGTAGCTCGTTGAATTGGAGAACAAATCACAAACCGTGCTTCATTTAGAACAGTTCAAAAATTAGCTATTAGAAAAGCATTAAAAGCTGGTGTTAAAGGAATTAAAACTTCTGTAAGTGGACGTTTAGGAGGAGTTGAAATGGCTCGTACTGAAGGTTACTTAGAAGGATCAGTTCCATTATCAACATTAAGATCAAACATTGACTACGCACTATATGAAGCTGCAACTACATATGGTCAAATCGGAGTTAAAGTTTGAATTAACCACGGAGAAGTTTTAGGTAACAACCACAACTACGATAGAGTTATGGAAAGACCTAGATACAACAAAGGAGGTAAAAGATAATTATGTTAATGCCAAAAAGAACTAAATATCGTAAACCTCATAGAGTTAGTTATGAAGGAAAAGCTAAAGGAGCAAAAGAAATCAACTTTGGTGAATTTGGATTAATGGCGTTGGATGGTGCTTGAATTGACAACCACCAAATCGAAGCTGCGCGTATTGCGATGACTCGTTTTATGAAACGTGATGGAAAAATCTGAATGAGAATTTTCCCACATATGTCAATGACAAAAAAACCTGCTGAAGTTAGAATGGGATCTGGAAAAGGGAACCCTGAAAAATGAGTAGCAGTTGTAAAAACAGGAACAGTAATGTTCGAAATTGCTGGAGTTAGTGAAGAAACAGCACGTGAAGCACTAAGACTAGCAATGCATAAACTACCAATTCGTTGTAAATTTGTTAAAAGAGGTGAAGAATAATGGGTAAATCAAATCAAATTACAGATTTAAGAAATTTATCTGTTGAAGAACTAATCAAAACTGGTGAAGGAAAAAGAGCAGAATTATTTGCTTTAAAATTTCAAGCAGCAGTTGGGAGTTTAGAACAAACTCACCGTATTAAAGAAATTAAAAAAGAAATTGCAAGAATTGAATTAGTATTATCTGAAAAACGCCTAGCAGGTGAAAACACAAACAAAACAATTAAAGCTGATTATGGTCAAGCAGTTGCTGAAGCCGAAAAATCAGGAAAAGAAGTAAGAGCTAAACAACGCAAAATGATCGAAGACATGCAAGCAGAACAATTTGGAACTTCAATTGATGAAGATTCAATTGCTGCTGCAATGGCAAACGCAGCCGAAGCAGAAGGAGACGCAGAATAATGGAAAGAAATAGCCGTAAAGTACTAGTTGGTAAAGTAGTATCTGATAAAATGGATAAAACTATTACTGTCTTAGTTGAAACATACAAAAACCACCCAATTTACAAAAAACGTGTTAAATATTCAAAAAAATATAAAGCACACGATGAACAACAAATCGCTCGTATGGGAGATAAAGTTGAAATTATGGAAACACGTCCTTTATCAGCAACTAAAAACTTTAGATTAGTTAAAGTTGTCGAAAAAGCTGTTCTTTAATAGAAAGATAAGGAAATAAATTTATGATTCAAAACTTATCCGTATTAAAAGTAGCTGACAACTCAGGTGCTAAAGAAGTTCGTGTAATTCGTAATTTAGGTGGATCAGTGAGAAAATTCACTGGTATTGGTGATATTGTTGTTTGTTCAGTTATCGCTGCTGCTCCTGGGGGAGCTGTTAAAAAAGGTCAAGTTGTTAAAGCTGTTATTGTTAGAACAAAACGTGAATTAAGAAGAGAAGATGGAACTTACATCAAATTTTCTGAAAATGCCGTTGTATTAGTAAAAGATGATAAAAACCCACGTGGAACACGTATTTTCGGTCCAATTGCACGTGAAATTAAAGACGCTGGATTTGTTAAAATTGCATCTCTAGCTCCAGAAGTATTATAGGAGGAACCAGAATATGACTAAATCAAAAATCTTAAAAGGTGATGTTGTTAAAATTATCGCTGGTTCACACAAAGGTGAAGTAGGACCAATCACTCACATTACTAAAGATAAAAAATGAGTATCAGTTCAAGGAATTAATGTTTTGAAACATGTTAAACCTTCACAAACTGATACTGAAGGAGGAATTAAAGAAATTCCTGCTAAAATTAATATCTCAAACGTAGCATTACAAGATCCAAAAACAAAAGACTTAACAACTAAAATTGGTTATGAAATTGTTGATGGTAAAAAAGTTCGTGTGGCGAGAAAATCTCAACAACACATTAAAGCTGTTAAATAAGAAAGGAACATAAAGAAATATGAAATCAAGATTACAAACTAAATATACTGCTGAAATTGTTCCTGCTTTATTTAAAGAGCAAGAATATAAATCAGTAATGCAAGTTCCCAAATTAACTAAAATTGTTATTAACATGGGAGTTGGAGAAGCAACTACAGATCCTAAGAAATTAGATATGGCTGTTGCTGAACTAGAATTAATCGCTGGTCAAAAACCATTGGTTACAAAAGCTAAAAAATCTTTAGCTGTATTTAAATTAAGAGAAGGAATGCCAATTGGTACAAAAGTTACTCTAAGAGGAAAAAGAATGTATGATTTCTTAGACCGTTTAGTTAACGTTTCATTACCACGTGTGCGTGACTTCAAAGGGGTTTCAAAAACATCATTTGATGGATTTGGAAACTACACTCTAGGAATCAAAGAACAAATCATTTTCCCTGAAATTGATTATGATAAAGTTCAAAAACTTCGTGGAATGGATATTACTGTCGTAACAACTGCTAAAACAAATGAAGAGGCTTTCGCATTACTTGAAAAATTCGGAATGCCTTTCCAGAAATAATACAGGGGGATAGAGAAAAATGGCTAAAAAATCATTAAAAGTTAAACAAGCTAAACACCAAAAGTTTGGTGTTAGAAGTTACACTCGTTGTAACCAATGTGGTAGACCACATGCTGTGCTTAAAAAATTCGGAATTTGCCGTCTATGCTTTAGAAAATATGCATATGAAGGTCAAATCCCTGGTATTAGAAAAGCATCTTGATAATTTATAGAAAAGGAAATAGAGAAATATGACTACAGACGTAATTGCAGATATGCTTACTAGAATTCGTAATGCTAACCAAAGATACTTAAAAACTGTAAGTATGCCAGGAAGCAAAATGAAACTAGAAATCGCAAGAATTTTAAAAGAAGAAGGGTTCATTTCAGATTTCATCGTTGATGGTGAAACTAAAAAAACTATTACTATAACATTAAAATATCAAGGTAAAACAAGAGTTATTCAAGGACTTAAAAAGATCTCAAAACCAGGATTAAGAGTTTATGCACCAGCAAATGAAATCCCACAAGTATTAAACGGATTAGGAATCGCAGTAGTATCAACATCAAAAGGAATCATGACAGATAAACAAGCACGCTCAAACCAAGTTGGTGGAGAAGTGTTAGCATTTATTTGATAGGAAAAGGGAGGAAATAATTAATGTCACGTATAGGAAACAGAATATTAGCAATCCCTGCCGGTGTTGAAATCACAGTAGCAGACGATAACACAGTAACAGTTAAAGGATCAAAAGGAACTTTGGTTCAAAAATTTGCTAAAGTTATTACTATTAGTGTTGAAGACGGAAATGTTACAACAACTAGAGCAAACGAAGCAAAACATACAAAACAATTACACGGAACAACAAACTCATTATTACAAGGAATGTTAACTGGAGTAAGTGAAGGATTTAAAAAAGAATTACAAATCATTGGAGTTGGGTATAAAGCCGCTTTAAATGGTAATAACTTAAACTTAGCTTTAGGATTCTCACATCCAGTAAACTATACAATTCCTCAAGGAATTACAGTTGAAGTTCCAAAACCAACTGAAGTTATCATTTCAGGGATCGATAAACAATTAGTTGGAGAAGTAGCAGCAAACATTAGAGCATACAGAAAACCAGAACCATACAAAGGTAAAGGAGTTCGTTACAAAGATGAATACATTATTAGAAAAGAAGGAAAAGCAGCTGGTAAATAGGCCAACGCTTTAAAGGAAAAGAAATATGAAATTTACAAAAGCAGAATCAAGAAAAAGAAGACACTTCCGAGTAAGAAACAAAATTTCTGGAACTACTTCAAGACCAAGATTAAATGTATTCAAATCAAACACAAACTTTTATGCTCAAATTATTGATGATACAACTGGAGTTACACTTGTATCAGCATCTACTTTAAAAATGGATTTAAAATCTAAATCAAACGCTGAAGCGGCTGTTAAAGTTGCTGAAGAAATCACAAAGTTAGCATTATCAAAAAATATCGAAGAAGTTGTCTTCGATCGTGGTGGATACTTATACCATGGTAAAGTAAAAGCTTTTGCAGAAGCTGCAAGAGCAAATGGATTGAAATTCTAGAAGGGGCACGGAAAAAATATGACTACAGAAAACAAAACAATTGAAGTAGCTGCATCAGCTACACCAGCAGTCGAAACTCCTAATGCTCGTCCAGAAGGAAAAAAATTCGATAGAAGAAATGCTAAACCAAGAAACAACAACCGTCGCTTTGAAAAAGTAAAAGACGACTTTGAAGAAAAAGTAGTAACAATTAGACGTGTTACTAAAGTTACTAAAGGTGGACGTCACTTTAGATTTGCAGCTGTTGTTGTAGTTGGAAATAAAAAAGGTCAAGTTGGAATGGGAACTGGAAAAGCTAACGAAGTTCCTGAAGCAATTAAAAAAGCGATCAAAGAAGCTCGTAAGAACCTTGTAACAGTATCATTAAGAGGAACAACTGTACCTCATGAAGTTCTAGGGACATTTGGAGCTGGTAAAGTATTAATTAAACCAGCTAAAGAAGGAACTGGAGTTATTGCTGGGGGACCTGCACGTGCTGTTATTGAATTAGCAGGAATTGCAGATATCTATGCAAAATCATTAGGACGTAATACTCCAATTAACATGATTCGTGCAACTTTGGACGGTTTGACAAAAATGCAAACTGCTCAAAGAGTTCAAGAATTACGTTACGGGAAAGCACCAAAACAAGCTAACCCAACAATCACAAAAGTAGAAGAAGCTAAAACAGCTTAAGAAAGGAGTCACAATTTATGAAATTACATGAATTAAAATATACTGAAGGTAGTAAAAAAGATGCTACTCGTGTAGGTAGAGGAATGGCTTCTGGAAAAGGTAAAACTTCTACTAGAGGTCACAAAGGACAAAACTCACGTTCTGGTGGGGGAGTTCGCCCTGGATTTGAAGGGGGACAAACTCCATTATTCAGAAGACTTCCAAAAATTGGATTTACTTCACGTAACCAAAAAGAGTTTGTATTGTTGAACTTATCAGACTTAGAAACATTAGGATTAACAACTGTTGACCATTCAACACTAATTAGTGCTAAAATTATTAAGAATGATAAACAATTAGTTAAAGTTTTAGGAAACGGTACTTTAACTAAAGTTATTAATGTCAAAGTTAACAAAATTTCTCAAGCAGCAAAAGAAGCAATTGAGAAACTTGGGGGAACTGCAGAGGTGATCTAGATGGCAATGAAGAAAGCTACAAAACGTAAGCCCAATTTCATTAAAACATCTAAAGGGAAAAACGATTTTGAAAGGACTAATTTCTTTACTAAAAATAAGGATTTGGTTTTTAGAATCGTTTTTACTTTATTGGTGTTATTGATTTTAAGGGTAGGTATTTATATAACTGTACCAGGGGTAAAAATTAATGAAGGCTTCACAAGTGGAGTTTCTGATATTCAGTTTTTTCAACTACTTTCAACTTTAGGAGGAGGAAGTATTGGGAAGTTCTCAATTTTAGCATTGGGAGTTTCTCCATATATTACTGCTTCGATTATCGTTCAACTGTTATCAACAGATGTGATTCCAGTGCTATCACGATGATCAAAATCTGGAGAACGTGGTCGTAAAAAACTTGATAAATTAACTAAGATCTTAATGATTCCCTTTGCAATTATGCAAGGAGAAGCAACTATCTTTACTTTGCAAGCAAAAGGCTTAATTACTCCTGGGTGAGGTGATGCAACGTCAGCTGCATCGACTGGATTTTACTATGTACTTGTACCGCTAATTATGTTAGCAGGTTCATTTCTAATGTTATGAATTGCTGATCAAATTACAGTTAGAGGTGTTGGTAATGGAGTTTCAATTATTATTTTTATTGGAATTATTACAACAATGCCAAATAACTTTAAAGCGACTTTCCAATTCTGAGTTTCAAACACAGATGAAGAAGCAGCAATTCTGTTTGACGGAATTTTAAAATTTATGATTTATGTGGGGGTCTTTTTCTTAGTTATCTTTGCAATTGTCCTAACCAATGAAGCCGAACGAAAAATTCCAATTCAACAAACTGGATCAGGACTAGTTGATTCAAAAGACCATACACCATACTTACCATTAAAAATTAACAACGCCGGAGTTATTCCTGTAATCTTTGCGTCAGCGATTATCTCAACACCAATTACGATTTCGCAAATTATTGATGCTAAGGGAACAAGCGATAATGGGTTTGTTTACTTTGCCAATCATTTCTTATCATTTGATACATGATGAGGAATTGGAATTTATGCTGTAATGATTATTCTCTTTACGTTCTTATATTCTCAAGTACAAATTAATCCGGAAAAGATTGCCGAGAACTTCCAAAAATCAGGAACCTTTATTCCAGGGATCAAACCCGGAAAAGATACTGAAAAATACTTAACCGGAACAATTAATCGTTTGTCAGTTTTAGGGGCCTTGTTCTTATCAGGAATTGCAATTTTACCATATGTAATTTCAAAATTAACATCCCTACCATCTAATCTAGCGATTGGGGGAACTGGACTAATTATCTGTATTTCTGTTGCCATTCAAACAGTTCAACAGTTAAAAGGACGTTTGATTCAACAAGCATATATTGACAAGAAAAAAGAAAAATTTACAGTTGAAAATGATACTTGACGCCCATCAAGTATTTGATAGAAATCAAAAATTTTGTAACATCTTAATTACCATTGAAATCGAAAAAATAAAGTTAGAGTTTCTAACTTTTTTTTTGAAAAATTGATGTAGCAAATGTGGAAGAAAATGATCAAATAGATTAACTTATTAGCTTAATAAAATATTATAGAGGGCATTAAAATGATGTATTGAATATCTTTAAAAATAATAATGAGATTTGGTTTTAAACAAAATAGCTAGTAAATTAGTAGCCTGCTAAATTTAAAAAACGTCGAAAAAAAGATTTAAGCAAACAAGCCAAAATTCAAAAAACGTTCAAAAATTGCCAAAAAACGTCCAAAAAGTACCAAAAGGAGCAAATAAAATGTAGAAGACCCTACATTTTATTTGCTTTTTTTTTTTTTTTTTTTTTTTGTGAGTAAATAAATCCTGCATAGGAAATAACCAAGAAAAGGAAAAACAATGAAAAAGTTATTAACATTATTAGGAGCAGTTGGGTTGATTACCATTGCAACAACAACTGTTGTTGCTTGTGGGAATCGTGAAAAAGGTAAATTAGTAAATATTACTGAATTTGAAAAAAAAGTAATATTTGAAGCTCAAGGTAGACACCAAACAATTGACCAAGCAAAAGAAGCAATTGCGATAATTTCAGATTTGCCGGAGGGAATTGAAAGTATCAATGTTACAACTGTTAACAATAATATTAAGGTAGTTTTTATAGCGCAAGATGGCTATCAAACACCAAATCCGCTAATTATAAAATTTATAAAAAATAATAAACAAGAAAATAAAATCACAAAAGAATTAGTTGATGCTGAATTAACCAAACTATTAGTTAAAGAAAAAACATATGAAACTGATGAACTGGCAATAGCAGCAATTCAAGCAATTGAAACTGATGCTTTTAAAGTTAAAGAAGCTTCAAAATTAACTAAGGCGTTTGAACAGCATACTTTTAATGTGATCGTTGAAGCAAAGTCAGGTTATGTTTTGGCTGAAGGTATTGAAGAGGGTCAAACAACAATTGAGTTATCAATTGGTAAAGCTGA